>JBBSPV010000026.1:0-52533 GCA_038258425.1 Solirubrobacterales bacterium | reverse complement strand
GGCGCGGGCGGCGGGGCCGGTGGGGCCGAGCCGCCGTGCGTGCGCTCCACCGTGGTCGCCGCGTGGCAGGACGCGCGGGAGACGACGGCCGCCCGCGACCTCGAGACCTACGCGGCCTGCGGCGTGCGCTGGCTCGTCGAGCGGGTGCTGCGCCCCGGCCGGGTGGACCCGGATCCCGAGCCGCTGACCCGGGGCTCGCTCGCCCACGCGGTGCTCGAGCGCACGCTCGCGTTGCTGCGCGAGCGCACGGGCTCGGCCCGCCTGGTGCCGGAGCGGCTCGCGCCCGCCCGGGCGGCGCTGGCCGACGCCATCGCCGAGCGGGCCGGCCGGCGGCCGGGTGTCCAGGCCGCCGCGGGCCTGCGCGGGCTGGAGGCCGACCTGGGTCGCTGGCTCGAGCAGGAGTGCTCGGCGGGCCCCGGCTTCGAGCCGGCCCGGCTGGAGTGGTCCTTCGGCCGCGAGGGCGACGACGACGGCCCGCTGGACCTCGGCGAGGTTCGGCTCACCGGTCGTGTCGACCGGCTCGACGTCGGTCCTGGCGGCCAGGCGATCGTGCGCGACTACAAGGCGTCGCAGGGCTATCCGCGTGCGACCTGGGCCGCGGACGGGCGCCTGCAGGCGGCGCTGTACGCCGTGGCGGCGCGCGAGCTGCTCGGCCTGGACCCGGCGGGCGCGGTCTACCAGCCGTTGCGCGGGCGCGACCTGCGCCCGCGCGGGGCCGCGCGGGCGGGCGAGGCCGCCGCCGGGCTGGTCGCCAACGACGTGGTCGACGCCGAGGCCTGGGAGGTCCTGCTGGCCGAGATGACCGGCGAGGCGCGTGCGGCGGCGCGGCGACTGCGCGCGGGCGAGCTGCGCCCCTGCCCCGATCGCTGCACGCCCCGCGGCTGTGCCTTCCCCGGCATCTGCCGGGCCCCGGGCGCCGACCTCCCGGACGAGGAGGACGCGGCGTGACCCGGGCCTTCACCCCGGAGCAGCGCGCCGCGATCGCCGACCGGGCCGGATCGCGGCTGCTGGCCGCCAACGCCGGCTCGGGCAAGACGGCGGTGATGGTCGAGCGCTTCGCGCAGGCCGTCCTGGATGACGACGTCCCCGTCGGCGCCATCCTGGCCCTGACCTTCACGGACAAGGCGGCCGGCGAGCTGCGCGAGCGCGTGCGCCGGCGCTTCGCCGAGGCCGGCGAGCCGGCGCACGCGCGGGCGACGGAGGGCGCCTGGATCGGGACCATCCACGGCTTCTGCGCCCGCGTGCTGCGCACCCATCCGCTCGCCGCGGGGCTCGACCCGCGCTTCACGGTGCTCGACGAGCCCGCCGCCCGGCGCCTGCAGGCGGCGGCCTGGGAGGACGCGGTGGAGGCGTGGGTGGCGGCGGAGGGCGAGCCGGCGCTCGACCTGCTCGCCGCCCAGGGGCCGGCCCTCGCCGGGCTCGTGACGTCCGCCTGGGCGCAGCTGCGCTCGCGCGGGCAGCGCGCGCCCCGCCTGCCCGTGCCGGCAGCGTTCGGAGCACCCGACCCGGCCGGGCTCCAGGCCGCCGCGCTCGCCGCGACGGCGTGCCTCGAGGACGGGACGGAGGGCGTGACCGTCCAGCGCGGCCGTGCCGCGCTGGACGCCGCCGCCGCGCTGCTCGACCGGCTCGGCCCGGGGGAGGTGCCCCGGCCCGGCGAGCTCGACGTCTTGCGGCTCGCGACGGGCGCCAAGCGGCTCGAGGAGGCCGCCTGCCGGGCCTACCGCGAGGCGCTCGCCGCCTACCGCGCGGCCTGCGCCGACTTCCACGCGCAGCCGGCGCTCGCGCTGCTCGACCGGCTGCTGGAGCGCTTCGACGCGGCCTGCACCGCCCACAAGGCGGCGCGCGCCGTCGTCGACTTCGAGGACCTGCAGCTGCTCGCCCGCGACCTGCTGCGCGGCGACGACGGCCTGCGCGCGCGCTGGCGCGACCGCTTCCGGCTCGTCATGGTCGACGAGTTCCAGGACACCAACCGGCTGCAGCTCGAGGTGCTCGAGCTGCTCGAGCGCGAGAACCTGTTCGCGGTCGGCGACGAGTTCCAGTCCATCTACGGCTTCCGGCACGCGGACGTGACGATCTTCCGCGAGCGGGCGCAGGCGCTCGGGTCGGCCGGGGTGCGCCGCCTGCGGACGAACTTCCGCTCCCGCGAGGAGCTGCTCGACGTGCTCGACGGGGCCTTCGCGCCGCTCTTCGGCCGCGGCTTCGAGCCGCTCGTGGCCGGGGCGGCCGGGTCCGCGGACGCCGGGGGCGTCGCGGAGCCGGTGGCGGCCGCGGCAGCCGGCGCCCCGGCGGGGGACGAGGCCGACCTGCGGCTCTTCGATCCCGACCACGTCGACGTGCCGGTGTCCGCTGCGCCGGCGGCTGTGGCCGCCGAGCTGCTCGTGACGGCCACGGAGGGCTGGGAGGCAGCCGAGCCGGAGCTCGGCCCGGCCTCGGAGGGCGACCAGCCGTGGCGGCGGGCGGAGGCGCGGCTGATCGCCCAGCGCCTGCGCCGGGAGGTCGACGGCGGCCGGCGGCCGGGCGAGATCGCCGTGCTCGTGCGCGCGGCGGCGTCGCTGCGACTCGTCGAGGCGGCGCTGGAGGAGCGCGGGCTGGCGACCTCGGTCATCGGCGGCCGCGGCTACTGGTCGCACGAGCAGGTACGCGACGGGCTTGCGTGGCTCTCCGTGCTGGCCAACCCCCTCGACGAGGCGTCGCTGTACGCCGTGCTGGCCTCGCCGTTCTGCGGGGTCGGGGTCGACGCCCTCGCGCTGACCGCCCAGGCGGGCGCGCAGCCGGAGGCCGGCCGGCCGGGCGCCTGGGCCGCGCTGGTCGCCGCCTTCGACACGCCCGGAGCCGCGCCGGCCGGCTGGGCCGGCGCCCTGCCGGAGGCTGACCGCGCGGCGCTGGCGCGGCTCGTCCCCCTGCTCGCCGAGGAGCGCGCCCACGCCGAGCGGGCGCCCGCCGAGGTGCTGCTCGAGCGCGCCATCGCGGCCACGGGCTACGACGTGGCGATCCTCGCACGCCCCGGCGGCGAGCGGCGGCTGGCCAACCTGCGCAAGCTCATGCGGCTCGCGCGGGAGTTCGAGCGCGCGGAGGGCCGCGACCTGCGCGCCTTCCTCGCCTACGCGGCGACCCAGGACCTCACGCAGGCCCGCGAGGGGGAGGCGGCGCTCGAGAGCGAGGGGCTCGACGCCGTGCGCCTCATGACCATCCACCGGGCCAAGGGCCTCGAGTTCCCCGTCGTCTGCGTCGCCGACCTCGGCCGCCAGGGCCGCGCGGGCGCCGACCCGCTGCTGCTCGGCGCGGACGGGCGCCGCGTCGGCCTGCGGCTGCGCGGGCTCGGTGAGGCGCAGCCCGAGCCGGCCCTGGACTGGATCGCGCTGCGCGACGAGCAGGCGCTCGCCGACGACGCGGAGGAGCGGCGCCTGCTCTACGTCGCCTTCACGCGCGCCCAGGAGACGCTGATCGTCTCGGGCGGCGTCGACCTCGAGCGGCCGGCGGCGCCGCGCCCGGGCGCCGCGCCGATGGCCTGGGTGCTGCCGGCGCTGCTCGACGAGCCGGCGCGCCTGCGCGAGACGCCGCGAGTCCGCGCCGACCGCACGTGGGCCGGCCGACCGGCGCGGCTCGCGGTGCGGGTCAACGCGCCGGGCAACGGCACGCTCGAGCCGCTCGGCGCGCCCGTAGCGGGCCGGGGCGGCGCGGGGACCGCCCTGCCCGCCCCGCCGACGCTGCGCCGGCCCGTCGCCCCGGCCGCGCCGTCGGTGCCCGGCCTGCCCCGCCGGCTGTCCTACACCTCGCTGGGCGCCTACGCGAAGTGCGGCTACCGCTGGTACCTCCAGCGGCGGCTCGGGCTGCCCGAGGTCGCGGCGCCGGCGCCGGCGGCCGGGCCGGATACCGACGTCGCCCCCGGCGCCGCGGCAGGCCTGGACCCGCGCGTGCGCGGGACGCTCGTCCACGTGCTGCTCGAGGCTCTCGACTTCCGCCGGCCCGCCGAGCCGGCGCCGGCCGCCGTCGCCGCCGCGGCGGCGGCCTCGGGGGCCGAGCCGACGGCCGCCGAGGTCGAGGACGTCGCCCGGCTCGTCGCCGCCTTCGGCGACTCGCCGCTGTGCGCCCGCCTCGCCGGCGCGCGCGGCGTCCGGCGGGAGACCCCGTTCGCGTTCGGGCTCGGCCCGGAGCCGGACGGGCTGCTCGTGCACGGCGTGGTCGACGTGCTGGCCACCGAGCCGGGCGGCGCCCTCGTGGTCGACTACAAGACGGATCGCCTCGACGGCGCCGATCCCGCCGAGCTCACGGCCCGCGACTACGGCGGCCAGCGCCTCGTCTACGCGCTGGCGGCGCTGCGGGGCGGTGCCGCGCGGGTCGAGGTGGCCCACTGCTACCTCGAGCGGCCGGGCGAGCCCGCCGTCGCGGTCTACACGCCGGCGGACGCCGCCGGGCTGACCGAGGAGCTCGTCGGCCTCGCCGAGGGACTGCTGGCCGGGCGCTTCGAGCCCACGCCGCATCCGCACCGCGAGCTGTGCGGCACCTGCCCGGGGCGCAAGGCGCTCTGCTCGCACCCGGAGCGCCTGACGCTGCGACCGGCCACGGAGGGGGTGTGACGGGCTGCGAAAGTCGCGTGTGGGCCGCCCTGGCGACCAGAGCTCGACTGAGGCCCCGCTGGATCGGCGGGCTGGCCACGCGTCAGTCGCAACCCGGTCGCCAGGACGACCGTGAGCCGCCTGACGGTTCGGATCTCGAGCATGACCGCCGAACGCCGCCGCCCCAGGGCAAGAGGCGGGCAGGCGCCGCACGATCGCCTCCCGCCCGCCTGGCGCCCCGACACGGCCGGCCGGACCACGGGCAAGACGCGGGCAGACGCCGTGGAACCGTCACGTTTCCGCCTCAGCTCCGCGGCTGACGTCGCATCGAGGTGCGCCCCGCCTCCTTCACTTGCCGCCGTTACCGCGCGCCAGAAGAGGTGAACGGTTCCCGGCGGCCGTCGCTTCCGTACCGTGCGTCGGCACGTCAAGGGCGCGCCGACCCGGCGATATCTGCCGCGCTTCCGGCCCCTCTCCGATTCCGAGGAGCTGGCGGCACCGGTACGATGCGCGGGCGGTCCGTCCGCGAGCCGCGCGCACATCGGCGCGTGAGCCGCGACCGGCTGCCCGTCACCCGTGCCAGCCACTCCTGAGCGAGATCCCAAGGACCCGTCGAGTCCCGCGTCCCCGCCCGGCGTGAGCGCCGCCCCGCCGCCCGCCCCGGTCACGGAGCCGCGCGGCGTGCCGAGCGGCCAGGACCGCGCGGCCCGCGCGGCGGAGGACCGCCGGCTGCTCGAGCGCTACCACCGGGCGGGCGACCCGTCCGCGCGCGAGGAGGTGGTGCAGCGCTTCCTGCCCCTGGCGCGTCAGCTCGCCCGCCGCTACGCCGGCGCCGGCGAGCCGCTCGAGGACCTCGTCCAGGTCGCCTCGCTCGGCCTCGTCAAGGCCGTGGACCGCTTCGACCCGGGGCGCGCGGTCGCCTTCTCGTCGTTTGCCGTCCCGACCATCCTCGGCGAGCTCAAGCGCCACTTCCGCGACAAGGGCTGGTCCGTCCGCGTTCCGCGCGACCTCCAGGAGCTCGCCCTGCGCCTGGACCGCACCCAGGAGGAGCTGAGCCGCGAGCTCGGGCGCGCCCCGACCCCGGCCGAGGTCGCCGAGCGGCTCGGCGTCAAGGAGGAGGACGTGCTCGAGGCCCGCGAGGCCGCGCACGCCTATCGGGCCGTCTCCCTGGACCGCCCGCGCACCGACGACGACGAGGGCGGACCCGCCGTGGCGGACGCCATGGGCGGCGATGACCCCGGCTTCCGCCGCGCCGAGGACGCCGCGACGGTCGACCAGCTCCTGCGCGTCCTGGCCCCGCGTGAGCGCGAGGTGCTGCGCCTGCGCTTCGTCGAGGACCTCACGCAGCAGGAGATCGGCGACCGCATCGGCGTGTCCCAGATGCACGTGTCCCGGCTGATCCGCCAGGCCATCGCGCGGCTCGGCGACGCCGCGCAGGACTGACGACGCCGCCCGCGTGCCGCCCGCCCGCCTGATCCTCGTTCGCCACGGCGAGTCGGCCTGGAACGCCGAGGAGCGCCTGCAGGGCCAGGCCGACGCGCCGCTGTCGGCGCTGGGGCGCGAGCAGGCGGCGGCCCTGCGCCCGCTGCTGACGGCGATGCCCGTGGACGCGGTGATCGCCTCCGACCTCGCCCGGGCCGCCGACACCGCGAAGCTCGCCGGCTTCGGGGAGCCGCGGCCGGACGCGCGCTGGCGCGAGCGCGGCCTCGGCGTCTGGGAGGCCGAGCTCGAAGCCGACGTCGGCCGGGAGCCGATGGCGGCCTTCCGGCGCCACGAGCTCGTGCCGGAGGGCGGCGAGACGTGGTCGGCGCTCCAGGCGCGCGTCGCCGAGGCCGTCGACGAGCTCGCCGCCCGGGGCGGCAGCACACTCGTCTTCACCCACGGCGGCTGCGTGCGCGCCGCGGTCGCCCACGCCCTGGGCGCGGCCAACGCCGACGCGGTCGCGGGCCCGGTCAACGCGAGCCTCACGCTCCTGCGGCTGCGGCCGCGCCTGCGCCTGCTGCGCTTCAACTGGTCGCCGGACGGGGGACTGCCGCGCGCCAGCGATCCCGGCGGCGCGGATGGTACGGGCCGGGGCGGGCAACGCCCCTAGGGATGTCCTCCCTCCGCCGCCGGATCGAGCAGCTCGCCACGGACGCCCTCGGATTCGGCGCCCTGCGGCCCGGCCAGGCCGAGGTCGTCGAGGCGGTGCTCGACGCGCGCGACGCGCTCGCCGTCATGGCCACGGGCTACGGCAAGTCGGCGATCTACCAGCTCGCGGGGCTGCTCATCGACGGGCCGACGCTCGTCGTCTCGCCGCTGATCGCCCTCCAGCGCGACCAGGTCGAGCACCTCTCCGAGGACGACGCCCTGGGCGGGGCGGCGACCGTCTCCTCCACGGTGACCAAGGCCGAGCGCGAGCACGCGCTGCGGGCGGCCGGAGACGACGAGCTCGAGTTCCTCTTCATGGCGCCCGAGCAGCTGGCCAACCCGGAGGTGCTCGAGGAGGTCCGGGCCGCCGCGCCCCGGCTGATGGTCGTGGACGAAGCCCACTGCATCTCGGAGTGGGGCCACGACTTCCGGCCGGACTACCTGCGGCTGGCCGCCTTCGCCGAGGCGCTGGGCCGCCCGACGGTGCTCGGGCTCACCGCCACAGCCGCACCCCCGGTGCGGGCGGAGATCATCGAGCGCCTGGACTTGCGTGACCCGCTGGTGCAGGTCTCCGGCTTCGACCGGCCCAACCTCTGGTTCGGCGTCGAGCGCTTCTACGACGAGGCCGCCAAGGAGCGCGCACTCGCCGAGCACGTCGCCGCGCTGGCCAAGCCGGGGATCGTCTACACCGCCACGCGCAAGGACGCCGAGCGGCTCGCCGACCTGCTCTCGGAGCCCGAGCGATCGGCGGCCGCCTACCACGGCGGCATGAAGCGGCGGGAGCGCGACGAGACCCAGGAGGCGTTCATGGCCGACGAGCTCGACGTCATCGTCGCCACCACGGCGTTCGGCATGGGGGTGGACAAGCCCAACGTCCGCTTCGTCGTGCATCACGTGGTGCCGGACTCCGTCGACGCGTACTGGCAGGAGGTCGGGCGCGCCGGCCGCGACGGCGAGCCCGCCGCCGCGCTGCTGCTCTACCGCCAGGAGGATCTGGGCGTCCGGCGGTTCTTCGGCGCCTCGGGCCAGGTCGACGGGCCCGAGATCGAGGCGGTGGCCCTCGCCGTCGACGAGGGCGCCGGCCCGGCCGAGCCGACCACCCTGCAGGAGGAGACCGACCTCTCGCAGTCCAAGCTCATGACCGCGATCGGGCGCCTGGAGGACGTCGGGGCCGTCGAGGTCCGGCCCGACGGGCGGGTCGCGGCCACGGACGCGCTCGGACCGGAAGCTATCATCGAGGCCGCCGAGGCCCAGGACGAGCGCGAGCAGTTCGACCGCTCGCGGCTCGAGATGGTGCAGGCCTACGCCGAGCTGCGCGGCGCCTGTCGCCGCGAGTTCCTCCTCTCGTACTTCGGCGAGGCGACGGACGGGCCGTGCGGGCGCTGCGACCTCTGCGAGGCGGGGGAGGTGCACGAGGCCAGGAACCGACCGTTCGCCGTCGGCGCCCGGGTCACGCACCCCAGGTGGGGCGCGGCGACGGTCCAGCGCTACGAGGAGGACAAGGTCGTGGTCCTCTTCGACCAAGTGGGGTACAAGGCGCTCGAGCTCGGCGCGGTGCGCGAGCACGGCCTCCTCGAGCCCGCGGCCGACTGAGGCCTCCGGCAGGGCGCGCAAGTCCGTCTGCTCACGACGGTGCGCGCGTCCACCGCGACGCGCCAGGGTAGGCGCGCCGGCATGCCTGAGATCGTCGTCATCACCGGCGCCTCCGCCGGCATCGGCCGCGCGGTCGTGCGCCGGTTCGCCGCCGACGGCGCGCACGTCGCGCTTCTCGCCCGCAACGAGGCCGGCCTCGAGGCCGCTGCGCGAGAGGTGCGCGCGGGCGGCGGCCGCGCCCTGGTGCTTCCCACCGACGTCGCCGATGCCGGCGCGGTCGAGGCGGCCGCCGAGCGCGTCGAGGCCGAGCTCGGCCCGATCGACATCTGGATCAACGTCGCCATGGCCACGGTGTTCGCGTGGTTTGCCGACATCGAGCCGGACGAGTTCCGGCGGGCCACGGAGGTCACCTACCTCGGCTCGGTGCACGGCGTGCAGTCGGCGCTGAAGCGGATGCGGCCCCGTGACCGGGGCACGATCGTCCAGGTCGGCTCGGCGATGGCCTACCAGGGCATTCCGCTGCAGTCCCCCTACTGCGGCGCGAAGGCGGCCGTGCGGGGGATGGTCCAGTCCGTGCGCTCGGAGCTCGAGCACCAGGGCTCGCGCGTGCACGTCACGACGGTCGAGCTGCCCGGCCTCAACACGCCGCAGTTCATCCACGCCCGCGCGAAGATGCCCGACGTCCCCCAGCCCGTCGCGCCGGTCTACCAGCCGGAGGTCGCGGCGGACGCGATCCACTGGGCCGCCCACCACCGCCGGCGCCAGGTGTGGGTCGGCGTGCCGACGGTCTACACGATCCTGGGCAGCCGCCTGGGGGAGTGGGTGGCGCAGCGCTACCTGGCGAACAGCGCGGTGAGCGGCCAGCAGACGCAGACGCCGCTCGGTGCCGAGATGCGGGAGGGCAACCTGTTCGCCACGGCCGACCACGACGAGGGCGCCCACGGACCGTTCGACGAGCGCTCCCACGAGCGCAGCCTGCAGCTGCCGCTGAGCAAGCACCGCGAGCTGGCCTGGGGCGCGCTGGCCGCGGTCGTGGCCGCCGGCGGGGCGGCGGCCGCTCGCGCCCGCCGCTGAAGGCGCCGGACGGCCGGCGGCGTGTGACCACGCCGTGGGCGGCCGTGCGTCAGCCCGTCGTCGCGACGATGCCGGCGCCGGCGACGAGGACGGCCACGCCGACGGCCTGACGGCCGCTCAGCCGTTCGCCGAGCAGCGCGATGCCGGCCAGCGCGGCGACGGCGCCGTACTGCGACACCGCGACGGCGGCGATGGCGAGGTCATGCCGGGCGCCGGCGACGAAGAGCGCAAACGCGGCCATGTCGAGGGCACCGGCCCCTGCCGCGTAGCGCAGACCCATGCGGCTTGGGCGGACTCGACCCTGGCCCACGCAGATGGCCAGGGCCGCCACCGTGGCCACTCCCCGCGCGATGGTGACCGTCCACAGCGGCGACGTGCCCTCCACGCCGCCGGCGCAGAACAGCATCCCGCCGTAGCAGCCGGCCGCGGCGACGGCGAGCCAGACGGTCGCGGTCCGCGAGAAGGCCGGACGCGACTGCCCGCGCAGTGGCTGGACGCTGCCGGGTTCGGTGGCCGACAGCACGACGAGCCCGGTGACCATGAGGGTCAGCCCGGCGTAGGCGGCGAGCTGGAGATGGTGGCCGGAGAGGACGGCGGCCAGCGCGGCGATGGCGCCGTCGCAGGCGACGATCGGTGCGGCGAGGCTGACCCGTCCGCGCCCAACGAGCAGCGACCACAGCTGCGTGGCCACGAGGAGGAAGGTCGCGGCGCCGAGCAGCCCGGGAAGGTCGGCCGTCCGTACGCGCAGCGGGCCATCGGCCACGGCGAGGGCGGCGCCGAGCGGCACGCCGACGACGCCCAGCCACAGCACGGAGCGCGAGACGCCGAGCGTCCGCGAGGACGGTGCGGTCAACAGGGCGGCGCCGCCCCAGCACAGCGCCCCGAGGCCGCCGAGCCACAGCGCCGGACTCACGGGGCCTGCGCCCGCCACCCGCCGGGCTCGCTCACGCCGAGCGACAGTAGGGGACGCGTTCCCCCGGCCGCTCGCCGGCCGGTCAGCGAGGCCCCGCTCAGCCGCCGCCCGGCTCCGACACCGACGCGGCGCGGCCCCAGACGGCATCGCCGAGCGCGACGCCTTGGGCGCGGGCGCGTTGCACGTGCTGCCACGCGGCCCGCGCCTCGCCGATGCCGAGGGCGAAGAGCGCCAGCGAGAGCGTCGCGGACACGAGGCAGAGCGTGCACCACTCGCCGGCGACGGTGGGCTGGACGATGATCAGGCCGATCGACACCACGGCGCCGGTGGCCAGCACGGCGCCGAGCGCCAGGCACGCCCACGGCAGGCTGCGCCAGCGGTCGCGGCCGCCGAGCGCGAGCAGCAGCAGCTCGGCGCCGTAGGCGAGCACGCCGGCCAGCGCGTCCGGCACCGGCTCGGTGAGGTCGAGCACCTTGGAGGAGTCGAAGAACGGATCCCAGACCGGCCAGGCGTCCCATTGGTAGAGGGTGAGGTAGAGCGCGACGAGGAGGCCCGCCCCGGCCAGGCCGGCGAGCAGCAGCCGGCGGCGCACCGACGTCGGGTTCTCGTCCCAGCCGGGAGGGACGGCGCCCTCGGGGTGACGCTGCCCGGCGCTCATAGGGTGCCGCGCACCCCCGGCTCGTTCGCCACGCCCGTGAGCTGATCGCCGAGGTCCCCGCGCAGGCTCGTGGCTCCGCCGGCGCGCCGGCCGACGGGTAGCCGCTGCCGGCCCAGGCCGCCCTCGAGCAGCAGCGCCAGCGCCGTGTAGGCGGCCGCGACGACGACGGCCAGCCCGAGGACGCCCGAGAGGTCGCGCCAGAGCGCATGCGGGTCGATCGAGTACAGGCCCTGTGCGGCGAAGCGCCCGGCGGCGAGTGCGAAGGTCATGGCCGGCACGAGGGCGCTGACCATGCCCTCGACGACCGCCACGAGCGCGAGGGCGGCCGCCACGCCGACGTAGAGCACGCCGAGCGGCCCGGGCGGTGGCCCCCCGCTCGCCGTGGCGACGTACACCAGCCCGGTGGCGAGCCAGGAGCCGGACAGCACCCCGGCCGCCGCCGCCGCCACGGCGCTGCGCGCGGCGATCGACCAGGTGGCGGCGAGGAACTGCAGCGGGAACGCGAAGCCGGCGAGCACGTAGCCGAGCAGGCGCGGATCGCGCGCCTGCTGATACCAGCCGAGGTCCTGTCCGGCCAGCAGCAGGCTGGCGACGGCCAGCGCGAGCATCGCCAGCGGCATGGGCGTCCCCACGGGCCGCAGGACGACGCGCGCCGGGGCGTTCAGGGCCATACCCGGTAGGGCTCGGCGTCGGCCCGGCGCAGCTGCAGCCCCATCCCCGGCCGGTCGCGGTCGGGTCGTAGCGCCCCGCCCTGCGGCGACAGCGTCCCGTCGAGGAGCATCCCCTCGAGGCGCACGTGGTCGTGGAAGTACTCGAGGTGCACGAGCGCGTCCAGCGCGCAGCCGACGTGGGCGCTCGCCGCGGGGGCGCAGTGCAGCGACAGCGGCCGGTTGCGCGCCCGGGCGAGCGCGTCGATGCGCAGCAGCTCGGTGACCCCGCCGCAGCGCGTGACGTCGGCCTGCAGGACGTCGACGGCCTCCGCCGCCAGCAGGCGGTCGGCGTCGAAGGCGCTCCAGGCGTACTCGCCCGCCGCGACCGCCATGCCCGGTGGCGCGCCGCCGCGCACCCGGTGCAGGCCGGCGACGTCGTCGGAGGACACGGGCTCCTCGAACCAGTCGACGCCCCAGTCCGCGTAGCGCTGCGCCCAGCCCAGCGCCCGGTCGGGGCTGAAGGCACCGTTGGCGTCGACCATGAGCGCCACGCGGTCGCCGACCGCCGCGCGGGCGGCGTCCAGGCGCGCCGGATCTCCGTCCGGGTCGCGGCCGACCTTGAGCTTCACGCGCTGCAGCCCCTCGGCCGCCCAGCCGCCGAGCTGCTCCGCGACGCGGTCGGGTCCGTAGGAGGTGAACCCGCCCGAGCCGTAGATCGGCACGTCGTCGCGGACGGCGCCCAGGGCGCGCGCCAGAGGCAGGCCGAGCAGCCGGGCGCGCAGGTCGTGCAGGGCGAGGTCGACGGCGGAGAGCGCGAGCGCCCCGACGCCCGGCTGGCCGGCGTTGCGCAGGCTCGCGCGCAGGACGGCCCACGTGCGCTGCGGCGACAGCGCGTCGGTTCCGGTCGTCTCGTCGGCGAGCGAGCCGGCGATCAGCGCCGCCACCGCCGGCGGGCCGTAGGTGTAGCCGAGCCCGACCGCCTCTCCCGCGTGCGCCTCCACCACGACGATCGTCGTGGCGTCCCACTGCAGCGTCCCGTCGGACTCGGGCGCGTCCGTCGGCACCGTGTAGGCACCGACGTCGAGGCGCTGCACTGTCGCCTCAGGCAACGGCGGCGGCCTCCGCCCGTGCCGGGACGCGCCCCGACGCCAGCCTTTCGGCGAGCCGCGAGGCCAGCGCCATGATCGTCAGCGCGGGATTGGCCGCGCCCTGGGTGGGCATCACGCTGCCGTCGCAGACGAACAGGTTGGGCACCCCCCACGCCCGGTGGTCGGCGTCGATCACCGACGTCTCGGGCGACGCGCCCATGCGGCAGCCTCCCACGAGGTGGGCGTAGCGGTCGATGGTCAGCGTGTCCTGGGCCTCGGCCGCCTCCCAGAGCTGGCGCAGCGTCCGCGTGCCGTAGGCGATGTTGGCGCGGTCGTTCTCGGACTGGGTGTAGGCGAAGTGCGCGACCGGCATCCCGTGCGCGTCGGTCTCCTCGGCGAGCGTCACCCGGTTTTCGGGATGCGGCAGCAGCTCGGAGAGGATGCCGAGCGTCGTCCAGTGCTTGTAGTCGCGCATGTACTCGCGCAGCGCGTGGCCCCAGTGGCCGTCGGCGAGCACGTGCTCGGCCCACGCGATCGGCAGCGGGCCGACGGTCTGGATGGAGAACCCGCGGGCGAAGCCGCGCGACTCGTCCGTCTCGTAGAACTGTTCGGAGCAGATCTCGGGCGGCGGCGCCTTGTACTGGTCCATCGGGCCGGCGAAGCGCCCCGCGACCTGGGAGGCGCCCTGGACCATGACGTAGCGCCCGACCTGGTCGTGGTCGTTGGCCAGCCCGTGCGGGAAGCGCGCGCTCGTCGAGTTCAGCAGCAGCCGCGGCGACTCGATCGAGTACCCGGCCACGACCACCGCGGCGCCGCGCTGGAAGCGTTCGCGGCCGTCGTGGACGTAGGTCACGCCGGTGCAGCGACCCGCCTCGTCGAGCGCCACGCGGGTGACGTGGGCGTCGGCGCGGACCTCGACGCCGTGGGCGATGGCGTCGGGCAGGTGGGTGACGAAGGGCGAGGCCTTGGCGTTGACCTTGCACGCCTGCAGGCAGAAGCCGCGGTAGATGCAGTGGGGGCGGTTGCCGAACGCCCCGTTGGTGATCCCGACGGGGCCGACGCGCATGTCGATCCCGAGCCGGCGCGCGCCCTCGCGGGCCATCTCGGCCGCCGCCGAGATCGGGTGCGCGGCGTGCGGGTAGCCGTGCGGGTCGCCCCACGGCCAGTCCTGTCCGGCGACGGGCAGCTCGAGCTCGACGCGCTCGTAGTGGGTCCTGAGGTCCTCGTAGCGGATCGGCCAGTCGGCCCCGACGCCGTCGCGCGTGCGGGTCTCGAAGTCGGAGGGATGAAAGCGCGGCGTGTAGCCGGCGTAGTGGATCATCGAGCCGCCGACGCCGTGGCCCGAGTTGTTCTTGCCGAGCTCGACGGGATCCTCGCCGCCGATCACGCGCGGCGCCGTCCAGTAGAGCTTGTGCTGGCCGGCCTCGTCGGAGACCCAGTCGCGGTCGGGGTCCCAGAACGGCCCGGACTCGAGGATCACGATCCGCCAGCCGTGGCGGGCCAGGCGCTGGGCGAGCGTGGAGCCGCCCGCGCCGGCGCCGACGATCACGAGGTCGACCTCGTCGTCGTCGCGGTAGCGGCGCATGGTCTCGGCGCCCGGGATGCCGCGCTTGTGGACGTCGAGCAGGAAGGCCGAGTCGTTGTCGGGCGGCATGAGCGAGCCGCGCGCCAGCCGGCGCAGGCGGGTGCTCATCCCTCACCTCGCCGCGCGAGGTCGGTGACCGGGTCGGGTCCGAACGCCTCCTCGGGCTCGTAGGGCTCGCGGCCCGACGGGCCCATGTTGCGGCGCATGTAGCCGCGCGGGTACGAGGGCCCGCCGAAGCCGATCTCGTTGAAGGCCCACGGATGGGAGTAGAACTGCGACAGGGCGCCGCGCATGACGACGCTCCAGGCCCGGGCGACGTTGAGCTGCTCCCACGCGCCGCCGGACAGCTCACCCTGGGAGAACGCGGAGACGATCTGCTCGCGCACGTCCTCGCCGGCGGCGGCGAAGTCGCCCGCCCCGCGCTCGCGGGCGCTGTCGTCGAGGCCGCGCGCGACGCGCCGCCACGTCTCGTCGTCGGGGGGCATGTCCTCGAAGCGGTAGCCGTCGAGACTCCCCGCGTGCAGCTTGGCGTCGACCATCTCGAGGACCGGGATGCGCGGCTCGGTGTCCTGGCCCAGGACGACGTCGAGGAACGGGCCGAGCGCCGCGACCTCCGCCGCCGAGAAGAAGCGGATCGGCGGCACGTCGCGCACCCGCGACTCCATCAGCTCGCGCGTGACGGAGTCCCAGTGGCGCGCGTTCTCCATCACGTCGTAGTCCGGGAAGCGCCCGTGCCGCTGGGGTGTCACGCCGCGGCGCTGGCGCGGCAGGCCATCCGGGCGCTCCGGGTCGCCCTCCGGCTGGTGGTGAGGTAGGTGGCCGGCCTCGCGGTAGGAGCGGGCCATCAGCGCTCCCGCTTCATCACGCCGGCCGCCAGCCCGAGGGCGCCGACCATCGCCAGCGCCCCCGGGGCCAGCGCCGGGGGGCCCATGACGAAGTTGTACGTCGCCTCGCGAAAGCCGCCGGGCTTGCGGGCGACCCCGCGCAGATGGAAGTACGTGCCGGCGAGCCCGTCGGCGACATAGAACGCCGACAGGGCCGGCAGCACGGTGCGCGCCGCCTTCTCGGAGACCACGCCGGCCACCCCCGCCGCGCTGAGCACGGGGGAGAGGAAGACCGGGGTCCACATCCACTTGTTACCGAACGAGCCGCCGTAGTGGTTGACGTAGATCTCGACGCCGAGCGGCAGCGCGCTGCCGGCCGTCGCGGCCGACAGCAGCTTCTGGGCCCGCCCCCGACGGACGTCGCGCAGGGCTCTGCGGGCGCGCTTGCGCGGGCTCATCGGTTGGTGAACTCCGCGAGCTTGCCCTTCAGCGACTCCTTGATCATGTGCCCCGCCGCCGGGTCGCGGCCGGCGAGCGCCCCGGCGAAGCCCTTGGCCTGCTCGAAGCGGATGTGCGGAGGCAGCGGCGGCACCTCGGGGTCGGTGATGCACTCCAGCACGCACGGGCGCCCGACGCTCAGCGCCTCGTCCCAGGCCGGACCGACGTCGTCGGGCGCGTCGACGCGGATGCCGTGCAGGCCGAGGAGCCGGGCGTAGCCGGCGTAGTCGAAGTCCGGCAGCTGCTGGGAGGCGTCGAGCTTGGGATCGCCGTTCATGACCCGCTGCTCCCAGGTGACCTGGTTGAGGTCGTCGTTGTGCAGGACGCAGACCACGAGCTGCTGGTTGGCCCAGCGGTCGTGGTACTTCGCGACGTCGATGAGCGAGTTGATGCCGATCATCTGCATCGCCCCGTCCCCGATGGCCGCGATCACCGGCCGGTCCGGGAAGGCGAACTTCGCCGCCAGCGCGTACGGCACGGCCGGGCACATCGAGGCCAGCGTCCCGGACAGGGCGGCCTTCATGCCCTCCCGGACCCTGACGTGGCGCGCCCACCAGTTCGTGGCCGAGCCGGAGTCGGACGTGAGGATCGCGCGGTCGGGCAGGCGCTGGGACATCTCGTGGAAGACGCGCTGCGGGTTCAGCGGGCTCGCCGACTCCATCGAGCGGTCCTCGAGGATCTCCCACCAGCGCGTGACGTTCGCCTCGATCTCCTCGCGCCAGGCCCGGTCGTCCTTGCGCCGCAGGCGCGGCAGCAGCTCGCGCAGGGTCGCGCCGGCGTCGCCGACGAGGGGCACCTCCGTCGGGTAGCGCATGCCGAGCAGGCGCCCGTCGATGTCGATCTGCACGCAGCGGGCCTGGCCCGGCTCGGGCAGCCACTCGGAGTAGGGGAAGTTCGTGCCGACCATCAGCAGCGTGTCGCAGCCCTCCATGAGGTCGTAGGAGGGCTTGGTCCCGAGCAGGCCGACGCCGCCGGTGACGTACGGCAGGTCGTCGGGCAGGGCCGCCTTGCCGTTGAGCGCCTTGGCCACGCCGCAGCCGAGCAGCTCGGCGGCCTCCTTGACCTCGGTCTCGGCGCCGATCGCGCCCTGGCCGATGAGCATCGCGACCTTCGCACCGGCGTTGAGGACCTCGGCGGCGCGCTCGAGGTCGGCCGGCTCGGGGACGACGCGCGGGGCGACGTAGCCCGGGCTCGAGAACACCGAGCCGTGGCTGCGGGGCGGATCCTCGTAGGGCTCCTCCTGGACGTCGTTGGGCACGATGATCGCCGTCACCGAGCGGGTGGCGGCGGCGACGCGCATGGCGCGGTCCACGAGGAGCTCGGTCTGGGCCGGCACGTTGAGCACCTGCACGAAGGGCGCGGCCACGTCCTTGTAGAGCGTGGTCAGGTCGATCTCCTGCTGGTAGTCGGCGCCGAGCGAGGAGCGCGCCTGCTGGCCGACGATGGCGACGACGGGCTGGTGGTCGAGCTTGGCGTCGTAGAGCCCGTTGAGCAGGTGCACGGCGCCCGGGCCCGAGGTCGCCAGGCAGACGCCGACCTCGCCGGTGAACTTCGCGTGCGCGCAGGCCTGGAAGGACGCCAGCTCCTCGTGGCGGGTCTGGACGAACTCGAGCTCGTCGCCGACGGCGTGGAAGCCGCCGAGGATGCCGTTGATGCCGTCGCCCGGGTAGCCGTAGATCCGCTTGACGTTCCACTGGATGAGGCGACGCAGGATGTGCTCGCCGACGTTCTGGCTCATGCTGCCTCCGTTGCGGGTGGGGGGGACTGGGCTGCCGGGAACGCGTCCTGCCTCCCGGCGGCCTGCTCCGTCCAGGCCGAGGCGGCGTTGATGAGCGCCGCGTGCGTGAGGGCCTGCGGGATGTTGCCCCAGGCCGTGCCGTCCGGCGCGGCCTCCTCCGAGAACAGGCCGACGTCGTTGCCGAGGGCGACGAGCGCGTCGAGCGCCTCGGCGGACTCGTCCAGGCGTCCGAGGCGGGCGAGGGCGTGGGCGCGCCAGAAGGCGCACGGGAGGAAGGTCTGCTCCTGCGACCGGAGGTTCGTGGTGCGGTACAGCAGCACACCCTCGCCGAGCTCCGCGTCGAGGCGCTGGAGGGTGGTGTGCCAGCGCTCCTCGTCGGCGGGCGGGTAGCCCATGAGCACGCCGAGCAGGACGCCCGCGTCGAGCTCGTCCGTGCCGGCCACCCCGACGTAGGCGCCGTCGAGGACGTGGTGGGCTTCGACGTGCTCGCGCACGCGCTCGGCCTCGGTGCGCCAGCGGTCGGCGTTGCCGGGCAGCTCCCCCGCCTCGGCGAGCTCGGCGCCGCGCGTGAAGGCGACCCAGCAGGCCATCTTGGACCAGGTGTGCGGGCGCGACGAGAGCTCCCAGACGCCGGCGTCGTCCTCGCGCCAGATCTCGAGCAGGTGGTCGAGGGCGTCCGCGAGCCGCTCGGGCAGGCCGTCGGGCAGCGTGCCGCCGTGCCCGAGGTGCAGGGCGCAGCTCTGCAGCACGTCGCCGTAGTTGCCGAGCTGGGTCTGGTGGAAGGCCTGGTTGCCGAACAGGACGGGCCGGGCGCCGCCGTAGCCGGCGAGCTCCGTCTCGCGCTGGGGTGCCTCTCGGCCCCCGTCGAGGCGGAAGAACGGCTGCATCCCGGGACCGAGCTGTGCGAGGGCGTGGGTGAGCCAGTCGAGGTAGCGCTGGGAGACGGTCAGGTCGCACACGGCGCCGAAGGCGTCGACGACGAAGGACGCGTCGCGCAGCCAGCAGTAGCGGTAGTCGTAGTTGCGGGGCCCACCGGGCTGCTCGGGCAGGCCGAGCGTCCCGGCACCGGCGATCGCGCCCGTGCTCTCGCGCACGAGCAACCGCACCGCGAGCGCGCTGCGCCGCACCGGCTCGGCCCAGCGGCCCTGGTGGCGGACCGTGGCGCTGAAGTGCGTCCAGGCCGCCACCGTGGCGTCGATCGCCGCCGCGGCCGCGGCCGGCTCGGGCACCGCGGCGGCGGTGCCCACGGTGAGCACGACCTCGTCGCCCGGACCCACCTCCAGCTCGCCCGTCGCGGCGTGACCGTCCCAGGCGAGGTCGGGGGCGCCGATCGCCACCGCCGGCCCGTTTCCGTGCACGACGAGCCCCCCAGCCGAGGGCTCGGCGCCCTCCGGGGCGTCGAGCCCGTCGCCGAAGCGCGGGCTCACCCGCCAGGCCAGCCGCATCCGGCCGGCGCCTCCGCGCACCCGCCGCACGAGCAGCGGCTCGCGCACGGCCTCGCCGGGACCGCCGGCGAGCGCGTCGGTCACGACGAGCTCCGCGTCGTCGCCGCGCCAGGTCGTCTCGAGCACGTTCGTGCCCGGCAGGTAGCGGCGGGTCGCGGTGGCGGGCGCCGTCGGCGCGAGCGTCGCGCTGCCCCCGCGCTCGGCGTCGAGCAGGCGGGCGAAGGTCGGCGTCCGGTCGAGGTCGGGCAGGCAGAGCCAGTCCACCGCGCCGTCCGGGCCGACGAGCGCCACGGTGCGCCCGTCGCCGAGGGCCGCGTAGTCACCGATCGGCCGGGGCGCGGCTCCAGGTGTCGTGGCGCCGGACGCGGCCATGGAGCTGCTCTGCCCCGATGGCGCCGGGCGAACGCGAGCATGGTCTTGGGCATGACCGACGGGCGGCGGGCGAGCGTCCGGCTCGCGCCGGGGCCGGCGAGTTGGCATGCTGGGCTCGATGACGGTCGACGCTGGAGGCGCCCGGCACGCGCAGGTGAGAGTGCTCCAGGTCGACGCCGAGCTGGCGGAGCGCTTGGACGCTCGCCGACTTCAGCGGGCCGTGCCGTTGAGCGTCGCCCGCTTGCTGCTGCGCGACGCCGGGGCGTGGTCGGCTGAGGAGGATGCGGCGTGGGCGCGCGACGGCGTCGGGTTGCTCGTCGTCGCCGGCGTGCTCGTCCGGCGCGTGGGCGTACGCGACCGCTTCGGCGCCGAGCTGTTGGCCGCCGGCGATCTGCTGCAGCCCTTCGCCCACGACGGCGAGGAGGCGACGCTGCCGTTCACATCGCGCTGGCGGGTCCTGACGCCGCTGCGTCTCGCGGTGCTCGATCGCGCCTGGATGGTGCGCATGGCGCCGTACCCGGAGGTGATTGCCGAGATCGTGCGGCGCGTGATGGTGCGCTCCCGCCGGCTGGCGTCGATGCTCGCCATCGCCCAGCATCACCGTCTCGACGATCGCCTGCGGTTGTTCTTCTGGGAGGTGGCCGACCGCTTCGGGCGTGTCGGTCCCGACGGCGTGCGGCTCGACCTGCCGCTCACGCACGACCTGATCGGTCACCTCGTCGGCGCGCACCGGCCGTCGGTATCGGCCGCGCTCAAGCGCCTCGCGGACGCGGGGAGGCTGCAACGCCGGGATCGCGGCTGGCTGCTGCTCGGGTCGCCGCCGGATGCGGACGAGCTCGAGTCGCCCGAACCCGTCCCCGGGTCCGATTGACCGGATCCGCCCGTGGGGAGCGAGCCATGGCTGACGCGCTGAGGTCTGAGAGCGCGAGCCCCGATGTGCTGCGCGGTGCGGTTCGGGCGCTCAGTCGGCCTTGGGCCGCGACGCTTGGCCGGTGCTCGTCTTCGGTGTCCCGTCGGGCTGTCGGTCCGATGGCCCGCCGTTTCGCGCCGACCCCAGCGTTTCGAATCCCCCACTGGCCGCGCGCTGTACGACCTGTCCATCGACACCGCGCAGGGGATGGGCGTCTTCTCGGCGCAGGCGCAGGCACACCCGCCTGGCGACCACCCAGGCGACCACGGGCGCCACGAAGACGAGCGCCCGGAAGACCCACACCAGCAGCTCGTATGAGCTGCTGGTGGCGAGGAAGAGCCGGTCGGCCGAGCCCGCGAACAACACGACGACGACGAGAGTGACGAACGCCGTGGCGAAGGCGGTGCGCCGCGGGTTGTCGCGTGGACGGTCGAGCAGATGGTGCACGCGCTCGTCGCGTGACCACAGGCGCCGGTCGAGCCAGGGGGCCGCGTAGAGGACGCCGAAGACGAGGCCGGGGAACAGGATGCCGCCGAAGAACGGGTTGGGCGCGACGGTGGCGCCGAAGGCGTGGATCTCCCAGTTGGGCATCAGCCGCAGGGCGCCGATGAGCCAGCCGAGGTACCAGTCGGGCTGAGCGCCATTCTCCCCGACCCACGGGTCGAACGGCCCCCATTGCCAGATCGGGTTGATCTGCACGAAGGCGCCGAGCAGCACGAGGATCGCCGCCACCGCGGCGAAGAACCCGAGTGAGCGCAGCGCGTAGGCGGGCCACAGCGGCGAGCCGACGACGTTGCGCTCACGCCGGCCCGGACCGCGGAACTGCGTATGGTGCGGGCGCACGATCATCGCGAGGTGCGCCGCGATCAGCCCGGCGATGATCGCGGGCAGGATGAACACGTGGACGACGAACAGGCGTGAGAGGAAGTCGTCGCCGCCGGGGAACGGGCCGTCCCAGATCAAGCTGCCGAGTGCGCCGCCGACGCCGGGAATCGACAGCGCCGTGCCGTAGCCGATGGCCAGGCCCATGCCCGAGAGCAGGTCGTCGAGCAGCGAGTAGCCGGCGTAGCCCTCGAGGATGGCCAGGCCGAGGAGCGTCACGCCGACGAAGTAGTTGAGCTCGCGCGGCTTGCGAAAGGCGGCCGTGTAGAAGATCCGCAGCAGGTGCAGGGTGATCGCCACGAGGAACAGGTTGGCGGCCCAGTGGTGCGTCTGGCGCATCAACAGGCCGGCGGGCACCGTGAACGACAGATCGAGCACGGAGGCGTAGGCCTGCGAGAGCGACTCACCCGACAGTGGCGCGTAGGGCCCCGTCCACGTCACCTCGGTCGTCGAAGGCGTGTAGAAGAAGCCGAGGAACACGCCGGTGGCCACCAGCACCACGAACGAGTAGAGCGCGGCCTCACCGAGCAGGAACGACCAGTGGTCCGGGAAGACGTAGCGCATGACCTGGCGCAGCGGCTTGGCGGTCTGCAGCCGCTGCCCGACGAAGGCGACGGGGTCTTGCGGCGGGCTCACGTCCGGCCCCTGCGCGTACCCCACCAGGCCGGACCCACGGAGCCCGACAGCGGCCCGCCGGCCACGAGCGTGTTGTCGGCGGCGATCCGCAACGGCAGTTGGGGCAGGGGCCGGCCGGCAGGGCCGAAGATGACCCTGGCGCCGCGCCGCACGTCGAACGTCGAGTAATGGCACGGGCACACGAGCGCCGGGCCGGACGAGAGCCGCTCGTCGACCGGATAGCGGTAGAGGGAGACGGCGCAGCCGGCGTGGGTGCAGATCTTCGAGAACGCCATGATGCCCTCCGGAGCCCATTCGGCCCGCCCGGCCGGCAGGCGCAGCTCGGCAGGGTCGGCGCGCACGACGACCACCGGCGAGCCGAGCTCGCGCATGTCCGCGCCGCGCGGGAAGGCGGTGAGAAAGGATCCGACCTCCAGCTCGTCGGCGCGGATCGCCGCGTGTTGCTCGTCGACGAGCGCCGTGCCGGCCCGCCACGGCGAGCCGAGCAGCGCCTCCGGGGACGGCCCGATGGCGGTGAAGGGCACGGCCGCCGCCACGAGCGCGCCCGTGCCGGTGACGCCGGCCGCGCCGAGGAGCAGGCGCCGGCGCGACACGCCCTCGATCCCGGAGGCCAGCTCGTCCTCCGTGCGCTGAACGGCCTCCGGGCTGTCGCCGGAGATGCGCTCCTGCACCGACGTCTCCTGCACCACGACACCCTTGCCGGCGACGATGAGGGCCGCCGCCAGGGCGGCCAGGCCGGCGCCGAGCAGCCCGCCGAGCAGTTGGGTGGAGGCCTCGACGGCGACGAGCACGCCGAAGGCGACCAGCAGAAGCCCGCCGACGGCCAGCAGCACGGCCACCAGCAGCTCGTTGCCGGGCGAGGCCGGGACGTCGCGGCGCCTCGGGTCGATCCCGTCGTCGTGCTCGCCCGGTTCGTTCCGGGCGCGCGCGGCGCCGCGGGCGAGCCCGAAGAGCAGCAGCAGCCGGGTCAGCCTCGCCCTCACGATGACGTCCGCTCCCCGATCAACCGGGCGACGATGAGCATCGCCGCGCCGGCGAGCACGAAGGCCACGAGCCCCTCCGGGAACGGGCCGATGTTGCCGATGCCCCAGCCGCCGCGGTCGGGCGGCCGTTGCAGCACCTCGGTGACGTAGGTGCTGATGGAGTCGACCTGCTTGGCGTCGAGGTGCTTCGGTGAGAAGCGGGGCATGAGGTACGGGCCGACGCGGATCGCCTCGCCGATCTGCGTCGGCGTGGCCGACGTGAGCGGCGGCGCCACCAGGCCGGGCGCGATGCCGCCCCGTCCCATGGCCTGATGACAGCCCGAGCAGTTGTCGGCGAACAGCTTGAGGCCCTCACGGATGTCGCCCCGGCTGGGTTGCACGTCCTCGATCGCCGGCCCGCCCGGATAGCGGCTCGTGATGTAGGTGATCAGGGCCTGCCGGTCGCGTCGACCGTAGATCGGCGTCGCCCGCTGGGGCTCGATGCCTGGGCGGGCGAGCGGCATCCGGCCCGTGCCGACGTAGAAGTCCACAGCCGCCGCGCCGACGCGCCGCAGGGACGGGCCCCGGCCGCTGATGCCCTGCAGGTCGTCGCCGTGGCAGGCGGCGCAGGCGCTGGAGAAGATCGCGGCGCCGCGGTCGCGCAGGCCGGCGAGGTCCGGCGACTGCGCCGGCGAGTCGCCGGCCGTCCAGGTCATGACGGCGACCGCGGCAAACACCAGTGCCAGCGCGAGGCGCAGCGCCACCCAGAGGCGCTTCATGCCCGTGCCTCCCGGACGCACTGTCGGCGCTCCTCCTCGGCCAGCGCTCGCCAGGCGAGCCACAGCAGCGCCGGCAGGACGGCGACCATGCCGCCGACCGACATGATCCCGCCGGCGAGGTGCTGGTCGGCGAGGGCGTCGAAGTGCGAGCGCGCGTAGAAGTCGTAGATGACGTGGCTCGACCCCGCCAGCACGGCGCCGAGCACGCCCATCGCCGCCATGGCGCCGGCGAGCACGCCGACGGTGCCCACGGCATGGACGCGCCGCCGCCCGGGTCCGGCGGCAATCAGCGGCGTCCACAACAGCACCGCCGACCAGAACAGCGCGCCGTGCTCGAGCGCGTGCAGGGCCGGCTCGCGCAGCGCGGCGTCGTAGACGCCGGGGACGTGGACGACGGCGAGGACCGCCACGAAGGCGACGAAGCCGACGACCGGGCGGCCGAGCGTGCGGGCAAGGCGACCGCTCAGCGCGCGTCCGACGGCTCGGCGCGTGTCGCGGTCGGCCGCGGACAGCAGCAGCCGCAGTGGCGCACCGGCCACGAGGGCGGGAGCGGCCACCAGGCCGATGAGCTGATGCTGGACCATGTGGAGCACGAGCCGCTCGTCTGCGCCGGCGTCCAACGCCGGTCCCAACGCGATGCCCAGCCCCGTTAGGCCGAGCAGCCAGCTCAGCGTCCGCGCACGAGACCAGCTGCGAGCCCGCCGGACGCCGAATCCGTACGCGACCGCCAGGGCCACGAGCACCGCATAGGTCATCGCAACCTCCGGCGCGCCGCGCGCAGCTCACGGACGACACCGCCGAAGCCGAGTGCCATCAGGCCGACTCCGGGCCAGAGGAAGGCGGTGCCGAGCACGGAGCCGACCAGCGCCAGGGCACCGCCGATCGGCACGAGCACGCTCGCGAGCGATGAGTCCGGCGAGACGCTCGGTCCCACCGGTCCCGGCGCGTCGCCGCCGCGGCGGCCCGCAAACCCCGTCACGATCCCGGTCAGCGCCGCGCCCGCGCCGGCCGTCCCGAGCAGCAGCGCCGGCAGCCAGTCCAGGCCGAAGACGAGCACGCCGAGCGCCGTGACGACCAGCAGGATGCCGCCCCAGGCCGTCACCGGCGCCACGCCCGTGCTCATGCGCGGCTCCTCGCGGGCAGGCCGGTACCCGTCGCCTCCGGCTCGTCGTCGGGGCCTTCGTCGCGCCGGCGCAGGTCCCCTAGCGGGGCGTAGGACTCGATTGGCGGCAGCGGCCGGGGAAAGTTGTGCCGCGCCGGCGGCGAGCTCGTCGCCCACTCGAGCGACAGCCCGGTGCCCCACGGGTCTGCGGCGGCGGTGCGCGGGCTCAACAGGGAGCGCGTTGCCGAGATGAGGAAGACGATCGTGGACACGGCGATGACGAACGCGCCGACCGTGGAGAGCACGTTGAGCGACTGCCACCCCGTCGAGGCGGGATAGTCGGCGAGCCGCCGCGCCATGCCCTCCCAGCCGAGGAAGAACTGCGGAATGAACGTCAACGACGTGCCGGCGAACAGCAGCGCGAAGTGCAGCTTCCCCCAGCGCTCGGAGAGTGACCGGCCGGTCAACTTCGGCCACCACAGGTACAGGCCGGCGAAGAAGCCGAACAGACTGCCGGCGAAGATCGTGTAGTGAAAGTGCGCGACGATGAAGTACGAGTCCGTCACGCTGTAGTCCAGCGTCGGCGAGGCGACGAACACGCCCGTGATCCCGCCGATCAGGAACTGCGCCAGAAAGCCCACGGCGAACAGCAGCGACGTCGTGACGCGGATCGAGCCCAGCCACATGGTCCCGATCGTGTCGAAGTACTCGATGCCCGCCGGCACGATCAACGCCGTCGAGGTCAGCGAGAAGAGCTTGTTCGGCACGCCGCCGGTCGTGAACATGTGGTGCGCCCAGACCGTCACCGACAGCGCCGTGAAGGCCAGCAGCCCGAGCACGAAGGCGTGATAGCCGAACAGGCGCCGGCCCGAGAACGTCGCGACGGCCTCCGCGACCATGCCGACGTAGGGGAAGAACATGACGTAGACGACGGGATGGCCGTAGAACCAGAACAGGTTCTGGTAGCTGATCGGCCCCAGGATGTCCGCGCCGTGGCGGTCGAG
The DNA here is from genome assembly GCA_038258425.1 of Solirubrobacterales bacterium. GTDB lineage: Bacteria > Actinomycetota > Thermoleophilia > Solirubrobacterales > Solirubrobacteraceae > DATLGB01. Next base: position 27,134 of record JBBSPV010000026.1, on the reverse strand, counting down.
CAGCAGCAGCGTCATGCCGACGACCAGCGACGGGAAGGAGAACACGACGATCAGCGACGTGGTGAGCATGGCCCAGCTGAACGGCGCCATGCGCAGCAGCGTCATCCCCGGCGCGCGGCGGCGCAGGCAGGTCATGAGGATGCACCAGCCGACGATGATCGCGCCCAGCGTCGCCAGGATCACCCCGCAGACCCACAGGTCCATGCCGGGGCCGGGCGTGCTCGGCTGGTCCGAGAGGGGGTCATAGGCGTACCAGCCCGCCCGGCCCGGACCCTCGCGCGTCAGCCAGCCCAGCCACATGATCAGGCCTCCCAGCGGGATCAGCCACGAGCCGGCGAGCGCCCAGCGCGGGCCGGCGATGTCGCCCGCCCCTACCTGCAGCGGCACGAAGTACACGCCGAAGGCCAGGCCGAGCGGGACCATGACGATGAAGATCATCGTCGAGCCGTGCATGGTGAACAGCTGGTTGTAGCCCGCGTGGGAGACGAACTGCAGGCCGGGCGCGGCCAGCTCGCTGCGCACGAGCAGGATGAGCACGCCGGCGGCGAGGAAGAACGCTGCGCTGGTCAGGGCGATCCGCACGCCGATGGCCTTGTGGTCGGTGGAGGCCAGCGCGCCGCTCATCCGCCGGCTGCCTGTCGCTGGCGCGCGGACAGCCACGCGTCGAAGGCGCGGCGGTTGCGCACGTCGACCTTGAACCGCATCTGCTCGTGGTACTCGCCGCAGAACTCCGAGCAGCGCCCGTCGCGGTAGTCGACGTCGGGGTCGAAGGCCATGTCGATGACCTGCGGGTGGCCGGGGATCGCGTCCCACTTATACCGGGCGGCCGGGATCCAGAACGCATGCACGACGTCGAGCGAGTGCAGACGGAAGCGGACCACCTCGTCGGAGGGGACCACGAGGGTCGGCAGATGGTCGGGACCGTTGCCCTGCTCGACGACCCCACCGGGATACCCGAAGCGCCAGTTCCACTTCGCCGCCGCCAGATCGATGGTCAGGCCGGAGGGGCCGGCGCGCGGAGCCGGGGCGGCCTTGGCCGCGACGGCATCCACGCTGGTCACCGCCTCGAAGGTGCGCCACACGAGCAGGCCGGCCACCACACCCAGGACCACCGCGTACAGCGCCTCCAGCCGGACGGATGAGGTGCGCTTGGACGCCACTCGGTCGTTGGAGGCGCGGTTGCGAGACAGCGGGACGAGCAACGCGACCATGACGATCAGGAACACCACGGCGGCGATGGGTGCGTAGACGGCGAGAAGGCTGTCGAACGCGGCCCGCGTGTCGGCGCCACCGAGGTCGTTCGCGCGAGCGGCGAGCAACGGGGCAGGGAGGTCTCCGGCTACCGCCACGACGGCGACCACCATGCCAGATCACCAGCCCCCGAGGCCGGCCGAGAGTGTCGGGTAACGAAACGCCGTCACCGGGCTTACGACGGACGGAACGGACCGTATGCTGGGCGACAAGCCCGCTGCGGTACGCGCCCGCGGGTCGCCTCCGGGCGCCGCTCACGTCGCGACGGTGCCGCGCACCCGTGTCGGAGGCTCTCGGCCCAAGAGGCGTAGCCGGCGACGGTCGCGGGACCCAGCCGCCGCGAGCGCCGCCGCCAGCGCGAGACGGGCGAGGCGCCCCACCACGACGCCGTCACGCTTCTCGCCGAGCGCGACGGGGCCGGAAGCCGGCGGCGGCTGGCGCAACGTCTCGTCCCGCGAGTGACGCCGACGGTGCGCGCGGCGACGAGCTCGCGTGCGGACCGGCGCCGCGGCTCGAGCTGGCCGCCCCGCGGCCGACGGCCATGATGCGTGGCCGCTCAGGACCTACAGGACGATGAGGCGATCCTCCGTGGCGTCCGCGACCGCGGAGACGGACACCGAGCGGTCGAAGGTGACGAAGCGCCCATCGTGCGCGGTGGCCAGACCGAGCAGGTAGGCGTCGGTGACCTGGCGGGGACCGTGGAGCCGCGTCCGGTCCACGATCCGGTCGTCGAGGAGGCTCACGTCGCAGGGCCAGAACTCGTGGTGGCGGCTCGCGCACGCCCGGCCGAGCAGGTCGATGGCCACGGCCGGCGACACGGGGCTCGGATAGCGCGGTTGGCTGATCACCCGGACGAAGCCGTTCTCGGTGACGGCACAGGACGCCCAACCGCCCTCGATGGCCTCGTCGAGCCAGTCACGCGCCCGGCCGTGGTCCACGTGGTCGCCGTCGAGGAGGGCGAGCAGCACGTTGATGTCGAGCAGCAGGCGCGTCACTCCGGCTCGTCTTCGCGGAGCCGGTCGATCAACGCGTTGGAGATGGTGGCCCCCCGGCGCGGGAGGGGCCGGAACCCGTGTCGCTCCCGTCCGGCGTCGACCGCCGGCCTGTGGCGCCCGGTCAGCGCCTCACGAGCCAGTTCGGAGAGCACCTGCCCGGCCGTGCGCCGCTCCCGTCGTGCCCGCTCCCGGACCGCGAGCAGCACGTCGTCGTCGATCGAGACGGTTGTGCGCATGCATTTGATGCTACGGCATCACCGGCACCGCGGGCGCACGTCGCGGAAGCCGAGGCCGGCGCCGGCTCCGCGGCGGTCGACGAGCCGACGCACGGGCCAGTCGAGCGGACGTGAGGCGGCGGGTCGACCGCTGGGGTTCCCCGGCCAACGCACGTACCGAGCCGGTCGACGTGGAGCGGCAGCACGACCGTCCCTCGGGTCCGCCGTCACCCGAACCGACGGGCGTCGGCGGCCGCGAACCCTGGTCGGTCGGGCGGCCAGACCCTCGCGGTGCGGAAGGCGGGTCAGCGTCGTCATGCGGCGTCGTGCCCGCCTCTTGCCCCGGCGGGCGGCCCGGCGGGCGGCCCCGGCAGGAGCCCCGGACCCCGGACCGCGGCCCCCGGGCCCGAGGCCGCATCGCGCTGGTCGCCGGCGCCCGCCGTTTCAGCTCGCGACCTGCTCGAGCTCCTGGCCCGGCGGGATGTGCGGCAGCAGGAACACGGAGCGCGGCCGGACCGATCGGCGCGTCGGCGCGCACCGCCGCGCGCAGGTCGAGGAAGACCGCGGGTGCGGCGAACGCGCGCAGTGGCCGCCGGTCGACGGTCTCGCCGGAGGCGTCGAAGTGGAAGGGCGCGTCGACGTGTGTGCCGGTGTGGGTGTTCATCCGCACGGTCTCGGCGTTGAACCATTCGGCGCCGAGGCGGTAGTTGCGGGTCACTGTGGGTGGGTCGTACTCCGCCCACGCGGGCCGTCGTGGGGGACGGGCTGGCTGAGGTCGACGAGACCCTCGAGGTCGACGCGCATGCCGGCGGCCTACCACGGCGTGCGCCGGCCGAGGACCGTGACGGTCATGCGGCATACGTCCGGCGGGACGACCGGCGCGGTCGACGCGCACGAGGTCGCGCGGCAGGGCGTCCGGTCGCCTGATCGCTCGTGTGTGTCGTCGGCGGGACGACTGGGCATGCCGATACGTATGCGGAGCGACGGCAGCCCCGGAGCGGGCCGGGTGATGGTGCTCGACGCCGACCGCGAGCTCGGCGAGCGGCTCGACCCGCAGCGGCGAGCACAGGCCGTGCCGCGCAGCCTGGCCCGCACCCTGTGGCGCGACACGGGGTGGTGGGCGGCCGATGAGGATGCCGGGCACGGCCGCGACGGGCTCGGGATGCTCGTCATCGAGGGAGTGCTCGTCCGGCGCGTCGGGGTGCGCGACCGCTTCGGCGCCGAGCTGCTGGCCGCCGGCGATCTGGTCCAGCCCTTCGCGCACGACGGCGAGGAGGCGACCCTGCCCTTCACGGCGCGCTGGCGTGTGCTCTCGCCCCTGCGCCTCGCGGTGCTCGACCTGGCCTGGATGGCGCGCATGGCACCCTACCCCGAGGTCACGGCGGCGCTCGTCGGCCGGGCGATGGTCCGCTCCCGCCGGCTGGCGTCGATGCTCGCCATCGCCCAGCACCATCGCCTCGACGACCGGCTGCGACTGTTCTTCTGGGAGGTCGCCGACCGCTTCGGCCGCGTGCGTCCCGATGGCGTCAAGCTCGAGCTCGACCTCACCCACGAGCTCATCGGCCATCTCGTCGGAGCGCATCGGCCGTCCGTGTCCGCCGCGCTCGCGCGTCTTCAGGCGGCGGGTGAGGTCGAGCGGCGAGACCGGCGCTGGCTGCTGCACGGCTCGCCGCCGGCGGCAGAGGAGCTCGCGGCCACCGACGCCCAGTCGAACCTGGACGACCCGCGCGAGCTGTCCGCCTCTCAGTAGGGGTGCTCCGGGACGATCCGGTTGCGCAGCGGCCGCCCGTCGAGGTAGCGGCGCAGGTTGTCGGCGAAGAGGTCGACGATGCGCTCGTTCTCTCGCGGCGACAGCGCGGCAGTGTGCGGGCTGAGCAGGACGTTGTCGAGCTCCCACAGCGGGCTGCCGGCCGGCAGCGGCTCCGTGGCGAACACGTCGAGCGCGGCGCCCGCGAGGCGGCCGTCGCGCAGGCGCTCGACCAGCGCAGTCTCGTCGAGGACGCCGCCCCGACCGACGTTGACCACGATCGCGCCCGTACGCAGCGCGTCGAGCGCCGCACCGTCGATCATGCCGCGCGTCGCGTCGGTCAGCGGGAGGGTGACCACCATCGCGTCGGCCCCCGCCAGCGTCTCGTGCAGGCGCTCCGGCGGGTGCACCGCGGCCAGCGCCGGGTGCTCGCCGTCGTCGCCGCGGCGAGTGACGGCGACCACCCGCATGCCGAGCGCCGTCCCCAGCCGGGCCACCTCGCCGCCGATGGCACCGAGCCCGACGACGGCGAGCGTCATGTCCCGCAGCTCGCCCACCGGGTGATGCGGCCAGGCCCGGTCGCGCTTGTCCGCGAGCAGGCGGGGAAGGTCCTTGACGACCGCCAGGAGGCCGAACAGCGCCCACTCCGCCAGCGGCCCGGCGTGCACGCCGCTGGCGCTCGTCATCGCGACCTGCCCGAGCTCGTCGGGCGTGAGCTGCGCCGCGCTCACCTGCTCCCCGACCCCCGCCGCGGTGGCCTGCACCCAGCGCAGCGACGGGAGCTCCCGCACCGCGCCGGCGAGGCCCTCCGGCGTGTCGCCGGGGATGCCGAGGAGCACCTCGGCGCGGGCGAGGCACGCCTCCCAGCGCTGCTGATCGGCCGGTGAGCGGCGGAAGCCGTCGACTCCGCGGTGATCACCGCGATAGCGCGTGGGGGGCAGCAGCGCCGGCTCGAAGACGACCTCGGCCTGAGGCACGGCTTCGCGCAGGCGCTGCACCAGCGCGGCCTCCAGCGGCGTGGCCACGACCACGGTGATCCGGTCCTCCGACGCCGCCATCTCAGCCGGCGCTCGCGAGCGCGTCCGACCCGGTGCGGCGCTCCCGCCGGCGGCGGCGCACCTGCGGCGGGCGGACGACGAGCATGAGCACTGCCGCGGCCGCCAGCGCCACGGCCATGAACACGAAGGCCGGCCCCGACTTGCCGCCGAGCGCGCCGACGACGTAGGCGCCGGCGAAGCCGCCGAGGGCGCCGAAGGCGTTGACGAGCGCCATCGAGGCTCCCGAGACGTTCTGGGGCATGAACTCCGGGATGAAGGCGAAGTACGGCCCGTACGGGGCGTACATCGCGCCGCCGGCGACGATCAAGAGCGCGTAGGCGAGCCAGAAGTTGCCCGTGCCGACGAGGAACGAGCCGTAGAAGGCCAGCGCCCCGACGAACAGGAACGGCCACACGTACCGGCGCCGGTGCCCCGAGCGGTCAGAGCGCCACGAGGCGCCGAGCATGAGCGCCGCGGCGACGGCGTAGGGAACGGCCGAGAGCAGGCCGGTCGAGCCGATCCCGCGCCCGGACAGCGCCTTGACGATCGACGGCAGCCAGAACACGAAGCCATAGACGCCGATGCTCCACAGGGCGTACTGCGCGGCCAGCACGAGCACCCGCCAGTCCTTGAGCGCCTCGCGGTAGCCCGAGACCTCCTGCACCTCACCCTGCTCGGAGGCCAGGCGCTCCTCGATCGCCGCGCGCTCGTCGTCGTCGAGCCAGGCGGCGTCGCGCGGGCGGTCGTCCACCAGCGCCCGGAACACGAAGGCCCAGACGATCGCCGGCGCTCCCTCGATGATGAACATCCACTGCCAGCTGGTGGCGGCGATCAGGTAGCCCGAGATCACCGACATCCACAGCAGGGTGATCGGATTGCCGAGGATCAGGAAGGTGTTCGCCCGGCCGCGCTCGTTCGCGCTGAACCAGTGGGTGAGGAAGACGAGCAGCGCCGGGATCGCCGCCGCCTCGACGACGCCGAGGAGGAAGCGGTCGACGAGCAGCAGCCCGTAGACGCCGATGACGCCCTGCAGCATGGCGAGGACGCCCCAGGCGATGAGGGTCCAGAACATCAGCTGCTTGACGCTGCGCCGTTCCGCGAAGTCGGCGGCCGGGATCTGGAAGATGAAGTAGCCGGCGAAGAACAGGCCGCCGAGCAACCCGGACTGCCCCGAGCTGATGCCGAGGCTGTCCTCGAGCCCGCCGGCCGCGCCCAGGGAGTAGTTCGAGCGGTCCAAGTAGGCGAAGCTGTAGGTGATGAAGACGAGCGGGATGAGGCGTCGCCAGCGCTGCGAGTTCAGCGCCGCCGGCGGCTGGTCGGCCGCGGTCTCCGCAGCGTGCGTGCCCATGCGCCGGCACGATGCTCCGATCGGGCAGCGCGGCCAAGCCGTTCCGTCAGCCCGCCGACGGCTCGTGGATCCCTGGGCTCAGCCGTCGGGACGTGTGCGCTCAGGCGGCCTGCCCCGCCTCGTGGTCGCCGCTGAGCTCGCGCTCGATGTCCTCGAGGCTGCGGTTGCGCGTCTCGGGCACCCGCTTGAGGAAGAACACGAAGGCGAGGACGCCCAGGCCGGCGTAGATCCAGAACGTGCCCGCTCGCGACACGGCAGCCACGACGGACAGGAACGTCGCGCTGATGAGGAAGTTCGAGAGCCAGTTGGCCACGGTCGACGTCGCCATTCCGGGCCCGCGGACGCGCAACGGGAAGATCTCGGAGATCATGAGCCAGAACACCGGACCGAGGCCGACGGCGAAGCCGGCGATGTAGACGATGAGGCACACGAGCGCGAGCCACGGCACCGAGTCCTTGAGGCCGGAGACGGCGAAGAAGACGCCCAGCACGGTCAGCGAGACGGTGCAGACGGCCGTTCCCGTCAAGAGCAGCGCCCGTCGTCCGACCTTGTCGAGCAACAGCACCGCCACGACCGTGAAGACGACGTTCGTGATGCCGATGGAGATCGTGCGCAGGATGGCGCCGCTGGCGTCGAGGCCGGTGTACTGCAGGATCGTCGGTGCGTAGTAGATGATGGTGTTGACGCCGATGAACTGCTGGAAGATCGCCAGGGCCAAGCCGATGGTGAGGATCGGCCGCATCTGCGGCCGCACGAGGTCGGCGGTCGAGCCCTCGCGCTCGGCGGCCTCGCGCACGCCCCGGATCTCCTCCTCGACCTCCTCCTCGGAGCGGCTGCGGGCGAGCACCTCCCGTGCCTCGTCCTCGCGGCCCTGCTCGATCAGCCAGCGCGGCGAGGAGGGCATCAGCAGCATGCCGATCGCCAGGGCGGCGCCCGGGATCACCGCCAGGCCGAGCATCCAGCGCCAGTGGTCGCCGAGCGCGAAGTTCACGATGTAGGCGATGAGGATGCCGGAGACGATCATCAGCTGGTTGAAGCTCGTCACCCCGCCGCGGATGCGCTTGGGGGCCTGCTCGGAGATGTACTCGGGCGAGACGAAGGACGCAGTGCCGACGGAGAGACCGAGCACGAAGCGGGCGCCGATCAGCCAGCCGGCCGACGGCGCGAAGGCCGCGGCGAGCGCGCCGACGACGTAGACCGCGCCCGAGCCGATCTTCGTCCAGCGTCGCCCCACCTTCTCCGACGTCCAGCCGGAGATCACCGCACCGACCGCCGCCCCGATCAGCAGCGACGAGACGATCGCTTCCTGCTCGAAGGACCCTGCGCCCAGGTCGTCCTTGATGTAGAGCAGGGCGCCGCTGATGATGCCGGTGTCATAGCCGAAGAGGAATCCGCCGATCGCGGCGATCGTCGCGACGCGCAGGATGAAGCGGTTGCCGCCGCGGAAGGCCTCGCGCAGGAAGTCCATGTGTCCTCCCTACCACGGTGCCCCGCTCGTGGCTGGCCGGCTTGTCATCTGCACGACGCACGCCGCCGTCGTGCGAGCCGCGCCCGGGACGCGGCCGGATCACCGTCCCGTCACCGCAACGGGTCGCCGAGGACGTCGCGTCCGCGCCGGCGCTCGATGCGCCGCCACACCTCGACGCCGAGCGAGATGACCGCTGCGAGCCCGAGCGAGAGGGCCAGCGGCTTCCACGTCGAGCCGCGGAAGGTCGCGCCTCCGAGGTAGCCGAGCAGCGTGGCGTAGGTCGCCCACAGCACCGCGGCGGCCACGTCGGCGAGGAGGAAGCGCCGCCAGGGCATGGCCAGCGTCCCCGCTCCGAAGGTGCTGGCCGTGCGGCCGCCCGGGATGAAGCGCCCGACGACCACGAGCACGGTGCCGTGGCGGGCGATCGCCCGCTCGGCCCACTCCAGGCGCTCGCGGGCCTGCTCGCCGCGGAACAGCCGGCGCGCGACCGGATCGCCGAGCCCGCGGCCGAGCCAGTAGACGAGGTTGTCGCCGAGCATGGCTCCCGTCGCCGCCGCGGGGATGAGCAGCCAGACCGAGAGGCCCCCGCGGGCCGCCACCACGCCGGCGGTGATGACGATCGTCTCGGAGGGCACCGGCGGGAAGATGACGTCGCCGCCCGAGGCGAGCAGGACGATGAGATAGGTCCACGGGCTGCCCGAGACGGCGTCGATGAGGGAATCGAGCACGCCTCGGGTCTACCCGGGCGAGAGCACGAGCCCGCGCGCTCCGAGCTGCTCGCGCAGCCGCAGCAGCGCGAGGTCCTTGGCCTTGGCCTCGAGCATGACGTCGAAGTCGAGGCCGGCCGCGGTCTCCGAGACGAAGTGCTCGAAGCCGATCGGGTCGATCATGTCCGCGTGGGCGCGCAGCTGGGGCAGCACCCACGTGCGCTCCACCCGCCGGCCGACCTTCCGGCGCTTCTCCTCCAGTGCGGTCTTCGGCGTGGAGTAGTGGATCTTCGGCAGCTCCTCGTCGGGCCAGGTGGCCAGGGCGAGCTCGAGCGCCTCGCGGTCCGGGATGCCCTGCGGGTCGAGGCAGTGGTGATGCAGGATGTCCCAGACGACGCGCAGCCCGGTGCGCTCGGCGACCTCGAGCGCGTCGACGAGGCCGAAGGTCCGGTCGTCGTTCTCGACGACGAGCCGGGCGCGAGCGGCGTCCGAGAGCCGCTCGACGCCGGCGTAGAAGCGCGCCAGCGCGGCGTCCCGGCCGCCCGCCGCGCCACCGAGGTGCAGGATGCAGACCGCCTCGGGCCCGCAGCCCATCGCGTCGAGGAGTCCGGCCTGGACCTCGACGTCACGGACCGCGGACGCGACGGTGTGCGGGTTCTTGGAGTTCAGGACGATGTACTGGCTCGGGTGCGTGGAGAGCCGCACGCCGAGGTCCCGGGCGCGTGCGCCGAACGCCGCGAGCTCGTCCCGGCACTCCTCGAGCTGGGTGTGGAACTGCGGCAGGTCGGGATGGGTCGCGTAGGGCGCGATCCCGGCCGAGAAGCGGTACATGCCGATGGCGTGGCGCTCGCAGTAGTCGAGCACCGCATGGAGCATCTCCAGCGACCAGCGCAGGTGCGGGCCCGACTGCCAGCGGCGGTTGTCGCTCGTCGGCAGGCCGCCCTCGCCCATGACCTTGACGGCGAAGCCGAGCTTCAAGGCGGCGAGCCTACGCGACGGCCGTGCGGTCGCCGGCCCCGGCGTGGGCGAGCCCGCCGAGCAGGCGCTCGAACTCGTCCCGGGCCAGCGAGCCGCCGGTGGCGCGCGCGTGCCCGTGCCCGAGCTCGCCCTCGGCGTCCGGGAGCGCGCGCCGCAGCAGGGCGCGCAGGTCGTCGTCGCCGGCGGAGCGCACGGCGAAGTTCACGCGCCCGGGCACCCAGCCGTCGTTGGCGGCGAGGACGGGACGCGGGGCGAGTCGCCGCGCCCACGCCGTGGCCACCAGCGGGTGGACCTGGTACGGGACGCAGAAGCGCAGCACGGCGACGTCGCCGTGGAAGCTCGGGGCGGTCCGCACGACCTGGTCGAAGCACCCCTTCCAGGCCGTGCGCGCCCGCTCGAGCACACGGATGCGCGGGTCGCCGAGCGCCTCCTCGGCGGACGGGTGGTCGACGAGCAGCGACAGCGCGGTGCGCACCGGGCCGCCGACGCAGCGCCGCGGCGCGTTGACCAGCGGCACGAGCTTGAGGACCGCGCCGCTCGGGGCGTCCGCGCACTCCGGAAGGGCGAGGCCGGCGCGGCCGAGGTCGCCGGCGGCGCCGACGGCGGCCAGCCACGACGGGCCTCCGGTGAGGCGCTGGACGAGCGGGGCGGTCGGGGTCTCCGGATCCTCGCCGTGGCTGGAGAGCACGACGACGTCGGGGTCGGCCACGGTCAGCTCGGGCACGTGGTGGTCGATCAGCACGCCCGGGCGGGCGAAGGGACGCACGCCCTGGTCGAGCACCGCGATGCGGCCGGCCGGCAGGTCGGGATCATCGCCCCAGGGCGTCTGGGTGCGGTCGAGCAGGACGGCGTCGGCGGCGGACTGCCCGCGGGCGAGCAGGGCGAGGGCGCCGGCGGCGAGGCCGTCCGCGTCGGTGTGGGGGACGACGTGGTCGGCGGCGAGCAGCGCTGCGCGGGCGGCCTCCAGCTGGTCGGGGTCTCGGGCGGTCACGCTTCTCCTACGGCGGTCGCAGCGCTCCGGGATGAGATGGCGCGTAAGCCGTCGCACAGCGGCCCCGCCGTCCCGTCCGCGACAATCAGCGGGGTGACCGCGACCCAGCCGACGTCCGGGCCGCCGGTCTCGCGGCGCTTCCTGCTGCTGCTGGCCACGCCGGCATTCGGTCTCGCGCTGGCCATCACGACGGTCACGACCTACCTCCCGGTGCTCATCTCGGAGGTGTCCGGACCGGCCGTCACGGGTGCGCTGATCGGCGGAGAGGGGGCGCTGGCGCTGTTCGTGCCGGTGCTCGTCGGCGGCTGGTCGGACACCGTGCGCACGCGGCTCGGCCGCCGGCTGCCGTTCGTGCTCGCCGGACTGCCGCTGATGGTCGCGGCGCTGCTGGTCATGCCGCTGACGACGGCGCTGCTGCCGCTCGCGCTGGTGCTGCTGCTCTTCTACCTCGGCTACTTCGTCGTCTACGCGCCCTACCGCGCGATGTATCCCGACCTCGTCCCGGACGAGCAGCGCGGGCGCTCGCAGGGCTCCCAGAACGCGATGCGCGAGGTCGGCCTGGGCGGCGCGCTCGTGGCCGGCGGCCTGCTGCTGAGCGTCTGGCAGGGCCTGCCGTTCTACGTATCGGCGGGGGTGCTCGTCGTCGTCACCCTCGCGTTCGTGTGGCGCGTGCGCCCGCTGGCGCTGCGGGCGGAGGACTCGTCGGTCAGCGCCGTCACGGGCGAGGGGCACTGGCGCTCCTTCTCCCTGCTGCGCGAGAGCGGCGACATCCGCTCGCTGATGATCGCCAACGCCTGCTGGGAGGCGGCGCTCGGGGCGCTGAAGACCTTCGCCGTGCTGTTCATCACCCAGGGGCTCGGGTACTCGAGCTCGCTCGCCTCGGCGACGCTCGGCGTCGTGGCGGTCGGCGTCGTCCTGGCGGCGCTCGTGTCGGGCGGCCTGGCCGATCGCTACGGGCACCGCAAGCTCATCTTCTGGAGCCTGTGGGTCTACGGCTTCGGCCTGATCCTGCCGATCTTCGTCCACTCGCTGGTGGTCATCGTGGCGCTGCTGCCGCTCGCCTTCGCCGCCGGCGTGGTCATGACGCTCCCCTACAGCATGCTCATGGGCATGCTGCCCGAGCGCGACCACGGCGCTGGCGCCGGCGTCTTCGAGGCGTCGCGCGGCGTCGGCGTCGTGATCGGGCCGGTGCTCGCGGGCGTGGCGGTCCAGCTGCTGCGGCCGGTCTTCGCCTCGACGGATGGCTACGCGGCGGTCTTCGCCGTCGCCGCGCTCGCCATCTTCGCGTCCATCCCGCTCACCCGCCGCATCCACCCGCACGGCACGGCACGCGCCTAGGACCGCGGGGCCGCCGTGGCGGGGTGGAGGCGGGCGACGCGTGACCTTTCGGTCTGTCACGCAGCCCATGACGCGCTCGTGTCCGGGAGCGCCCGCGTCACGTTCGGCATGCCCGCCATGCGCTTCGTGACGCGCTGCGGCGGGGCCGGACGGGCGAGGGCGGCCGACCTACGTCGCGGCGGCGAGGCCCTCGAAGACCGGCGGCTCGTCGCCGAGCAGCCAGGTGCCGTCGTCCTGGCGGCGGATGAGGCCCTTCTGGGACAGCTGCCCGAGGGCCGTGGTCACGCTCGGGCGGCGCGCGCCGACGATCCAGCCGAGCAGCTCGTGGGAGAGGAACCCGGGAAGCACGCGGCCCTCGGGCCGCACGGTGCCCCAGCGCTCGGACAGGTGCCACATGGCGATCAGCAGCCGCGTATCGACGCGGGGCAGCTGGGCGACGGCGAGCATGCGGGCCAGCAGCCGGGAGCGGTCGAGGCTGCGCGAGACGAGTTCGCCGGTCATCTCGGGGAACCGGGCGGCGCGGGCGACGAAGCGGACGTCGAGGTGGGCGAGCATGAGCGGCTCGAGCACCCGCCAGGAGACGGTGAAGGGGGCGAGCAGCTCGCTGAAGCCGTCCTGGCTCGGACGGATCAGGTCGCCCGGGCCGAGCAGCTCGGCGCAGCTGCGGTGGCCGAGCGACAGGCGGCGGATGACGACGCCCTCGAGCAGCAGCAGGCCGATCCCGCCGGCCACGTCCGGGCCCGTCTCGACGTTCGGCGTCCACGAGCCGCGCGGGACGCCTTCCGTCCGGGCGACGAGCGCCTGGCGCGCCTGCTCGAAGCGCTCACCTGCGAGGTTCGTGCCGAGATCGGGGTCGGCGTCGAGGACGCGGACCCCCTGGGCGACCGGCTGGCTGAGGTGGGGGAACGCCATCCCTGCCCGGTGGTCTCCCCGTCGCTCGGGGCCCGTCAAACAAACGCGCGCCGCCGGCGGGCGCCGCCACGGCATGCGGCAGGCATGCAGCGGGTGCATGACCCCCAGTCGCACAAGGTCTACTTGATCGCGGCCCGCAGCGGTGACACTGAGGGTGATGCTCACCACCGCCACCACCCACATCCAGTTCCCGACGCGTGAAGACGGCGGGCTGCGCGATCCGGACCCCGGTCGCCGCGCCGCCCGGCTGCGTGCCGCCGGCGTCTCCGTCGAGCGCTGCCGCCCGTTCGAGCACGTCGTCCACCGCGATGGCGAGTTCCTCGCCCGTCGCCGCACCAGCTCCGGCGCCGAGCGCACGGCCCACGCCGCCGCCTCGGACCGCCTGGCCGCCTGATCCTCCCCAGCATCTCCCGCCCCCCTCCCCACCACCCCAGGAGCACCATGACCACCCTTCGCACCCTGCTGCAGCGCCTCGGACGCACCGGCGCCCACGAGGAGCAGCCGCACTTCCACGCCAGCGGCACCCACGGCGAGCCCGCCGTCTGCTTCGACGCGCACTGCCAGAACCCGCACCTGAGCGTCTGACCCATCCCGGCGTAGGCTCACTCGAGTGAGCCTGCGCCAGATGGAGTACCTGCTGGCGGTCGTGGAGGAGGAGTCCTTCACCCGCGCCGCCCAGCGGTTGCGCGTCTCGCAGCCCGCGCTGTCGCACCAGGTGCGGGCGCTGGAGCGCACGGTCGGCCAGCCGCTGCTCGAGCGGCTGCCGGCCACGGTCCGGCTCACCCCGATGGGCCGGGCATACCTCCCGCACGCGGCGGCGGCCCTGCGCAGCGCCGAGGCCGCCCGCCGGGCCGGGCGCCCCACCGGCCCGGCCGAGCTGCGGGTTGCGACGCTGTTCTCCCTCACCCTCGGCATCCTGCCCCCGGCGATCGGCGCCTGGCGCCGGCTGCATCCCGAGACGGACATCGAGCTGCGCGAGCTGCCCAACGACGAGGAGCTCGCGGAGTACATGGCGCTCGGCGTGGCCGACGTCGCGGTCGGCTCGGCGCCGCGCGACTGGGAGGGCCCGGTGCGGGTGATCGGCACGGAGGAGCTCGTCGTCGTGCTCGCCCCCGGCGACCCGCTCGCCGCGACGGGCGACGGGCGCGTGGCGCTCGCGGCGCTGGCCGACCGCCCGTGGGTGCTCTTCGCTCCGGAGAACGCACTGGCCCGCGTCGTGGAGAAGGCGTGCGCGAAGGCCGGCTTCCGCCCGCGCGCCGCCGTCCGCACCCGCCACACGGCGACCGCCGTCCACCTCGCCGCCGCCGGCCTCGGCCCCGCCCTCGTGCCCGACGCGATCGTCCCTAGCGACCTCGACTGCGAGCGCCTCACGCCCGATCCGCCCGTGCGCCGCGACCTCGCCGCGTTCGCCCCGCTCGGCGCCGCCCCCGTCGTCGCCTCGTTCGTCGACGTGCTCGCCGAGCACGGTGCGCGGCGAGCTCGCTGATCGGCCCTCAGGCCCCGGCGTCCTGCCGGATGCGCGCGTGCTCGACGAGCGTGTCGAGGAAGGCCGCCGCCGGCGGCGACGGCTCCGGACGGGTGAACGCCGACACCCGGCGGCTCACGGGCGGATCGGCCAGACGGGCGCAGGCCGCGAAGGCCGGCCCGACGACGCCGGCCGGGACGAGCGCGGGCCCGAGCCCGGCGGCCGCCAGCTCGACCGCCGAGTTCGTGTGGCGGGTGCGGCCGGCCGCGCGAGGCCGGAAGCCGGCGGCCGCGCACGCGCGCTCGACGAGCGGCGTCAACCCGCTGTCGGCCGGATAGAGCACCCAGGGCCGGTTCGCGAGCTCCCACAGCGGTACCGCCTGCGTCGAGCGCAGCAGCTTGTCGTCGGCGGGCAGCACGACGAGGAAGGCCTCCTCGCCGAGGAGCCGGCGCGGGCCGTCCCAGCCGTCGGGGACCGGTCCGACGGCGACGTCGGCGGCGCCGCGGGCCATGTCGGCGCTCAGCGCCTCCGGCGCCGGCAGCTCGAGCAGCTCGACGCGGACGTCCGGGTGGGCGCGTCGCCAGGCCGCGACGGCCGGCGGCAGGATCCCGAGCGCGATGGAGTACAGCGTCGCCACGCGTAGCTCGCCGCCCTCGAGCGCGCCGGCCCGGCGCGCCGCCTGCGCCGCCGCCTGCGCGAGCTCGACGGCCGCCCGCGCGTGCGGCAGCACCTCCTCGCCCAGGGTCGTGAGCCCCACCGTGCGTGGCTCGCGTTGAAGCAGTGCACCGCCCGCGGTCTGCTCGAGCACCCGCACCTGGTGCGAGAGGGCGGGCTGGGAGACGTGCAGGCGCTGGGCCGCCCGCGTGAAGGAGCGCTCCTCGGCCACGGCGACGAGGTACTCCAGCTGGCGCAGCGTCATGGCCGGCACGCCCCGCCCGCCTCCCTCTCCGCCGAGGTCAGAGGCCGACGCGGATGCGCGGTGCCACGGCCCGGGACGTCCCGCGGGTGCCGGCCAGCCAGCCGCGCAGGTAGATCAGGCCGGAGGCGACGGTCAGCGCGACGGTCACCGCGACGAGCGCGAGCACCCATGCGGCGCCGGGGTCGACCGGGCTGAGCAGCACGAGCGTCATGGCCACCTGCAGCCCCATCTTCGCCTTGCCCGCCGTCCCGGCGGGGATCACGACGCCCCGGCGGTTGGCGTGCGCGCGGAGGACCGTCACGAGCCCCTCGCGCAGGGCGATGACGGCGACGACCCAGGGGGCGAGGCGGTCCACGGCGACGAGGGAGACCAGGGCCGCGATCACCAGCAGCTTATCCGCGGCCGGGTCCAGCAGCTTGCCGACGGAGGTGATCAGCCCGCGCGAGCGGGCGAGGTAGCCGTCCACGACGTCCGTGACGCTCGCGAGCGCGAACACGGCGACGGCGGGCACCGAGCCCTCGGGGTGCTCGATGATCAGCCACGCCACCACGGGTGCCATGAAGATCCGCAGGACGGACAGCACGTTCGGGACGTTGAGCGCGCTCGGCTCCGCGGCGAGGACCTTGGGCCGCGCCCGCGCGGCCGGCGCGGTGCCGGCGTCGCCAGGGCCCGCCCGCGACAGGCGCCCCGCCTCCGGCGCCTGCCGGCGGAAGGAGATGCGATGTCCGGTGGCCACGGCGCCCAGCCCGACGGCGAGGACGGCGATGATCGCGCCCGCGATGTCGTCGAGCACGTAGTGCCAGCCGAAGTAGATCGTGGCCACGACGACGAGGCCGAGGTAGATCCACAGGCCGAGGCGCAGCCAGCGGTTGGCCCGCACGAGATGGGCGATGAGCGCGGCCGTGAGCACCACGGACACGTGCAGGGAGGCGAAGGCCGCGATGCCGGCCAGCGCGTCCTGCGCGCCAGAGCCCGCGTTGTGGAACAGGACGTTGAGCCGCTCCACCCACAGCGCGTGCTGCAGCGAGGAGGAGGCCGAGGGCGGCAGGTCGGCGAACAGCTCGGGCGCGACGAAGGCCGGCCCCATGGAGGGCAGCAGGTAGTAGGAGACCGCGCCGAGCACCCAGTTCAGGCACAGCGCCGTCGCGTACCAGAGGCCGCGCCGCATGTCGCCGAACCACACGAGGGCGGCCGCGAGCGAGACGGGGACGAAGGCGAGGAAGATGACGTAGACGAAGGAGAGGATCTCGTTCGCGATGCCCACGCCGAGCAGCTGGTGCAACAGCACCGCCGGGTCGTGCCCGCCGAACAGCGCCTTGTCCATGGAGAGCAGGCCGGCGTCGTGGCGCTCCGGCCGCAGGAAGGGCAGGAAGCCCTTGAGGTTGCGGTAGGCGACGTAGGTGACGTAGAAGGAGAAGAGCCCGACCAGCACGAGCCCGGCGCGCCGCGGCGTCCAGCGCTCGCGGATCACCTCCGGCACCGCGCGCGCGAAGCGCACGACGGACGGACCGGCGCGCAGCCCCGCGCGCGGGAGGACGTCGAGGGCGACGAAGATCGCGAGGATGGCCGACAGCCGCACCAGCGGCGGGCCGCCGACCCCGTCCGGGTCGTGCAGCGGCAGGCCCTCCGACATGGCGAGCACCCACGTGAGCAGCCCGAAGCCCGCGGCGAGCAACGCCGGCGCGAGGTAGGGACGGCGACGCGCGCCGAGGAGGACCCGTTCGCCCATGACCGACGTAGAGTACCGGGCCCCGAGGTCGGCTCACTCCGCCGTGGACGCGCTCGTCATCTTCAACCCCAACGCCTCGCGCGTCAACGACCACGCGCGCGCCGCCGTGCTCGGCGCGCTCGGCCACCACCGCTTCGACACGGCCGAGACCGACCACGCCGGGCACGCCACCGAGCTCGCGGCGCAGGCCGCCGCCGACGGGCGCCGGCTCGTCGTCGCCGTCGGTGGCGACGGCACGGCCAACGAGGCCGCCAACGGCATCGTCGGCACGCAGACGGCGCTCTGGTGCCTGCCCGCCGGCTCGACGAACGTCTACGCCCGCACGCTGGGCGCGCCGGACGACCTCGAGGCGGCCACCGCGCTGCTCGCCCACCACGGGCGCGAGCCGGCGATCCGCCGCACGACCACGGGCACGGTCGACGGCCGCCACTTCCTCTACATGAGCGGCATCGGCGCCACCGCCGCGGTCATGCGCCGCGCCGCCGAGCGGCCCGTGCTGCGCGCCCGCATGGGCGTCGGCTTCGTCGCGGCCGGCGCCGTGGCGACCCTGACCGACGTCGGCCGCGGGCGCCTGCCGAAGGTGCTCGTTCAAGCGGACGGACGCTCGGAGCGGGCCGCGACGGTGATCGTCCAGCGCTCGGACCCGCTGACGTACTTCGGCCGCCG
Source organism: Solirubrobacterales bacterium (assembly GCA_038258425.1). Taxonomy (GTDB): domain Bacteria; phylum Actinomycetota; class Thermoleophilia; order Solirubrobacterales; family Solirubrobacteraceae; genus DATLGB01. The sequence continues at coordinate 9,368 of JBBSPV010000026.1, read as the reverse complement.
GGCCATCCACGTGTGCCCGCGCGAGCACCTCGGCGACGGGGAGCTCTCCGTCGCGCTCGCCGACCGCGTCGGGGTCGGCGGTGTCGCGTCGATCATCGCGCGCCTGCTCTCGGGCGATCCCGCCCGCCTGTTCGCCCATCCGGGCGTGCACGGCCTGGAGCGGCTGGAGGGCCTGCGGGTCGTCTCCGAGGACGGTCGGCCGTTCGACCTCGAGGTCGACGGGACCTACGTCGGGGCCCGCGAACGCGCCGACTACGGGGTGGCGCGCGACTCCCTGCTCGTCGCGGGGCCCTGAGCCACCCGCCGGCGTGCTGGCAGGCGCCGGTTTGGGTATGCGGAACGGATGACGCCGTCTCCCGCTGACCTCGACGCCCTCCTCGCCCGCGGGGAGACCCAAGGCTGCGTCGCCGCCTCGGAGGTCTCCGAGCTCGTCGAGCGGCTGGGCCTGGAGGAGGACGCGGTCCTCCAGCTGCACGGGGCGATCGAGGCCAAGGGCGTCGAGATCACCGACGACTGCGCCCGGGCGATGCCGGAGGGGGCTGCGGCCACGACGGCCTACACGCACGCGGAGCTCGCGCTGTTCACCACGGACGCGCTGCAGCAGTTCCTCAACGAGGCGGGCCGCCACCGGCTGCTCGCGCCCGCCGAGGAGCTCGAGCTCGCGCGGCGCATCGAGGCCGGCGACCTCCAGGCCAAGGAGCGCCTGACGACGCACAACCTGCGCCTCGTGGTCTCCATCGCGCGCAGGTACCAGGGCCTGTCGGAGCTCTGCCTGCTCGACCTCATCCAGGAGGGCATGCTCGGGCTGATCCGCGCGGTGGAGAAGTTCGACTACCGCAAGGGCTTTCGCTTCTCCACCTACGCGACGCTCTGGATCCGCCAGGCGATCCAGCGCGGCATCGCCGACAAGGGCCGCACCATCCGGCTGCCCGTCCACGTCGCCCAGCGCGAGCGCAAGATCGCCACCACGGAGCGCCGCCTGTCCGTCTCGCTCGGCCGGGAGCCGACGCCGGAGGAGATCGCCGGTGCCGCCGAGCTGCCCCTGGAGCAGGTCGTGGAGATGCTCGACGTCTCTCGCACGGTCACGAGCCTCGACAAGCCCGTCGGCGAGGGCGACGACGCCTCCCTCGGCACGCTCATGGGCTCGGGGGAGACCAGCACGGAGGAGGAGGTCGAGGTCTCCCTCTCGCGCCAGGCCGTCCGCAACGCGGTCGAGGCGCTGCCCGAGCGCGAGCGCCAGGTCATCAAGCTGCGCTTCGGCCTCGACGGCGAGGAGCGCGAGCCGCTGCCGCTGTCGCAGCTGCAGCGCGAGCTCGGCATGGGCCGAGAGGAGCTGCGGGCGATCGAGCGGCGCGCGCTGCAGCACCTCTCCCTGCGTCGCGAGCTCGCCGCGCTCTCCCCGGCCGCGTAGCCCCGGCCCCGCCTAGCCCGACCCGGCCTGACGGCGCGCGGCGTCCAGCCGTTCCCCGATGAGGTCGGCCTGCCGGCAGATCAGCGAGAACGCCGAGTGGGCGAAGTCGCTGCCGGCCGAGGCGGCCAGTGCGGTGGTCACGAGCCGGCCGGTGCCGGGCGCCTGCGTGCGCAACGCGACGAGCCCGAGGGCGCTCCAGGCGCCCATGCAGCGGGTGCAGGAGAGGAGCTCTCCGACGGCGTAGCGCAGGCCCCGCCCCTTGGGCCGGCCCGCCGCGTCGTCGACGAAGGGCGCGCGGACCCAGGTCTCGACCTTCTCGTGGACGAGGAGCTTGGAGACGGCGAAGCTCGCCGCCGCCAGCGGCACGATCTCCGCGGCCGGCACCGCCGCGGTCTGACGCCGTCGGGCCGCCTCGGCCACGCCGGCGAGCAGGCCGAGGTAGGTGGCGCTCACCAGGGCGTAGTCCGACCGCCTCGTCGGGGTGTCCTGAACCGGGCGCACGGCTAGATCGGCCGCGGCGTGGGCGACGGTGGGTCGGGTGGCCCGGGGGACGGTCCCGGGGTCGGCGGAGCGGGATCGGGGCCGGGGCCGGGCGGGGTCGGCGACGGTCCGGGAACGGGCGGCGAGGGGTCCGGGGTGACCATGCCGTTGGGCGTTCCCCGGGCGCGTGCGGGGTAACCACTGGGCATGGCTTCCAATCACCTCCACGAAATCACCGCCGAGGGTCAGAGCGTCTGGCTCGACAACATCTCCCGGGACCTGCTGGAGGAGGGCGAGCTCGAGCGGCTCATCCGCGAGGACGGCCTCACCGGCGTCACCTCGAACCCGACGATCTTCGAGAAGGCCATCGGCGGCTCCGACCGCTACGACGCGGGGCTGGAGAAGGCCGCCGAGCAGGGCCTGGACGCCCGCGACACGTTCTTCGAGCTCGGCTTCCGCGACATCCGCGAGGCGGCCGACCTGCTGCGCGACGCCTACGACGCCGCGGAGGGCCAGGATGGCCACGTGTCCTTCGAGCTGCCGCCGGACGTCGCCGACGACGTGGACGGCTCCGTCGAGCTGGCCAAGGTCCTGCGGGCGAAGATCGACCGCCCCAACGTCCTCATCAAGGTCCCGGCGACGGAGGCCGGCGTCGACGCCTTCGAGCGCCTGACCGCCGACGGGGTGTCCGTCAACGTGACGCTGCTCTTCGACGTCCGCCGCTACGAGGCGATCGCCGACGCTTACGTCAGCGGCCTGCAGCAGCGCGCCGACCGCGGCGAGCCGATCGACCGCATCGCCTCCGTGGCAAGCTTCTTCGTCTCGCGCGTCGACGGCAAGGTCGACGACAAGCTCGACGAGCTCGGGCGCGAGGACCTCAAGGGCAGGGCGGCGGTCGCCAATGCGCGGATCGCATACGAGTCCTTCCAGCGCATTTTCTCCGGGCAGCAGTGGGACGCGCTCGTGGCCAAGGGCGCGAACGTCCAGCGGCCGCTGTGGGCGTCGACCTCGACGAAGAACCCGGACTACAAGGACACGCTCTACGTCGACGAGCTGATCGGGCCCCACACGGTCAACACCATGCCTGACGCGACGATCGAGGCGGCACGCGACCACGCGACCGTCGCCCGCACGGTCGACAAGGACGTCGAGGGCGCGCACCAGCTCATGGACGAGTTGCGCGACGTCGGCGTCGACGTCGACGACATCGTCGGGCGCCAGCTCGTCGATGAGGGCGTCGCGTCGTTCGCGAAGTCGTTCGACTCCATGGTCGAGACCATCGGCGAGAAGGCCAAGACGCTCGCCAACGCCTAGCGCCGCCGCCTCGCGCCCCTCGCCTGCGCCCTAGCCGGCGTAGGCGAGGCGGACGCGCAGGAACTCGCCGCCCGCGTCGTCGCGGTCCACGTGCACCTCGTCGGCGAGCTTGATGATCAGGCTCCCGACGTCGGGCACCGGACTCTCGCCCAAGAGCGCCTGGGCGCCGCCCGACCGCAGCGGACCGACGCGCAGCCAGAGCGTCTGGTCGCCCGTGGACACGTGGACCTGGACGGCCTCGGGGGCGTGGGACGCGGCGCGCGAGGCGACGACGTCGGCGACGAGCACGGCCTCGTCGAGGCGGTCCAGCGGCAGTCGCGCCCGGGCGGCGAGCATCCCCACGACCCGGCGCAACACCGGCCCCACCAGTGGCCCGGAGGCGACGGAGATCGCGGTCTCCTCGGGCGCGGTGTCGGTGCGGGCGACCGGGCTCTCCGTCACACGGGCTCCAGGGTGTCGCCGGCCAGGCGGAAGGACATGCGGACGAGGCTGCCGTCACCGTCGGGGCCCGGGCGCACTTCGAGGTCCTCGGCGAGCGCCGCCATGAGCGGCAACCCGAACCCGGGGCCCGGCTCGCTCGAGGGCACGTCGATGCCCTGCCCGCGATCGCGCACGACGACGGTCAGGCGGTCGCCGTCCGGCGTCACGGACACGTCGATCGGCCCCTCCGTGCCGCGGTAGGCGTGACGGATGACGTTCGTGCAGGCCTCGGTGACGGCGAGCTTGACGTCCTCGATGAGGGGCTCACCGGCGCCGATGGCCTCGGCCAGGGCGCCGATCACGTGGCGCACGAGGGCGACGTTCTCCGCACGCGCCGGAAGGGTGAGACGGATGTCGGTCCCCGTCGGGGCCGCGGCGGGTTCATCGTCCATCGCGAGGCATTCAGTACCCGGCGGGCATCGGCGCGTAACGCGGGGCGTCAGACCGGGGCGGTGGCGGCCGCTAGCATCGCGCCTCGTGGACACGGCAGGGCACGACACGCAGATCAGGTTGGAGCGCGTGGCCGACGCGGCGCCCGGGCACGCGGTCGTGGATCTGGCGGGCGAGCTCGACCTCGCGGTCGCTCCGCAGCTGCGCGAGCTCTTCGACGCGCTGGCCGCCGAGGCACCCGACGTCGCGATCGTCGACGTGGCCGACGTCTCCTTCATCGACTCCACCGTCCTGCGCGAGCTGTTGCGCCTGCACGGGACGGTGGCCGCCGGCGGCGGCCGCATGGTCGTGGCCGGCGCCGCGCCGGGCGTGCCGCGCCTGCTGCAGCTCACCGGCACGCAAGAGGTCTTCGATCTCGCGGGGTCGCGGGCGGAGGCGGTCGGGCCGGCCTGACCGCCCGTCAGGCCGCCGGCCGCGCCTGGCTCTGCAGCTCCTCGATCGTGCGCCGCAGCAGGCGGGACACGTGCATCTGTGAGATGCCGAGGCGCTCGCCGATCTCGGACTGGGTCAGGTCGCCGCCGAAGCGCAGCGCGAGGATGCGGCGCTCGCGATCGGGCAGGTCGCGCACGAGCCGGCCGATGGTGACGGCCTCGTCCGTGCGCTCGTAGCCCGGGTCGAGTCCGCCGATGCGCGCGATGGGCGACTCGTCCTCGTCCTCGTCGCCGGAGGAGGGGCGGTCGAGCGAGGCGGGGCGCATGGCCCGCAGCGCCTCCCGCGCCTCGAGCACGTCCTCCGGGTCGCGGCCGAGCTTCTCGGCGAGCTGGGCGACCGTCGGAGGGCGGCCCATCTCGGTCGCCATCGCGTCGGCCTTGCGCTGCACGGCCAGCGCGAGCTCCTGGAGGTCGCGCGGCACCCGGATGGCCCAGCCCTTGTCGCGGAAGTGGCGGCGCAGCTCGCCGACGATCGTCGGCACCGCGAAGGACGCGAAGGCCGAGCCGCGGTCGGGGTCGAAGCCCCGGATGGCCTTCAGCAGGCCGAGGGCCGCGACCTGCTCGAGGTCCTCCAACGGCTCCTCGCCACGGTGGTAGCGGCGGGCGAGCGAGCGGGCCAGGGGCATGAACGCCTCGACGGTCTCGCGTCGCACGTGGGGGGCCGGATCGGTCTGGCAGCGGCGGATCAGCGCCCGGTCCTCCGCGTCGCGCGCCGCCCGACGATCGGCTCCAGCGGCGGCGAGCCGTCCGCGCCGGACGGGACGGGGCAAGGCGGGGTTCCGGCGTGCGCTGGCAGGCTTCGGGGACGACAACTCTGACCTCCGACGGGGACGAGATTCACGATGGGCGGCACACGGGTCCGCGAAGCTTCAGGGGCACCTCCGGCATACCCGATCCCACGCGGCGGGTGATCCGGCTTCGTCCCTCGACTGCCGCCCTCGGCACCCTCGAAAGGCCCCTCCGGCGTCGTTGGAAGCATCCCCCAGCGCCAGCACGGACAAACATGCCCACGCCGCCGTGGGCCTGCGATCCAGCCGTCCTGGCGGGCGGCCGCTCACCGCCCGATCAGCGGTCGGGGTGCGGGGGCTCGCCGACCTCGGTGGCGGGCTCGGACTCGGCCTCGCCGCCGATGGTGCCGGACTCGAAGCGCCCGCGGCCGCCGGGGAGGTCGCGGGGGCCCGCACCACGGTCGTGGGTCGTCGATCGGCCGGGGTTGGCGCCCGCGCCGCCCGAGGCCTCGGCGTCGGGCTGGCCGGCCGTCTCGCCGCCCGAGGTCTGCTCGCCCGCGAGCTCGCTCGTGTCGCCCGCCGGCGTGGCGTCCTCGCCGCCGAACGGCGCGGCGGGCCCGGGTCCCTCGGCGGATGCGTCGTCGGCCGTGGCGTGCAGCACGACGAAGAGCACCGCGGCACCACCGGCGAGCACCACGAGGATGCCGATCACGAACCAGACCATGGCCGCATGCTTCCCGTGGCGCGTGGGCGCTAACCGCGGCCCGGCGTCCGGGTAGGGCGGGGTCATGACCCCGAACCCCCCGGCCGTTCTCCTCGACGTCGACGGCACGCTCGTCGACTCCAACTACCCGCACGCGCTCGCGTGGTTCCGGGCGCTGCGCGAGCGCGGCCGGACCTTCCCGCTCGTGACCCTGCACCGCTCCATCGGCATGGGCGGCGACCAGCTCGTCGAGACGGTGGCCGGTGAGGCCTTCGCGGCCGAGCACGCGGAAGCGGCGGCGGCCGCGGAGAAGCTGCGCTTCGCCGAGATCACGGGCGACCTCGTGGCCCTGGAGGGGGCCTCGGAGCTCATCGCCGCCGTGCGCGAGCGCGGCTGCGACGTCGTGCTCGCCACCTCGGGCAGCGAGGAGGAGGCCCAGCGCCACATGCGGTTGCTCGGTGTGGAGGACCTCAAGTACACGACCTCCTCCGACGTCGAGGCCTCCAAGCCCGAGCCCGACCTCGTGCTCGCCGCGCTCGAGAAGCTCGACGGGGAGCGCGACGCGGTGCTCGTCGGCGACTCGACCTGGGACTGCGAAGCGGCCCAGCGGGCCGGGGTGCGGGCGATCGGCGTGCTCACCGGCGGCTTCAGCGAGGGGGAGCTCCGCGACGCCGGAGCCGTCGCGGTCTACGAGCGGCTCGGCGACCTGCTCGACGACCTCGACGGGGCGCTCGGGCTCGCCGGCTCCGGCTGAGACGGCGCGGACGCCAACCGGAGGGTTGGCCGCCTGACCGCCTTCGAGGCCGCCGGAACGAGAGTCGCTTCCGCAACCATGCGGGTTTCGGGCACATTCGTGTCGCAGGCACACTCGTTTGCGAACTGCTCAGGAGTGTTAGAGGCAGACACACGTGCGCGTCCTGGGCCTCAACGCCGTCTTCCACGACCCCGCCGCCGCCCTCGTCGTCGACGGGCGCATCGCCGCCGCCGCGGAGGAGGAGCGCTTCAGCCGCCGCAAGCACGGCAAGTCGCCCGTCCCGTTCTCCACCTGGGAGCTGCCGGAGCAGGCCATGGCCTGGTGTCTCGCCGAGGCGGGCCTGCGCCCGCAGGACCTCGACGCGGTCGCCTACTCCTACGACCCGGCGCTCGCGCGCCCTGCCGACGAGGAGCTGCCGGCGGATGAGTGGGAGGGCCTGCGGACGCTCTACGTGCAGCGGGCGCCGCGCTTCCTGCGGACGGCGCTGCCCGGCCTAGACCCCGGCCGCGTGCGCTTCGTCGCCCACCACGTCGCCCACGCGGCGTCCGCCCACCTCGCGGCCGGCCTGGACCCGTGCAGCGTCCTGGTCATGGACGGGCGCGGGGAAGCCGGGTCCCACCTCGCCGGTCGGGCGGTCGACGGCCGCCTGGAGACGCTCGCCGCGCAGAGGCTGCCGCACTCGCTCGGGCTCCTCTACGAGGAGCTGACCGCCCACCTCGGCTTCCGCCGGTCATCCGACGAGTACAAGGTCATGGCCATGGCCTCCTACGGGACGCCGGTCTGGCTCGGCGAGCTGCGCGAGCTCGTGACCACCGACGCCGACGGTGGCTTCCGCGTCGAGCCCGTCGACTTCGCCCGCTGGGCGCCGGGACTCGCCGGCGGGGAGGACTGGACGCCCGCCCACGCCGACCTCGCCGCGAGTGTCCAGGCGCGCACGGAGGAGGTCATCCTCGAGCTGGCCCGCTGGTTGCACGCGCGGACGGGCGACACGTCGCTCGTGCTGGCCGGGGGGGTCGCGCTCAACTGCGTCGCGAACTCGCGGCTGTGGCGCGAGGGGCCCTTCGAGCGGGTCTGGGTGCAGCCGGCGGCGGGCGACTCCGGGACCGCACTGGGCGCCGCCCTCCACCTCGCCCGGGAGCTCGGCGACCGGGTCGAGCCCATGCGGACGGCGGCGCTGGGCCGGGAGTGGGACGACGCGGGGCTCGCGGCGTGGCTCGACCGCGCCGGGGTGCCCTACGAGCGGCCCGACGATGTGGCGGAGGCGACCGCCGCCGTGCTCGCCGAGGATGGCGTCGTCGCCTGGTTCCAGGGACGCAGCGAGTTCGGGCCGCGGGCGCTCGGGCACCGGTCCCTGCTCGCGGATCCGCGGCGGCAGGTGATGCTCGAGCAGCTCAACGACATCAAGGGCCGGGAGCAGTTCCGGCCCGTCGCCCCGATGGTGCTCGCCGAGCGCGCGGCCGAGATCTTCACCCACGGCCCGCTGCCGAGCCCGTACATGCTCTTCGTCCACGACGTGCGCGAGGAGTGGAAGGCGCGCATCCCGGCGGTCGTCCACGTCGACGGCACCGCGCGCGTGCAGACCGTCGACCGGGCCGAGGAGCCGCTCGTGGCCCGCATGCTCGAGGCCTTCGAGGCCCGCACGGGCGTGCCCGTCGTCGTCAACACGAGCCTCAACACTGCGGGGCGCCCGATGGTCGACGACCCGCGCGACGCGCTGGAGTGCTTCGGGTCGGCGCCCGTCGACGCGCTGGCCATCGGGCCGTTCCTCGTCCGCCGCCCCCTCGCCTACGCCGGGGGAGCCACCGAGGCCGCGGGGGTCGGCGTGGCGTGAGCTACGACGTGGTCATCCCGTCGGCCGGCCGGCCGGCGCTCGGGACGCTGCTCGCGGCCCTGGCCGCCGGGGACGGGCCCGGGCCGGGTCGCGTGGTGGTCGTCGACGACCGCCCGCGCGGCGCGCCGGGCGGGCTCGCCGGCCACGTACCGGCGGCCCTCGCGGGCCGGACGCTCGTCCTGCGCGGCGACGGGCGCGGACCCGCGGCGGCGCGCAACCGCGGCTGGCGCGCGTGCCGGGCCGAGTGGGTCGCCTTCCTCGACGACGACGTCGTCGTCGGCGCGGACTGGCCGGCCGCGCTGACGGCCGACCTCGCCGCCTGCGGCCCGCGCGACGGCGCGACCCAGGGCACGGTGCGGGTGCCGCTGCCCGTCGGCCGCCGGCCGACGGACTGGGAGCGCAACGTCGCCGGCCTGCAGGACGCGCTGTGGGCGACGGCCGACATGGCCTACCGGCGCCGGGGGGTCGCCGCGACGGGCGGCTTCGACGAGCGCTTCCCGCGCGCCTACCGCGAGGACGCCGACCTCGGGCTGCGGGTGACCGCGGCGGGCTGGGGCATCGTCCGCGGCCGCCGCGAGGTCGCGCACCCCGTCGGCCACGCGGCGTGGGCCGTGTCGGTCGCCAAGCAGGCCGGCAACGCCGACGACGCGCTGATGGCCGCGCTGCACGGCCGCCACTGGCGCGGGCGCGCGGCGGCGCCGCCCGGCCGCCGGCGCGCGCACCTGGCCACGAGCGCGACCGGGGCGGCTGCGCTGGTCGCGCTCGGCCTACGCCGGCGGGTGGGCG
>JBBSPV010000025.1:0-54250 GCA_038258425.1 Solirubrobacterales bacterium | reverse complement strand
CGGCCGCACCCGCGCCGCCGAGGCGGTCGTCCCGTCCCTCCCGCCGCCGCGTGGCGCCGCGGGCCGTCCCGACCGCCGTTCCGGCCGCGACCGCGGCTCCGGCGGTCACGTCCGCTCCGCGCCCGACGTCCCGCCCACCGTCCGCCAGCCCTCCGCCCACCGCTCCACCGCCGCCCAGCGCGCCGCCGAGTCAGCCGTCCGGCGGGAGCGAGTTCGGCTTCGAACAGGGCTAGGGGTCCAGCTTCGCGACCCGCGCCGTCTACCGCCGCAACCGCCCACCACCACCACACCGTGATCAGCCACCGCCTCCACTCCATCCTCCGGCGCCTTCCGCTTTGCGCCGCCGTCATCGTCCTTGCTGCGCTCGCCGCCGCGCCGTCCGCCGCCGCGGGCATCTACCGCGTCTACTCCTGCAAGGCCCCGGACGGCAGAGTCATGCCGACGGACGGGTGGAGTGTCGAACAGGTGAACACCAGCTATGCCAGTTTCGAGGACTCATGTAGCGCTGGTGGAACACTCAGGGCGACGCTGTGGCCCCAAGCGCAGTTGCAGGGTGCTCGGATCTCCATGCATTTCGCGGCCCCGGTAGAAACCGAGATCAGCGGCTTCGTCGTGTGGAGAAGTTTCCGCGGTGCCACCACGAGACCCAACTTCACCATCCTTGGCTATTTGTCCTGGCCGTCCTCTGTCTACGCGCAGGACGCACACGACGCCTGCGTAATCGCCTTTGGATGCCGAGGGCAAGGGACGCAAACCGCTCCAGTCCGAGCCGAGAACCGGGTGGCTTTTGCCAACCTTCGGGGCGTCCGTGACATCTACTTCTCGGCGGCCTGTGGCAGCGTGTACTCCGGTAGCTGCTCGCCGACGTCCCAGGACGTCCAGGCGGCGTACCTCGTTCAGGCCTTCTCGGCCGACCTACGCGACGTCTCGAATCCGGTAGCAAGCGACGTCGGCGGGACGCTGACGGATCCCGGGTCACACGACGGTGTCGAGTCCCTGAGCTACAACGCGCGCGACGCCGGCTCGGGCGTCTACCGGCAGATCGTCGAGCTCAGACGGCAGGGTTCCGACGCCTACGCGCCGCTCTCGAACACCGTCGTCGACGCCAACGGCGGCATGTGCCGCGAGATCGCACTTCCCGGCGCTCCGGCCCGTGGCTTCGCCTACCGCGTGCCGTGCAAGCTCCAGGCCAGCGGCGCGGTCGACGTCGATACGCGGCGAATCCCCAACGGACGTCACGATCTGCGCGTGAGCGTCGAGGACGCCGCCGGCAATCGGTCGACGGTCTACGGGCCGGCCCGACTGCGAGTGGTCAACAGGAGCAACGGTGCTGGCGGGCCGGCGCTGCTCGGAGCACCCGTCAACGGCACGAACGCCTCAGATCACGCGCGGCTGCGGATCTCCAAGCGCACGCGCCGCAGCCGCAGGCTGCGGTTCGGCCAGCGGCTGCGCTCCGTCACGACCCTGCGCGACGAACACGGCCGGCCGATCAGTGGTGCCAGAGTCAAGGTGCTCGAGCGTCGCCGCGTGCCCGGCGCGCGGTGGCACGTCGCGCGCAAGCCGCTCGTCTCAGGCTCGGGCGGCAGGCTGCGGTGGACGATCCCGGCCGGAACGAGTCGGACGATCCGGCTGGCGTACAAGGCCAACCCCGACAACACGACGTACCAGTCGATCGCCGACCTGCGCCTCACCGTCCGGTCCAGGACCTCGCTGCGCGCTGACCGACGCCGGTACCGCACGGGTCAGACCATCCACTTCTCGGGCCGGATCCGCTCGAGGCCGATTCCTCGCGGTGGCGTGTTGATCGACCTGCAGGCCTACAAGCCCGGGACCGGGTGGGTGACCTTCGGGACGAAGCGTTCGAGCGGGCGGGGCCGCTGGCGGATCCGCTATCGCCTCGTGAGTACGAGCGGCACCGTCCGCTATCGGTTCCGCGCCCGCGTCCGCCAGGACGGCTCCTACCCCTATGCGGCCAGCCGCTCGCGAGTGCTCAGGCTTCTGGTGCGCGGTTAGGGGACGACGCAGGCCGGCGGCCCGGGTTCAGGAGGCCGCCGGACGCAGCGCCGCCAACTCGGGCGCGTAGGCGAACACCTGAGCGGTGCCGAACGCGTTCCAGGGATCGACCACCACGGCGTCGGGGGCGGCGAGCTCGAGCACCCGCGCGAGCCCGTCGGGGGACGAGTACGCCGAGTGATTGGTCGCGACCACGACGACGTCGGCGCCCTCCACCGCCGAATCCAGGTCGGCGGTCGGCGTCGGCACCAGCGGGTCGTGGACGTCGACGTCGGCCAGCTCACGCTCCAGCAGCCGGATGAGCTTGTGGGAGAGGGAGTCGCGCTCGTCGTCGGTGTCGCGCTTGAAGGCGAGGCCGAGCACAGCGACCTTGCGCTCGCGCAGCGATCCGCCGAGCCGGCGCTTGATGCCGTCGACGAGGAAGCTCGGCACGCTCTCGTTGACTCGCGAGACGGCGAGGAGCATGCCGGGCGCCGAGGACCGCTCCTCGGAGAACGCGAAGTCCTTGCGCAGGCAGGTCCCGGCGGTGAAGCCGGGCGCGGCGATCCCGCCACGCGGATAGTCGCGGTTGATGAGCTCGATGACGTCGAAGACGTTGGCGCCGTAACGCTCGCAGTCCATCATCAGGAGGTTCGGCAGCGCGAAGGTCGCGTAGCGCAGGATGTTGGCCCAGATCTTCGTGAGCTCCGCCTGGACGGGCGTGGTCTGGACGATCGCCGCGCCGAAGGTGGCAAACAGCGCCGCCGCCCGATCGCCGGAGCCCGCGCCGACGCCGCCGACGATGCACGGGAGCGTGTGAATCTCCTCGAGGAAGCGTGCGGCCGCGATCCGCTCGGGCACGTGGGCCACGAACACGTCCTCGCCGGCCGTGAAGTCCCGGTGCTTCTCGAGGTACCCCGCCACGAAGTCGGTCGTCCCAGGGGCCACGGTGGAGCGCAGGACGAGCAGCTGCCCGGCGCTGAGCAGCGGCAGCAGATCGTCGAGCACTGCGCGGATCTCACCCATGTCGATCTCGAGGTGGGAGAAGGCCGGCGTGCCGACGGTGAGGACGATCGCCTTCGCGTGCGCGGCGTCGGCCGCCCGCTCGGAGAGTGCGAGACTCGGCGCCACGCGGGCGAGCAGCTCGTCGGCGCCGGGCTCCTGGAACGGCATGCAGCCGGCGCGCAGCGCGTCGAGCCGTGCGGCGTCCTTGTCGACGCCCAGGACGCGCAGGCCCGCGTCGGCGAAGCACAGCGCCAAGGGCAGACCGACCCGGCCGAGGCCGATGACGGAGACGTCATAGTCCATGCGACCTCGCAGGCTAGGCGGCGCGGCTACGACGGCGCTCGTCGAGGCGATGGCGCGCGTACTGCCGGCCGAACGCGAGCACGAAGCGCGGGTTGTAGCGCGTGTAGCGTCGCCACAGCCGGCGCGGTTCCTGAAGGAGCCGGAACGCCCACTCCAGCGACCAGCGCTGCATCCAGTCCGGCGCCTGGGGGATGAGCCCGGCGTGGAAGTCGAACGCCGCGCCGACGCCACACAGCACGGGTGCCTCCAGGCGGTCACGCATCCGCGCCATCCACTTCTCCTGCTTGGGCACCCCGATCCCGACCCACACGACGTCCGCCTTGGAGCGGTTGATGTCGGCCGCGACAGTGCGCTCCTCGTCCGGGGAGAGCTCGCGGTAGGGCGGCGAGTAGCCGCCGACGATCTCGAGGCCCGGATGGCGTGTCCGCAGGTTGAGCGCGAGCTGCACCAGGGCGCCCTGATTCCGACCGCCGTAGAGGTACATCCGCACGCCGTTGCGGGCCGCCCGCTCGCAGGCCCGGGTCATGAGGTCGGGCCCGTACACCCGGCTCGGAAGCCGGTGGCCGAGGGCGTTCATGGCCCAGACGAGCGGCTGGCCGTCCGGCACTGTGAAGTCGGCTCCGAGGACCGCCGCCCGCAGCTCCGCGTCCTCCCGGCAGGACATGATCGTGTGCACGGCCGCGACGCACAGGTAGCCGCGGCGTCGCTGCGCGATCGTCGCCTCCATCCAGTCCAGCGTCTCGTCGTAGTCCGTGACGGCCAGCGGCACGCCGAGCAGGGCCTCCTCGGTCACGTGCGGCGTGCGCGGCGGCGGGACCACGTGGGCCGGATGGTCATGGGCGAGGGGCGAAATGACGGTGCTCATCAACTCACAGCAGCTAACGCGCCCGTCCGGGCGGGGTTGCGGTGTTCCCTATCCACCCCGCGGGCGGTGGATCGTTGCATTCGACGCAAGACCGACCGAGCCTGCCGCGTGCGCCGGCGGCCTTCAAGCGGGGGACGACTCAGTCCAGCGACTCCCGGACGGCGCCCGCGACCTCGGCGGCCTGGTCGGCGCTGAGCACCGGGCTCATCGGAATCGCCAGGTGTGACGCGGCCACCTCGTCGGTGGCCGGGAGCGAGACCCCGTCGGCGTAGGGCGCCATGGCGACCTGGCGGTGCAGGGGTGTGCGGTAGTAGGCCTTGTGACCGACGCCGCGCGCCTTGAGGCCCGCCGCCAGCCGGTCGGCATCGCGGTGGCGCACGACGAAGAGGTGCCAGGCCGCCACGTCGCCGTCGGGGACCCGGGGAAGGTCGACCAGCGCGCCCAGGCCGGCCGCCTCGTAATGGCCCCCGGCCTCGACCCTGCCGCTCGCCCAGGTTTCCAGGTGCGGCAGCTGGACCCGCAGGATGGCCGCCTGCAGGTCGTCGAGGCGGCTGTTGTAGCCGACCTCCTCGTAGGTCACCTTGTCGCGGGAGCCGTGGAAGCGCAGCACGTGCACGCGCTCGGCGATCGCCGCGTCGTTCGTCGTGATCGCCCCGCCGTCGCCGAAGCAGCCGAGGTTCTTGGAGGGAAAGAAGGAGAACGTCGCCACGGTCCCCAGGGCGCCGGGCCGCCCGGCCGGCGTCCGCGAGCCCGCCGCCTGCGCGGCGTCCTCGACCACCGGAACGCCGAGCGCCTCGATCTCGGCCACCGGGGCGACGTTGCCGAACAGGTGCACGGCCACCACGGCCTTGGTGCGCGGGGTGAGCGCGGCCCGCACGGTGTCGGCGGTGACGCAGAACGTCTCGGGGTCGACGTCGCAGAAGACCGGCCGGGCGCCCGTGTGAGGGATCGCCTCGGCGCTCGCGTAGAAGGTGAAGGCGGGCACGACGACCTCGTCTCCGGGACCGACGCCGAGCGCGCGCAGGGCGATGGTCAGGGCGTCGGTCCCGTTGGCCACCCCGACGGCGTGCTCCGCACCGAGCCAGGCGGCGAACTCGCCTTCGAAGCCGGCGACGTTCGGGCCGAGGATGAAGTGGCCCGCGTCGACGACGCCGGCGATGGCGGCGTCGATCTCGGCGCGCAGCGGCGCCAGCGGCGTCTTGGTGTCGAACAGGGGGACGGGCATGCGGCCCGGCAGGCTAGAACCTCACGCTGCGCGCATGGCGACCGCCGAGCAGACACCCGAGCCGCGACCGCTGGCCGGCGGGGTCGTGATGAGCGCCGCTTCGCGCGTCACCGTGGCGGTCACCGGCGCCCTCACGACGATCCTCATCGCCCGCCTGCTCGGGCCGGACGGCTCGGGCGGGTACGTGATCGCCCAGTCCATCGTGCTGCTGCTGGGGGTGGCCACAACGCTCGGCGTGGAGCACGGCATCACCTACTACGTCAGTTCGGGGGCCTGGGGCGCGCCCGGCGCCTTCCGCAGCTCACTGCGCGTCGCAACGCTCACGGGCGGGGTCGGGGTTCTCGTCGGTATTGCGGCGCGACTGCTCGTGCCCTCGGCCTTCAGCGAGCTCTCCGTGCCGGTGACGATCGTCGCCTGCGCCGGGCTGCCGTTCTGGCTCGCGTGGTTCTACGCGACCTTCGTCGCGCTGGCCGTCGACCGCTACGAGGCGTACGTGTTGCCGCCCGCGCTGCAGTCGACGCTCGCCCTGGTCCTCTCCGGGGTGGGGGCCGTGGCGTTCGGTCTGGGCGCTGCGGTGGTCGGCATGACCCTGGCGACGGTCACGGTCGGCGTCGGCGCGGTGGTGTACGGGCTGCGGCGGCTGCCACAGCCCGACCTCGTCGAGGAGCCGGGCCAACTGCGGCGCGCGATCGGTTTCGGCCTCAAGGGCTATGCGGCCAACGCTCTGCAACTGCTCAACTACCGGCTCGACCTCTTCATCCTCAGCGCGGCCGCCTCGGCCGCGCAGGTCGGCTACTACTCCGTCGCAGTGGCGGTCACCAGCGTGCTGTGGCTCCTGCCTCCGGCCGTGGCCGAGGTGATCTTCCCGCGGGTCGCCCACCTGACGGCGCGCGAGGGCGCCGAGGCCGAGCGCGAGATGGTCGAGGCCAAGGGCCTGCGTCACGTCGTCCTCATCGTCGCGGTCAGCGTCGTCGTGCTGGTCGGCGCGCTGCAGTGGCTCGTCGTGCCGGTCTACGGCGAGGCGTTCCGTCCGGCGGTCCGGCTCGGCATGATCCTGCTGCCGGGCGTGGCGCTCATCGGCCTGGGCGGGGTGCTGTCGAGCACCATCGTCGGGCGCGGCAAGCCGATCTACTCGCTCTACGCCGTGCTCATCACCATGCCGCCGACGCTGCTGCTCTACGCGCTGCTGATCCCGGCCTACGGGGCGACGGGGGCGGCGCTGGCCTCCTCGATCTCCTACGCGGCGAACTTCGCGGTGGCCTGCTTCTTCTATCGCCGCGTGACCGGCCGCGGCGTCGGGCGCCTGCTCGTGCCCACGCGCGACGAACTGCGCGACCTGGCCGCGCTGCCGCGGGCGGTGCGGGCCTGGGTCCGGGGTCTGCGGACGTGACGCGCATCCTGCTCGGCCCCGAGAACCCCGCAGGCGTCGTCACCGCCCTGCGCGACGGCCTGCGGCGCCGGGGTCACCGCGCCGACGTCGTGACCTTCGCCGCGCACCCGTTCGGGTTTCCCCACGACCGGCTCGCCGGCACCCGCCGCGCGAGGCTGATCGAAGGGCTGCGTGCGCCGCACCGCTACGACGTGCTGCACTGGCAGTTCGCCACCACCATGGTGGAGTACCTCGACGCGGCGGCCGCCCACGCGACCGGACGGCCGCTGCAGCTCATGCACTACTGGGGCAGCGACGCCCGCACGCGCGCCGTCACCGAACGGTTGTTCCCGGCACGGGCGCGGGTCTGGGGCGTCGGGATCGGCGGGGACGACACGACGGTCCGGCGCCGACTGCGTCTCGCCGGCCGGCTGTGCCGGGCAGCCCTCGTGTCAGACCTCGAGCTGGCCAGCCAGGTCAGCCCGTGGTTCGACCGCGTCTACGTGGTGCCGACGCCGATCGAGCTCCCCGCGCCACCCGCCGCGCCGGCGCCGAACGGGGACGTTCCCGTCGTCCTGCACGCACCCTCGCACCGGGTCACCAAGGGCACGGCGGCGATCGTCGAGGCGGTGGAGCGCCTGGCGGCGCGCCGCCCGGTCCGGCTGCGCCTCGTCACCGGTGTGCCGCACGCCCAGGTCCTGACCGAGATCACCGCGGCCGACGTGGTCATCGACCAGCTGAACTCGGAGACCTCCGGCGTGTTCGCGCTCGAGGCGATGGCGCGCGGGCGGCCGGTGCTGCTCGAGTACCGGCGGGAGATGCTGGCGCCGTTCGCGGCCGACACCCCGCTGGTGTCCGTCACCGCGGACACGCTCGAGGTGACGCTCGAGACCCTGCTGGACGAGCCGCGGCGACGCGCGGCGCTCGCCGCGGCGGGGCGGGACTTCGTCGCCGGCGTCCACGCCGTCGACCGTGTGGCGGCTGCCGTCGAGCGCATCTACGCCCACGCGCCGGCAGCTCCGCCTGGGCTCTACCAGGCCGGTCCGGCCGGCATCGCGCCGCTAGCCTCCGGCGCCCCATGAGCGATGAGCAGCCACTGCGCGGGGTCATCGCCGGTCTCGGCGCCATGGGCTCGCTGCACGTCCGGGTCCTGACGTCGATGCCCAAGGTCCGGATCGTGGCCGTGGCGGACCCCGATCCCGGCCGGCGTGCCGCCGCGACGGCCCCCGCCTACGGCACGCTCGAGGAGGCGCTGGACCGCCATCGCCCCGACTTCGCGTGTCTGGCGGTGCCCGTCGCCCATCTCCCGCGGGCGACCATGCAGGCCATCGAGCGCGGCGTGCACGTGCTCGTGGAGAAGCCGACGGCGCCGACGGAGGAGGCGGCCGTGGAGATGCTCCGTGCGGCCGAGCGGGCCGACGTGCGCCTGGGCGTCGGGCACGTGGAGCGCTACAACCCGGCCGTGGTCGCCCTGCGGGAGCGGCTCGCCGGGGGAGCGATCGGACGCATCGTGCAGATGCACGCCAGACGCCTGAGCCCGTTTCCGAACCGCGCCTCCATGCAGGGCGTCGCGCTCGACCTCGCCACCCACGACATCGACGTGATGCGGTACCTGAGCGGGGACGAGGTGAGCCGGGTGTTCGCCGAGACGTCGTCGCCGCTGGGTGCCGACCGGGAGGATCTGCTCTGCGCCACGCTGCGCTTCGATGGCGGGCTGACCGGCCTGCTGGAGACCAACTGGGTGACGCCGACGAAGGTCCGGCAGCTCTCGGTCACCGGGGACCACGGCATGTTCGTGCTCGACTACCTCACCCAGGACCTGTTCCTCTACGAGCATCCGACGAGGCCCACGGAGTGGGACGCGCTGGCCGGCATGCGCGGTGGCGGAGAGGGAGACATGACACGCTTCGCCTTGCAGCGCCGCGAGCCCCTGCGCGTGGAATGGGAAGCGTTCCTGGCCGCGGTGCGAGCCGGCACCGACCCGCCCGTCTCGGCCCGGGACGGCATCGCGGCGTTGTCGACGGCCCGGGCGATCCAGCGCGCCGGCGAGACGCACGACGTGGTGACACCCGGCTACCGGGCGCCGGTGAACGCATGACGCTGTCCGGCGGCACGGCGCTGGTGACCGGCGGGGCCGGATTCATCGGCAGCCACCTCGTCGACGGCCTGCTGGCCGCGGGGCTCGCCCGGGTCGTCGTGCTCGACGACCTCTCGCTCGGCCGGCGGGAGAACCTGGCCGACGCGCTCGCCGACGACCGGACAGCACTCGTCGAGGGCGACTGCGCGGACCTGTCCCTGCTGCGCGAGCTGGCCGACGCGGCGTTCGATCTCTGCTTCAACCTCGCCGTCATCCCGCTGCCGCACTCGCTCGAGCATCCGCGCCAGAACGTCGACCGCAACGTGGCCATGACCACTGCGGTGTGCGAGCTCGCCCGCGCCGGGCGCGTCGGACGGCTCGTCCAGTACTCGTCGTCGGAGGTCTACGGGACGGCCCGGCACGTTCCCATGGACGAGGGGCATCGCCTGCACCCGCACACGCCCTACGCCGCGGCGAAGGCGGCGACCGATCTGGTCGCCTCGAGCTACGCCACGACGTTCGGCCTCGAGATGGTGTGCGTGCGGCCGTTCAACACCTACGGCCCACGGCAGAACGACGCTGCCTACGCCGGCCTGATCCCGGCCGTCATCCGGCGGGTCGAGGCGGGCGAGCCGGTGCTCGTCCACGGCGACGGCGAGCAGACGCGCGACATGACGTACGTCGCCGACTCCGTCGCCGGGACGCTGGCCGCCGCCACCTGCGACGCGGCACTGGGTGCGACGGTCAACCTCGGCACTGGCAGCGAGGCGTCGGTCAACGCGATGGTGTCCGCGATCCTCGACGCGCTCGGGGTGCCCGACCATCCGGTGCAGCACCAGGCGGAGCGACCGGGAGACGTCCGCCGGCTCCACGCCGACGTGTCGCTGGCCCGCGACCTGTTCGGCTACGACCCGGCCACGCGGCTGGACGACGGCATGCGCCGGACGGTCAGCTGGTACCGGCGGGCGCTCGCGTAGCGTCGGCCAACGCGTCCGCGATCACCAGCACGTCCTCGTCGCGCAGGCCCTGGTGCAGCGGCAGGGCGAGCGTCCGCTCGGCAAGCATCCGGCTGTGCGGGAGGTCACCCGGCGCCGTCGCACAACAGGCCATGAACGCCGGCTCGGCGTGCATCGCGTAGGTGCCGAGCGTCGACTCGACACCGCGCTCGCGTAGGGCGCCGATCACCTGGTCGCGGTCGAGCAGCGCGTCCTCGAGCACGACGACGTAGGCCTGGTACGGATGCCGGAAGCCCTCGGGGACGGCTTGGGGGCGCACACCCGGGATGGGCTCGAGCGCCGCCGTCAGCCGGGCGGCGAGGGCGCCGCGCCGCGCCACGGCCTCGGCGTGCGCCGGGACCTGGACGAGCCCGAGCGCGGCGTTGAGATCGCTCATCCGGTAGTTGAAGCCGGGCTCCACGAAGGTCGCCCGCCAGCCATCGCGGCGGGTCCCGTGGTTTCGCAGCATGCGCAGGCGCTCGGCGAGAGCGGTGTCGTCCGTCGTGACCATGCCTCCCTCCCCGGTGGTCAGCGACTTGCGGGGATGGAAGGAGAAGCAGGCCGCCGTCCCGAACGCCCCGGCGCGGCGGTCGCCGATCGCGCCGCCCAGGGAGCAGGCGGCATCGCAGACCAGCGGGATCCCGTGCTCCGCCACGAGCGGCTCGATGGCGCCGTAGTCGGCGGGCAGCCCGAAGACGTCGACGGTCAGCACCGCTCGGGTGCGTGGGCTCAGTGCGGCTTCGAGGCCGGCTGCGTCGACGCAGTAGGTGGCAGGATCGACGTCGACGAGGCGAAGCGTCGCGCCGCGCTGCAGGACGGCGTTGCCCGTGGCCGGGTAGGTGAAGTCGGCCGCGACGACCTCGTCGCCAGGGCCGACGCCGAGCGCCGCCAGCGACAGCTCGATCGCGGTGGTGGCCGACGTCGTGGCGACGGCATGACGGACGCCGACAAAGCCGGCAACCGCCTCCTCGAAATCGGCCACGACGGGCCCCTGCGTGAGTTGCCCGCTGGCCAGCACGCGCCCGATCGCCTCGAGGGCGTCCTCGCCGAAACGCGGGTCAGCGAGCCGCAACATGGCCGCCGAGGCTAGTCGGCGCGCTGGCCGCGGAGTTGGAGGATGACTCGACCAAACTCAAGC
This sequence comes from Solirubrobacterales bacterium, assembly GCA_038258425.1. Lineage (GTDB taxonomy): Bacteria > Actinomycetota > Thermoleophilia > Solirubrobacterales > Solirubrobacteraceae > DATLGB01. The sequence goes on along the minus strand of JBBSPV010000025.1, from coordinate 43,281 downwards.
CGGGTACGGTCGTCCGCCTCAAATGCCCACGCGAAGAATCGTCGTCGTCTCGTACTTCCATCCACCCGTCCCCGGGTCGGGTGGCACACGGTGGCAGGCAATGGCACGCTATCTGAGGTCTGCTGGTCACTCAGTCGAAATCATCACGACGGGCGCCTTCGGCGATCTCGGTGGCCGTGCAGACGATGGGGTCCTGCGAGTCGGCGACCTCACGTCGTCAGGATTCCTGCGAGCGGTCCTTCGGCGTGGCAGGGCCTCAGCGGCTGACGCTCCGCAAGCCCTTGAAACACCTCCACCAGCACTGTTGACGAAGCTGTTCGTTCCGGATGCGTTGGCTGTGGCTTGGCTCCCGGCTGTAGCTCGCAGGGTGCGAGCAATGAGCGCCCGCGGTGAGATCGACTGCCTCATCACGAGTAGCCCTCCCAACTCCGCGCACCTGCTTGGCTTGCTCCTTGGCTTTCGACGACCCGCTTGGGTCGCTGATTTTCGTGATGGTTGGAACTTCGAGCCGCTGCAGGAGCCGTTTCCGACCTCAGGTCAGAGGCGTCTTGACGAGTGTCTCGAACGAGCAGTAGCTCGCCGAGCGGAGGCCTCCGTGGGTGCCACACGGCCGATCGCAGGGGATATTAAGCGGCGCCTCGGTGGTCGCGCGTCGTGGGTCCCAAACGGATGGGACGGTGGCGGTGAAGGCTCATTCGAAGGAAGAGTTTCGACTCTTAGCCACAATCGACTTACGCTTGTGCACACAGGAACCCTCTCCGGCGCATGGGGACGGAACCCTGAGCCGGCGCTCCGAGCTCTGGGTGTTGTTCGGAGCGAATCCGGCCTGCCGGGACTCCGGTTGGTCTTGGCCGGACGCCTTACGACGGAGGAGAACGCGCTCGTTCATAGACTCGGCCTCACGTCTGCAGTCGATTACAAGGGCGTCTGCGATCGTAAGGCTGCCCTGGCCCTCCAGCGTTCCGCTAGCGCACTGTTGCTTCTGACGTCCCGGAACACGGGTGAGGCCACGGGCAAGCTTTTCGAGTATCTCGCCGCCGGTCGTCCCATCATCGCGCTCGCTGCTGGCAACGAGGCGGCGCGCATCGTCCAGGAGACCGGCACAGGAATCACGGTCGACCCCGACGACGTCGAAGCGATCGCCCATGCGTTGCGAAAGGTCGTCACCGGCGAGATCGAGGCGGAGTTCAAGCCGAAGGACATCGAGCGGTACATGTACCCGGCCCCCGCACAGACGATGGAGGAGCTCATCGAGGAGGCGATCGCGCGGCGGCGCCTAACCTCCGGCCGATGAGCGTCGGCGTCGTGGGACTTGGGTACGTGGGCCTTCCCTTGGCCGTGGCCTTCGCGGAAGCGGGGCACGACGTTGTCGGCCTCGACGTCGACGCCCGCAAGGTCGAGGCGCTGCGAGCGGGTCGCTCCTATGTGGAGGACATCTCGTCCGAGCGGCTGCAGAAAAGTCTCGACCGGATCTCCGCCACCACGCGCCCAGCCGGTCTGGCCTCAGCGGACGCCGTGCTGATCTGCGTGCCGACGCCGCTGACCGCCAACCGCGAGCCGGATCTCGGCCCGCTGGTCGATTCGGCACAGGCGCTGGCCGGCGTGCTGCAGGCCGGCCAGCTCGTCGTGCTCGAGTCGACGACCTACCCGGGGACAACTCGCGAGCGGCTCGGACCGCTGCTCGAGGAGTCGGGTCTGGCGGCGGGCCGCGACTTCAACCTCGCGTTCTCCCCCGAGCGCGTCGATCCGGGTCGCACCGACTTCACGATGCGCACCACGCCGAAGATCGTCGGCGGCCTCACGCCGGCGTGCGGCGATCGTGCCGAGGCGCTCTACTCGATCGTGTGCGACGACATCGTGCGGGTCTCCACCCCCGAGGTCGCGGAGATGGCCAAGCTGCTGGAGAACATCTTCCGCTCGGTCAACATCGCCCTCGTGAACGAGCTGGCGATCCTGTCGCACCGGATGGGCATCGACATCTGGGAGGTCGTCGACGCGGCCGCCTCGAAGCCGTACGGGTTCATGCGCTTCGACCCGGGGCCCGGCATGGGCGGCCACTGCCTCCCCGTGGACCCCTTCTACCTGTCGTGGCGCGCGCGCGAGTTCGACATGTCGGCGGAGTTCATCGAGCTGGCCGGCAAGGTCAACCAGCAGATGCCGTACCACTGCGTGCAGCGCGTGGACGCGGCGCTCAACGGCGCGGGCAAGCCGGTCAAGGGCTCGAAGGTCGCGCTGATCGGCATGTCGTACAAGGCCGGCATCGGCGACCTGCGCGAGGCACCGGCGCTCAAGATGTTGCTGCTGCTCGCCGGCCTCGGCGCCGACGTGCACTACCACGACCCCTACGTCCCGGAGCTGCGCGAGCCGCGGCTGCGCTCCGAGCCACTCGACCAGGTCCTGGACGGCTGCGACGTCGCGGTCATCGTCACCGCGCACCCGGACGTCGACCACGATCTGGTCATCGAGCGCGCACCGCTGGTCGTCGACCTCCGGGGTGTCACCCGCGCGTCGACGGTCCCGGCGTCGGTCCAGCGGCTCTAGCTACACCCGACGGGCAACCGCGTGAAGCTGGTCGCCGCCGCCGCCGAGGCGGTCGAGCAGCCGGGCGAGCGGCAGCGCGGCTACGCACAGTCCCGAGGCGAGTCGCAGGCCGAGCCCGCCCGGGAACAGGCAGCGACCGGCCACCGCGTACTGGACGGTGGCCGGCAGGCCGACGGTGCTCGACGACGTCGTGATCGCCTCGACGTGCAGGCCGGCGCCGGCGAGCGCGGCGGCGAGGCCCACGGCCGTGAAGTGCGTGCGGTGGCGCGGCAGGTCGAGGTGGTACCAGCGGCTGCCGACGCGGCGAGGTTGCCAGTTGGCGAAGTTCGGCACGGTGATGAGCACGGCTCCGCCTCTGCGCAGAGCCGCCTGAACCCTGGCGAGGTCTCCGCCGGGATCCGGTGTGTGCTCGAGCGAGTGCTGGAAGACCGCGGCGTCGTAGGCGCCGGCCTCCAGCGCGACGTCGTCGAGCGTTCCGACGCGAGCGTCGACTCCGCGGCGGCGGGCGAGGTCGCAGGCGGCGGCGGACGGCTCGACGCCGGTCGCCCGCCAGCCCCGCTCGACGAACGCCGCGGCTAGATCGCCTCGGCCGCAGCCCACGTCGACCATGCGGCCGGCCGGCGACTGTGCGACCACCCTGAGCGGCTCGCCGGCAAACGCGGCCCGCCGCTGCCACCAGCGGATAGCACGGCTGACGGTCCGAACGAGGGGCCCCATCGACTCGTCGTAGGGGGCGTAGTCCTCGGGGTAGTAGCCGGCGAGGTCCGCTGCGGACGCAGCGGGCAGCGTGCGACCGGAGCCGCAGCCAGGACAGCGCAGGACCTCGTAGACGCCAGGTGTGCCGTGCAGTCGATCGCGCCCGCGAAAGCCGCGGGCGCCGGTGAGCGCGGCGCCGCAGGCGAGACAGGTCAGCGGAACGGCGGCCACGGCGGCGAAGAACTCTAGGCCCGCCCCCGTCCGAGGGACCCTGGGTTAGCCTCGCCGGCAATGAAGATCGTGCACGTGCTTCCGCACGCCGGTGGTGGCGCCGAGACCTACATCGACCTGCTTGAGCGTCTCGACGGAGTCTCGCATCGACGCGTGGCGCTCGCCGCCGACAAGACGCTGCGACATGGCGGATCCACCATTCCGCTGCGCTGGCCCGGGGTCGCCCGCGCCACCCTGGGAGCCGACGTCGTGCACGCCCACGGCGATACCGCCACCGTTCTCGCGCTCCCGCTGATCGCGGCGCGGCCGTCCGTGTGGACGCCTCAGGGGCTGCACATGCTGCGGCGGGTCGACGGGGCGGCGGGCACCGCCTTCCGCGCGAGCCTGCGCGCGGCGGTGGCGGTGACCGCCGCGACGCTGTGCTCGTCGGAGGCCGAACGCGCCGACCTCGCCGCCATCGTGGCGCCGCGTCATCGTGACCGTCTGCGGTTGATCCACAACGGCACGGACGTCGCCAGCCCGACCACCGACGCCGACCGGCGCACGGCGCGGCGGGAGCTCGACATCGCCGAGGAGGGGACCGTCGCCCTCCTGCTCGGCGAGCTCGATGGGCGCAAGGATCCCCTGACCGCGGTGCGGGCGGCGGAGACGGCCGACGTCACCCTGCTCGTGGCCGGCGACGGAGCCATGCGGCCGACGCTGGAGGCGTTGGCCTCCGAGCGCGTGCGGGTGCTCGGCTTTCGCACGGATCTCGAGCGTCTCTTCGCCGCCGCCGACGTGCTGCTCATGCCGTCGCTGCGGGAGGGCATGTCCTTCGCGTTGTTGGCCGCGATGGGCCACGGCCTGGCCATGATCGTCTCCGACGGGGCCGGTAACGGCGAGGCGGTGGGTGAGGCCGGGATCGTCGTACCTGTCGGGGACGTGGAGGGCTTCGCGGCGGCGCTGCGACGGGTGGGGCCGAAGGAGGGCGCGGCCGCCCGTGAGCGCGCCCGGAAGGTGTTCGGCGTCGACGGGTTCCTCGAGGGCGTACGCCACGCCTACGGGGCGGCGGTCGGAGCCGAGAGCCCCGCGTCGGCGGGCTCGGTCACAGCGCCTGGCCGAGGCGGCGTCGGCGCAGACGCTTGAGTGCGCTCGGCTCGAGCCAGGCCCCCAGCGGCACCGCCAGCCCGGCTGCGCCGCGCAGGCTCGGGTGTCGCAGCAGGTGCCGGGCGACGATCCGCAGCGCTTCGGCATGCTGGGCACGCTCGGCCCGGGAGGCGACGTTGCCGCCGCCCATGCGCCGGGTCGAGAGCTGCTCGGGCAGCACGTGCAGCACGTGCTCGTCGGCCAGGCGCAGCCAGAGGTCGTACTCCATCGCGTAGCGATAGCGCGTGTCGTAGCCGCCGAGCGCGAGCACCGGCGCCCGGCGGAAGGCGGCGCTCGTGTTCGGCAGCGGATTGAAGCGCCGCAGGACGGCGTTGACGTCACCCGCCGCCGGCAGCGTGCGGGAGCGCAACTCGCCGCCGTCGACGTCGATCTCGCGCATCCGGGATCCGACGACCGCGACCTCGGGCCGGGCGTCGAGCACGGCGAGCTGGCGCTCGAGCCGCTGCGGGGTGGCGAGGTCGTCGGCGTCGAGCACGGCCACGACCGCGGCCCGGGCCTCCGCCAGTCCCGCGTTGAGCGACCGGGCGATCCCGAGATTGCGCGGCATGGGCAGCACCCGCACCCGGTCGTCCTCGGCGGCCACCCGCTCGGCCACGGCACGTGAGCCGTCCGCCGACCCGTCGTCGATGACGAGCAGTTCGAGGTCGCTCATGGTCTGCGCGAGCACGGAGCGCATGGCGGCCTCGAGAGTCGTCTCGTTGTTGTAGGCGCCCGTGAGGACACTGACGCGGGGACTCGGCACGCGGGCGCATCCTAGGGTCGGCCCATGCTCGGTGGTCGATCCCCAGCCTTCGTCGCGCGCAACGCCGTGCGCCGCGAGAACTGGACGCAGCTGGGTCGCATGGCGACGCGCTACGTGCACCCCGAGCGCCACGTGCCGCGCTACTTCACCGGCCGCGGGACGTATCCGTGCCGCTGCGAGGTCCGCACCCCACAGGGAGTGGTGGCCCCGACGCTGTACAGCCACCACGACCTGCTGACCGTCAACGAGGTGTTCTGCCGCCTCGACTACGCGGCTTCGGAGACCGTCGGCACGGTCGTCGACATCGGATCGAACATCGGCATCAGCGCGCTGTACTTCCTCACGCGCAATCCGCATGTGCGCTGTCACCTCTTCGAGCCGGTGCCGCGCAACGTCGAGCGCCTGCGCGCGAACCTGGCCGGCGCGGAGGCGCGCTATGAGCTCACGGAGGCCGCCGTGTGGGACCGCGCGCAACGCGTTCGCTTCGGGGTGGAGCCGACGGGGCGCTACGGGGGGATCGACGTCGTCAGGCCCGAGTCGATCGAGGTCCCGTGCCTCGATGTCAACGACGTCCTCGAGTCCGTGCTGGAACGGCACGCAGTCATCGACGTCCTCAAGATCGACACGGAGGGCGCCGAGATCGCCACCGTGGCGGCCATCCGGGACGAGCTGGTCACCCGCGTGAGGACGATCTACTTCGAGACGACCGAGCGTCCGCGTCTGCACGCGGACCGCTTCGAGGCGAGCTTCAGCTGCGACACCTGCCGCCTCGTTCAGCGGGCGGCCGCGTAGCCGGCCGCGACGACCTCCAGCGAGGAGTCGATCGACAGCCGCAGGGCGTTGCGGGCGAACCACTGCGACGTGGAGATCCGCAACGCCGGGCCGGCGTGGTGGACGCGGAGGATCGCCGCGGTCAGATCGTCGGGAGAGTCGGTCGGGGCGATCGTCCCGTTGACGCCCTCCTCGAGCAGCTCGACCGCGGCGTTGTCGGGATGATCGACGAGCACGGTGGGTACGCCGAGCGCGGCCGCCTCGACCACCACCAGTCCATAGCCCTCGCGCTGCGAGGGATGGAGGAGGCACAGCGCCCGTGCCAGCGACGCCTCCAGCTCCTCCCGGTCCACGAAACCGGGCGCCTGCACCGCCTCGGCGAGTCCGAGTCGCCCGATCGCCTCCAGGACCGCCGTCCGCTCCGGCCCGTCGCCGAAGATGGTTCCGCGTAGTCCGGGGAGCTGGCGAGCGGCCGTGGCGATGGCCGCGACCGCCGCGGGAGCTCCCTTCTCGGGAATGTGTCTCCCGGCGAAGACGATCGTCGGCTCCGCGGGCTGTGGCGGCAGGCCCTCGAGCGCCCCGGCGTACTCGCCCTCGAGCACCGTCACCTCACCGCGGATGCCCTCGTCGCGCAGGCGCGCCGCCGTCATGCGCGCGAAGCAGAACGCCCGCTGATGCACCTTCAGGCACAGCTTCTGCACGAGCCAGCCGACGTCGCCCCCGGCCCGGCCGAGGTACTCCCGCCAGTAGCCGCGGCTCCAGAGCTCGTGCCAGTCGACGACGAGCCGGAAGCGCCCGAGTGGTCGCGCCGTCGCCGCCGCGAGCAGCGAGAAGTACGGGAAGGAGGCGGTGTGCACGACGTCGTAGCGGCTGCCGTGGCGCACCAGGTGCCACAGCACTCCGGCGCCGAAGACGAGCGGCGGCAGCACGCGCCGCTGACCGGGACCGGAGTACAGGGCCATGCGTGGACCGGCCACCTTCACTCTGACGCCCGGCAGGTCGGGCCCGCGACGGCGGTCCCACTGCCGCAGGGTCAGGTAGGTCACGTCGTGGCCATCAGCTGCGAGGCGCAGGGCCAGGTTGCGATACCAGCGCTCCGCGCCGCCCACGGTGTGCGGAAACAGGCAGTCGTAGACGAGGCAGATCCGCACGGCGCGGGAAGGATATGGCCGAGGGGTCCGCTACGCTCACGACGCTTTTCGCGCGACTTGCAGCATGCTCGCGCGTTCCATCCGAGCGGGACCTGAATGAGCACCCTCGAGCAGCAAGCCACGGGGCACCCTGCCCCTGACCTGACGGCGCCCAAGGTGTCCGTCGTGATCCCGTGCCTCAACGAGGCCGAGAACATCGAGGCGTGCGTCGCCAAGGCGCTCGCGGGCATCGAGGCCTGCGGCTTCCCCGGCGAGGTCGTCGTGGCCGACAACAATTCCACGGACGGATCGGGCCCGCTCGCCGAGGCGGCGGGCGCGCGCGTCGTGCCCGAGTCGCGACCCGGTTACGGCAGCGCCTATCTCGCGGGCTTCGCCGCCGCGCGCGGTGACTACGTCGTCATGGCGGACGCCGACCTGACCTACGACTTCGGCGAGATCCCGCACTTCGTCGAGGAGCTCGACAAGGGCGCCCAGCTCGTCATGGGCGACCGGATGGACAACATCCAGCCGGGTGCGATGCCCTGGCTGCATCGCTACGTCGGCAACCCGATCCTCACCGGCGTGCTCAACGTGTTCTTCAAGACCGGGGTCTCGGACGCGCACTGCGGCATGCGCGGCCTCCGGCGCGACATCCTGCCGATCCTGGACCTGCGCACGACGGGCATGGAGTTCGCCTCCGAGATGGTCATCCGGGCCTCCAAGGAGCGACTGCGGATCGCCGAGTTCCCGATCGAGTACCACCCGCGGGGCGGCGAGTCCAAGCTCTCGAGCTTCCGCGACGGCTGGCGGCACCTGCGCTTCCTGCTCGTCCACAGTCCGACGCATCTGTTCATGCTGCCCGGGGCCGTCATCTCGCTGCTCGGCCTGCTGATCTCGCTGACCGTCGTCGCCCAGATCGACATCTTCGGCCGCCAGTGGGACATCCACACCGCGGTCGCCGGCGCGCTGCTGATGATCGTCGGCTCCCAGATCGTCGCGCTCGGCCTCGCCGCGCACGCCTACGGGACGTACTTCATGGGCGAGAAGGACCCCTGGTTCGACCGCATGCGGGCCCGCTTCCGCCTCGAACACGGCCTGCTGCTCGGCGGCGCGATCCTCGCGGTCGGTCTGGTCATCGCCGCAGTCATCGCCATCACCTGGATCAACCGCGGCTTCGGCCAGCTCTCCGACGAGCGCCTGGCGGTGTTCGGCGCGTCGCTGATCATCATCGGCATCCAGGTGTTCTTCTCGTCGTTCCTGCTGAGCATCCTCGGCCTGCGGCGCACGTCCTGACGGGCTGGTGAACCGCCGCCTCGGGGTCGTCGGCGGGGCCGTCGCGGTCGTCGCCGTCCTGCTGGCTGTCGCCATCGGGGCCCAGCTCACCCATGGGGCAGAGCGTCAAGCGGGTCCAGCCGACACCAGTCCAGGCCGGTTCCTCTTCGCCACACCTCGCAAGGGCGCTCGCGTCTGCCAACAGAGCGAGACGATCCACGCCGGCACCGACCGGCTGCGGATGACGCTCGGCACCAACGGGCGCCCAGGGCCGGCCGTGAGGGTGATCGGTCGGGGGCCGACAGGTGGTGTGGTGGCTCGGGGCCGGCTCGCCCCGGGATGGACGAGCGGCGTTGTGCGTATCCCGCTCGACGTGCAGCCGCGGGAGACGGTCAGCGGCGGCCGCTGGTGCTTCACCGCCGCGTCCGGCGCCCGCCTCGCGTGGGCCGGGGAGGACGCGGACCCGACCCTGAGCGCCACGATGCGCGGCCGGCCCACCCCGGGTCGGCTGAGCATCGCGAGTCTGTTACCCGGCCGCCCCTCGCTGCTGTCCATGGCTGGTCGGCTCGCGCACCACTTCGCAGCGGGCAACGCCGGCTGGATCGGGCCGTGGACGCTCGTCCTTGTGCCGGTGTTCTTCCTGGCGGCGCTCGCCGCTGCGGCCCGCGCGCTGCTCACGGCGCCGCGCGAGAGCCGGCGTCGCATCCCGTCGGCCGCCCGCTGGTGCGTCGCAGCCGCGGTGCTCACCACGGCGAGCTGGGCCTTGCTGACGCCGCCCTTTCAGGTTCCCGACGAGAACGCGCACTTCGCCTACGTCGCCCAGGTCGTCGAGGACGGCACGCTGCCGATGCCCCGGAGAGTCGGCGAGGAACCGTACTCGCAGCAGGAGCAGGCCACGCTGAGCGGGCTCCGGCTCTACGACGTGACGGGGAACGTGTTGGACAAGCCACCCTGGTCCGCGCCGGAGGCGCGTGCGCTGCGGCGAGTTCCGGCCCGCGACCTCTCCCGCCACAGCGTCACGGCCGACACCGCGAGCTCCAACCCGCCGCTGTACTACCTCCTCGCCGCGCCGGTGTACGCCGCGACCAAGTGGACGACGATGCTCGACCAGGTGCTGCCGCTGCGGCTCGTCTCCGTGCTGCTGGCTGGGCTGACGGTGCTTGGCATCTTCCTCTTCGTGCGCGAGTTGCTGCCGTCGAGCCCGTGGACCTGGGCGGCGGGCGGACTGGCCGCCGCCTTCCAGCCGCTGTTCGGCTTCATCAGCGGCGGCGTCAACGCCGACGCGCTGCTGTACGCCTGCGGGGCCTGGACGCTGTTCGCCATGGCGCGCCTGCTCCGACACGGCCTGAACCTGCGCCGGGCGGCGCTGCTGGGCGGCGCGGTGGCCGCGGGCCTGCTGACCAAGCCGTTGTTCCTGGGCCTCGTGCCGGCCGCGGCGGCCGCCATGCTGCTCGGGCTCGTGCGCGCGGCGCGTGGCAAGATCCGGCCGCGAAGCCTGATCGGCCCCGCCGCCGTAGCGGCCGCGGTCGTCGCGCTGCCACTCGCGGCGTACGAGCTGATCGGCAGGGCGCTCTTCGACCACGGCTACTTCCAGTCGGGAGTGACCGTCGCGGGTCTCGCGACGGTTGCGCCAGGCCACGGCGGCGGGCCGAACTTCGAGGCGTCCTACGTCTGGCAGCTCTTCTTGCCGCGATTGCCCTTCATGAACGATCTGTTCCAGCCACCGGACACCCTGCCACTGCGGTTCATCTGGTTCGACGGCTTTGTGGGCCGTTTCGGGTGGTTGGACTACGAGTTCGCGGAGTGGGTCACCGGCGCCGCCGTCTGGATCGCCGCCGCTCTCCTCGCTGCCGCCGTCGGGACGCTGATCCTCCAGCGCCGCTCCATGCGTGGCCGCTGGCTCGAACTGGGCTGCTACGCGCTTGTGCTGATCGGACTCGCGGCCGTCGTCGGTCACCAGCAGTGGCGCGTCTTCTCCGTCGGAACAGGCGCTGGGTTCTTTCAGGCGAGGTACTTTCTGGCTGCGCTCGGGCTCTTCGGCGGCCTTGTGGCGGTCGCTGTACGGCTCGCCGGACGCCGCGCCGGACCGGCCGTCGCGGTCGCCGTGGCCGGCTTGGCGGCACTGCACGCCGCGTCGGCGCTCATTCTCACCGTCGCTCGGTACTACGCGTGATCTCCGTCGCCATCCCGACCTTGGACGGGGCAAGTGCGCTAGATCGCACGCTGTCGGCCGTGCGCCGCCAGACCGTGGCGGCGGAGGTCGTGGTGCTCGATTCAGGGTCGACGGACGGGACGCGGGATATCGCCACTCGTCACGGTGCGGCCGTCGCGCTGATCGACCGGGAGACGTTCGGCCATGGTCACGCCCGAAACCGGCTGATGCACCTGACCACGGGCGACAGGGTGGCGTTTCTCACGCAGGACGCCGAACCTGCTGACGAGCTCTGGCTGGAGCGATTGCTCACCGTGCCGGCCGCGCTGACGTACGGTCCATACCGAGCCCGCGATGACGCGCCCGTCCCTGTCCGCCGCGAGTACGCCGAGTTCTTCGGGGCGATGGAGGCGCGGACGTGGCGGGAGGCGGACCTGGCCGATCAACCCGTGCCCTCGCCGGCGACGTTCGTGTCCTCGGCCAACCTCTGCCTGGCGCGGACGGCGTGGGAGGAGGTGCCGTTTCGCGACGTGCCTTACGCGGAGGATCAATGTCTTGCCCTCGACCTACTCACCGCGGGCTTCGAGAAGGCCTACGTGCCCGACGCCGTGGTCGTGCACAGTCACGACTACGGACCCGTGGAGCGGTTGCGGCGTACCTTCGACGAGTTCCGAGCCCTGAACGAGGTTTACGGATGGACCGCCCCCGCTCATCCGCGCGTCATGGCCGGGACGGTCAGGGCCGAGGTACGGCGAGACCGCCTCGTCGGAGGCGGTGTCATGCAACCGATGGCGTACCACGGCGCGCGTGCGCTTGGTGCGGCTTTGGGCACCCGGGCCGACCGGCTGCCGCGTGCCGCGCGGCGCCTCCTTTCGCTGGAGGGTCGCGCGTGAGCGCACGGTCGAGGCGAGCGCTCGCAGGCGGCTAGCTTGAGCGCCCGTGCGCGCGACCCTCGCCGACCGCTTGCGCTGTCCAACCTGTCTGAGGCCGGGGCGGGTTGACCTTCGGCCGGAGAAGCATGACGAGCGCGAGGTCCGGGAGGGCCTCCTGCGCTGCGACGCGTGCGGGTGGATCGGCGCGGTGCACGATGGAATCGCCGAGCTGTTGCACGATCCGCCCGCGCATGTCATCCGCGAGTCTGCCGGGCTGCGCCGCTTCGCCGACAAGATGGTCGCCGAGGGGTGGACCCGCGAGGACGTGCTCGCGCTCCCTAACCGGCATGACGGCTACTGGTGGCACCAGGCAGTCATGATGGAGCAGGTGCTCGCACAGGTGTCCCTGCCGCCGGGCGCCTCATTGCTCGACCTCGGCTCGAACACCTGCTGGGCGTCGGCGCGGTTCGCGGAGGAGGCCCTTGACGTCGTCGCCCTCGACATCGCCAAGCACGAATGGCAGGGGCTACGCACGGCGGATTGGCAGATGGAGGCCAAAGGCGTCTTCTTCGAGCGGGTGCTGGGCACGATGACCGCGCTGCCATTCGGCGACTCGACGTTCGACCGCGTGTGGGCGTGCGAGGTGCTGCACCACAACAACCGGGCCGGCCTCGGCGCTGCCTTCTGCGAGGCCTTTCGTGTGCTGCGGCCCGGCGGGATGCTGATCGTTGCGAACGAGCCGTTGCGCACCCTCGCCGAGCCACGCTTGCGCGTGCTCGACGAGGTGGCGCGCTTCGATGGCCACGAGCACGTCTATACACGGGCTGGGTATGTCCGTCGGGCGCGGAAGGCCGGCTTCGAGGTCGACGTGCGCGGGCCGGCGTTTCACGGCCTCTTCCAGCTCGGCGGGATCGGCCTGAGCGACCGCATGTCCGTCGGCGAGGTGCTAGCTGGAACCGCCACACAGCTCGCGCGTCGATCCTCGGCGCTCAAGCGGGTCTGGCTGGCGGGCCGAACAACCTTGTTCGGCGGCACGTCCCTCCACATGGTTTGCACGAAGCCCGGCTGATGTCCCGTCGCCTCGACTACTACGCCCGCTACGTGCGTCGCCTGTTCGCCAACCTGCCGCGGCGGGCCTGGCTCACGCTGCGCTACCACGGCGTGCGCGAGACGCTCTGGCGGCTCGGGACCTTCCCCCTGCGCCTCACGCCGCTGGGTGCACGAATCGGGCTGTCCGCGCGCCTGAACGACCCGTCGGGCCCGGCTCGCGCCTGGTACCGACGCAACTGGCGCCCGGTCGCGGTGGTGATCCCGACCTACGGCGACGCGTCGCTCGTGGAGGCCGCCGTCCGGTCGGTCCGGCGCACGACGAACGCTCGGCGGGTGCGCATCCTTGTGGCCGACGACGGCTCCGGTGACGAGCACGTTCGCCGCCTGCGCGCCCTCGAGGGCGTCGAGCTGATCGAGGGCGACAAGCAGGCCGGGTTCGCCGCGAACTGCAACCGTGGCCTGCGGCAGGTACGGCCGGGCGAGGACGCGGTGCTGCTCAATTCGGACGTCGTGGCCGACCCGGGCTGGCTCGAGGTCCTCCAGCACGCGGGCTACCGCTCCGCTCGCGGCCGGGCCGGTGTCGTCGGCGGCAAGCTGCTGTACCCCGACCAGACGATTCAGTTCGCCGGCACGGTCCGCAACCCGGGCGCGCCCGAGTGGTTCGACCACCGCTTTCGCTTCCGCCACGCCGACTTCCCTCCGGCCTCCGTGATCCAGCAGACGCTGAGCGTGACCGGCGCCTGCATGTACATCCGCGCGGACACGCTCGCCGACGTCGGTCTCCTGGACGAGGCCTACGGCATGGCCTACGAAGACGTCGACTACTGCCTGCGCACCTGGGAGTCTGGCCGCGCCGTCGTCTACGCGCCGGCCGCGACGCTGACCCATCACGAATCCAAGACGCGGGGGATGGCCCAGGGAGACCGCGAGCTCTCCGCCCAACGCCACTTCTGGACGACCTGGGGCGCGTGGTTCGATCGGCGCCCGGTCGCCGCGCCCGACGGCGGCCTGCGGATCGTGTACGTGACCCAGGACACCGGCGTCGGGGGCGGCCACCGCGTCGTCTTCGAGCACCTCAACGGCCTGGTCGACCGCGGGCACCATCCCGAGCTGTGGACGCTCGGCGACGGTCCGCCGGACTGGTTCGACCTCCGCGTGCCGGTGCGCGGCTTCGAGGACTACGACGACCTCGTGGACGCGCTGGCGCCGCGCGAGGCCATCAAGGTCGCCACTTGGTGGCAGACGGCGGCGCCGGTCTGGGAGGCCTCCCTGCGGCGCGGCATCCCCGTCTACTTCGTCCAGGACGTCGAGACGTCCTACTACGCCGAGGACCGCGACGTCCACGCCGAGGTGCTGACGAGCTACAGGCCCGAGTTCACGTATCTCACGACGTCGACCTGGGTCCACGACGAGCTGCGCAAGTGGGTGCCCGACGCGACGATCGTCGCGCCCGGGCTCGACACGGACAGCTTCCAGGACGCCGGCCTGCCGCGGGAGCCGGACGCGCTGCTCGCCGTCGGTCGCGCCAACCCGCTGAAGAACTTCCCGCTCACGCGCGACGCCTGGCTCGCGCTGCCGGAGCCTCGGCCGGCGCTGCAGCTCTTCGGCGTCGAGCCGGAGGTGGCCGAAGGGCTTCCCGGCCGGGCCAGCTACGAGCTGCGGCCGTCCGACGAGCGCCTCAACGAGCTGCTCAACCGCTGTACGGCGTTCGTGCAGACCTCGCGCCACGAGGGGTTCTGCCTGCCCATCCTCGAGGCCATGGCGACCGGCGCGCCGGTGGTCTGCACGGATGCCGACGGCAACCGCGACTTCTGCGTCGATGGCGTCAACTGCCTCATGCCCAGCGCCGAGGTCTCCGCCGTCCGCGCCGCCCTGCAGCGCGTTCTCGCGGATGGCACGTTGCGCGCACAGCTCGTCGCCGGCGGGCGTGAGACGGTCGAGGCGTATGCCTGGCCGCGCAAGCTCGACGAGCTCGACCGGTTCTTCCGTCGCGTCGCCGACGAGCGCTCACACGGCGAGCCGCCCGTTCCGCTGCCGCGCCCTCGCGCCGCCTAGAGATCGACGACCTCGAGCTCAGGACGGCGTTCGCGCAACGCCGTCGTGAGCTCGCGTCGGTGGCAGAGCGCCGGATCGGCCTCGAGGCACATGAGCGCCGTGCGTGGACCCACGTCGAGCTCGGCGGCAAGTCCATCGAGCTCCTCCGCGGCCGTCGACTCGACGTGGTGGCGGAACGCCGGCGCACCCTCGGCCTGCCGGCCGTGCTTGTAGAGCCAGCGGATGTCGGGCGGCGTGCCTAGAGCCCGGCAGTGCTCGTAGGCGATGCCGTGGGCGTGCAGCAGCTCGCCGAGCCGGGTCTTGGACATCCCCGGGCGCCGCGACTGGGGCCGATAGCGGACATCGATCAGCCGCTGCACGCCGGCCGCTTGCAACTCGGCGACGAGCGCCGGAGGCACCAGCTGCTCGTAGCCGACGGTCCAGACGGTCGGCACGGACCTAGAGGTCCTCGGCCACCCGCGGTGCGCTGCGGTTGAATGTCACGAACCCGACGACGAAGAGCACGAGCACGAGGCCCAGCGGGAAGACGAGGTGCCATGCGGCGCCCGACGCCGCCGCGGCGCTGGGTTGGTCCGGATCGAACATGGCGTGCTTCATCTGCTCCACGATCACCGACAAGGGGTTGAGCATGATGATGTCGCGCAGCGTGCCCTCGGGCACGGTGGTGATCGGGTAGATGATCGGGGTTGCGTAGAAGGCCGCCTGCGTCACGACCTCCCAGATCGGCTGCACGTCACGAAAGCGCACGTAGAGCGCGCTGAGCAGCATCGCCAGGCCGGTGACGAGCATCAGCAGGAGCCCGAACAGCGGGATCATCCAGAGCCAGCCCGCGCGGACCGGCACGCCCCCCAGCGCGATGAAGATCCCGACGGCGACGAGATTGAGCACGAGGTTGAACGTCGCCTGCAAGACGATGGAGAGCGGGATCACGATGCGCGGAAAATGGATCTTGCGCACGAGGTTCTCCCGCCCCACCACGGCCCCGACCGAGGCGCCGGTGACCTCGGCGAAGAACTGGTAGAGCAGGATGCTCATGAGCAGCGCGGGCGCGTAATAGCGGATGCCGTCGCCGAGCCGCACGGCCTGGGTGAAGATCACGTAGTAGATGGCGAACATCGCCAACGGCCGCGCGAGCTGCCACGCGTAGCCGAGAACGGAACCGAAGAACTTCAGCCGCCACTCCGTGTAGGCCAGCGTCCAGGTCAGCGCCAGGATGCGGCGCCAGTCGCCGCTCAGGGCCGATGGGCCGGCGACGCGGGTACCGCCCCCGGTCCGGATCCGGTCGAGCGGAGTGGGTTCGGCGAGCGCGCTCACGGCACGCGCGCCTGCGTACGCTCGAAACTCAGGTCGTGGTCGACCTCAAGAATATGGCCAGAGGAGCGCACGCCGACGACGACGAAGTCGTGCATCCGCGGCCGACGGTCGATGAGGTCCAGACCCGAGCCGCGATGGGCGAGGTTGGGGGAGACGAAGTAGCGGCCCGTGGTGAAGAGATTGGGCAGCTTGACCGTAAGCGTCGCCCGCTCACCCGCCTTGAAGCCGCCCGTGCGCTCGCCGTGCCACGCCGAGCTGGCCGCGAACACCGGCCAGTGATCCTCGTTCTCGATCGTGAGGCCCACGAGCGGGTGTTCGAGGTCGGCATAGAATTCGCACTCTGCCCGGATGACGAGCTCGCGCCCCTGGGTCGGCGCCTCGATGCGCTCCCCCTGCTCGTCCTCGAGCCACAGGTCGACGAAGCGTGCCTGGCCGTCGCCGAAGCGGTAGCGCTCGTAGCCATGGTCGACCTCGACGCCCGTGTCGGTCTGCTGCGCCTCCTCCGGGATGCGGCGGAAGTTCTGCTCCATGTACTGCGCGCCGATGCCCTCGGGGTCCCCCGTGGCGAGCTCCCGGCCGCGCTCGAGCAGGATCGCGCGGTGGCAGAAGCGCCGCACCGCGCCCATGTCGTGGGTGACGAGCACGATCGTCTTGCCCGCGTCGCGCAGCCGGTTGAACTGGTCGAAGCACTTCTGCTGGAAGGCCGCGTCGCCGACGGCCAGCACCTCGTCGATGAGCAGGACGTCGGCGTCGACCTGGATCATCACGCTGAACGCCAGCCGCACATGCATGCCGGAGGAGTAGTTCTTGAGCTTGAGGTGCTCGAACTCCCGCAGCTCGGCGAAGTCGAGCACGCGCTCGTAACGCTCCCGCGCCTCCGTCGGCGTGAGCCCGAGCATGATCCCGTTGAGCACGACGTTGTCGCGGGCAGCGAGGTCGGGATTGAAGCCGACGCCGAGCTCGATGAACGTCGACAGGCGGCCGTTGACCCAGATCTCGCCGCCGTTGGTCTGGTAGATGCCGGCGATGAGCTTGAGCAGCGTGCTCTTGCCCGAGCCGTTACGGCCGACGATGCCGAAGAACTCCCCCTGCTCGACGGCGAAGGACACGTCGTCGACGGCCGTGAAGGCGTCGTGGGCGCGGCGCCGGAGCGGGTGCAGGGCACGCTCCTTGAGCGTGTGCATCTGCTCCTGCGGTCGGCGGAAGCGCTTCGTGACGCCGTCCACGACGATGGCCGGTGCAGTCGGGAGCATCGCCGGCCCAGGGTACTCTGGCGCCCGGCATGGCCATTCCCGTCCACCCATCCGCCACGAACGCCGCTGCGCCGAGCGATCGGCGGCTGCGGGCCATGTGGGACGCGATCGCCCGGCCGGACGTCAAGGTCGTCTCGACCGACGTCTTTGACACGCTGCTGTGGCGGCAGGTGCCAGAGCCCGTCCACGCCTTCGGAATCGCCGGAGCACGGCTGGAGGCGCGGCGGATGCTCGCCGACGGCGTGTCGCCCATGGCCTTCGGCCGGCTCCGGGAGGAAGCCGAGAAGCGCGCGCGAGAGCTGCTCGCGGCCGAGCTCGGCGTTACGGAGATCACCCTGGCTGAGGCGTATGCGCTGCTGCCCCGATGGCTGCTGCGCGGGGAGGACCCGCTCGAGGCGATGGCCGTGGAGGTGGAGACGGAGCGCGACCTCCTCGTGCCCGACCTCGACGTGCTCGAGCTGCTGCTTGCGGCCAAGGACGCCGGCAAGCAGGTGATCGCCGTGTCCGACATCTACTTCACGGAGGCGCAGCTGCGCTCCCTCCTGGGCCAGCCGGCGACGCGGGAGCTCGAGCTCGATCGCGTCTTCGTCTCGAGCGAGCATCGCCTCGGCAAGAGCGGCGGGTTGTTCGAGATCGTCCTGCGCGAGCTCGGGGCCGCACCGGACCAGGTCGTGCACGTCGGGGACAACGAGGAGGCCGACGTGACGGTCCCCTCCGAGCTGGGGATCGTCTGCACGCCCTTCGAGCGCGTCCCGCAGGCGCTGCGCCGGGTGCTAAACGCCGAGCGCCTCCAGCGGGCGCGCGAGCCCGTCGTGGGACGTGAGAACCCCCGGGGCCATGGAGCGGCGGGCGTCGTCACCGATCTCACGTCGCTACGGGGCAAGGTGGCGGCTCGCGAGGGTGGCGCGGCCATGCCCGGCGCGCTGAAGCCGTTCTGGGATTACGGCGCCCTGATCCACGGCCCCGTCTTCACCGGGTTTGCCGAGTGGGTGCAGGAGCGTGCCGCCGCGCTCGGCGTCACGCGCGTGCACGGCTTCATGCGCGAGGGGGGATTCCTCGGCGCCCTCGTTGATCGGGCGGGCGAGTACCTCGGCACGGACGTCCGCGCCCAGCCCTTGTGGCTCAACCGCGCGGTGCTCTCAGCCGCCTCGATCGGCGAGGTCACCGTCGACGAGCTCAGGCCGCTGATGGTGCGCCGGCGCACGCCCACCGTCGAGCGCTTCCTGCGCTCCATCGGCCTGGCTCCGGACGACCTGCTGCGCTTTGCCACGCACGCCCGTACGACGCTCGACGACGGGGTCACGCGCGAGAACCTGCTCGTGGCCATTCAGGACGACGCGGCCGCGCGGGCCAAGGTGCTCGCGCACGCGCACGCCATGCGCGAGCGGGTCGTGGCCTACGTACTGCGCGAGCTCGCTGGCGACGAGCGGCTCGTGTGCCTCGATCTTGGCTGGGCCGGCAGCGCCCAGGGTCTGCTCGGGCGGGTGTTGGCCAACGCCGGCGTCGACGTCGAGGTCTGCGGGCTCTACCTCGCGCTGCACGGCGGCGCGTCGCGCCGGGTCTTCGAAGGTCAGCACGCGCTCGGCTTCCTCGCGGAGTTCGGCTTTCCCGACGACGCGACGGGGCTGCTCGTCCGCTCGCCCGAGGTGCTCGAGCAGCTCTGCATGCCGGCGTTCGGCTCCCAGTCGGGGCTCGACGACGAGCTGGAGCCCGTGCTCGACGACGCCGGCATCGACGCCGTTCAGGCGGCGGAGGCCGAGGCCGTTCGCGCCGGCGTGCGGGCCTTCCAGGATGAATGGGCCCGGTACCAGCTCGCGGTGCCGGGCAAGCTCGGCGCGCTGTCGGGCGCTCAGGAGCTCCTCAGACCCCTGCTCGTGCGCTCCATCGCCGCCCCGACGGATACCGAGGTCGCCACCGTTGGCCGCTGGCTGCACGACGAGAACCAGGGCTCAGCCGACGTAGAGGCCGTGGTCGACCCCGTGGTGGTCCGGGGGCTGCGGCACATGGATCCCGCCGGCCTGCGCGACCTGCCGATGTCCGAGCTCTACTGGCCGTTTGGCGTCGCCGCTCAAGTCGATCCGACCTGGGCCGGCCTCATCGACGCCGCAGCCGGCGGCCTGATCGAGTGGGACGCGTTGTCGGGGGAGGCCGAGACGGGCCGCTTCTCCGTCGCCGCGTCCAAAGGTGGGCTGCTGCCGGGGGGCGAAGACGTCGGTGGCGTGCCCCGGCGCAACCGCTTCGGCCTGAGCGCAGTCCACGGCACGCTGCGCGCCGGCGCGATCCAGGAGGTGGTGATCCGGCCGAGCGAGCAGCCGGCGATCGTACGCCTCGACCATCTCGAGCTGCGCTGCTGGGCCCAGGGACGTGAGGCGCCCACGGTCATCCGGCTCGACTCGCCCGCGGACTTCGGGCGGCTGCGCCGCGAGAACTGCTTTGTCCTGAACCCGAACCTGTTCGTCGTGCACTCGACCTCGCCGGCGCTCTACCTCGACCTCACGGGCGACGTCGCCGGCCACGTCTTCCGCGTCGACGTGCGGGCCGGCTTCGCCGTCATGGGCATCGGCGAGCTGCTTCCGACGCCCGGCCGGGTACGCAATCCCGAGGAGGCCGGCGTGCGGCTCGAGCGACTCGAGCAGACGCTCGCCGACTTGCAGTCTTCGCTGAGCTGGAAAGTGACCAAGCCGCTGCGCAGCGCGAAGAAGGGGCTCGGGCGGTGAGTGGGCCGTGGCTCTTGCACTCGCTCGCGGAGTTCCGCTCGCTGATCGTCCCGATCCTCGACGCGGTCGCGCCCCGGCGCGTCGTCGAGCTCGGCGGCGAGGGCGGCCTGATGACCGAGGAACTCGCCGACTGGGCGAGTGTGAACGGGGCGCAGCTCCATACGATCGACCCCGCTCCGTCGCCGCACCTGCGCCGCCTCGCCGGCGAGGGCCGCGTCCAGCTGCTCGTCGGCAAGAGCCCTGTCGCGCTCGCCGAGCTCGAGCCCTTTGATCTCTATGTCATAGATGGTGACCACAACCATCACGTCGTCTCGGGAGAGCTCGAGGCGATCTTCGGCGTGGATCGCGCGCCGGTTGCGCTGCTGCACGACGTGGCGTGGCCGGCCGGGCGCCGCGACATGTACTACGACCCCGACGACGTTCCCGCTGAGCGCCGCCACGCGCTGGACTTCGACCGCGGCGCCGTGCCCGGCGAGGCGGCGCTCCAGTCCGGTCGGGGCTTCTACGGCGTCGGCTCCTTCGCTTACGCGACGCACGAGGGAGGCCCGGCCAACGGGGTGCTCACGGCGGTGGAGGACCTGCTGGCTCGCCGCGAGGACCTCGAGCTGCGGCGGGTGCCGTGCGTGTTCGGCTTCGGCGCCGTCTACGGTCAAGAGGCGACCTTCGCCGACGACGTTCGGTCCATCCTCGACCCGTTCCACGAGAACGAGCTCCTGGCCCGGCTCGAGGAGAACCGTCTCGCGCTCTACCTAGAGCTCATTGCCCGCGACCGGGCGTATGGCCCGGCAGACCGGGCGCAGCGCGAGCTCGTCGCCGGGCTCGAGCGCGAGCTGGAGGCCGAACGAGCGGAGAGCGCGCGGCTGCGGCTGGAGCTGGCGCAGCGGGCCCGCGGCTAGGGCGCGTCCGCGGCGAGAGCCGCCCGCAAGGCGACGACCATCCCGGCGCTTGCCGCGAGGAGCGTCGCGGCTGCGAGCAAGAAGAGGAACCAGGTTCCCAGAGGTCGTGGGAGCCAGGCGGACGCGCGGCTCGGGACACTCGTCAGGCGGTCAAGCAGCGAGCTGGAGCCGCTCGACGGGAAGTCGATGAACGCGTCGCCCGTAACCGTGCGACCATCGACGGACAACGCGCTGGTGCTGTTGCCGTAGCGACCGGCGCCCGGCGTGAGCAGTGGTCCGGTGCCCGCTGGGTCGCTGCCGTAGATGCTGACGGCCCGTTGACCCTCGTTGTGGACACAGAGCGTGACGAGCCGATCGTCCGGAATCGGGCGCTTGAGTCCGACGTCGACGATGCCGTGATAGCCCGCCGGGACGGTTGCCTGCCGTAGGACCGTCCCGCGTCGGCGGACCTCGAGCTTCAGCGGGGGTCCAGGTTTTTCCGCCGCGCCGGTGTTGAAGACCCAGCGCAACACACGGACGCCTTTGGCCACCTGTAGCGGCCCTTGGCACGCCTCCGATCCCGGGCGGAGCGTCGCAACCGGCTCTTGAACCTGGACGCCGAGGCTGTCGGCAAGCGGTGGCCGGTCTTTGCCGGCAGCGATGGTAAGGACGACCCCGCCCACCAACAGCGTCGCCAACAGTGCGATGACGCCGCTACGACGCATACCAGCGCTCGGCGATCAAGCCCAGCGACGCCAACTGCATGATGCCCAGTGCCCCGAGCCAGACTCCCGCCGCGATCCCTCGACGGCGGCCGAAGGCGGCGACCGCGGCACCGACGGCGAGAGCCAGTATCGGCAGCACGCCGGGGAGGATGTACCGGCCTTGGGCGAACGTCGCGCCGATGTTGGAGAACGCGTAGTCGGTCCAGTGGGTACCGGCGACGAGGCCGAGCGCGCCGAGTGCGATGAAGCCGAGCGCGGCCCACCTTCCGGCGCCGAGCCGTCGACCGTCGCGGCGGCGTCGCAGAACTCCCCAGATGGCGCAGACGACGACGCCGACGATGACCCAGCCGACGATCCAGTACACCCAGGGCGGGAACCACACGTTGACCCAGCCGAAGGTTCCCGTGCCCATGCCGAGCCACGTATTGAGCACCGGACGGTCGGAGATGACCGGGTACCGGAGGTGAATCGGCTGCATGAAGCCGAGTGGCGGAAGGTAGAACTGCCACAGGTACGACAGGAACTTCCGGATGTTGAAGCCGGCGCCGGCGGCGTTGGCGCCGGTGACTTGTCCGAACTGGCTGAAGGCCCCGGTGCTGGTCAGTCTGGTGTAGATCGACCAGGCAAGCGGAAGGATCGCTATGGCTCCGGCCGTTGCTGCGGCGACCCGCGCGAGTTGTGCGCGCGGCTGCGTCGTGCGCATCCGCCACAGGCACCAGGCAACCAGCAGCAACGCGCCCGGAACGAGCGCCACTCCGGTTGATTTGGAGAGGATGGCCAGGCCGATCGCGAGTCCGAGCGCCAACCCGCGGCTGACGGTGAGGCCGCGGACCGCGCACCGGGCCGCGATCGCGAAGACGGTGGTCCACAGGGCCATCGTCATCCCGTCGGGGTTGACGCCGGCGGTGATGAACGTGACCTCGGGCCAGAGCCCGATGGTCGCGGCACCGGCAAGACGCACAACGCGGCGCCGGCTGACCAGTTCGCCTACGAGTACCCACGCGGAGACAGCGTTGACCAGCAGCAGAAGGACGTTCCAGAGCCGCATCGCGTAGAGCGTCGTGGTCGTTGGGGCCGACGAGAACACGGCGTAAGCCGGCAGGTCGAACAGGTAGCCGGCGGGTGGATTCAAGGCCGAGCTGGTGAAGCCGTCTCCACCATCGTCACGCGGCGCGCGACTGAGTGCGGCTCGGGTGCGCGCGGCCTTGATCGAGCTCCACTCCGGGTGGGCGAAAGGCACGAAGATGGTCGTGCCAGCGTTCGTGAGGCCGAACGCCGCGCCGACATCACTCGCGAAGGCTTGGCCACCCTTGTTCTGCGGGACGTGATGCTCCTCGAACAGCGTCTCCACATAGGAGAAGTGGGGCAGTTCGTCCGGGATCTGCCACGGTGGCGTGAGAAACGCCCACGCACAGCCGAAGACCGCGAGCACGCCGAGTAGTGCGACCAACGCACGGTCAGGGGTCCGCCGCCTGCGCACCGCAGCAGCGTAGCCACGAGTTGGGCCCCCCGTCCGCTTCAATGGACCCGCATGGCCGTCGCCGAGCCCGCCCGCACCGCTCGCCGCGAGCGCTTCACCGTCAAGGAGCGCCAGTACCGCTACGTCGTCGACGCCGCGCTCGTCACGCTGACGCTGATCATCGTGACCGGTGCCGCCGTGCGCCTGACCGGTTCGGGGCTCGGCTGCCACCAGTGGCCGCGCTGCAACGACGGGGAGCTGCTGCCGGCGCTGCAGAGCCACACGCTGATCGAGTTCGGCAACCGGATGCTCACCGGCGTCGTCGGGCTGCCGTGCCTGCTCGCCGCGATCGGCGCCTACCGGCTGCGCCCCTTCCGGCGCGACCTCGTCGTCCCGGCCGTGATCCTGCCCCTGGGCGTCCTGGCCCAGGCGGTGATCGGCGGCATCACCGTGCTGCTCGACCTCTCCTGGGAGGTCGTCATCGCCCACTACCTGCTGTCCTGCGCGCTGCTCGTCGCCGCCACCGTCCTGGCGTGGCGGATCCGCCGGCCGGCGCAGGCGCCGCCGGTGCTCGGCAACCGGCTCGCCATCCTCCTCACGCGGGCGCTCGTGGTCTTCGGGGGCTACGTGATCGTCGCCGGGACGTTCGCGACCGCGTCGGGGCCGCACGCCGGCGGGGCGGGCACCGGCGACTACGTCGAGCGGCTCAGCGGCCTGACCGGCAACACGCTGCGCAGCCTCATCCACCTGCACGGGCACTCCGCGGCCGTCATGGGCTTCGCCACGATCGGCCTGTGGCTGCTCGCCCGGCGCCGGCGCTGGTCGGGCGATCTGCAGCGCTCGCTCGCGGCCGTCGGCCTGCTGCTCGGCCTGCAGGGCGTGGTCGGCCTCGTGCAGTACCACGCGGCGCTGCCGGCCGGCGTGGTCTGGGTGCACGCGTCGCTGGCCGCCGTGCTGTGGGTCGCGCTCGTGTGGACGTGGCTGACCGCCGGGCACCCGCAGGCGGGCCGGGGCGGTGCTAGGGGCGGCGCCCGAGCCGCTGGGTCACCGAGCTGAGGATCGCCTCGACCGACGCGGGCGCCTCCCCGTCGACCTGCGCCTCGAGCACCTGCACCGCTCCATCGCCGCAGGCGACGACGACCGCGCCGGGATGGCGCTCGCAGACGCTGCCCGGCACGCCCCCGTAGGCGCGCGGCTCGACTCTCGTGCGCCACACGCGCAGGCACGTGTCGCCCAGGGACGTGTAGGCCCCGGGATAGGGCCGCGTCTGGGCCCGGACGAAGTCGTGGATCCCCCGGGCGGGCAGGCGCCAGTCGATCTCCCCGTCCTCAGCGGACCGCGGGCCGCGGTAGGTCGCTTGCGCATGATCCTGGGGGCGCGGCTGCGCCCGGCCGTCGAGCAGATCGGGCAGATGATCACCGACCATGGCCACGGAGAGCCGCTCGAGTCCCTCGAGGGCGTCGCCGACGGTGTCCTCGCCGCCCAGGGGGACGCTTGACGCCGCGACGACGTCGCCCTCGTCGATGCCGGCCGTCAGCTCGAACAGCGACAGCCCGACCTCGTCGCGGCCCTCCAGGATCTGCCACACGACGGGCGCGAAGCCCCGGTAGGCCGGGAGCCTCGAGGCATGCAGCCCGTAGAAGCGGGTCGCCGTGTCCTCCACGGGGAGGCGCAGGTACCAGCCGCAGACGATCGCCAGGTCCGGGCGCAGCTGCTCGAGCGCCGCACGGGTCTCGGCGCCGCTGCGCACCACCTCGAGCCGGACGCGCAGCGCCTGGGCCGTCGTCTGCATCTGCGTGAGCACCGACCGGGGGTCGTCGGCGTCGTCGGGCACGATGACGCCGACCAGCTCGTGCGGCGCTCGGACCACCTCGCCCAGCCGGCGGAGCACCGCGTGACCGAGCGGCTTGCTGCCGAGAAAGGCGACCCTTCGACTCACGAGGTGAGATCTAGCACTAGGCGAGCGCCGCCCGCGCGCGCCCGCCGGCCTTGGCCGCGTAGAGGGCGCTGTCGGCGCGGTCGAGCAGCTCGGCGGCCTCCTCGCCCCGCCAGGCGGCGCAACCCAGGCTGGCCGTGACGTCGACGAGCCCGGCCGACGTGGCGATGGCGCCGGCCATGACCCCGTCGCAGAGCTCCTGCGCGAGGATCGCGGCCCCGTCGGCCTCCGTCTCGGGCAGCAGGACGAGCAGCTCGTCGCCGCCGAGGCGCCCGGCGCTGTCCTCGCGCCGCAGCCGCGCCTCGAGCCGCCGCGCGATCTCGCGCAGCACCTCGTCACCGACGCGGTGGCCGAGGCGGTCGTTGATCGCCTTGAAGTGGTCGACGTCGAGCATGCAGATCGACACCGGCCGGCCGTGGCGGTCGGCGCCCGCGATGAGCATGTCGAGCTCGGCGAGGATCGCCCGCCGGTTGCGCAGCCCGGTCAGCTCGTCGAAGGAGACGAGCTCCACGAGCCGGTCGTTCTGGGCGGTGAGCTCCTCCACGAGCGCCTTGGTGCGCGTCGCCGCGAAGGTGCGGGCGACGACGTCGGCGCCGTCGTCCGGGTGGCGCAGGACGTCGGCGGCGCCGCGGCGCATCGCCTCGAGGATCTGCTCCTGATCGAGGGCGTCGCCGACGATGACGACGGCGGTGCCGAAGAACGTCGGGTCCTGCTTGATCGCGTCGATGAGCGTGAGCACGCCACCGTCGAGATCGTCGGCCGCGAGGAGCACGTCGGGGCGGTGCTCGCCGACGGCGGCCAGCGCGGCCTCCGGACCCTGGGCGTGGACGACCTCGGCGCCTGCGGCCCGCAGCATGTAGCCGAGCGCGGCGCGCTGGGGGCGGTCGGTCAGGGCGGTGATGACGATCACTGGCGGGGGAGCGAGAAGCGCAGGGTAAACTGGTCCCTGCGACTTCTCCTGCTGAGGTGACTACCCGATGCTCTTCTTTTCACGGTCAAAGACGACACTGCCCGATTCGGAGTCTGCCCTGCCCGGCCGAGACCGGGCGATGGACGTGCCGGCCGCGCATCATGTCAACGGTCACCCGCTGGCACCCCCGTTTCCCGAGGGGCTCGAGGTCGCCGTCGTCGGGATGGGCTGCTTCTGGGGCGCCGAGCGCGTCTTCTGGCAGCTCGACGGCGTCTACACGACGGCCGTGGGCTACGCGGGCGGGGCCACGCCGAACCCGACCTACGAGGAGGTCTGCTCCGGCGCCACCGGCCACACGGAGGCCGTTCTCGTCGTCTTCGACCCCAAGGTGATCTCCTACGAGCGCATCCTCAAGGCGTTCTGGGAGGAGCACGACCCGACGCAGGGCATGCGCCAGGGCAACGACGTCGGCACGCAGTACCGCAGCGCGATCTACACGACCTCGGACGCCCAGGCCGAGACTGCCGAGCGCTCCCGGGCCGCCTTCCAGGAGGCGCTGGACGCCGCCGGCAAGGGCGCGATCACCACGGAGATCGCTCCGGCCGGCGAGTTCTACTACGCCGAGGACTACCACCAGCAGTATCTCGCCAAGAACCCGATGGGCTACTGCGGGCTCGGCGGCACCGGCGTGTCGTGCCCGGTCGGACTGGGCGTGACGGGCTGAATCACTGGTATCAGAACTGATACCATCATGGCGATGACCCTCCGGCTCACGGACGATGACGCCCAGCGCCTGCGCTCCCGCGCCGAGGCGGACGGCCGGTCCATGCAGGACGTCGCGACGACCGCGATCCGCGTCTACCTCGACGGCAGCAGCCGAGCCGAGATCGTGGACCAGGCGCTGGCCGACACGCTCGCGCGGTACCCCGAGACGCTGCGGCGTCTCGGCGAGTGACCTTCTTCCTCACGCTGGAGGAGGCGCTGGCGATCGGGGCGGCGGCGACGGGAGCCCCGCTCGTGGTCGGCGACCATGGCCTACTCGAAGCCGCGGTCGCGCGACCCCAGGCGACGGTCTTCGGCGAGGATGCCTACCCGAGCCTCGACCTCAAGGCCGCAGCCCTGCTGCAGTCGCTCGTCGGCAACCACGCCCTGGTGGACGGCAACAAGCGCCTCGCCTTCGCGTGCCTCTCGGTGTTCCTGACGGCGAACGAGCGGCCGCTGGGCCTCGACGAGGACGCCGCCTACGACCTCGTCATCGACGTCGCGGAGGGCACCCTCGACACCGTCGAGGCGATCGCCCTCCGCCTGCGCGGCCCTAGCGCTTGACAAACATCCGGTCGCCGATGCGGATCCAGCTGTAGGCGAAGCTCGCGCTCGCCAGCGGGATCCGCAGGCAGCCGTGACTGGCGTTGTAGGTCGGCACGTCCACGTAGCCATGGATCGCGTAGCCGCGGATGAAGTAGCTCGAGTCGACCATGCCCTTGGCGTTCGTGCCCGGCGTCTTCATGTAGAAGCGGAAGCTCCCGACGACGGTCGGCGTCGCGGGCGCGCCGGAGGACGTCGGCAGCACGCGGACGACGGTGCGGCCGTTGATCAGCGCGAGCGCCTGCTTGGAGAGCACGGCCTCGACGTGGTGGCCGGCGCCTGGGTGGCGGACCTTCCAGCCGCCCTTGCCGGCGACCACGGCGCGCAGCATCCCGGCGTCGGAGCGCGCGATGCGCGGGCGATGGTTGACCTTGCGCCAGGCGAGCACGGCGCGGGCGGTGCGGTCGTCGAAGACCCCGCCCGTCGACGGGCCGTAGCGGAGCTTGGCCAGCCCGCGCTGCAGCAGCCGCACGAGCGGCCCGCGGCTCCCCACGCCGACCTTGGGGCGGGCGACGGTCAGCCGGACCCGCTTCGAGGCGGCCGCGGCGAGCGCCGGGTTGGCCAGGTGCGTGGCCTGGACGCTGATGCGCCCGGTCCTGCGCAGCCGCAGCCGCGTCGTGAACGCGCCGTTGGCGCCCACCTGCGCGACCGCGAGCCGGCGCTTGCCCAGGACCTTCCTGCCTCGGCGCACGCGGACGGTCACCGTCTGGCCGGGAACGAAGGGCGCCAGGACCCCGGTCACCCGGACGCGACCGCCGCGCAGGGCCAGCGGCGCCCGGCCCAGCCGGTAGGGCGTCTTGACGTGCACCGACAGCCGGCCCGCCACGGGCGCCGGGGCGGGCGGCGGCGGCGGGGCGGGGGCCGGGGGCGGCACCGGGTTCTGGGCAGCGGCAGGGGCGGCGAGCACGAGCGCGGCGGCGACCGTGCCGAGCGCCGCGCGAAGGGCGGGGGAGGCCATGGTGGCGTGGAAGATGCCAGATTGCCCTGCAGATCGCGACCGAACGGGCATCGGCCCGGCGCCGCCGGGGTATCCCGGGTCCATGCCGAAGGACGAGCAGGACCTCCCGGGGACCTTGCAGCGGTCGCCCAAGAAGGTCCAGGACACCTACGCGAAGACGCTGGACTCCGCCGAAGAGCAGTACGACGAGGAGTCGCCCGCGCAGCGCACGGCCTGGTCCTCGGTCAAGCACGTCGCCGAGAAGGTCGGTGACCACTGGGAGGTCAAGGACGAGAAGGGGCCGTCGGACGACCAGGCCAAGCAGTCGGGTGCCCAGGCGCGCGACCATCCCAAGCCGACGCACGGCGGCGTCGACGCGGAGGGCAACTCCAAGGCGGAGCTCTACGAGCGCGCGAAGCAGCTCGACGTGCCGGGCCGCTCCGACATGGACAAGGGCGAGCTCGCGGACGCGATCGACCGCAAGCAGGACTGAGGCCGAGCCTCAGCCGGTCGGGGCGCCGCCGTAGCGCGGCAGGCCGTCGTCGGGGAGCGGCTCCCACGGGGCGGCCGAGTCGACGTACTGGCGATGGATGAACGGCACCTCGGGATCCTCGTCGAAGGCGCCCAGGCGCACGCCGCCGACCTCCCCGCCCTCGCCCTTGAGGCTCCACAGCGCGCCGCCGCAGATCGTGCAGAAGACCTTCGGGGCGCCGCCGTCGGGCACGTAGGCGTGAGTCAGCGCCTCTCCGTCGAGCAGCCGGAAGCTGCCCGGCAGGACGCGGACGTTCGGCGCCGCGGCGGTGCCGGTCCGGCGCTGGCAGCGGTGGCAGTGGCAGTAGACGGCCGCCTCGGGGCGTTCCGTGAGCTCGAAGCGCACGGCGCCGCACAGGCAACCACCGGTCAGGGGGAGCTCGGCCATGGGCGCGAGCCTACGCCCCGCGGATCAGCCGTGCGGCTCGGCGCCGCGCGGCACGAGCCGGCAGCTCACCGCCCCGCACTGCAGCCGCACCGCGGCGCCGGGCCGCCAGCCGCCCGGCACCGTCGTGGCCTCCGGGCGCAGCGGGTGCAGGCCGAGGACACGGTGGGCGAAGCGCGAGGCCGCGGTGCGCAACGCGCGCTCCGCGTGGCCCTCGCTCGTGCGCCATCCCGTGGCGAGCAGCCGCGGGCCGTGCCAGAGCTCCCAGCGCCAGCGGCGGAAGGGCACCCGGCCGGGCTCCAGGACGCGCAGGTCGTAGCTCAGCTCGGGCTCGTGCGTGGTGACCGTCGACACCGTGGCCCAGCTTACGGGCACCGGGGGGTCAGCCGCCGAGCGTCTCCGCGAGCCAGGCCGTCGCCGCGGTGAGGTGCTGCGGGTCGATGTGGTGGGCGGCGTCGGACTCGTGGTAGTCGACCGGCAGGCCGCCCGCCGTAAGCGCCGCGCGGGCGGCGCGCGCGAAGGCGACGTCCATCACCGGGTCGCGGCGGCCGTGGGCCACGAACGCGCGCGTGGCGGTGCGCTCGGGGAAGGACGGCGCCCAGCCCTCGACCGCCGGGATGAAGCCGGAGAACACGAGCAGGCCGGCCGGCGCGGGCCGGTCGCGTGCGAGGCCGAGGGCGTAGCTCATGACGCTGCCCATGGAGAAGCCGCCGAGCACCGTGTGCTCCGGCCCGAGGCCGGTGCGCTCCCACAGCTCGTCGTGGAGCCCGGCCAGGGCATCAAAGGCCGCGCGGAAGGTCGCGGGATCGGGAAAGCCGACGCGCGGGACGACGTACCAGTGGTGTCCGGGCCAGCCCGGCAGGGTCAGCGGCCCCCGCGGAGCCACGACGTGCAGCCGGCGCTCGGGGTCGAGGGCGTCGGCGAGGCCCAGCAGGTCGTGCTCGTCCGAGCCGCGCCCGTGGTGCAGGACGAGCAGCCCGGCCGGGCGGTCGTCCGCCGCCGGGCGCTCGGCGCGTTCGAGGCTCACGCCGTGCGCGCCTCGCGCGGACCGTGGACGGGGGTCAGCGTGCGCTCGAGCCGCTCCCGCAGGG
Source organism: Solirubrobacterales bacterium (assembly GCA_038258425.1). Classification (GTDB taxonomy): domain Bacteria; phylum Actinomycetota; class Thermoleophilia; order Solirubrobacterales; family Solirubrobacteraceae; genus DATLGB01. Next base: position 13,125 of record JBBSPV010000025.1, on the reverse strand, counting down.
GCTCGTGCATGGCCGGCAGCTTCAGGGACTCGCCGAGGTGCGCGGGGTCCTCGTCGACCGCGAAGCCGGGGGAGCGGGTCGCGATCTCGAACAGGACGCCGCTCGGCTCGCGGAAGTAGATGGAGTGGAAGTAGTCGCGATCGATGACCGGCGTGACGTGCGCACCGGCCGACGTGGCCCGCTCCCGCCAGGCCCCGTGGTCCTCGTCGCGGGAGGCGAAGGCGATGTGGTGGACGGTCCCGGCGCCGGGCCGGCCGCGGCCGGGCGCGGGGTCGTAGGCCCAGCGCAGGGTGCGCTCGTCGCCCTGGACGCGGTAGGCCTGGTCGCCGTCGGCCGTGAAGCCGAGGGCGTCGGTCAACAGCTCGGGCGCGACCGTCGTGGCGTAGGCGCGGGCGCCCTCGACGCCGGTCAGCGCGTGCTCGGCCGGGACGTCCGGGTGCTCGGCGGTCAGCGGCGGGTTGCCGCTGTCGGCCACGACCAGTGCCAGCGCGAGGCCCTCGGGGTCATGGAAGCCCAGGACGTCGCCCTTCCGGCGGGTCTCGACGCCGTGGGCGGCGAGCCGCTCGGCCCAGAAGTCAAGCGCCGCCGGGCCGGCGACGCCGAGCTCGATGCGGTGGACCATGCCCGCGCCCGCGCTGCCGCGCCCGGCACCGGGAAACTCGAACCACGTGAGGATCGAGCCCGGCGCGCCGGTCTCGTCGCCGAAGTACAGGTGGTAGGCGTCGGGCTGGTCGAAGTTGACCGTCTTCTTGACGAAGCGCAGGCCGAGCACGCCGGCGTAGAAGTCGACGTTGGACTGCGCGTCGGCGGTGATCATCGTCAGGTGGTGCAGGCCCTCGAGCTTCACGGTGGCTCCCCACGAAGTAGTTGTAGCAGCAACTATAGCGGCGAGGGTCGAGTCGGGGGCGACGTGAGGCGGGGGCGGGGACGGACGACGGCCGCACGCACGTCCGACATCCGACCGGGCTGCAGCGCGCCGAGCACGGTCCGGCGGCTTCCCGGGTACGCGGTCGGCGTGCACGACCATTCGATCCACCAGGTGCGTCCGGAGGCATTCCACGCCGTGTGGGACCGCGACCTCGAGCCGGCCGTGGAAGTCGAGGCCGGGGCCGAGCTCGGCTTCTCGGTCCGCGACGCGTCCGACGAGCAGCTCGGCCCGGACTCCAGCGAGCGCGACGTCGCCGCCCTGGACTTCGCCCGCGTGAACCCCGTGTCCGGCCCCGTCTTCGTGAAGGGCGCGAGGCCGGGCGACGCACTCGAGGTCGAGATCCTCGAGTTCCGCGCGCGCGACTGGGGGTGGACCGCGATCATCCCGGGCTTCGGGCTGTTGGCGGACGAGTTCGCCGACCCGTGGCTGCGCATCTCGAGGGTCGACGCCGAACGCGGCGCGGTCGTCTTCTCCGACCGGGTCACGCTGCCCTACGAGCCGTTTCCGGGAACCATCGGCGTGGCGCCACCCGAGCCGGGCCCGCACTCGATCGTGCCGCCGTCGCGCTGGGGCGGCAACATGGACATCAAGCACCTCCGCGCGGGCACGACGCTGTTGCTCCCGGTGGGCGTCGAGGGTGCGCTGTTCTCCGTGGGCGACACCCATTCGGCCATGGGCGACGCCGAGGTCTGCGGGACGGCCGTGGAGACGGCGATGGACGTGACCCTGCGCCTGTCGGTGCGCCGAGGGCTCGACCTCCCCGCCTCGCAGTACCGCGTGCCGGCCGGCGAGCTGGCGCGGACGGAGCAGAGCGCGTACCACGTGTGCACCGGCATCGCGGCGGACCTCATGGAGGCGACCCGGCAGGCGACGCGCGCGCTGATCGACCATCTCGTCGACGAGCGCGGGCTGGACCGGACGGAGGCCTATGCGTTGTGCTCGGTCGCCGCCGACCTGCGGATCCACGAGGTCGTCGACGCCCCGAACTGGACGGTCGGCGCCTTCATGCCCGACGACATCTTCACGAGCTAGGCGGGACCGTCATGGCGTCCACGGCGACAGCGACGCCGGACCAGCCGGCCGGCGGGCCGGGGCTTCGCCGAGAGCTGCGCTTCGTGGAGGCGATCGCGCTGTCGCTGGCCATCATGGCCCCGACGGCCGCGATGGCCCTCAACGGGACGGCGGTCGCCGGGCTCATCGGGCGGGCGGTCCCGCTGGCCTTCGTCATCGCGACGGTGGGCGTGATGTTCGTGTCCTACGGGTTCGTCCGGCTCACCCGCCACTTCAACTCGGCCGGGTCGGTGTTCGCGCTGGCCGGCGCGACGCTCGGCCCGCGCGCCGGCTTCTTCGCGGGCTTCGCGCTCATGGGCACCTACACGCTGTTCAGCGTCGCCTCGGGCGCCGAGGTCGGGCTCTTCGGTGAGGCGTTCCTCGACGGGATCGGCATCAAGAACGTCGACTGGCTGCCCATCGCGCTCGTCGCCATGCTCCTCGTGGCGGTGCTCGCCTACGGCGACATCCGGGTGGCCACCCGCTCCTTGCTCGGCATCGAGGGGTTGTCGATCCTGCTCATCCTCGTGCTGATGGTCGTGATCTTCATCAAGGTCTTCGGCGGCACGGCGCCGGACGGCCAGCAGGCGACGGTCGACGTCTTCGCGCCTCCGGGCGGCATCCCGTTCTCGACGGTGGCCATCGCCGCCGTCTTCGGCTTCCTGTCCTTCGGGGGCTTCGAGGGCGCCGCGTCGCTCGGCGAGGAGACGGACAACCCCGGCCGCAACATCCCACGGGCGATCGGTACGGCGGTGCTCGTCGCCGGCACGTTCTACATCGTCTGCATGATCGCCCAGAGCCTCGGCTTCGGCGCGAACCCGGCCGGCGCGAAGCGCTTCAGCGAGTCCTCGGCGCCGCTCGGGGACCTCTCGACGGACTACATCGGCTCCGCGTTCGCCGACTTCATCAACTTCGGCGCGACCATCAGCGCGTTCGCCGCCACGCTCGGCGCCGCCACCGGCGCCTCCCGGATCCTCTTCGCCCTCGCGCGCGACGGGTTCGTGAGCAATCCGATCGGGCGGGCGTCCCGACGGTCGGGCGCGCCGGCCGGCGCGCTGACCGTCGTGCTGAGCGTCGCGGTCCTATGCTCGTCAGCTACCTCGTCTGCAACACCGGGGCGATCGTCTACCTGTTCCTGCGGGGCGTGCGCCGGGCGCCGCGGGCAGAGATCGTCATCCCGGTGATCGCCATCGGCATCGTCCTCTACGTGCTCTATCAGAACACGCTGGCCGACAGCCTCGAGTACCCCTACACGGTGTTCCCGATCGTCGTGGCCGTCTGGCTGCTCGTCGGTCTCGCCGTCGCGACGCTCGTGCCGGGGCTCGCGCGCCGCGTCGGTGAGGGCCTCGCCCGCGAGGAGGGCATCAGCGTCGCGGGGGCGGGGGAGACCCGGGACGCGGCTCCCGATCCCTGACCGCCCGGCCCGGACCGAGCCACCGCCCCTCGAGGAGGCAGCATGAGCGACACGACGCCCACGAACCCCGGGGCCCTCGAGGGCAAGGTCGCGCTCGTGGCCGGCGCGACCCGCGGCGCCGGGCGCGGCACGGCGGCGGCGCTCGGGGAGGCCGGAGCGACGGTCTACTGCACCGGGCGCAGCACCCGGGAGCACCGGTCGGAGTACGACCGGGAGGAGACCATCGAGGAGACCGCCGAGCAGGTGACGGCCGCCGGCGGCGTCGGCATCGCCGTCGCGGTGGACCACCTGGAGACGGAGCAGGTCGAGGCGCTCGTGCGCCGCATCGACGCCGAGCACGGGCGCCTGGATGTGCTCGTCAACGACATCTGGGGCGGCGAGCGGCTCATCCAGTGGGAGACGCCGGTGTGGGAGCACGACCTCGAGCGCGGGCTGCGGATGCTGCGCCTGGCGGTCGAGACCCACCTGATCACGAGCCACTTCGCGCTGCCGCTGCTCATCCGCGAGCCGGGCGGGCTCGTCGTCGAGATGACCGACGGCACGGCGGAGTACAACGCCGGGCACTACCGCGTGTCGGCCTTCTACGACCTGGCCAAGACCGCGGTGCTGCGGCTCGCCTTCGCCCAGAGCCACGAGCTCACACCCCACGGCGTCACCGCGGTGGCGCTGACGCCGGGCTGGCTGCGGTCGGAGATGATGCTCGAGGCCTTCGGGGTCACGGAGGACGGTTGGCGCGACGCGACGGGCGCTGAGGGCCACTTCGCCGCCATCTCCGAGAGCCCGCGGTTCGTCGGCCGCGCGGTCGTCGCGCGGGCCGCCGACCCCGGCCTGCAGCGGCGCAGCGGCGGCTCGTTCTCCTCGGGCGGTCTGGCCCGCGAGTACGGCTTCACCGACGTCGACGGCTCCCAGCCCGACTGCTGGCGCTACCTCGTCGAGGTCCAGGAGGCCGGGCGCCCGGCGGACCCGACCGGCTACCGCTGAACCAGCGGCTACGCCCGGCGGCCTACATCCGCCGGTGTACGGCGGCGACGCAAGACCCTTCCCGGGGCCGACGCCGGACGACGACGAGGGCGCGACGATCCGGGCATGCTCACGCGCCTCGCCGACACGGCCGGAGTCCGCCCTAGGGCCACCCTGCTCCTCGTCCTGCTCTTCGTCGTCGTGGCCGGGGTGGTGGGCGGTCCGCTGGCCGGGAAGCTGACGGCCGGCGGGGGCTTCGTCCCGGCCACCTCGGAGTCCGCGGTCGCCGTGCGCGAGCTCCACGACGCCAGCGGGCGCCAGGCGAGCGACGGCCTGGCGCTCGTCGTCGACACCCCGGCGGGCGCGGCGGCCGCCAAGCCGCGCGTCGCCGCCGTGACGGACCGTGTGGCCGCCCTCGACGGCGTGGCGCGCGCTGCGGGCCCCGCGGCCGTCTCGACCGACCGGCGCAAGGTCCTGGTCAGCGGGACGCTGCGCGCCGACGCGGGCGACGACGCGGTCGCCGGGGCGGCCCTGGACGCCTTCGCCGGCGCCCGTGACGTCACGGTCGGCGGCTCGGTGGTCGCCGACCGCCAGATCGGCGAGACGGTCTCCAAGGACCTCGGCCGGGCGGAGCTCATCGCCTCCCCGCTGCTCGTGCTGCTCTCGATCCTGTTCTTCCGCGGGCGGGCCGCGCTGCTGCCGCTGGCGGTCGGCGTCACGACGGTGCTCGGGACCTTCCTCGTGCTGACCGCGGTCAACGCCGTCTACGGCCTCAACGTCTTCGCGCTGAACCTCGTGATCGGGCTCGGGCTCGGGCTGGCGATCGACTACACGCTGTTCCTGGTCACCCGTTTCCGGGAGGAGCTCGCGGCCGGCCGGGCGAGTGCCCCGGCGATCCGCCGGACGCTCGCGACGGCCGGGCGCACCGTCGTGTTCTCGGCGGCGACGGTCGCCGCCGCACTGATCACGCTCACGCTGTTCCCCCAGGGCTTCCTGAAGTCGATGGGCCTCGCCGGCGCCACCGTCGCCCTCGTCGCGGCCGTCGCGGCGCTCGTCGTGTCCACCGCCCTGCTCGGCCTGTGGGGCGCCAAGCTCGCCCGGCAGAGCCGGCCGGCCGCGGCGGGCCGCTGGTACCGCTTCGCCCACGCCGTCATGCGCCGGCCGGGACCGATCGCCGCCGCGACGGCGCTCGTCATGCTCGCGCTCGCGCTACCGGCCCTCGGCACGCACTGGACGCCCGTCGACAGCAGCGCGATCCCGAAGCGCGCGAGCTCGCGCGTCGTCGCCGACGCCCTGGACCGGGACTTCGCCGGCGCGGGCCAGACACCGGTGATCGTGGCGATCCACGCCCCCTCCGGCCGCCCCGGCGAGGTCGCCGCCTACGCGCGGCGGGTGGCGGCGATCGACGGTGTGCGTCGCGTGGCGGCGCCCGAGCGGCTCTCCGGGGACGTCTGGCAGCTCGACGCGACGGCGACCGGCGAGCCGGCCGGGGCCGCGGCGCGCCGGGTCGTGCACGAGCTGCGCGCGCTGCCGGCGCCGTTCTCGACGAAGGTCGCCGGCGACGCGGCGGAGTTCATCGACCAGCAGGCGGCGATCGCCTCCCGGCTGTTGCCCGCGGTGGCACTGCTGTGCGGGCTGACCTTCCTCGTGCTGTGGCTCATGACCGGGTCCGTGGTCCTGCCGGTCAAGGCCATCCTCATGAACGCGCTGACGGTCGGCGCCGCGCTGGCGCCCCTGATCCTCATCTACCAGCACGGGCGGCTCACCGGCCTGCTCGGCTACACCCCCAACGGCGGTGTGGAGCCGACGGACTTCCTCGTCACCGCGGCGGTCGTCTTCGCCCTCTCGACGGACTACGGCGTCTTCCTGCTCGGTCGGATCAAGGAGGCGCGCGACGCCGGGCTCGGGGAGCGCGAGGCGGTTGCCACCGGCCTGAGCCTCACCGGGCGGGTCGTCACCGCGGCGGCGATCCTCCTCGCGGTCGCCATCGGGGCCTTCTCGACGAGCTCCATCTCGTTCATCCAGCAGGTCGGCGTCGCCACGGCCACGGGCGTGCTCATCGACGCCTTCGTCGTGCGGTCGCTGCTCGTCCCGTCGCTCATGGCCCTGCTCGGCCGCTTCAACTGGTGGGCGCCGCGCGGGGTCCGCCGGCTCCACGACCGGGTCGGGCTGCGCCAGACGTCGCGGCCGCCCACCCCCGCGGGCCGACCGAGCTGAGCGGCCGGCCGGCCGGCGGATCTACGCTGCCAGGCGCCGTGGCCCTTCGCCTCCCGCGCAACCCCGTCGTGCTCGACTGGCTGCCGGTCGCCGTGCTCCCGCCGGTGCTGATCGTCGACGGCGTGCTGGGGGCCGACGGTCCGCCCGTGTCGGTGTGGGGCGTGCTCGCGGCCGTGGTCGCGTGCCTGCCGCTGGTCCTGCGGCGCCGCCTCGGGTTCGCGCTCCTCGCCCCCCTGCTCACCGCCGGCATCCTCCTCGTGCTCTGGCGGCTCGAGCCCGGCAACACCGTCGTGCTGATCCCGATGGTCGCGCTCGTCGAGCTCGCCTACCGCGGCGACCGGCGACGCTCGGTCTGGACCGGCCTCGCCGTGATCCCGTGCGTCCTCGTGAGCGCCGTGCCGTTCGGCGACAACGCTGCCGACTTCGCGCAGATCGTGGTCCGCAACGTCCTGCTGTGCCTGCTCGCGCTCGGCGTGGGCGACTGGCTTCGCACGCGGCAGGAGTCCGTGCGCCAGCTGCTCGTCGCCCGCGACGAGGAGGCGCGGCGCCGCGTCGGCGACGAGCGGCTGCGCATCGCGCGGGAGGTCCACGACGTCGTCGCGCACGCGATGGTCGCGATCAACGTCCAGGCCGGCGTGGCCGCCCACCTGATCGACGAGAACACCGACCAGGCCCGCGACGCCCTGCTGCAGATCAAGCGGGCCAGCGGCGAGGCGCTGACCGACCTGCGCGCGACGCTCGGGCTGCTGCGCGATCCGGAGCAGGCGGCACCCGTCGGTCCCGCCGCCGGTCTGCAGGACCTCGAGGCGCTCGCCGGCGGCTTGCGCTCCGCGGGCGTCGACGTGCGGCTCGACGTGGAGGCGCTCGGGCCCGTCCCGGCGCCGGTGCAGGCCGCCGGCTACCGCATCGTGCAGGAGGCGCTGACCAACGTGCTGCGCCATGCGCAGGCGTCCGAGGCTCGCGTGGTCGTGCGGCGTGACGTCGAGGCGATCCGCCTCGAGGTCGTCGACGACGGTGTGGCCGGAAGCTCCGCCGGCGGTGCGGGACACGGTGTGCGGGGGATGGGCGAGCGGGCGGCGACCGTCGGCGGCAGCGTGAATGCGGGCCCGCTGCCCGACGGCGGCTGGGCCGTCCGGGCGCGCCTGCCGGTCGCGGCGCCCACGGCGGCGAGCGCTCCATGATCACCGTCGTCCTCGCCGACGACCAGGGGCTCGTGCGGGCGGGGTTCCGGGCGCTGCTCGACGCGCAGGAGGACATCGCGGTCGTCGGCGAGGCCGCCGACGGCGAGGCGGCGCTGGCCCTTGCCCATGAGCACCGGCCCGACGTCATCCTCATGGACGTCCGGATGCCGCGCCTGGACGGCCTGCAGGCGACGGCGCGCGTGACCGGCGATCCGGCGCTGACCGGCACCCGCGTCGTCGTGCTCACGACGTTCGAGGTCGACGACTACGTGTTCGGCGCCCTGCGCGCGGGCGCGTCCGGCTTCCTGCTCAAGGACGTCGACCCGCCCGACCTGATCGCCGCCGTGCGGGTGGTGGCCGGCGGTGAGGCGCTGCTGGCGCCGCGGCTGACGCGCCGGCTGATCGAGGCGTTCGTCGCCCAGGACGCGCACGCCGAGCCGCCGGTCGACGCCGAGCCGCTGGCCGAGCTCACGCCGCGCGAGCGGGAGGTCCTCGGGCTCGTCGGGCGCGGGCTCTCCAACGGCGAGATCGCCGACGAGCTCGTGGTCTCGCCGGCCACGGCCAAGACGCACGTCGCCCGGCTGTTCATGAAGCTCGCCGTGCGCGACCGCGCCCAGCTCGTCGTGACCGCCTACGAGACTGGCCTCGTGGTTCCGGGGGGCGGGTAGGCGCGACGCCATGTCGGAGGTCATCGCCTGGAGCGGCTTCGTCGGCGGCTGGCTGCTTGTGGCCGGGCCCGTCTACCAGGCGGCGATCGAGCTGGCCGACGAGGACTTCGAACGCAGCGACCTCGAGGCTGCGCACGCCTCGATCGATTCCCCGCCGCGCGCCTCCGGGTGGTGGTGGCTGCTGCCGCCCGTGGCCTACGCCCTGCGTCGTCGGCGCGCCCGGGCCACGCGGCACGCGCTCCTGCACGTCCTCGAGCCGGACCAGCTCGAGCGACTCATGCACTTCAGCGAGACGGCCACCGCGTGGCTGTTCGTCGCCTCCGGCGCGTCCCTGATCGCGACCAAGGAGACCTGGGATCTTCACGAGACGTACGAGTGGCCGACGTGGGTGTTCTGGGCACTGACCGTGGTGATGGTCGCGTTCTGCGCCTCGAACACCGTCGTGCGGGTCCGACGGAGGCGCGACATCCTGCGCCAGGCGCGGGCTGGGTGACCGCACTTCCGGTCGGCCGACGGCCGAAAGTGCGGTCACCCCCGGCGAGCCGCCCGGCCCGCCGGCCCCCGCCGGTCCTGCGGCCCCTCAGCCGCAGCCGGTGTTGTTGCCGCAGCTCGGGCACGTGTAGCACGAGCCCGTCCGCTGCATGATCCCGCCGCACTGCTGGCAGGCCGGCCCGAGGTCCAGGCCGACGAGCTTCGCGGGGACACCGGGCGGCGTGTCGGTCATCGCCGAGGCCGCGGGCCGCGGCGTCGACCCGGCCGACGGCGCAGCCGTCGCGCCGCCGTCGGCGGGTGAGGGCGACACGGTCCGCGGGCCGCCGCCGTTGCCGGCGCCCGGCGCCGCCGCGCCGGTGGAGCCGCCCTCGGCGCCCGTGGCCGCGTCGGCGCCCATCTTGCGCGCCCGCACCTCCGGGGTGAGGATGCCGAGCTCCTCCTGGCAGTCCGCGTCGAGCCAGCGGGAGGCGAGCCAGCGCATGATGTAGTCCGGCAGCGACTTCGCGAACGGGATCTCCGAGTTCGTCGTGATCCCCTCCGGCTCGAAGCGCACGTAGGCGAACTTCGACACGAGCGTCTCCAGCGGCACCCCGTACTGCAGGGCGATGGAGATCGCCGTCGCGAAGGAGTTCATCATCCCGCGCAGCGTCGAGCCCTCCTTGCCGACGTCGGTGAGGAAGATCTCGCCGACCGTCCCGTCCTCGTACATGCCGGCCGTGATGTAGCCCTCGTGGCCGCCGAGGGAGAACTTGTGGGTGAGCGACTGGCGCTCGCGCGGCATCCGCCGGCGGGCCGGGGCCGCGTCGGCCTTGGCCTTGGCGACCGCCTCGACCACCGCGTCCTCGATCGCGGCCTGCACGAGCGCGTCGACCTGCTCCTTGGAGTACAGGCCCTCGCCCTCGGCGTCCAGCGACTTGGCCTGGTGGGCGTCCGTGCGCAGCGCCTGGGCGGTCTTGGACCCGTCGCGGTAGATGGCCAGCGCCTTGACGCCGAGCCGCCACGCCTGCAGGTACGCGTCGGCGATGTCGTCGACGGTGACCTCGTTGGGCATGTTCACCGTCTTGGAGATCGCGCCCGAGATGAAGGGCTGGACGGCGCCCATCATCTTGATGTGGCCCATGTGGCTGATGGCGCGCGACCCGACCGCGACGTCGAAGACGTCGAGGTGCTTCGGATCGAGCCCCGGAGCGCCGACGATCGTGCCCGCTTCGTCGATGTGGCCCTCGATCGCGGCGATCTGGCCTTCGTCGTAGCCGAGCGTGCGCAGCGCCTGCGGCACCGTCTGGTTGACGATCGTCATCGAGCCGCCGCCGACGAGCTCCTTGTACTTCACGAGCGAGAAGTCGGGCTCGACGCCCGTCGTGTCGCAGTCCATGAGGAACGAGATCGTCCCCGTGGGCGCGAGCACGGTCGCCTGCGCGTTGCGGTAGCCGTGGACCTCGCCGAGCGCGACGGCCTCGTTCCAGCTCTCGCGCGCGGCGGCCAGCAGGTCGGCGTCCGTGCACGTCGAGTCCGGGATCGCGTAGGAGGCGTCCCGGTGCATGCGCATGACGGTGTTGTGCGCCTCGCGGTTCTCCGCGTACTTCTCGTAGGCGCCGACGCCCGCCGCGACCTTCGCCGACTGCAGGTAGGCGCGGCCCGTCATGAGCGCCGTGATGGCGGCGGCCGTGCCCCGGCCCGCGTCGGAGTCGTAGGGCATGCCGTTGGCCATCAGGAAGGCGCCGAGGTTCGCGTAGCCCAGCCCGAGCTGGCGGAAGGCACGCGCGTTGGCGCCGATCGCCTCCGTCGGGTAGCTCGACGGCCCGACGATGATCTCCTGCGCGAGCAGGACGATGTCGACCGCGTGCTGGAAGGCCGGCACGTCGAAGGTCCCGTCGGCCTTGCGGAACTTCATGAGGTTCAGCGAGGCGAGGTTGCAGGCCGAGTCGTCGACGTGCATGTACTCCGAGCACGGATTCGATGCGTTGATGCGCCCCGAGTTCGGCGACGTGTGCCACTGGTTGATCGTCGTGTCGTACTGGACGCCCGGGTCCGCGCAGCGCCAGGCCGCGTCCGCGACGTCGCGCATGAGCTCGCGGGCCGGCAGCGTCGCCGTCGGCTCGCCCGTCTGGCGGGCGATCAGGTCCCACTCGGCGTCGGCCTCGACCGCGTGCATGAACTCGTCTGTGACCCGGACCGAGTTGTTCGCGTTCTGGTACTGGATCGAGGTGAAGCCGTCACCGTCGATCGACATGTCGAAGCCGGCCTCGCCGAGCGCGCGGGCCTTCTCCTCCTCCTTGGCCTTGCACCAGACGAACTCGCGGATGTCCGGGTGGTCGATGTCGAGCACGACCATCTTCGCCGCGCGGCGCGTCTTGCCGCCGGACTTGATCGTCCCCGCCCACGAGTCGGCGCCGCGCATGAAGGACACGGGGCCCGAGGCGGTGCCGCCCTTGGACAGCGGCTCCATCGACCCGCGGATGTTGGAGAGGTTGATGCCCGAGCCGGAGCCGCCGCGGAAGATCTTCCCCTCGCGCGTGTTCCAGTCCAGGATGGAGTCCATCGTGTCCTGCACGGAGAGGATGAAGCACGCCGAGCACTGCGGCTGCTCCTCGAAGCCGACGTTGAACCACACCGGGCTGTTGAAGGCCGCCATCTGGTGCAGGAGGATGTGCGTGAGCTCGGCCTCGAAGGCGTCGCCGTCCTCGGCGGAGGCGAAGTAGCCGCGCTGGCGGCCCCAGTCGGCGATCGTGCCCGCCACGCGGGTGATCATCTGCTTGACGGAGCGCTCGCGCGTCGGCGAGTCCAACTGCCCGCGGAAGTACTTCTGGGCGACGATGTTCGTCGCGTTCTGCGACCACGAGCGCGGGAACTCGACGTCGGCCTGGCGGAACGCGACCGCGTCGCCATGACCGATCCTGGCCTCGCGCAGCTCCCACTCGACGGCGTCGTAGGGATGCACCCCGGGCCGCGTGAACACGCGCCGGACGCGCATCGCCTCACGGGCGTCGGGCGCGGTCTGCGATGCGGTTGACGGGGTGTGCTCGACGGCCATAGGACTGGCTCCTTCCTCGGTTCCACGATAGGGGTCGCCTCGGGCTGGGCGGGGTCGTGGACGGGGGCGTGTGCGGGTCGCCGAGTGTGCAGCGTGTCCCGGATGGAACGGTGGTCGCGAGGCCGCAAACCGCGAGGTTCGGCGGGCCTTTGCCGCAGGCAGCGGGGTCGATACCACTCCCGACATGCCCTTCCCGCGCTTGCTCGCCGGTCCGCTGCTCATCGCCGCGCTGGCGGGCTGCGGCGACCAGCGCCGACGCGCCGCCGCCGAGTCGCCCACCCCGGCCCCGACCAGGACGGCGTCCGCCACCGCGACGCCCGAGCCGCCGCTGCCCCCGGGCCGCCGGATCGCCTTCCGCTCCAGCGACGGCAAGCGCCTGCACGGCATGCTGCGCCCGGCCGGACGCCGCGCCCCGGGCATCGTCCTCGTGCACCAGTACAACGGCGGGCCCGGCCAGTGGGATCCGATCGTCGGCACATTGCACGAGGCGGGCTTCGCGACGCTCGCCTACACCTCGCGCGACCCCGCCGAGCTCGACGAGACGCTGCTCGCGCGCGACGTGCGCGGCGCCGTGGCGGCGCTGCGCCGGCGCCCCGAGGTCGACGGGCGCCGCATCGGCCTGCTCGGCGCGAGCATCGGCGCCTCCGCCGTCGCCTACGCCATCGGCGTCGAGCCCACGGCCCGCGTGCGGGCCGGGGTCGGCCTCTCGCCCTCCGAGAGCGCCGAGCTCATCGACGCCGGCACCCGGCGCCGCTTTCGTCCGCACGACCTGCTGCTGATCTCCGACGCCCATGAGGCCAGCGACGTCGACTACCTGCGCCAGGACGCCCATGGGAAGGGGATCACCCGCTACGTGTCTCCCGACGGCGGACACGGCGTCCTGCAGCTCGAGGTGCCGGCGGCGCGCCGCCGGCTGCTGGACTGGCTGCGCGAGCGGGTCGCCGGCTAGCGGCCGAGTCGCACCCAGTCGCGGAAGTCCTCCCAGCTCCCGCGGGTGCGCCACGCCGTCTCGCGCCACGCGTGGCGGGCCGGGGCGAGGCGCTCCTCGGCGAGCCCGAAGCGCCGGACCGCGAGCAGCGCCAGGCCGGTCAGCAGGGCCAGCGCGGCGAGCACCGCGAGCATGATCACCGGCCACGGGGCGGAGGCGTCGGGCCGCGCGGCGGCGGCGCGGTCCAGGCCGG
>JBBSPV010000024.1:0-54762 GCA_038258425.1 Solirubrobacterales bacterium | reverse complement strand
CTGGCCGAGCGGCGCGCCGGCCGCGCCGAGGCCGCCGAGCAGGTCCAGGCGCGGGCGGCGCGCGACGCGCTGCGCGCGGCGGAGGCGCTCGAGCTGCAGTCGGCCCGCCTGGAGGAGGAGCTCGGGGCGGCCCGCGCGGAGCGGGACGCGCTGCGGGAGGGGCTCTCGCCCGAGGGCGGCGCGGCGGCGCGCGAGGCTTCGGCGGCCGCGCAGATCGCGGATCTGCGCGCCGAGCTCGCCCGTCGGCCGGGCCTCGAGGAGGAGCTCGCCCGCATCGAGCCGGGAGAGGCCGAGCGCCGGGCGCTGCGCCTGCGCGACGCGCTGCAGGCGGCCGTCACCACCGTAGGCGAGCTGCGCGTCCAGCTGCACGAGGCGCAGTTGCACCGGCGCACGCGCGAGGTCGGGTACGCGGCCGACGCCGTCGCCCTCGCGGTCGCCACACGGGATCGCCGGCGGCTCGAGGAGGCGCTGGCCGCGGCCCGCGCGGAGCTCGCCGAGGTCCGGGCCGCCCGCGACGCGGCCGCGGTCGCGCTCGAGGAGCAGCGCGCGGCGACGGCCGGGGCGGTCGCCGCCCACGAGGAGACCCGCCGGCGCTTCACCGGCGCGGTGGGGGAGTTGCGGGAGGCGCGCGAGCGCATCGCCGCGCTCGAGGCGTCGCTCGCAGGGGCCCGGGACGAGGCGCACCGTGCCGCGGCCGGCGCCGCCGACGCGGCTGCTGCTCGCGCGGAGCTCGAGGGGTCGCGAGCCGACCTGGAGCGGGCCGAGACGGCGCGCGAGGCCGCCGTGGCCGCGGCGCTGGCGTCGGCGGCCCGGCGGCGGGCGGCGGAGGTCGAGCACGCCGCCGCCGACCCGGGGCGCACGCGTGCCCTGGAGGCCCAGCTCGCCGCGCTGCGGATCGAGCTCGCGGCCGCCCGGCGGCCCGCCGCGGCGGCCGAGGTGGCGGAGCCCGTGGCCGGGGAGGCGGCGGCGCTGGACGTGGAGGCGGCGGCGCCCGAGGAGGTGGAGGCGCCGCTGGACGTGGAGGAGGCGGCGCCGCACGCCGAGGAGGCGGCGCCCCTGGAGGCGGAGGGGCAACAGGCGGCTGAGGGGCGGGAAGCGGTCACGGATCCGCCTCTTGCCGCGCTGCCCGAGCCCGCGCTGCCCGAGCCCGAGCCGCCCGCGTCCGACACGCCGGAGCCGTCCCCGCCGCCCACGCCGCCGGCCGTGGTCACGGCCGCCGCGGAGCAGGTCCGCGCCGCGGCGGGCCGTGCGCCGCTCGAGGCCGCCCCGGCGGAGCGCGTCGTGGCCGACCTCGACGGCGCCGCGAACGCCCTGCGGGCCCGGGCGACGATCGTCTCGGCGCCGTCGGACCCGCCCGGCGACGTCGCCCGCGGCCGCGGCGGCCGCGAGTACCCGCCCTTGCGCGGCGCTCTGGTCAAGCTCGCCCACGACGACCCGCGCGCGGCCACCCGGCTGCTGGCCGACCTGCTCCCGGCGCTGCACCTCGTCGTCGACGAGCCGACGGAGGTCGACCTCACCCTGGAGACCCTCGGGACGCTCGCCGTCAGCGCCGGCGCGGAGTCCACGACCGTCCGGACGCTGCCGGGCCCGCGCGCCCGCCGGGCCACCCGCACGCACCTGCGCACGGACGCGGTCGGGCTCGCGGCGAGGCGCGCGGGCGTCGGCGGCCGGGTCCGGCGCCGCCGCGGCCCGCTGCGCGCCACCCACGGCCGCCGACGTGCCCGCGCGCTGCTGGCCGCCGCGGCCACCGACCGCAGTCTGGCCGAGCTCGTGGCCGCCGGGGCGCGCCCCGAGCCGCGGCGCACCCTCCGGGCGTTCGCCTACGCCGTGCCTCCGGGGTGGGCCGCCGGACAGCGGTGGACGGTCGACGTCGACGTCGACGGCGCGGTCACCCGGCTGGAGGCCGCGGAGGGCAGCGGCCTACGCACGGTCAACGCCGAGCCCGACGGGACCGCGACGGCCCGCTGGCGGCTCGCGCGCTCGGACTTCGACGCCCTGCTGGCCGGGGAGCCGGCCGAGCCCGTCGTCGAGGGCGACCCCTCCACCGTCGACGTCCTGCTGGCCTGGGCGGACCGCCTGCGCGGGCCGCACGAGGCCGAATCGCGCTCCTAGCGGGAAGCCTTCCGGGCGAGGGCGCCGGACCCGGCCGAGACATCCGACGCCGCGTCTAACGTCCCGCGCCGAGTGAGCACCCCGACCTGCGCCCACCTCCACGTCCACTCGGAGTACTCCCTGCTCGACGGGGCCTGCAAGATCGACGCGCTGGCCGCGCGGGCGGCCGCCTTCGGACAGCCGGCCATCGGTCTCACCGACCACGGGGTCATGAACGGCGCGGTGGAGCTCGTCAAGGCCGCGAAGCGGCACGGCATCAAGCCCGTCGTCGGGCTGGAGGCCTACTTCGTCGACGACCGGACGGTCCACGAGGGCCGGGTCGAGCGCAACCACCTGACGCTGCTCGCCGAGAACGACGAGGGGTACCGCAACCTCGTCAAGCTCTCCTCGGGCGGCTTCCTCGAGGGGCTGCACCGGGGCAAGCCCGGCATCGACATGGAGCTGCTGTCGCGCCACGCCGAGGGCGTCATGTGCCTGACGGGCTGCCTCGCGTCGCGGTCCAGCCGCCGCATCGTCGACGGCCGCCTGGACGAGGCGCGCGCCCACCTCGACGACCTCGTGCAGGTCTTCGGCCCGGATGACGTCTACTTCGAGCTGCAGCGCAACGGCATCGCCGAGCAGGACCTCGTCAACGACGGACTCGCCCGGATCGCGGGGGAGATGGGCGGGCGGCTCGTGGCCACGGCCGACGTCCACTACCTGCGCCGGGAGGACTTCGAGAGTCACGCCGCGCTGCTGTGCGTGCAGACCAAGAGCACGCTCGAGGCTCCGAAGATGTCCTTCGACGCCAACGAGTTCTACCTCAAGAGCTCGGAGGAGATGGCGGAGGCGTTCGCCCCCTGGCCGGAGGCGCTGCCCACGAGCCTCGAGATCGCCGAGCGCTGCAGCGTCGACATCGAGCTCGGCCGCCAGCTGATCCCGCGCTTCCCCTGCCCGGACGGCATGGGCGAGGCCGACTACCTGCGCACGCTCGTGCGGGCGGGCATGGCCGAGCGCTACGGCGACCCACCGCCGGCCGAGGCCGTCGAGCGGATGGAGATGGAGCTCGGCGTCATCGAGCGCATGGGCTTCTGCGGCTACTTCCTCATCGTCCATGACTTCGTCGACCACGCGAAGTCCAACGGCATCGCGGTCGGCCCGGGCCGCGGCTCGGCGGCCGGCTCGCTCGTGGCCTACTGCCTGCGGATCACGGACATCGACCCGCTGCGCTACGACCTGCTCTTCGAGCGCTTCCTGAACCCGGAGCGCGTGTCGATGCCCGACATCGACATCGACTTCTCCGTGCGCGGCCGCGAGCGCGTCATGCGGTACGTGATCGGCAAGTACGGCGCCGACCGCGTCGCCCAGATCATCACCTTCGGCAAGATGTTCCCGCGGGCCGCGACGCGTGACGCCGCGCGGGTGCTCGGGTACGACTACGGCAAGGGCGACGCCCTCTCCAAGCTCATCCCGGACCCGATCATGGGCCGCTCGCCGAGCTTCGAGGACTGCCTGAAGCCCGGGGAGGACCTCGCGGCCGAGGTCGGACGGGACCCGGACGCCAAGCGCATCGTCGACGTCGCCCAGGGCCTCGAGGGCATCGTCCGCAACGCGTCCATCCACGCGGCCGCGGTGGTGATCGCCGACCGCCCGCTGACCGAGATCGCCCCGCTGCAGCTCGCCGACGGCGGCACGGACGACCAGGGCAACCGCATCCGCCGCACGGTGACCCAGTACTCCATGAAGCCGATCGAGGAGCTCGGCCTGCTCAAGATGGACTTCCTCGGCCTGCGCAACCTCGACGTCATCGAGGACGCGCTGGACATCATCGGCCGCTCCGCCGGCGAGCGCCCGGACATGGCGACGCTGCCGCTCGACGACGAGAAGACCTACGCGATGCTCGCCCGCGGCGACTCGGTCGGCGTCTTCCAGTTCGAGTCCGAGGGCATGCGCGAGGCGCTCAAGCGCGTGGTGCCGACGGAGTTCGACGACCTCGTCGCGCTCGTCGCGCTCTACCGGCCGGGAGCCATGGACCAGATCCCGACCTACGCGCGCGGGAAGCAGCAGCCCGAGTCGGTCTCCTACCTCGACGAGCGCCTGCGCCCGATCACCGAGTCCACCAAGGGGGTGATCCTCTACCAGGAGCAGTCCATGCAGATCGCCAAGGCGCTCGCGGGCTTCTCCGGGGCCAAGGCGGACGACCTGCGCAAGGCGATCGGCAAGAAGAACCGCGAGGCGATGGCCAAGCTCAAGCCCGAGTTCTTCCGGGGCTGCGAGGCCAACGGCGTGGCGCCCTCGGTGGTCGACTCCCTGTGGGCGACGAACGAGAAGGCGGCCGACTACTCCTTCAACAAGTCCCACGCCGCCTGCTACGCGTTGATCTCCTACCGGACGGCGTGGCTGCGGGCCAACTACCCGGCCGAGTACATGGCGGCCTTGATCTCCTCCGTGATGGACACGAAGGACAAGGTCCCGTTCTTCGTCGCCCAGGCCGAGCAGATGGGCATGGAGATCCTCCCGCCCGACGTCAATCTCTCCGACCACGAGTTCATGGTCGTGGAGGGCAACATCCGCTTCGGGCTCGACGCCGTCAAGGGCGTCGGTCACGCCGCCGTGGACGCGATCAAGCGCGCCCGCGAAGGGGAGGGTGGCCTATTCACCTCGCTGTGGGACTTCTGCGAGCGCGTCGACTGCCGGACGGTCAACCGCAAGGCGATCGAGGCGCTGATCAAGTGCGGCGCCTTCGGCTCCACGGGCGCGACGCGCAAGGGCATGCTCGCGGTGCTCGAGGCCGCCCAGGCCGCCGGCCAGAAGGCCCAGCAGGACGCCCAGACCGGCCAGTCCTCGATCTTCGACCTCGCCGGCTTCGGGCACGACGGCGGCGGCGCCGGGGTGGCCAGGCCCGCCTACCCGCCGACGCCGATCGACGAGTTCGACCGCCAGGAGCTGCTGGCGCTGGAGAAGGAGTCCGTCGGGCTGTTCATCTCCGAGCACCCGCTGAAGGCCGTCAAGGAGGCGCTGCGCGCGAAGACGGACTGCAACCTCGTCGACGTCGCCCAGCGCAAGAGCCAGGAATGGGTCAAGGTCGGCGGCATGGTGGCGGCCGCGAAGAAGATCCGCACGCGCAGCGGCACGCTGATGATGTTCGCGACGCTCGACGACCTCGAGGGCCAGGTCGAGCTGCGGGTCTTCGAGAAGACGCTCGAGCAGGCCGAGGGCGCGCTGGCCGAGGACTCCATCGTGTGCGTCCGCGGCCGCGTGGACCACATGGACGGCGGCAAGGTCTGCGTGCTCGTGTCCGAGGCGACGGTCTTCGCGCCCAGCGAGCGCGAGATCGACGCGGCGAAGGCCGCGGCGGTCACGCAGGCCGCCCGCGCCGCCCAGCCGCTGCGCCTGCCGCTGGATCCGTCGCGCCTGGCCGCGTCGCTGGTCGACGACCTCAAGCGGGTGCTCGCCGATCACCCCGGCGAGTCCGAGGTCGTCCTGGAGCTCGAGTGCGCCGACGGCCCTCGCCGGCTGCGGCTCGGCGACGGCTTCCGGGTGACCCGCTCGACGAAGCTCCTCTCCGAGCTCCAGCACGTGGTGGCGGCCGCGACGGTGCGCGAGCGCGAGCCGGTCGGCGCGCTCGGCTAGCCGCGAGCGGCCTGGCCCCGCTCGCGCAGCTCGCGCATGAGCCGCAGGTCGTCGACCTCGACGCCCTTGCCGTGCAGGCCCGGGCCCTCGAAGATCACCGGCAGCCCGGCGAAGGCCGGCTCGGAGAGGAACGCGGCGCACCCCGCGTCGCCGATCTCGCCCTGGCCGAGCGGCGCGTGGCGGTCGACGTTGGAGCCCAGCGGCGTCTTGGAGTCGTTGACGTGCAGGGAGTGGAGGCGGTCGCGGCCGACCTCGGCGTCGAAGGCTTCCAGGGTCGCGGCCAGCGCGTCCGCGGTCCGGACGTCGTAGCCCGAGGCGAGCAGGTGGCAGGAGTCCAGGCAGGCGCCGAGGCGCTCGCCGCCACCGGCCGCGTCGACCAGTGCGGAGAGCTCGGAGAACGAGCGCCCCAGCGTGCCGCCCGAGCCCGCCGTGTTCTCGAGGTGCAGCGAACAGCCGTCCGTGGCCTCGAGGGCCGCGCGGATGACCTCGCCGGCTCGGGCGATGGCCTCGCCGACGTCGCCCTGGAGCGCCGATCCGGCGTGCAGGACGACGCCGTCGGCGCCGATCCCGTCGCCCACACGCAGCGAGTGGGTCAGCGAGGTGAGTGACTTCTCGCGCAGCTCGGGGTCCTCGGAGGCGCAGTTGATGAGGTAGACGGCGTGGATCAGGACGGCATCGATGCGCGTGTCCGCCCGTGCCTCGCGGAAGGCCGCGAAATCCTCGTCGGAGTAGTTCGTCGGCCGCCACATGCGCGGAGACTGGTTGAAGATCTGGATGGCGTCGCACTCGCGCTCGAGGCCGCGCTCGACGGCCTTCGGAAGGCCGCCGGCGGGGGAGACGTGGGCGCCGAGGAGCATGGCCGCGGCAGGGTAACCGCTCGGGGGCCAGCCTCGGCGGCGGCGGGCCCGGCGATCTGGCCTCGGCACCCCTAGGGTCAACGCCGAATGCGCGTCCGCTTCGCCCCGTCTCCGACGGGCGCCCTCCACATCGGTGGCGCTCGCACCGCCCTGTACAACTGGCTGCTGGCGCGCGGCTCCGGCGGGGAGCTCGTCCTGCGCATCGAGGACACCGACCGCGAGCGCTCCACGCCGGAGAACGTCGAGCAGATCCTCGACGCCCTGCGCTGGCTCGAGCTCGACTGGGACGGCGAGCCCGTGCTGCAGTCCGAGCGCGCCGACCGCCACGCCGAGGCCGTCGCCCAGCTGCTCGACGCCGGCCGCGCCTACCGCTCGGCGGCCGGCCCCGACGACGTGCGCGCCTGGCACGACCGCCACGGCAACCGCGGCTTCCGTGGCGAGGAGGAGGGCACGGGCGCCGTGCGCCTGCGGGTGCCCGACGCGGGCGAGACCGTCGTGCGTGACGTCATCCGCGGGACGAGCGCGTTCGCCAACGAGCTGCAGGACGACCTCGTCATCGCCCGCGCCGACGGGTCGCCCGTCTACCACATGGCGGTGGTCGTCGATGACCTCGACGCGGGCATCACCCATGTCGTCCGCGGGGCCGACCACTACTCCAACACGCCCAAGCAGCAGCTGATCCTCGACGCCCTCGGCGAGCACCCGCCGGTCTACGCCCACCTGCCGCTGCTGCACGGCCCGGATGGGCGCAAGCTCTCCAAGCGCCACGGGGCGGCCTCGGTGCAGGCGCTGCGCGACGAGGGCCACCTGCCGGAGGCGGTGCGCAACTACCTCGCCCTGCTCGGCTGGGGGGAGGCCGGCGGCGACGACACCTTCTACACGACGCAGGAGCTGCAGGAGCGCTTCGCACTCGAGCGCGTCTCACGCTCGCCGGCCGTCTTCGACGAGCAGAAGCTGCGCTGGATGAACGGCCGCTACCTGCGGGAGCTCGACGTGGCGACGCTGCAGAGCCGGCTCGAAGGGCTGCTGGGGCGCCCGCTGCGTCCCGACGTGGTCGCCATCTCCCAGGACAAGATCTCCACCCTGTCGGAGTTCTGGCCGCTCTCGCACTTCTTCTTCGACGGTCCGGCCGACGACCCGGCGGCCCGCGAGAAGGTCCTCGGCACGGACGGCGCGGGCCCGGCGCTCGAGGCGGCGCGCGCCGCGCTGGACGGGCTCGAGGACTGGTCCATCGACGGCGTGGAGGCGGCGCTGCGCGGAGTGGTCGAGCACGAGGGCGTCAAGGCCAAGGCCGTCTTCCAGCCCGTCCGCGTCGCCCTCGCGGGCGCGCCGGTGTCGCCCGGGATCTTCGAGACGGTGGCCGTCCTGGGCCGCGCGGAGACGTTGCGGCGCCTCGACGACGCGCTCGCCGCGGTCTAGAAGCAGCGGATCGCTCAACCACGGGGGGTGGGCTGCCGATAGCACGGGCGAGGCCACCCACCGGTGAGCCGCTCCCGCCGCCGTCCTCGATGTGAAGCGACCCGTGTCCACCGCCGCCATCCCGACTCCACGCCCCGTCAACCCGGGTCCCCACAGCGTGCCGATGCCCCGCCCGGGTGGGCACGGGCAGCGGCTGACCGCGGCCTTCGAGGCCCTGGAGCACTTCCCGGTGCTCGCCGAGTCCCGCAACCGGCTGCTCGCCCTCGTGGCCGGCGAGCGCCCGTCCCCGGGTGAGGTCGTGACGGCCATCGAGTCCGACGTGGCCCTCGTCATCGCCGTGCTGCGCCAGGCCAACCAGGTCACCGCCGCAAGTCGGGTCGAGAGCATCGTCGGCGCGGTCGACGTCCTCTCGCCCGACGCCGTGCACCGGCTCGCGCTCGGCGCGGAGACCTTCGAGTTCTTCGAGCGCGGCACGACGTGGGACGCGGTGCCCGAGCGCTTCCGCCTGCACGCCGTGGCCGTCCAGCGGGCGGCCGACCGGCTCGCCGCCGAGGCCGACTATCCGCATCGCGACCGCCTGCTCGTCACCGCGCTGCTGCACGACGTCGGCAAGCTCGTGCTCATGCGCGCCTATCCCGGCTATCCGCGCCAGATCCATGGCGACGCGCGCACGCCGGAGGAGCGCCTGCACCAGGAGCGGCGCGAGCTCGGCGTCGACCACGCCCTCGTCGGGGGCGTGTTGGCCCGCCGCTGGTCGCTGCCGGCGGCCGTCGCGTCGGCGATCGAGCGCCACCACGCCGAGGACGCCGAGGGCGACGCGGCCTTCGTCCGGCTCGCCGACATGGTCGCCCACTACGCGCAGGGCGCCGCCGTGTCGCCGAACGAGCTGCTGGTCGCCGCCACCGCCGTCGGCTTCGGCCCGGCCCAGCTGCGCTCCGTCCTCTACCAGCTGCCCTACCCGACCGCCCAGCGCCCGCGCTCCGTCGAGCCGTGCCCGCTCTCGCACCGCGAGCTCGACGTCCTCAAGCGGCTCGCCCAGGGCATGGTCTACAAGCAGATCGCCCATGAGCTCGCCCTCTCCACGAGCACGGTGCGCACGCACCTGCACAACATCTACGGCAAGCTCGGCGCCGTCGACCGCGCCCAGGCGGTCCTGACCGCCACGGAGCGCGGCTGGCTCTGAGGCCGCCGGCCACGGCCGGGCCCGCCGGTAGGATCGCGGGTCGCGCCGTGCTCTCCATCACCACCAAGTCCCCCTACGCCCTGCGGGCGCTGACCGAGCTCGCCGCGATGGGCGGCGACGCGCCGGTCCCCCTCGCCGAGCTCGCGCGCCGGCGCGAGATCCCCGTGCAGTTCCTCGAGCAGCTCTTCGCCACCCTGCGGCGCGCCGGCCTGCTGCGCTCCCAACGCGGCGTGCGCGGCGGCTACGCCTTCGCCCGCGACGCCTCCGAGATCACGGTGCTCGAGGTCGTCGAGCTGCTCGACGGCCCGGTGGGCGCCGGTGCCGAGTCCGTCTTCGCCGAGGCCGCCGCCGCGGCCCGCGCCGTGCTCTCCAAGGATTCCATCGCCGACGTCGCCGAGCGCGAGAGCCGCGCCGCCGGGGCGGTGATGTACCACATCTGATGAACATGGCTTCACGGAGCGAAGTAATGGGCTCTAGAGCCAATCGAACCGCTCAACAGGGGCAGAGGACCGCACGGAACGGGGGGCGAACTGCCCCACACCCGCCCCACAAAGAAGGAAGCCAGCTCTTCTAGCCGGCACACCGCTTTGACGCCGCAGCGGAGGGCGGGTGCGGCCACTGCGCGGGCCAGCCGTCAGGAGTCATTGCCCTCCATACGCCGGATCATCGCGTTGAAGTCCTCATCCGGCAGTGGGTAGCCGGTCGGATCGGTCCCAAGGGCCACGAGTCGCTCATCACGCCGGCGGTTGAGTTGTTCGGCGAGTTGCTCGAAGAAGCCTCGCGTGACTCATGCGGCAAGCAGAGTGCTAGCATTCTGCGACATGGCGACGCTCTACCTGCGCAATGTCCCAGACGAGGTCAGCGATCGATTGACGGCGCTGGCTGCACGAGAGGGGATGTCCGTGTCGGCATTCGCTGTGCGAGAGCTCGCATCAAGCTCCAAGCGCGCCGACAACGGCGCGCTGTTGTCCGAGTTGCCGGACTTGGGTGTGCCGGCTGACGCCGTGGTGGCCGACGTTGAGGCCGGCCGCGCCGGTCGGTGATCGTCCTCGACGCGCCCGCGGCCGTCCTGGGTCTGCTCAATGACGGCGAGGCGCGGAGCGCGTTGACCCGCGAGGACATCGCGATCCCGCATCTCGCGGACTCCGAAGTTGCCAATGCACTGCGGGGCCAGGAGCGCCGCGGCGACCTTGACGGCGACCGAGCCCTCGCGGCGTTGTCGGTGTGGGCGAGACTGGGGCTCAGACGCTTCGGGGCCTCGGCGAGCCTCGGGCGCGTGTGGGAGCTGCGCGAGAACCTGACGGCCTCCGACGCGACCTATGTCGCCCTCGCCGAGATGCTCGACTGCCACCTCATGACGGCCGACGCGAGGCTGGCTCGCGCGCCCGGTCCGCGCTGCCCGATCACAATCATTCGGCGCTAGGTTGAACCGTGGCGCTCCGACCGCCTGGCCTGTAAAGTGGCCGCTATGAGCCACTTTTCGCTCGAACAACCAGACTCGGTGCGGGTACCACATCTAGTCCCGGCGCCGAACGCGCTGCCCGCGGGCAAGAGGCGGGCGGGCGTCGTGTTGCCGTCATCTCCGCGCCTGTCGCCCGGCGGCCCGGCGGCCCGGCGCCCTCCCCGGGCTCACACCCCGTTATCCTCGCGAACTCCTGCGTGAGATCGCCGTCGGGCTCGTTGAAGGATGGCTGGTAGTGGTCCTTGCCGGCAAGCGCCAGCGTGCAGGCGTTGGCGCTGGCCGCCTGGCATGACGCGAGGTAGTCCGCCGACTGGCGCGGAACTCCAACGTCTCGTCCCGCCCCAGGCGATCAGCAGCGACTCGCCGGTCCAGTTGGTATCGAGCAGCGCGGGCGGGTATCCGTCGCCGCGTCGGTCGTCGGCCGCGACGGCGTGTCGGTCGGTGGACTGCCCATCGCCGGGCCCGCCCAGCTCTTTACGCCGCGGGTGCAGGCGGCCACGGGCCGGGCGGTCGTCGACGCCGCCGCCCGTATCGCCATACGGCTGCCGACGCGCCGTTGAGCTCTACGTCTCGCGGAGGACCTCGGACGGCCGCAGGCGCCGCAGCAGCCCGAGCGCCGCGAGCGCGCAGGTGACGGTCGCGAGGGCGAGCAGGGTCGCGAGTCGGGCCGCGTCGGCGAACGGCAGGACCGTCACCGGTGAGAGGATGAAGAGCGGCTTGAGGACCTTCACGAGCAGCGCACCGAGCGCGCCGCCGACGACCATCCCCGCGAGCAGCCCGCCGGCGGCGACGACCGTGGCCTCGCCGGCGATGAGCGCCAGCAGCTCGCGCGTCGGCAGCCCCTGGGCGCGCAGGACGACGTACTCCCGGCGGCGCTGGAGCATGAGCGCGAAGATGAAGATGCCGATGACCGCGGCGGTCATGGCGAGCGTGTAGACCGAGTCGACGTCGACGAGCCCGCGGACGTTGAGCGCGGTGAGGCTCGACTGCTCCTTGTTGAAGGTGGTCTGCGTCGTGTCGACGTGCAGGCGGTCGGTCGACCCCGGTCCGGCCTGCAGCGCGGCGGTGGCCGCGCCGAGGCCGGCGGCGCTCGGGTCGCCGGCGCGGGCGAGGAAGAAGTCCGTCTCGGTGATGCCGGTCGCGTGGCGGAACGTGCCCAGGTCGACCACGACGTCCAGGCCCTCGGGGAAGCCGGGAAAGCGATCGAAGACGCCGGCCACGCGCAGCGTGCGCAGCTGCTGGTGGCGGGTGCCCCGCGCGAGCAGGACCTCGGCGCGGTCGCCGACCTTGAGCCTGAGCGCGTCGGCGGTGTCCGCGTCGAGCAGCGCGGCCGTCGGGTCGGCGTGAAGCGCGCGCAGCGCCGCGGCGGCCGTCGTGTGCGGGAAGTCCTCGTCCGAGAGCGCCGCCGTCCGGGCGAACCCGCGCGGGTCGATGGCCGCCAGATCTGCGACGTCGCTGTTGAAGGCCGAGCGCGCGACCGCGTTCTCTCGGCCCGCGATCACCGGGGTCGCGGCGGCCACGCCGGGGACCTCGAGCGCGCGCGCGTAGGCGGCGGGGTGCGGCGTGGCGCTCGCCGGGCTCGGCGTCACGCGGAGGCTCGAGCCGTTGGTGAACCGCGCGTCGGCTGCCTTGGCGGCGTCGTAGGTGGCGGCGAAGACGGCGAGTCCGGTGCCGAAGGCGATCACGAGCCCGACGCCGACGATGCCGGTGGCCAGCGCCCGCGACCGCCGGCTCAGCGTCCGCGCCAGCAGCCCGCGGACGACGGGACCGAAGCGCGGCGGCGGTGTCACCGGCAGCCGTCCGGCCGCCCGCTGGAGCAGCCGCGCGGCCAACAGCGTCCCCGCGACCCAGACGCCGAGCGGCAGCAGGAGGGTGTGCGAGGCGAGCGCGGTCGCCCGGCCCGTCGACACCTGCCCCGAGGCGGCGTCGAAGGCGCCGCGCCGGATCGCGAAGAGCGTGGCGGCCAGCGCGACCACGAGCGCCGCCAGCTCGAGCGCCAGGCGCCTCGCCGTGGGACGGCGCTCGAGAGCGAGCTCACGGCGCTCCCCGCTGACGTCTCGACGCAGCGCGAGCCAGCCCGGGACGAACATCGCCAGGCCGGCGGCGACGAGGCTCGCGCCGAGGGCGAGCGCCGCGGAGACCGCGAGCCGGCCCGTCGCCGCCTCGAAGAGCGCCGACGGGCCGAGGATCGCCAGCACGGTCGCGAAGCCGGCCGCCGTCCCGAGCAGCGCGCCGGCGCCGGCGAGGATCGCGGTGCGATAGGCGACGAGGCTTCTCAGCTGCCTCGGGCCGGCGCCGCGCAGGCGCAGGTTCGCGTGCTCGCGGCGCTGGCTCGCGGCGAGGACGCTGCCCGAGTAGGCGGCGAGGAACGCGGCGAGCAGCAGGCCGGGGAGCCCGAGGAAGAGGAACATGCGCTTGGCCACCGCCGCGTCCTGTTCGGCGACGGCGAGCGTGTTCGAGAGGTTGTCGAGCATGAAGTCCTGGCCGGGCGCGACCCGCCGGACGCGGGCGGCGACCGCCCGCGTCTGTCTGAGCGCGCGACCCGGGTCGGCGGCGAGCGGGGCGCGGTCGAGCCTGACGTCGATCTCGAGCGTCGGCGGGCTCTTGACCGCCAGGGCGGTCCCGCGTGCCGCCAGGGCCTCGCGGAAGGCCGGCACGACGAGCCGCCGGAAGGCCCCCGGGCTGATGACGATCGCGTCGGGCAGGTAGAGGAAGTCCTCGAGCTTGAGCCCCTCGCGGCTGTTGAACAGCGCCCGGGCCCGCGAGAGGTCCACGATGCCGCTGACGGCCAGCCGCGCCGGCCGCCGGGCCCCCGGTACGTGCAGCCGCATGTGGTCGCCGGGCCGGACGCCGAGCCCGCGCGCGGCTGCGGGGCTCAGCAGCGCCCCGTCACGGGCGAAGCCGCCGGCGGCCACCCTGATCGCGGGGTACCGCTCGGCATAGGCGCGTTCGAAGCCGAAGACCTTGATCGGGCGGTCGAGCGTGGCGGTCCCCGCTTGCAGCGAGCTCGGCGGGAGATCGGCGAAGGCGAGCTGGTCGGCCGCCGCGATCCCCGGAAGTGCGGCGACGCGATCGCGCAGGCGGTCGAGCGGCACGAGGTCGGGCCGGTTGGCGCGCTCGGGCACCGGGCGCTCGCGCGTCGAGATCGTCGCGCTCGGGCGCACCGCGGCCCCGGGGAGGCGCCGGGTCGCCCGCACGGCGTAGTCGAGCCGCACCGTTGTCCCCGGCGCGACCGTGCCGACGGTCAGGCCGACATGCCCCGGACCATGCGCGAACGGGCTCTCGCCGCCCGGGTCGGCGAGTCTCCGCCCGCCGCGGCGCGCGCTGCGCGCCACGTAGGCCAGCGCCGCCGGGAGCCGGTCCTTGACGAGCACCTCGTGGGCCGGCGCGGCCCCGAGGTTGCGCACCGTCAGGCGCACCCGCGTCCGCTCGCCGCGATGCAGCGGACCCGTCGCGCCCAGGCGCTGCTGAAGCCGCACGCCCTCGCCGAGCGGCGAGGTCAGCACGCGCTGCAGGTCGATGGCGACGGGGGCGATCGCGCGCTTCGTCATCGAGGCGCCTGATCCGTCGACGAAGAACAGCACGGCGGAGAACAGCCCCACCCCGAGCACGACGCCGACCAGCGAGGCGAGCGTGCGCCGCGGGTTGCGCAGCAGGTCGCGGCGCGCGTAGCTACGCACCGGCGCCCCCGGCGGCGGTGACGGGCTCCGCGGCGGCCGCCGAGTCCGCGATCACGCGGCCGTCACTCAGGGCCACGCGCCGGTCCAGCGGCGCCGCGACCTCGGGGTCGTGCGTGATGACGACGAGCGTCGCCCCGGTCTCGGCCTGGGCGGCGCGCAGCAGCTCGAGGATCACGAGCGCGTTGGCGTGGTCGAGCGCCCCGGTCGGCTCGTCGGCGAGGATCAGGCGCGGCTCGTGCACGAGTGCCCGGGCGACCGCCACGCGCTGGCGCTCGCCGCCGGAGAGCTGGTCGGGGAACTTCCCCGCCGCGGCCCCGAGCCCGAGCGTGCGCAAGAGCCCGAGCGCCCGCTCGCTCCCGTCGTCGCGCCCGCTGAGCGCCAGCTGCAGGCTGACGTTCTCCAGGGCGGTCAGGAACGGCTGCAGGTTGTCGGTCTGGAAGACGAAGCCGAGCTCCGCGCGCCGCAGCCGGGCGCGCGCTTGCGCCCCCAGCCCGGAGACCGGGCGGGCGCCGATGTCGACCCGTCCCGAGGTCGGGCGCTCGAGCGCGCCAACCAGCGCGAGCAGGGTCGACTTGCCGCAGCCGCTGCGTCCCGTGATCGCCAGGCTCGAGCCGGCCGCCACCTCGAAGGTGATCCCGTCGATCGCGCGGACCGGCCCGGCGTCGGTGGTGAAGACCTTCGTGACCGCCTCGAGGCCCAGTGACAGCCCGCCCCTCAACCCTTCACCACCCGGCCGTCGACGACCGCCAGCCGGCGCTGGGCGAGCGCCGCCAGGGCGGGACTGTGGGTCACGAGGAGCACGGTGAGGCCGCGGTCGCCCGAGGCCGCGAGGATGAGGTCGAGCATGCGCCGGGCGGTGCCGGCGTCGAGCTCGGCGGTGACCTCGTCGGCAAGCAGGAGGTCGGGCTCGTTGACGAGCGCCACCGCGAGCGCCGCCCGCTGTGCCTCGCCGCCGGACAGGCGGCGGGGGAGGTCGTCGAGGCGGTCGGCCAGCCCGAGCTCGCGCAGCAGCTCGGCGGCCCGCGGCCCGCTCGGGTCGCCGCCCGCGAGCTGCACCGCGAGCTCAACGTTCTCGCGCGCGCTGAGGAACGGGATGAGGTTGTCGCGCTGGAGCACGACGCCGATCCGGCGTGCGCGCAGCGCCGCCCGGTCGGCCTCGTCCATCGCCGTCAGCGCCGCGCCGTCGAAGCGGACCTCGCCCGCGTCAGGCAGCGCGAGGCCGGCGACCAGCCCCAGCAGGGTCGACTTGCCCGCGCCCGACGCGCCGACGAGGCTCACGGTCTCGCCTCGCGCGAGCACGAAGGAGGCCCCGGCGAGGACCGTCGTCTCCGGCCCGCCGTCGCGGAAGCCCTTCCGCACGCCCTCGACCTCGACGAGGGCGGCCGTCCCGCTAACCACGGTGCGCCACGGGGAGCCCGCCGAAGACGCGCGGCGCGAGCTTCGGGGCCGCATGGTCGAGGCGCAGCGCCTCGCGGCTGAACTCCGCCAGCGCCCGGGGGCTCAGCCGGCGCAGGTTGACCATCCGCTCGACGTCCTTGTGGACGCTCTGACCCCGCGGGATGTTGTCGATTTGCCCGACGTCGCGGGCGTAGTACTTGAACTCGTTGTCGGGCGCCGAGGCCTTGCCCTCGCGCACGACGAGCACGTCATCGAAGCAGTCGAAGGGGACGCAGTGTCGCGCGCCGACGTCGATCACCTCGGCGACGCTGTCCTCCTCCGTGTCCGGCTTGTCGACCGAGTAGACGGGGCGCTTGACCGAGGGCTTGGCCTGGACGAGGATCCCGGCCTTCGCCCCGTGGACGCCGTGCAGCCACGGATCGAGCGCCGAGACGAGGCGGCCGCCCTCGTAGCCCTGGGTGTAGCCGCCCAGGTTCCACACGTTGCCGGCCTTGTCCTCGGCCAGGTAGTCGATCGAGAGCTGGGCCACCTGGCCGCCGTCGACCTCGTGGTCGAGCAGCAGCACCGTGCGCACGCCGCCGATCTCGCGGTAGGCGTCGGTGACCGTCGTGGTGACCTGGTGCGGCACGGCGCGCCCGCCGACGCGGGTCGTGCCCTCGCGCACCGACTGGGTGCCGGGGACGAGCGGCAGGTACGGGTTGCGGCCCGTCGCCGGGTCGTCGAAGTTGGCGGGGCGCAGGCGCGTGGTCGAGACCGTCCGCGCGGCCGGCTCGGCCCGGCCGCTGCTGCCGCCGCAAGCGACGATCGCCAGGCCGAGGCAGACCAGACAGACCGCGAGCCGTGCGGCTGAGCGGAGGCTGGGCTTGGGAATCATCGTGCTCCTCGCGATCGGGACCCGGACGCCGGCGACCGTACGTCGGCCACCTGAGATCGCGCTGAGGTGCGGAGGGGTTCCGGCAGAGGCGGGACCCGTCCGCACGAGGCGTTCGCCGCGCGGGCCTGCCGGGTAGGCCGCCCGCCAGGATGCTCGACTGCCCGTACACCGCGGACCGCGATCCCCAGTACGTCGCCAACATCCTCGACCCGCTGGAGAAGGGCGAGGGCGTCGCGTGCTTCGTCGTCGACGCCGGCGCCGGCGACTCCACCGTCCTGTACTGCTCGCACACGCTCAGCGGCCAGGCGGGGACGGTCGCCACGGACGCGCGCGAGCACGTGCGCGCCGCGCAGGCACTCGCCATCCAGCGCCGGGCCCGTGAGCAGGCCGCACACGCCGGGTTTCGCGCGCTCGTGGCCTGAAGCCGGGCCCGGTCCAGCCACACGCCCCTCGGCCCGCCTAGCCTGACCGGCGATGCCGCGCATCCCGGTCAACATCGCCGCCCACGTCGGCCGGACGCCGATGGTCGAGCTCACCCGCGTCGCCTCGGAGGGCGGCGCGCGCGTGTTCGCGAAGCTCGAGATGTTCAACCCGGGCGGCTCGGTCAAGGACCGCATCGGCGTGGCCATGGTCGACGCCGCCGAGCGCGAAGGCCGCATCGAGCCCGGCCGCACGACGATCGTCGAGGCCACGAGCGGCAACACCGGCATCGCGCTCGCGTTCGTCGCCGCCGCGCGCGGCTACGAGATCGTCCTCACGCTCCCGCAGGGCATGAGCCGCGAGCGCGAGGGGCTGCTGCGCCTCTACGGCGCCCAGGTCCACGTCACGGAATCGCTGGGCGGGATGAACGAGGCCGTGGCCGCGGCCCAGGCGCTGGCCCGCGAGGACGACGTGTGGCTGCCCGACCAGTTCTCCAACCCGGCCAACCCGCTCGCCCACTACACCGGCACGGGCCCGGAGCTCTGGGAGGCCATGGACGGTCAGGTGGACTGCTTCGTCGCCGGGGTCGGGACGGGCGGGACGCTGACCGGCGTCGGCCGCTACCTCAAGGAGCGCAACCCCGCCTGCCACGTCGTCGCGGTCGAGCCGCGCACCTCGTGCGTGCTCAGCGGCGGCGAGCCGGGGCCGCACAAGATCCAGGGCATCGGCGCCGGCTTCGTCCCCCCGGTGCTCGACCTCGGCGTGGTGGACGAGATCGTGCCCGTCGACGACGAGGACGCGCTCGCCACGGCCCGGCTCGCGGCGCGCCGCGAGGGCGTGCTGGCCGGCATCTCCTGCGGCGCCGCGCTGCACGTGGCGCTCGAGGTCGCCGCCCGCGACGCGTGGGCGGGCCGGCGGGTGGCGGTCGTGCTGCCCGACTCGGGCGAGCGCTACGTCTCCACGCCGTTCTTCGCGCCCGAGCCGCCCGCGACCGTCGGCCGCTAGGCCTCCGGCTCGCCGGCCCCGTACTCGGACGTGAAGTGCGTGACAGGGACGTCGAGGCGCTCGCGCGCCCGCTCGAGCAGGCCAGTCTCCAGCCAGTGCGAGTCGCCCGGCGGGTGCGTCGAGATGATCACCTCATCGGCCTGGAACTCCTCCAGCACGTCCTCGATCGCGTGCAGCGGCTCGGCGTCGCCGACGACCCCGCGCACCGCGACACCGTCCGTGCGCATGCCGTCCAGGGCGAGGTCGAGCCGCTCGTGCGCCTGCGCGGCCGCGCCGTCGGAGTCAGACAGCCAGTGCTTCAGGCGCGAGTTGAGCGCCGGCGCCACGACGAGCACCTCGGCCGGCCGTTCGGTCAGGCGCCCGTGGACGTGGTCGTGCAGAGCCGGGCACGGGCAGGTGCGGTTGGCGACGACGAGGATGCGCTCGCAGACACTCATGGCCTCGACGCTACGCCGCAGATCGAACGCCGCCCTTACGTCGCCGAGGTCCGGCCGGCGGCGGGGAGCGAGAAGCGCACGCGCGTGCCCCGGGCGGCCTCCTCGAGCCAGATGCGGCCGCCGTGGGCCTCGACGATCGCGCGGGAGATCGCCAGGCCGAGACCCGCGCCGTCCCCGCTGCGGGCGGCCGCCTCGCTGCCGCCGCGGAAGAAGGGCTCGAACACCCGCGGCCGCTCGGCGGCCGCAATTCCGGCACCCGTGTCGGCGACCTCGACCTCGACGCGCCCGCCGACCGGCTCGGCCGACACCGTGACCGACCCGTCGGCCGGCGTGTGCCGGATGGCGTTCTGGAGCAGGTTGAGCAGGACGCGCCGCAGCTGCTCCGGGTCCCCGCAGGCGGCGTCCACGTGTCCCGGCAGCGCGGTTCGAACGGCGACGCCGCTCGCCGCCGCCTGGAGGTGCATGGCCGCCACCGCCTCCTCGACGAGCATCGGCAGCGAGACGGGCTGCGGCGTGCGGCGGCCCTCGCCGGCCTCCAGCCGCGACAGCTCGAAGAGGTCGTCGATGAGGTCGGAGAGTACCGTGACGTGGCCGCGCATCTGCCCGAGGTACCGCTGCCGCTCGTCCCCGGAGACCACCTGGTCGTCGACGGCCTCGGCCAGCAGGCGCAAGGACGTCACCGGGGTGCGCAGGTCGTGCGAGACGGCGGCCACGAGGTCGCGGCGGGCACGCTCGGTCTCCGCGAGCTGCCCGATCGCCCGGTTGGCGGCGTGGTTGAGCTCGGCGAGCTCGTCGGCGCCGCGCGGCGGCGCGACGGGCTCACGTCCCCCGCGCCCGACCGCGACGAGCGTGTCGCGCAGGTCACGCACGTCGGCCAGCGCCCCGTACGCGAGCAGCTGCGCGCTGCGCAGCCCGACGACGCCGGCGCCCGCCACGAGCACGAGGGCGAGCACCGCGTCGTGCGGGGAGACGAACATCACGGCCGCCCCTGCGGCGAGGACGAGGACGAGCTGGCCGCCGGCGAGCGCCCCGGCGAGGCCGAACTGCCGGCCGAGCGGTCCGAGCCGCCGGCGCCGGCGCGCGGCCGCGTGGGCGAGTGCAAGCGCGGCGGCGCCCGGGAGCAGGAGCATGAGCAGGACCACGGCGCCGTCGCCCGCGCCGTAGAGGACGGCCACGAATCCGGCCAGCAGCAGGGCGGACCCGACCAGCACCGTCGCGGAGCGGGCGACGCTCATGGCTGGAAGCGGTAGCCGACGCCCCAGACCGTCTGCACGTGCCGCGGGCGAGCCGGATCGACCTCGAGCTTGGTCCGCAGGCGCCGGACGTGGACGGTGACCGTCGAGGCGTCGGAGTAGAAGCTGAACTGCCAGACGGCGTCCATGAGCTGGTCGCGCGTGAAGACCTGACCGGGGTGGCGGGCGAGGAAGTGCAGCAGATCGAACTCGCGTTGGGTGAGGGCGAGCTCCTGCCCGCGGATCGTCGCCCGTCGCCCCGCGGGCTCGACGACCAGCTCCCCGACCTTCAGCGGCGCCTGGACGGCGGGATCGGGTGCCGTCCGGCGCAGCACCGCGTCCACGCGGGCGACGAGCTCCGCCGGCGAGAACGGCTTGACCACGTAGTCGTCGGCCCCGAGCTGCAGCCCGTCGACCCGGTCGGCCTCCTCGCCCTTGGCCGTGAGCAGGATGACGGCGATGGGCGGCCCGTGGCCCGCCTCGGCGCTCGCGCGCAGCCGGCGCAGGACCTCGAGCCCGTCCATGCCGGGCAGCATGACGTCGAGCACGACGAGGTCGGGGCGCCGGTCGGCGGCGAGGGCGAGGGCCGCGGCGCCGTCGCCCGCGACCCGGGTCGCGTACCCCGCGCGGTCGAGGTAGCGGGCCACCACCTCGGCGATCGTCGGCTCGTCGTCGACCACGAGGACCGAGCCGCGCCCGTGGTCGCCGTCGGTGCCCATCGCCGCAGTCTCCCCGTCGCGCGCCCGGTCCACGCCGGTCCGCGGCGCCCCGTCACGGTTTCGTAAGCCGCCGCGCGATAGCGTCCGCCCCGATCGAGCGAGGAGCGGACGTTGCAGACCTTTGACGTTGTGGTGATCGGGGCCGGATCGTCCGGGGAGGTGTGCGCCGGCAAACTCGCCGACGGCGGCCTGCGCGTCGCGATCGTCGAGCGCGAGCTCGTCGGGGGCGAGTGCTCCTACTGGGCCTGCATGCCGTCCAAGGCGCTGCTGCGCCCGGCGGAGGTCCTCGCCGAGGCGCGCCGGGTGCCCGGCGCCGCGGAGGCGGCCACGGGCGAGCTCGATGTCCGGGCGGTCCTGGACCGCCGCGACGAGATCGTCCACGGCTTCGACGACACCTCCATGCTGCCGTGGCTGCAGGAGCACGGCATCGAGTTCTTCCGCGGCTCCGGCGCCCTTGTCGGTGAGCGCCGCGTCCGGGTGGACGGGCCGGAGGGCACGGTGGAGCTCGAGGCCACCCGCGCGGTGGTGCTCGCCGTCGGCGGGACGGCGTCGATCCCGCCCATCCCCGGCCTGGCGGACTCGCGCCCATGGACCAACCGCGAGGCGACGACGAGCCGGGAGGTGCCGGCCTGCCTCGTCATCCTCGGGGGCGGGATCGTCGGGGTGGAGATGGCCCAGGCGTGGTGCAGCCTCGGCGCGGCGGTGACGCTCGTCGAGGGCGCGCGCCGGCTGCTGCCCAACGAGGAGGAGTTCGCCTGCGCGCAGGTCACCGACGGCCTGGTGGCGACGGGGGTGGACGTCCGGACGAGCCGCAAGGTCGTCTCCGTGGCGACGATCGAGGGCGGCGCCGTGGTGACGATGGACGACGGCAGCGAGGTCGGCTGCGACCACGTGCTCGCCGCGCTCGGGCGCACGCCGGCCGTCGACGGCCTCGGCCTGGAGTCCGTGGGCGTCGCGGCCGACGGGCCGGTCGCCGTCGACGCGCGCCTGCGCGTGGACGGGCGCGACTGGCTCTACGCGATCGGTGACATCAACGGGCGCGACCTGCTCACCCACATGGGCAAGTACCAGGCGCGCATCGCCGCCGACGTGATCCTCGGCAAGGACGCGGCGCTGCTCGGGCTCGTCGACGCGGCGCCGCCCCCGCGCGTGATCTTCACGGAGCCACAGGTCGCCGCGGTCGGGCACACGACGAAGACCGCGCGCGACGCCGGCTTGCAGGTCGAGGCCGTCGACCTGCCCACCTCGGGCAACGCCGGCGGGTCGTTCACGGGCCGCGGCGCTCCCGGGACGTCGCGCTTCGTCGTCGACGAGGGCCGGCGCGTGATCGTCGGCGCGACGTTCGTCGGAGCGGAGGTCGCCGAGGCCGTCCACGCCGCCACGGTCGCGGTCGTCGGCGAGGTGCCGCTCGAGCGCCTGCGCCACGCCGTGCCGAGCTACCCGACGCGGTCGGAGGTCTGGTTGCAGTTCGTCGAGCACTACGGCCTGTGAGCCCGGGGACCTAGCCTGGCGGCAGATGGTCGCGGTCCTCGACGTCACCGAGCTCAGGTGCCCGATGACCTGGGTGCGGACGAAGCTCGCGCTCGAGCGGCTGGACCCGGGCGGCGTGCTCGAGGTGACCTGTCCGCCGGGCGAGGCGCTCGACAACGTCCCCCGCTCGGCCCGCGAGGCCGGCCACGCGGTCACCGTCGACGGCGCCGTCGTGCGCATCGTGCGCGCACGGTGAGACCCCGCGGGTCCTCCGTGACCGCGGCCGGCCCTTCGACGCGGGTGGCGCTGTGAGCTCGAGCCGGCGGGGCATGTTCCGCGCGGCCGCGCGCGCGGCCGTCCGGGCCGGGGAGGAGGCGGCCGGCGTCCGCAAGGCCCTGGAGGGCGCGCCGACCCAGGCCGCGGGGACCCTGAGCCCCGAGGAGCTCGAGCGCTACAGCCGCCAGCTCGTCCTGGATGGCTGGGGCGAGGCCGAGCAGGTCGCCCTGCG
Organism: Solirubrobacterales bacterium; assembly: GCA_038258425.1. Taxonomy (GTDB): domain Bacteria; phylum Actinomycetota; class Thermoleophilia; order Solirubrobacterales; family Solirubrobacteraceae; genus DATLGB01. The sequence goes on along the minus strand of JBBSPV010000024.1, from coordinate 32,374 downwards.
CGAGTCCAGCGTGCTCGTCGTCGGGGCCGGCGCCCTCGGCTCACCCGTCGCGAGCTACCTCGCGGGGGCGGGGATCGGCCGCCTCGGCGTGCTCGACGACGACGTGGTCGAGCTCTCCAACCTCCACCGCCAGCACCTGCACCTGACGCCCGAGGTCGGCCTGCCCAAGGTCCACGGCGCGGTGGCCAGGCTCCAGCTGCTGAACCCGGAGATCCTCGTCGAGCCCTACCAGGTCCGCCTGGACGCCGACAGCGCCGACGGGCTCGTCGCCGGCCACGACCTGGTGGTGGACTGCTCGGACGGCTTCGACACGCGCTACGCGCTCAACGCCGCCTGCTGCCGCGCCGGGGTCGACCTCGTCGAGGGGGGCGTGGTCGGCTACGGCGGTCTGGTCATGTCGATCCGGCCGTACGAGACGGCGTGCTACCGCTGCGCGTTCCCGCAGGCGCCCCCGCCGGGGTCCCAGCCCACGTGTGCGCAGGCGGGCGTGCTCGGTCCGGTGGCCGGCGTCGTCGGCTCTCTGCAGGCGCTGGAGGCGATGAAGCTCCTCGCCGGACTGGACGGCGCGCTGCTGGACGCCTTCCTGCAGGTTGACCTCGCCTCGGCCGCCGTCGTCCGCGTGGCGACGGCGCGGCGGCCCGAGTGCGCCGACTGCGGCGACGAGAGCTAGGGTCCGGGAGATGCTCGGCCTCGGCTCCGCGGCCCGCCTGGTGGGCGCCGTCGCCCGCGACGTCGGCGCGGCCCGTGACCGCGACCCCGCCGCCCACGGCGTTCCCGGGCCCGGCATCCTGCTCACCTGGCCCGGGGTCCACGCGCTGCTCGCCCACCGCGTCGCGCACGCGCTGCACGGCGCCGGCGTGCCCGTCGCCCCGCGGATCATCGCCGGCTCGGCGCGCGCGCTCACGGGCGTGGAGATCCATCCCGCGGCGTGCGTCAAGGCCGGCCTGTTCATCGACCACGGCGCCGGCGTCGTCATCGGCGAGACGGCCGAGGTCGGCCACGACGTGACGATCTATCAGGGCGTCACGCTCGGGGGCACGGGCTTTCAGTCCGGCAAGCGCCATCCGACGGTCGAGGACAACGTGACCATCGGGTCGGGCGCGAAGCTGCTGGGGCCGATCCGGGTCGGCCACGGGTCCAAGATCGGGGCCAACGCGGTGGTCATCCACGACGTCCCGCCGCACTCGACCGTCGTCGGCAACCCCGGCCATCCCGTCCGCGTCGAGGGGCGCCGGCCGGAGGGCCCGGACGCCGACTGGGTCCACCTGCCCGACCCCATCGCCGACGCCCTCAAGGGCCTGTCGGTGCGCATCGCCGAGCTCGAGGAGCGCCTGCCGCCCGCCGCCGGCGAGCGCGCCGCCCCCGGCGACGTCGTGCCGCTGCGCCCGCGTCGCGGACCGAACCCCGCCGGGGGCTGAACGCGCTGCGGCGCGTGCGACCGGCGCGACAGGACGTCTGGTGACGCAGTTTCACTGGGATCCCGGCTCCTACCTCGAGCTCATGCTGCGGGAGGTGCCCGACTACCCGGAGCTCCAGGCCGCGCTCGTGCAGGCCGCCGCCGGCGAGGGGGTCCGCACCGTCCTCGAGCTCGGCACGGGCACCGGGGAGACCGCGCGCCGGCTGCTCGACGCGCTCCCGGGGGCGCGTCTGGTGGGGCTCGACGCGAGCCCGGGAATGCTCGCCGCCGCCCGCGCGACCCTTCGAGGACGGCCGGTGGAGCTCGAGGAGCGGCGACTGGAGGACCCGTTGCCGGCCGGCCCCTTCGACGTCGTGGCCTCCGCGCTGGCCGTCCACCACCTCGACGGCCCCGGGAAGGCCGGGCTCTTCACCCGGGTGGCCGCCGAGCTGCGGCCCGGCGGGCGCTTCGTCCTGGCCGACGTGGTGGTCCCCGAGGACCCGGCCGACGTGGTCACGCCGATCGACGGCGGCTACGACCGCCCGAGCCGCGTGGGCGAGCAGCTCGACTGGCTGGAGGCGGCCGGCCTGCGTGCCGCGCTCGCCTGGCGCCACCGCGACCTCGCCGTGCTCGTCGGGACCTCGCCAGGGGCGCGCGACGATCGTGCGGTCTGATACCTTCGAGGTCTCGGATCGCCCGGTCCTCCTTGGGGGAGGGATCAGGTTTGGAGGCGCGACCCGCCGGGGGGTGGGTCGCGCCCGATCCGTCCTCGCTCAGTACGCCGTCGTCCGCGCTCGCGAGCGCGGACGCGCCTTGTAGCGAGGCGCGGCCCCGCGCGACCACAGCACCCAGTCGGCGTCCGCCGCCGTCGTCGCGCCGTGGGCCGCGACGAGCAGCTCGACCGCGTGGACGGCGCACGCGCGCAGCTCGACCTCCTCGGGCGAGTCGTGCTCGAGCAGCTCCCCGGCCTCGATGCGGGCGACGAGCGCGTCGTCGGCCTCCAGCACGCCGTCCAGGCGCAGCACGTGGGGCACGAGGTTGTCCGCGAAGAGCGTCAGCGCCGGAAGGTCCCCGCCGGGACTGAGGCCCTGGAGCGCCAGGCCGGCGGCGGCGATCTGCGCGCGCTTGTAGAAGGGGACGGTCAGCTCGTCGTAGGGCGACACGTCGCGCCACATGGGCAGCGTCGCCAGCTCCTCGGCGACGTCGAGCAGCGAGGGCCGGTCGGCGAGGGCGGTGAACGAGCCGCCGTGGCGCCCGGCGACGTGGGCGCCGATCTCGCGCAGGGCCGCCGCGAAGAGCCCCATCAGCTCGTGCTCGGGGTCCTGGCCGACGACGGCCGCGATCCGCTCGGCGTTCATCGCGGCCAGCGCCTCACACGTCCAGGGCCCGTGCTCGCGCAGGCCGGCCTCGACCGTGCGATAGCCGGACACGCCCGGCGCCTTGCGCAGCGTCGGGAACCAGCCCGAGCCGAAGTTGACCGTGTCGAGCTGGACGGAGAACGCGGCCCGCAGCTCGGTCGAGTCACCGCCGAGGTCGGGCACCGGCGGGGTGTCGGCGGGCAGCGTCGCGGCGTAGGGCTCGATCGCCTCGGGCACCACGCGCACGTGGCGGGAGCGGGCCGCCACCTGCGCGCACGCCGAGCGGACGTCGCCGGGCAGGCTCATCGCCCGGCCGGCGCGGATGGCTGGGCCATCGAGCCAGCGTACGCGGCACCGGGCGCCACGCGCAGGCAGCTGTGACATCCTGCGCCGGGTGCGCTCGCTCGCTTGGTTCCTCGCCGTTGTCGGGCTCGCGCTCGGCTTCGCCTCGCCCGCGCTTGCCCAGCCGGGCGACGATCCGATCCAGTCGGTCGCGCCGGTCGACGGCGTGGTCCTGCCCGTCAGCGCCGGCGGCATCGAGGTCCGGTACACCTGCCCGAGCTATCGCGTCGCCGGCGAGGGGCTGTTCTCGACCCCGGGCTCGCGCCAGGACTATGGCGTTCGCTTCGCGACGACCCCGGCGCTCGGCAACGACGGGCGCCTGCTGCAGTCCAACCTCGTGGCGCTCGCCGGCCCCGACCTCGTGCAGGACAATGACATCCCCGTCGGGCAATGCCGCGGGTTCATGCTCGACCCCGACGCCAAGCCGCAGTCGCGCCCCGGGACCTACTACTGGCAGGCGTCACGTATCTGCGTCGACTGCTCCGGCGGCTACGAGTCCGGCCCCGTGCGGTCCTTCCGCCTGACGGCCGCCGGCTCCGGCGTCAAGCTCGGGCTCGGGGCGCCGGGGACGGTCTACCGCGGCTACGCCTTCGTGGTGGACCTGCGCACGAAGGGCTTGCCCAACGGGACCCGGGTCGCCCTGCAGCTGCGGCGGGGCGGACGCTTGAAGACCTTCGACCGCTCCCGCTCGGTCGGTTCGAGCTCCACGCTCGCGGTTCGGCTGCCGCGCCGCTCGCGCCCAGGTGCCTACCGGCTGCGCGCCACGGCCCGCGTCGGGAGCGAGACGGTCGTGAGTGCGACGCGCAGGCTCAAGCTGCGCCCGGACCGGCGCCGGACGACGTCCGGGCGCCAGGACGGCCGCTGGGTCGGGCGCTCGGGCAGGCTGCCCGTGCGCTTCGGCGTGGCCCGCCGCGGCCGGGAGATCCGTGCGGGCCGCTTCCGCGTCGCGCTGCTGTGCCCCACCCCGGGCTTCGTGAACCCGTTCACCATCCAGCTCGCCGACGCGCCGGTGCCGCGGGCGCCCGTCGCCCCCGACGGCTCGTTCGTCTTCGCCGGCGTCGTCAGGGGCTCCGCCGCCCTGGTCTCGGGCCGCCTGCGCGGGCGGCGCGCGAGCGGGCGCGCCGAGCTGTCGCTCGGCACCTGCACGGGCGGTGGCCGCGTCTCCGCCCGCCGGCGCTGAACCCGGTCTCCGACCGCCCCGCTCGCTAGCGTCCTGGACGTGGCCGAGACCGTTTCCAGCGCCGAGCTCGAGCGTCTGCTGGACGGCCTCAACGAGCCCCAGCGGGCGGCCGTGTTGCACCTGGGCGGACCGCTGCTCGTGCTCGCCGGCGCCGGCTCGGGCAAGACCCGCGTGCTCACGCACCGGATCGCCCATCTGATCCATTCCAGGCACGCCCGTGCGGACGAGATCCTCGCCATCACGTTCACGAACAAGGCCGCGACGGAGATGCGCGAGCGGGTGGAGCTGCTCGTCGGCCGGCGCACCCGCGCGATGTGGGTGATGACCTTCCACTCCGCCTGCGCCCGGATGCTGCGCGCCGATGCGCACCGGCTCGGCTACACCCGCCAGTTCACGATCTACGACGCGGCGGACTCGCGGCGGCTGATCAAGCAGTGCCTCGACGAGCTCGACGTCGACAGCAAGCGCTTCACGCCGCGTGCGATGCAGGCGCAGATCTCCGACGCCAAGAACCGCCTGCGCTCCTCCGAGGACTACCGCCAGCTCGTCGGCTCGTACTTCGAGCAGACCGTCGCCGACGTCTACGAGGAGTACGAGCGCCAGCTGCACCGCCGCAACGCGATGGACTTCGACGACCTGCTCGTGCGAGCGGTCAACGTGCTCGAGCTCTTCCAGGAGGTGCGCGACCGGTATCAGAACGCCTTCCGGGAGATCCTCGTCGACGAGTACCAGGACACCAACCCGGTCCAGTACCGCTGGCTGCAGCTGCTGGCCGGCGAGGAGCGCAACCTCATGGTGGTGGGCGATGACGACCAGTGCCTGGTCGCCGGAACACCGGTGACGATGGCGGACGGGACGACGAAGCCGATCGAGCGCGTCGAGGCCGGGGACGAGGTGCTCGCCTGCCACGGCGGGGCCGCATTCCGGCCGGCGCGGGTCACCGGGACACACGTCGGCGGTGCCTCCATGGGCACTGAGATCGTCACCCGCGGTGGCCGCCGCGTCGTCAGCACGGACGAGCACGTCCACTTCGCCGGCTACCGGCCGCAGTCCACGCCCGACCTCCACCTGACCTACCTGATGTGGAAGCGCGGCATGGGCTTCCGCGTCGGGACGACGCGGACGCAGCTCGAAACAGGGCACTCGAAGGCCTCGGGCCTGAAGCTCCGCGCCCTGCACGAGCACGCCGACGCCGCCTGGGTCATCTCCACCCACAAGGGCGATGCGGACGCCCGCACGGACGAGTGCAAGCTCTCCCTGCGCTACGGCATCCCCACGCTGCCGTTCGTGGCCCGCCGCGGGAAGTCGGTGAACGGGCTCGTCTGCGACCAGGCTCGCCTCGACGACGTGTTCGCCGCCGTGGATTCGTACTCGGGCGGCCGCCGGCTCCTGCGCGATCATCACCTCGACTTCCGCCGCCCGCACCACGTCCCGCAGACGTACGAGGGGCGCCGGCGCAACGTCACCATCACGCTCTGCGGTCAACACCGCGGACGCACGCCGATGCATACGGTGACGGTCGGCGGACGCGACGGCGAGGTTGCCACCGCCCTTCGAGGCGCTGGGCTCTCCGTCCGGCCGGCGCGTCAGGGCTGGCGCGTGGAGTCGTGCTTCGCCGACTACGGCGAGGCCGTGGAGATGGCACGCCGCATCGCCGCCGTCTCCGAGGTTCACGTGCGCCAAGTTGCGCGGCTGGGCGGAAACGGCCGGGCGGGACGCAACAGCCTGCCGCAGACGGCCGCCGCGGCGGTGCGGCCCGGCATGACGATGTTCACCGGGACCGGTGAGTACGACATCGTGGACACTGTCCGCCGGGTGCCGCTCGACCGGACCGTGCATGACCTCGACGTCGAGGGTGTGCACAACTTCATCGCCGGGGGACTGATCACGCACAACTCGATCTACGGCTTCCGTGGCGCGGACATCCGGAACGTCCTGAACTTCACCGAGGAGTACCCCGACGCCGGGACGATCCGCCTCGAGCAGAACTACCGCTCCACGCAATCCATCCTCGACGCCGCCAACGCGATCATCTCGAACAACCGCGGGCGGCTCGGCAAGACGCTGTGGACCGAGGTGGGGGAGGGCGACCCGATCAAGATCCGCCCCTGCGATGACGAGCACGCGGAGGCGCGCTACGTCGTGGCAGAGGTCGAGCGGCTCACCGACGAGGGCGTGAGCCGGTCCGAGATCGCCGTCTTCTACCGGACCAACGCGCAGTCGCGGGTGCTGGAGGACATGCTCACCCGCGCGGGCGTCGCCTTCCAGGTCATCGGAGGCACGAAGTTCTACGAGCGCTCGGAGGTCAAGGACGCGCTCGGCTACCTGACCTTCCTCGTCAACCCGCAGGACGGCGGGGCCTTCACGCGCGTGGTGAACTCCCCCCGCCGCGGGATCGGGCAGACGTCGCTCTCGCGGGTGCTCGCCCACGCCAACACCATGGGGATGACGCCCTGGGAGGCAGCGGCCGACGCCGAGGCGGTGCCCGGGCTCGGCAAGCCGGCGGTCAAGGCCTTCGGTCGCTTCATGTCGACCCTGCACCGGCTGCGCGAGCGGCTGGCGACCCGGCCGCGGGTGGAGACCTTCCTCGCCGAGGTCCTGCAGGAGACGGGCTACCTCGAGGCGCTGCAGGCCGAGCGGACGATCGAGGCGCAGGGCCGGATCGAGAACCTCGAGGCGCTCATGGTCGGCGCGCGCGAGTACGACGAGCGGGCGGCGGAGCCCAACGTCGAGGAGTGGCTGCAGCAACTCGCGCTGTTCGCGGCCCAGGACGACCTCTCCGACGACGAGGGCCTCGTGACCCTCATGACCCTGCACAACGCCAAGGGGCTCGAGTTCCCCATCGTCTTCGTGATCGGCTGCGAGGACGGCGTCTTCCCGCACTCGCGCGCGCTCGACGAGGGCGAGCTCGAGGAGGAACGCCGGCTCGCCTATGTCGCCGTCACTCGCGCCATGCGCGATCTCTACCTCACCTACGCGCTGCGCCGCCAGGCCTATACGGGCGCCGCGACGCCCGGCCTGCGCAGCCGCTTCCTCGACGAGATCCCCACGGAGCTCACGGACGAGCCCGAGCGCCGCCGCGCGTCCGGGGGCGCCGGCTGGTCGCCCGGCCGCGGCCGGGCGGTGCCGTCGTGGGCGAGCGCCGCGGCCGCGACGGAGGACCAGGCCAGCGGTGCGGTCTTCCGCATGGGCGACGACGTCGTGCACGCGGCCTTCGGCGAGGGCGTGGTGACCGGCGTCGACCAGGGCGGCGTCGTGGTCGTCCGCTTCGCCGGCGACGGCACCGAGCGCCGGCTGATGGCCGACTACGCCCCCATCCGCAAGCGGTGACGGCGACGACGATCGACGGGACCGCCGCCGCGGCGGCGGTGCGCGGGGAGGTCGCGGCCGAGGTCGCGGCCTGGGTCGCCGCGGGCCGCGAGCCGCCGGGCCTGGCGACGGTGCTCGTGGGCGACGATCCGGCCTCGGCGATCTACGTGGCCAACAAGCAGCGCGCCTGCGCCGAGGCCGGCATCACGGCCTTCGACCACCACCTCGCCGCCGACGTCCGCCACGACGAGGTCGCGGCCGTCCTGCAGGACCTCAACGACGACCCGGCGGTGTCCGGCATCCTGCTGCAGCTGCCGACCCCACCGCAGGTCGACGGACCCGCGCTGACGACGCTGATCGAGCCCGCCAAGGACGTGGACGGGCTCACGCCGATCTCCGCCGGCCTGCTGGCCCAGGGCAGGCCCGGCCTGCGGCCGTGCACGCCGTCGGGCGTCATGGAGCTCCTGCGCCGCCACGACGTCGCGCTCGAGGGCGCCGAGGCCGTCGTGCTCGGGCGCTCGGACCTCGTGGGCAAGCCGGTCGCCCAGCTGCTGCTCGCGGCCAACGCGACGGTGACGATCTGCCACTCGCGCACCCGCGACCTCCCGGCCGTGTGCGCGCGCGCCGACGTGCTGGTCGCCGCCGTCGGGCGCGCGGAGATGGTCCGCGGCGACTGGGTCAAGCCCGGTGCGGCGGTCATGGACGTCGGCATCAACCGGACAGAGGCGGGTCTGCGCGGCGACGTCGCCTTCGCCGAGGCCGCCGAGAGGGCGGCGTACATCACGCCCGTCCCGCGCGGGGTGGGGCCCATGACCATCGCCATGCTCCTGCGCAACACGGTCCAGGCCGCGCGGGCCCAGGCGGCGTGAGCCGGCGACGCGCCCCCGCGCGCGCCGGGTAGGTTGCCGGCATGGACCTGCGACGGCTGCGGCCCGCGGACTGGCTCACCGGCCTCGCCGGGCTCGTCCTGCTGGTTTCGCTGTGGACACCGTGGTACCGGCTCGGCGGCGCGTCGGGCAGCGGCTGGGAGACGCTCTCGGTGCTCGACCTCTGGCTCGCCCTCGTCGGCGTGCTCGCGCTGGCGCTCGTGGTCGTGACCGTCACGCGCGACGCGCCGGCGGTGCCCGTGGCAGTGGACGTCGTCACGGTGACGGTCGCCGGCCTCGGCGTGCTGCTCGTCCTCATCCGGCTGCTGTTCGTGCCCGACGGCGCGCTCGGCGACGTGACGATCTCCTTCGCCGGTCCCGCGCCGACCGTGGAGCGCGCCTGGGGCCAGTTCCTCGGCGCGGGGGCGACGCTCGTGACCTTCGGTGGGGCCTTCCTGGCCCTGCGCAACCCGGCCGCGCCGGCCCTGCGCCCGGCGCCGGAGGCTCGAACCATGCCGGCCCCGCCGGCGACGGCCGCCGAACCGCGTTCCTAGACTCTCCGCCGCATGCTGAGCCGGGATCAGGTGCTCCACGTCGCGCGCCTCGCGCGCCTGGAGCTCAGCGAGGACGAGCTGGACCGCTTCGGCGGCGAGCTGTCGCGCGTCGTCGAGTGGATCGACACGATCGGCGAGCTCGGCGACCTCGAGGACGTGCCGCCGACCTCGCACGTCGTCGCCGTCGAGAACGTCCTGCGCCCGGACGAGCCGCGGCCGAGCCTGCCCGCCCGCGTCGCGCTCGACCAGGCGCCGGACGCCGCCGACGGCGGCTTCCGGGTGCCGAGCCCCGGCGCGGGGTCGGAGACGGGCGCGTGATCCGCCGGCCCGAGCTGCTCGAGCTCACGGGCGCGCAGGCCGCCCGGCACGTGCGCGAGGGCGAGCTCGACCCGGCCGAGCTCTGGCGCGCCTACCGCGCCCGCGCCGCCGCCGACGAGCTCAACTGCTTCACCTGGGTCTCGGACGAGGCCGAGCCAGACCCGTCCGCGCTCGCGGAGGGCGGCCCGTTGGCCGGCGTACCCGTGGGCGTCAAGGACCTCTTCTGCACCCAGGGCATCCCGAGCCAGGCCGGCTCGCGGATCCTCGAGGGCTACCGGCCGCCCTACACCGCCACCGCCGTGCGGCGCCTGCGCGAGGCCGGCGCCCCGGTGGTGGCCAAGACGAACCAGGACGAGTTCGCCATGGGCTCCTCCAACGAGAACTCCGCCTTCGGGCCGGTCCGCAACCCGTGGGACACCACCCGGGTGCCCGGCGGGTCCTCCGGCGGCAGCGCCGCGGCCGTCGCCGCCGGGCTCGTGCCGTGGGCGATCGGCACGGACACCGGCGGCTCCATCCGCCAGCCCGCCGCGCTGTGCGGCGTGGTGGGGCTCAAGCCGACCTACGGCTCGGTCAGCCGCTACGGGATGATCGCCTTCGCCTCCTCGCTCGACCAGGCCGGGCCGTTCACCCGCGACGTCACCGACGCGGCGCTGCTGCTGCAGGCCATGCAGGGCGCCGACCCGGCCGACGCCACCTCGCTCGGCCACCCCGAGCCCGTCCGCGCCCCGGGCGCCACCGATCTGCGCGGCGTGCGCCTCGGCGTCCCGGACGAGCTCACCGGGGAGGGCATCGAGCCGGGCGTGCAGGCGAGCTTCGACGCGTCGCTGGACCTCGCGCGCCACCTCGGCGCCGAGGTCACGACGATCTCGCTGCCGCACGCCCCGCAGGCGCTCGCCGCCTACTACCTGATCGCCCCGGCGGAGTGCTCGAGCAACCTCGCGCGCTTCGACGGCGTCCGCTACGGCCTGCGCGTCCCGGGCGACGGCGACCTGCTCTCCATGTACTCAGCGACCCGAGCGGCCGGCTTCGGGCCGGAGGTCAAGCGGCGCATCCTGATCGGGACCTACGCGCTCTCCTCGGGCTACTACGACGCCTACTACGGGCGCGCCCAGCAGGTGCGCACGCTCATTGCCCGCGACTTCGAGGCGGCCTTCGCCGGCGTGGACCTGATCGCCACCCCGACCGCGCCGGGCGTCGCCTTCGAGCTCGGGGCCAAGACCGCCGACCCGGTGGCCATGTACCTCAACGACTACTGCACGGTGCCCATGAGCCTCGCCGGCATCCCGGGCATCTCGATTCCCAACGGGCTCAGCGAGGGCCTGCCGACCGGGCTGCAGCTCTGCGGGCCGGCCTTCAGCGAGAACCGCATCCTCGAGGCCGCGCACGCCCTCGAGCGGGCGCTGGCCTTCGACGGCTCGCCGGCCCGGGTGGCGGCGGCGTGACGGACTTCGAGCCGGTCATCGGACTGGAGATCCACGTCCAGCTCGGCACGCGGACGAAGATGTTCTGCGGCTGCGCGCTCGCCTTCGGCGACGACCCCAACGTCCACACCTGCCCGGTCTGCCTCGGGCTGCCCGGCTCGCTGCCGGTGGTCAACGCGGAGGCGATCCACTACGGCCTGCTCATGGGCCTGGCCTTCGGCTGCGAGCTCGCCCCGCGCTCGATCTTCCACCGCAAGAACTACTTCTATCCCGACCTGGCCAAGGGCTACCAGATCTCCCAGTACGACGTCCCGCTGTGCGCGGGCGGGCGGCTCGGAGACGTGCGCCTGCACCGCATCCACCTCGAGGAGGACGCCGCCAAGCTCGTCCACGAGGGGAGCTCGGGGCGCATCCACGGCGCCGACGCGAGCGTCGTGGACTACAACCGCGGCGGCACGCCGCTGGCCGAGATCGTCACGGAGCCCGACCTGCGCAGCGGCGAGCAGGCGCGCGAGTGGCTCATCCTGCTGCGCGAGACGCTGCGCCAGCTCGGCGTCTCCGACGTCGACATGAGCCAGGGGTCGCTGCGCTGCGACGCCAACGTCTCCGTGCGCCCCGCCGGGACCACGGCGCTCGGGACGAAGACCGAGCTGAAGAACATGAACTCCTTCGCGTATCTCGAGGCGGGCATCCGCGCCGAGGTCGCGCGCCAGGTCGCGCTCATCGAGGGTGGCGGCGCGGTGGTCCAGGAGACGCTGCACTTCGACCCGCGGACGGGGTCGCTGACGCCGCTGCGCTCCAAGGAGGAGGCGCACGACTACCGCTACTTCCCCGAGCCCGACCTCGTCCCCGTGGCGCCGACGCCGGAGATGCTCGAGCGGGCCCGCACGGCGCTGCCCGAGCTTCCGGCGGATCGCATCGCGCGCTACGAGGCCCTCGGCCTGCCGACGGAGCAGGCGCGGACGCTGACGTGGCGGCCGCAGCGGGGCGCGTTCTTCGAGGCCGCGCTGGACGCTGCGGGCGAGCCGGCACCGGCGCCCCGCGTGGTGGCCAACTGGCTCGAGCGGACGCCGGAGACCGGCGCGGTCACGCCCGACGCGCTGGCCGGCCTGGTCGCGCTCGTCGAGGCGGGGCAGGTCACCGGCGACGCCGGGCGGCGGGTGCTCGAGGTCCTCGTCGCCGAGGGCGGCGAGCCCGCGACGGTCGTCGAGCGTGAGGGGCTCGGCGCCATGGACGGCGACGACGCGGAGCTCGAGGCCCTCGTGGCCCGCGTGATCACGGAGCACCCCGACGTCGTGGAGCGCATCCGCGGCGGCAACCCGAAGGCCGCGGGGGCGCTCATGGGCCCCATCATGCGCGAGACCAAGGGCCGCGCGGACGGCGCCCGGGTCCAGGCGCTCATCCGCGCCCAGCTCGGGGTGTAAGCCCGAGAGGGGGTGCGGACGGCGCCCCGCGGGCGTACCATCGGCCCATGGCGAAGCTCATCCGCATGGACCAGACCGGGCACACGACGCTCGCGACGTGGACGGCCGAGGACGCCCCGGCGGCCGAGGCGGCCACCCGCGCCCTGCGCGAGCAGCTCGACCTCGGCTACTACGCCGTGGTCACGCGCGGCGAGGGTCACGCGCAGCAGATCACCGCGCTGCCGGCGGACGCCGACACGGTGATCCTGCGGCGACCTATCGCCGGTGGCTGACGCCGCCGTCCTGCCCGAGACCGCGGCCGTCGCGTGGCGGCCGCGCGTCGACGACGCGCGCCTGCGCGAGGCGGGCCGCCGCTGGACCGGCACGAGCCTGTTCCACGCCGTCGGCTTCGGCCTCACCGGCGTGCTGCTGCTGGTGTTGTCGCCGTGGACCTTCCCGCTCGCGCTGATCTTCTTCGCGCACGCCTGGGCGATCCCCGAGCTCTACGCGAACCGCGGCGCCAAGGTCCTGCGGCCCGGCCGGCGCACGGAGCCCGCGCCGGAGCGCATCGCGCTCGGCCTGCTCGGCGACCTCGTCGGCCACGACGCGCGCGACCTGCTCGAGCGCACCGGCCTCGTGCTCGAGCGCGGCCGGCTCGGCGCCTGGCTCGTCGGCCCCGTCGGCGCCGTGCTCGTGCGGCCGGGCGCCCGGCGGCTGCATTGCTTCTGCGTGCTCGTGCCCGACCCGGCGCTGCCCACCGGCGACCGGGTGGCGCACCTGCTGCTCGCCCTGCGCGAGGACGAGGTGGGCTTCGCGACGGTCGCCAACGGCGCCTTCTCCGGCGCGCCCTGGCGCCTGCGCCGGCGCTTGCCCCGGCGGGCGCGGCCGGGGCTGGACGCCGCGGTGACCGCCGCCCGCAGCGGCGTGGGTTGACCGAATGGCCACCGGATGTTCTCCGGATGGCCATATCCGCGCCGGGCTCCACGAGGGAGGATGCCGCCATGCAGGCACGCCACCCCACCGCGATCGCCACGGCCACGAGCCGCCGGCTGCGGCTCGTCACGGCGACGGACCGCCGCCATCCGCTCGATCGCACCGACGCCCTTCGCCGCGTTCGCGCGGCCCAGCGCACACTCGCTCCCCGGGCGGAGCGCTTTGCGCACCTGACGCGCATGCACGACTAGCCCGCGCCTATCCTCGAGGACGTGGAGTACCTCTTCGTCCTCGGCGTCTCGGCTCTGTGGGCGGGCCTGCTGGGCCGGTCCAAGGGCTCGTCCTTCTTCATCTGGTTCTTCGTCGCCCTCGGGGTGATCATCCCCTTCCTCGGCGTCCTCATCGCTGTCCTGTATCGGCACGAGACGGACGAGGTCCGGCGCGCGTGCCCGACGTGCGGCAAGGTCGTCCCGCTCTACGACGCGATCTGCACGCGGTGCGGGAGCGAGCTCGAGTTCCCCGAGGTCGGCATCGAGCCGGCGAGCGCGCGGCGCTGACTATTCTGAAGGCATGGAACCCGGAAACCGCCTCGAGCCGCAGCGCACCGTCGGGCAACGCCTGACGACCCTCGGCCGGACGGTCGTCGGCTGGGCGGTCATCGCGATCGCCGTCATCCTCGTGCTGCGGCTCGCCGCCGGCGTCATCATCGGCCTGGTCCAGACCGTCCTGCTGCTCGTCGCCCTCGTGGCCATCGCCTTCGCGGTGCTGTGGGCGCTCGGCCAGGTCCGCCGCCGCTGAGGCGGCCCGTTGCGGTCAAGAGGCGGTGTCGCGCCGCCGGCGCGACGGCGATCCGCCTCTCGCCTGCGCGGGCGCGCCCCGGGGCGACAGGCGGATACGCGCCGCTCGCGCGACGCTGACCCGCCTGACGCCCTCCGGGAGCCGGCTCAGCCGGCGACGCGGATCATCTTCTTGTTGACGAACTCGTCGAGGCCGTAGCGGCCGAGCTCGCGGCCGAATCCGGAGCGCTTGACGCCGCCGAACGGCAGCTCGGCGCCCTCGGCGCCCACCGCGTTGACGAAGACCATGCCGGCTTCGATCTGATCGGCGACCCGCAGCGCCTGCTCCGAGTCGTTCGTGAACACGTAGGAGCCCAGGCCGAACGGCGTGTCGTTGGCGAGCTCGACCGCCTCGGCCTCGGAGCCGACCCGGTAGACGGAGGCCACGGGCCCGAAGAACTCCTCGCGGTAGGCGTCATGCTCGGGCGTGATGCCGGTCAGGATCGTGGTCGAGTAGAAGTTCCCCTCCCGCTGGCCGCCGGCGACGAGCTCGACGCCCTGGTCGACCGCGCGCTTGACCTGCTCCTCGAGCCGCTCGGTCGCGGTCGTCGAGGAGAGCGGGCCGATCGTCGTCTCCGTCGAGGTCGGGTCGCCCGGCTCGACGGCCGTCAGGGCCTGCGTGAAACGCTCCATGAACGGCTCGTAGAGCTCGTCCAAGACGATGAAGCGCTTGGCCGCGTTGCACGCCTGACCGGTGTTCTCCAGCCGCCCGCCCACCGCCGCCTCGACCGTCGCGTCGAGATCGTCGGTGCCGAGCAGCAGGAACGGATCGGACCCGCCGAGCTCGAGCACGACCTTCTTGAGGTTGCGCCCCGCGATCTCGGCCACCGCGGCACCGGCCCGCTCCGACCCGGTGAGCGAGACCCCCCGCACCCGCGGGTCCTCGATCACGTGCTCGATCTGCTCGTTCGTCGCGTAGATGTTGATGTAGGCGTCCTCAGGGAAGCCCGCCTCGTGGAAGATCCCCTCCATCGCCGCCGCGGACTCCGGGCACTGGGGGGCGTGCTTGAGGAGGATCGTGTTGCCGATCGCGAGGTTCGGGCCGGCGAAGCGCGCCACCTGGTAGTACGGGTAGTTCCACGGCATGATCCCGAGCAGGACGCCGAAGGAGCTGCGGCGGATGAGGGCCGAGCCCTCGCCCTCGAGCAGCTCGATCGGCTCGTCGGCCATGAGCTTGACGGCGTTGTCGGCGTAGAACTCGTAGATGGCGGCGGCGAACTCCACCTCGCCGACCGACTGCTCCATCGGCTTGCCCATCTCGCGCACGATGATCTCCGCGAGCTCCTGCTGGCGCTCCGTGTGCAGCTCGGCGACCCGGCGCAACAGGGCTGCCCGCTCCTCGACGCTCGAGGACCGGTTCCACTCCCGGTGCGCCTGATCGGCCCGGCCGATCGCCCCGTCGAGCTCCTCGTCGCTGATCGTCGGATAGGTCTTGACCGTCTCGCCCGTGGCCGGGTTGACCACCGCGTAATCGCTCATCTGCGTCCCACTCCTCTTGGTCGATACCGATACGGTGGACGTAAGCACATCCGGCCGCCGCGCCATCTTCCGCCCAGGGCCGAGCGAGCTTTCGCGACGGTCGACGCTCGACGCGTCGAGGGCCTCCCAGACTCGACGGCCCGGCTTCAGCAACCACGTAGGCATGGTAGATCCGCCCGCCCCGGGTTCAAAGCATGGCGGACGTCCTCGCTGACGCAGGACAGATCTCCCCGGCGCTGGAGTCTCGTCGGCGGCTCGATGGGCCGCCCGCCTTCCCTCGGACCAGCCGGGCGCCGCGCTGGACCAGGCCGCCGGGATACCTTCTCCCGGCCTGGACATCGATCGCATCCTTCTCTCTGTGAGGACAAGGCCGCGCATCGAGCCGTCTGTTTGAACCGAGAGGCTCCCAGCGAAGATCCTGACGCGCGACACCGACGACGGCGTCCGGCGCCGCCGACCGCGGTTCACGACGATCACCGCTGGGTGAGTTCGTGTCACCAGCACGGTTTGGTGTAACCCTGACTCTGCCTGCCGAGGAGACAGAGAAAGCTTGCACTGCGGGGATCTCCGATGTGCACACTCTCCCGGTGAGAGCACCCTTAAGAACCGTCCTGGTCGCTGGTGCAGCTCGGAGTTGCGGCAAGAGCCCACCGAACCCGGACCGGCTTGACGTCGCAGCAGGGCCGCAGTAGCGTCCGAGTCGGGACATACGGAAAAGCACGAGCGTTCGCGAGCCCGAGGACGGACGCCGGCCACCAAGGGGTTCCTCAGTGTCACCCAAAGGCGAGAATCTCAGTCACGCGGGCGATGGGCAAGTGCCTCCCGACCGGCCGGCGGATGGCAACGGTCGGGGGCAGCACGAGCTGGTGGAGGAGTGGCGCGAGAACGCCTACAACTGCTTCTCCTCCGGTCACAAGTTCTGCCGAGAGCCGTGTCCGGTCACACAGGTCACCCGCAACGAGAATCACACGCCGACGGCCTTTCACACAAACGTCGTTGCGATGGACAAGGGCCTGCTCTCGCTCAAGGACGTCGCCGACGACTATGTCCACTGCACGCAGTGCGGTGCCTGCGAGCTGCGTTGCCCCAACACGCTCTTCGTCGGCGACTTCTACCGAGCGCGCACCGAGACGGTCAAGGTCGTTCGCGCGATGCGGGCGCTGATGGTCGACGAGGGCCTCGACCGTGAGGGCTGGAAGCTCTGGAACCGGCTGACCAACGAGCTCAAGAACGAGCCCGTGCTGGGCGTTGAGAACGGGCAGCCCAACGGGCAGGAGCACGTTCGCGACTGGGCCGAGGGGCTCGACCTACCGATCGGTGGCGAGACGGTGATGTTCGTCGACTGCGAAGCGGCGTTCTACCGGACCTCGATCCCGCGCGCCACGGCACAGATCCTGCAGAAGGCCGGCGTGCAGTTCGGCCTGATGAACGAGCAGTGGTGCTGCGGCGGTCCGGCCGCGGAGATGGGCTACGTCGAGCAGTCGCGCCGCTTCGCCGAGCACAACCTGGCGGACTGGCGGGCGAGCGGGACCAAGCGGATCATCGCCATCGAGCCGCACGACTACGTCCACTTCACCGAGGACTACCCCGCCTACTTCGGCGACGAGTTCGAGATCGAGGTCGTCCAGATCGTGGAGCTCGTCGCCGAGCTCATCCGCGAGGGGCGCCTGAAGCTCGAGAAGCCGATCAACCGGACGGTCACCTACCACGACCCGTGCCGGCTGAACAAGCGCAAGGGGATCTACGAGGCTCCGCGCGAGATCCTGCGGGCGATCCCCGGCCTGACCTTCAAGGACGTCGACCACGTGACGCAGTGGTCGTACTGCTCGGGCGGGGGCGGTGGCCTGCCGGTCGAGAAGCCGGAGATCACGGCCGAGATCAGCCGCCGCCGGCTGGCGCGGGCGCAGGATCTCGAGGTCGACATGCTCGTCAGCGCCTGCGTGTGGTCCGAGCGCCCGCTGGCGACCGCGGGCCGCGACGCCGGGATCGAGGTGCGCGACATCATCGAGCTCGTCGCGGAGTCCGCCGGCATCGAGGTGGGCGGCGACCTTGGCGCCTCCGCCGAGGTCCCAGAGGAGACAGGATGAGCGCCGTCACCACGATCGACGCGCCGGTCGTCGACGAGCTCGAGGCGATCATGGGCGGCGAGGAGGGCGCGGTGCTCACCAACGTCTCCAGCCGCGTCAACCGCACGCGCGTGCCGGCGCCGTTTCCCGTCCATCGCTGGGCGGAGTTCTTGCCCGCGGCCGTCGTCATGCCGCGAACGGCGGAGCAGGTGTCCGAGATTCTCAAGCTCGCCAACCGCCACCGCATCCCGGTCGTACCGCGGGCCGGCGGAACCGGCCTCGCCGACGGCGCCGTGCCGCTGCGCGGCGGCATCGTGCTCGACGTCAAGCTGATGAACCAGATCAAGGAGGTTGACCTCGTCGACCGGACGGTCACCGTTGGCCCCGGCATCAACATGCTCAAGCTCAACGAGGAGCTCAGGCCCCACGGCGTGTTCTTTCCCGACGCCCCGGCGTCGTATCCGTGCTCGCTCGTGGGCGGGCGGATCGCGTGCAGCGGGATGTCGCTGCTCAACGCCCGCTACGGGCATACGCGCGACCTCGTCGTCTCGATGCAGCTCGTGCTCCCCACCGGCGAGATCATCGAGGTGGGCGAGGGCGGTGGCCGCAAGCTGCGCAAGTCCTCCACCGGCTACAACCTCAAGCAGCTGTTCATGGGCCATCAGGGCACGCTCGGGATCGTCACGGAGGCGACGCTCGAGCTCGCGCCCCGCGCGGAGGCCGAGTTCGCCGCCTTCTTCGCCTTCGACGACTACATGAAGGCCCATGCCACGGTCGGGAACATCGCGCGGTCCGGGCTCGGGACGATCGCCGGCGTCGTGCTGTTCGACGAGCACAAGATCGCCTACCTGCGGCGCGACGACGAGGCGTTCATCCCGATGCCGCCGTGGGTGGTGTCGGTGGTCGCGGTGGCGCTGTACGGGGCGAAGGTCGAGGTGCAAGCGGCCTCCCGGCGGATCATGGAGCTCGGCCGCAGCGAGGGCGGCAGGTACACGGGCGACGAGATGGCCGACGGAGACTGGGCCTCACGTCACGATCGCTACGCCAACCCGCTGCACGGCCGCCTGCCCGACGGGAAGGTGGCGCCGATGTCGTGGCACTGCGAGGACGCGGCGATCAACTTCAGCGCCCTGCCCAAGGTGCGCGAGGAGTGGCACGAGCTCGTCGCGAGCTACCGGGAGCGCTACGGGATCTTCGACGACTGGGGCATGTACGCCTACACGACCGGCGCCTACAAGCCGTGGGGCGACCTGCTCACGGAGATCGACGTGGGCATCTGGGAGCAGGAGCTCGACGACGAGAACTGGGCCGGATGGGTGAGCCTCAAGCACGAGATCGCGAAGGTGTCGCTCAAGCACGGCGGCTCGATCACCTCGTGCCACGGAGCGACGCGCGCCGGCGATGCCGAACTGGTGGCGCAGGAGATGGGCTCAGGCTGGGACGCCATGAAGAAGATCAAGCGGACGTTCGACCCCAACAACGTGATGAACCCGGGCAAGCTCATGCTCGACGAGGCGTATGCGGACGAGAACGGGGGAGGTCCGAGATGAGGCGATTCCGTCAGGACGAGCAGCAGCCGCCGCAAGCGCGGCCGATCGCTGACGGGGTCATCATGCGGCTCGACCACGTCTTCGAGGTCGACCCGGCGCTGATGGGGAGTCACTTCAAGCAGCAGCGGATGCCCGTCTGGGACACCGAGCGGATCGTCGACAGCCGCTGGCAGCATCTGAGGTGGATGCACGCGCACTTCGCGGACGAGTTGCTGGTCGCCGGCGAGCCCGCCGAGCTGGGCGCAGAGCACGTCGTCGACCAGCCGGAGATGGAGAGCCGCAAGCACGACATCTCCGACGGGGCCGGCTGATCCGTGAGCAGCGTTGCTGCGGCCAGATCGACGCGCCCTGCGGGAGACTCGGTCGCGACCGATGACCTGCACGTCCTCGCGCACGTGATCCGCTCGCCAGACGGCGAGCAGGCCTTACGTACCGCCGCCGAGCTTGCCGGTGCTCGAGGACGGCTCAGTGCCGTGGCGGTGGCCGTGGTCGAGGAGCGGGGGCAGCGCTGCTGCGCTCCGAGCGGCGCTGCCTGGACCCGGCTGATGCGCGAGCAGGCGCAGGAGGAGTGCGCCGGCATGGCTCGTGCGCTGGGCGACGAGGTGTCGGCGACGTACGGGGTCTTCACCGGCGCCTCGCCGGAGGAGGCCCTGGTCTTCGCCGCGTCTGAGCTAGCCGGAGATGTCCTCGTCGTGCCGGCCGCACGAGGCCCGCTCGCACGGCTGGCACGACGCCGGATCTCCCGCAAGGCGCGCTGTGCGGTCGTTGAGGCACCCCGTGCCGTGCGGCGTTGACACCAGGCTCCCTGAACCGATCAGGAGCCGCCCGCCGAGGAAGGAGCGGGCTGACCTCTGGGAGGGGTCGCCTTGCGCGGGATCGCGTCGCCGGCCGGGGCGTCGCCGCGGAGATGCGGATGACCAAGGAAGAGATAGAGGATGCCGCCGCCGATCACGAGTGCGAGTCCCATGATCACCGACCACTGCTGGTACCAGGCGATTCCCTCGCCGCCCCGTGGCCAGGCGAGGTTGACGGCGCCGGCGACGCCGTACACCAGCGCGCTGACGTTGACCAGCAGGCCCCAACGACCGAGCGTGAACTTGCCCTTCGGCACCCAGCCCTTGGCCCGCGCCACGAGCGCTGCCAGGACGACCGCCTGGAAGGCGACGTAGATCCCACAGGCCGCGAAGGAGATCACCGTCGTCAGCGCGGTGGTCGAGATCGCCTGAGCGATCGCGACGATCGCGGCGGGCACCACGCCCGCGACGACAAGCGCATAGGACGGGACGTGCCGACTGCGTGAGAAGTGGGAGAGGACGTCGCTGGCGAACACCATCTTGTCGCGTCCGTACGAGTACATCAGCCGGCTCGCCGCCGCCTGCAGACTGAGGACACACGAGAGAAAGCTGATCAGCACGACGACGATGATCGCTTTCGCGCCGCCGGTGCCGAACACCCGTTCGAACGTGCTCGTGATCGGGTCGGCGTCTCGCCCGCTCAGGATCGCGTTGAAGTCGGGTTGAGCGAGGATCAGCGCCGCGGTGACCAGGAGCGCGGCGAAGCCGCCGATGTAGATCGTGCGGCGCATCGCGGGCGGGATCTGCCGGCCGGGGTCCGGCACCTCTTCGGCGACATCACCGCACGCCTCGAAGCCGTAGAACAGGTACAGACCAAGCAGCGCGGCGGCGAGGAAGGCGCCGAGGTAGCTGCCGCTGCCCTGCGTGCCCAGCGAATGGAAGAACGTCCCGAAGCCGTGGTGGCGCTCGAAGGCGAGCAGCCAGATGCCGACGAAGAGCGCGCCGACGAGCTCGGCGACGAAGCCGACGAAGGCGACACGTCCGAGCCACTTCGTCCCGCTGATGTTGATGAGGAAGGCGATGAGCATGATCCCGGCTGCCATCAGGACCGTCGTCAGCCCAGTGGTCTCGAAGCCGAACAGGTACGCGGTGAAGATCGCCGACCCGGTCGCGACGCTGCCGATCGTGGCGATCAGCGCCCAGCCGTAGATCCAGCCGGTGATCCACGACCAGCGCCTGCCGATAAGTCGCCGCGCCCACGGGTAGATGCCGCCGGCGACCGGGAACTGCGCGACGACCTCGGCGAAGACCAGCGAGACGAGCAACTGGCCCACCCCGGCAACCACGATGCTCCAGATCATCGGTGGGCCCCCGGCCAGAAAGCCGATCAGGAACACCGAGTAGACGCCGACGACCGGTGAGAGGTAGGTGAAGCCGAGCGAGAAGTTCTTCCACAGGCCCATGCTTCGGTCGAACTGGCCCTCGTAGCCGAGTTCGCTGAGCTGGCTCGCGGCGTCCGAGTCGTCGCCACGCCCCGCTGGGTCGACGGTCGTCTCGGTCATGCACTTCCTCCCCGGTTGAGGACGTCGAAGGCCCGTACCTGCGACGCTAACCTACGAAGCCATACGTTATCTGTCAAGGCGCCGACGGGCGTGGTTGCGCGGATCTTCGACGGATCGCAGGTACCCTCCCGACTGATGTCTCCCGCGCACGTGCAGCCAAGCGCCAGGCACGATGCGTTCCTTCGACTCGATGATGCGGGCCGCGTTGCGGCTGTCGAGAACCGTCTCAGCACAGCGATCCACGCCGGCTTGCTGACCGACGGCGAGCGGCTTCCAAGCGAGCAGGAGCTTGCCCAGCAGCTCGGCGTCTCCACCGTCACGCTGCGCGAGGCGCTCGCGGGTCTGCGCCGCAGTGGCCTGGTGCGCACGCGTCGTGGTCGCGGCGGCGGCACATTCATCCGGGTCTCGCCCGATGCCATGAAGAGGTATCTCGAGGAGCGCTTGCGCTCGTTCTCGATCGACGAGCTGCGCGACCTCGGTGATCACCGCGCCGCGATCGCGGCCGCGGCCACCGAGCTTGCGGCGGTGCGCGCCTCCGCGTCCGACCTCGACACCCTGCGCCACCACGTCGGCGCCCTCGCCGAGGCACGCACCGCGACGGGGCGGCACGCGGCCGACCGGCGCTTTCACGTCGAAGTGGCCGCCGCGACGCGTTCTGCGCGGCTGGTCAGCGCCGAGGTCGCGCTCCAGGTCGAGACCGGATCGCTCTTGTGGCACGTGGCAGACGACGCGCTCGCCCGCGACGCTCTGAGCGATCACGCAGCGATCATCGCCGCGCTCGGCACGCGCGATGCGTGTGTTGCCCGGCGCACCTGCGTCGCGCACGTGAATGCCGAGACGCTCACGCTGATCGCCGCGCATCGGCGGTTGTGCGCGGGCGCCCGTCCATCCCCGATCACCGACGACCCGCGAGGCCCGGACCCGGCCGTGGCCATCGACGAGTCCGCGCTGCGGGCCGCCTCCGAGGCGGTGCTGGCGCCGATCCGGACCGCGGTCGACGAGGTCCTCGCCGGCCTCGCGGAGCTGAGCGCGCTGGTCGCCGAGCTCGCGGCCGGGAGCGCGCCGCTGGGAAGGGCGGCGCTCGACAGGTTGAGCGAGCCGATCCTGGGCCATCTCAAGGGCGGGGCAGGACCGATCCTGGGAACCGGAGTCGTCTTCGCGCCCGGGGCGCTCGCCGGCGCACCGCGCTGGCTCGAGTGGCGCTGGAAGCCGGAGGGTGAGGATCCCGTCGCGCTCGAGGCGAGCCTTGACCCCGGCGACGTACGCTTCTACGACTACGAGCGCGTCGACTGGTTCACCGTCCCCCGCGACACGGGCAAGCGCTTCATCGCGGGCCCCTTCATCGACTACGGGTGCACCGATCGCCACGTGTTCACGCTCACGATGCCGATCGTCGTCGCGGGTCAGTTCCTCGGGGTCGCCGGCGCGGACGTGGCGGTCGAGCGGATCGAGGAGCTCGCCGCGTCGCTGCTGCAGGCGATCCCCGTGGAGGCAGCGCTGGTCAACCGGCGTGGGCGCGTGATCGCCTCCAACACGCTCGGCTTGCTGCCCGGTACGCTCTGGGACGAGGTAGGCCCAGCGGGCCGACCCGGCTGGGAGGTGCGAGAGGGCGCGACGGTGCTCAGCGACGAGGGCCTGTCCTGGGCGGTTGTCACCCGTTCGCCGGCGCTCGACCCCCGTCCTCACCCCGGTGCTTGAAGTTGGTGCTGCATGGCAACGGTGTGCACGGCGACGGAGGCCGGCGGAAGCCGTCACCCGTTTTCCATGCGTTCCGGCACGGCTCGTTGATGCGTGAGTGACTCAGCGCGCACCGACGCGATACGCAGCGTCCCCGAACCCCCTCGCGGAACGACTCCGATTCCGCTTCCGCGGCCATCGGCTCCGTAAGCGCCGACGAGTAGGGCTCCCACTTGGACGCGCCCGGAGGCCACCGTCGATGGGCAGCGGCGTCTGTCACCCCGCGAGCGCGCCAGGCAAACCGAACCGGAGGACCAGTGCAGGCTCGTGGAACTTGATCACGCGGGATATGCCGGTGGCGGTGGGAGCGAGCACCACAGCGCCATCGGCTCGAAGCGCGCCGCCTGCATCGCGGCGGTACACGGCGGCAGCGGGCTGACCGTTGGCACGTGTCGCGATCATGCGCCAGTCGCCGGGCACGCCCAGGACGTACGTGTTGAGCACGTGGATGCACATCGCCCGCCCGGCCTGCCACTCACGGAAGGGCGTCGCCTCCAGCGTGGCGTCGGCGCGTAGCACCTCTTGCAGCAGGCGGGCGTCCGAGCGTTCGAAGGCAGCGATGTAGCCCTCGAGGAGTGCGCGCGCCCGCTCGTCGGCGGGGTCGAGCAGCTCCTCGGGCTCCGGGTCGAGCTCCTCCAGCCGGGCGCGAGCGCGCTGCAAGCCGCTCTTGACCGCCGCCGTGGTGGTGTCGAGGATCTCCGCGGTCTCGGCGGCTGAGAACGCCAGTACCTCGCGCAGGATGAAGATGGCACGCTGGCGGGCGGACAGGTGCTGAAGGCTCGCGATCAGCGCTAGCCGCAGCGACTCGCGTCCTATCGCGGATGCGGCCGGATCGTCGGCAGGTGGAGCGATCCAAGCGTCAGGCAGCGGTTCGAGCCACGAGACCTCGCCCGGCGCCACGGGGCTCGGCGGGCTGTCGCGCGCGTCGTAGGAGCCGGTCAGCCCCGAGGGCAGCAGCCGGACACGGCGCGGCGCCAGCGCGCTCAGGCAGACATTGGTGGCAATCGTGTACAGCCAGGCTCGGATCGAGGCACGGCCCTCGAACCCAGCGTAGGAACGCCAAGCTCGAAGGTAGGTGGCCTGGACGAGGTCCTCGGCCTCATGCGCCGACCCGACCATGCGATAACAATGCGCCAGGAGCTCCCGGCGGAATCGTTCGGTCTCTGCGGTGAACCGGTCCTGCTCCGGCGCCGCCCGCGGAGGCGAGGTCACGTCGCGAGCCTAGAGCGGCGACGCGGTCGAGGTGCGGGTCCGCGATGTCATTGCCTTCCTCGAACGAGCGCGGCGGCTGCGATAAGCCGCTTCAAGGCGGAGGATCATGCCGCGGAAGGTCGCGTAGCGGGTCAGGTTCTTCATGGCGTCGTCGGCAGCACGTTGGCCGGCCTCGGACCCAAGCGCGGCTTCCAGCGCAGCCATGTCGGCCCAGTCGAGCATCACGACCATGTACGGCCGCTCGCCGATGACAGCCGCCGGCCTGTCGCTGCGCGTGTATCGGCGCAGGCCCGGATAGAGCTTCGCCAGCGGAAGGTGGACGTCGCGGGAGCGACGTTCGAACGCATCGACGTCGAGGGCGTGTCGTACAGCACGACGAACCGAGCCATCGGCTCGGCGTCCGGCGGCTCGATCAAGGGACCAGCGCGAGTTTGCCGACGGTGACCCTGGCTTCCAGGTCCGCAAGCGCTCTCGGCCCGTCGGCCAGGTCATACACCGTGGGATCACCGGGGGCGAGTACGCCGGCCGCGAGCAGCCCGAACATCTCACCCATGACTGCGCCGAAGATCTGCGGCGCGGTCTGGATCAGGATGCCGATGTTCAGACCGATGACGTGCACCTGGTGCTTGTAGATCAACTCCCAGTTCGTGATCGCGGCTTCGCCGCCGGCGACACCGAAGACGATCACTCGTCCGGTCACGCGTTTGGTCGCCGCCAGGCTGGCGGAGAGACTGGCGCCGCCGGCCGACTCCAGAACCAGGTCGGCGCCCGCCCCTTCGGTAACACGCAGGACCTCGGCGGCAAGCTCAGCGCTCCGAGAGTCGATGACGTGGTCGGCGCCCAGCGCCCACACAACCTCATGCTTGCCTGGCGAGGCCGTGGCGATCACCGTCGCGCCATAGTGCTTCGCCATCTTCACCGCAGCCTGACCGGTCCCGCCGGCCGCGGCGTGGATCAGCACCGTCTGTCCCTCGGTGATGTCGCCCAGCGGCTTGAGTGCCGCCAGCGCTGTCGGCCAGCTCACGACCATGCCGAGCGCCTGCTCGTCGGCCCAACCTGTGGGGACGGGCACCGCTGCAGCTGCAGGCAGTGCCATGTACTCGGCGAACGCACCGCCTCCGATGCCGACGCCGACGACGTGAGTGCCGGACTCCAGGTCAGTGACCCCGTCGCCGACGGCGACGACCTCGCCGGCGGCCTCGATGCCGGCCACGTACGGCGGCCTCGGGCCACCCGCGAACGTGCCGCCGGCCTGGGAGATGTCAACGAAGTTGACCCCGGCGGCGGCCACCCGGATCACCACATGGCCGGGGCCTGGGCTCGGCACTGGCGCATCGGAGATCAGCCGCAGGTCCTGCGGGCCGTTCAGGGACGTCTGCTGGAGGGCACGCATGGTCTTCGGGCTGCTCATCGCGATCGGGTTCCTCTTCTCTAGTTCGCTGGCGGCCGTGGCCGTCCAGAACCTCGAGCATGTAGACCTCGGCCACCGCACAAAGGAATCGCCGGCGTGTGTTGCGGCCGGTCTCGCCAGTCGAAGGAGGCGCGGCGTCGGTTCCGCCCTACCCCGACGACCGCGGGCCTCGACCCGCCAGACGACGCGTAGGCCCGACCAGTCATCGTCGATGGCGGCGACCTTGCCGTCGACCAGCCGGAGCGGCAGGACGTGCCTGCGCACGACGTTGTCCGTGACGTCGTTTCGGGCGGGTCGCATCGTCACGTCGGCTTTCGTCTGCCCGGTCCCCGCTCGTGGTGACCGGTCCGAACCCGCGCTCACCAGTGCGTCGGACGCCCGGACGCGCATTCGACATCCGACACCGTCGGTCCGGTCCCGGCCTAGCCGTCGATCAGACTGCCACGCGCCCGCCGTCGACCATGAGAACATGCCCCACGACCATGTCCGACGCCGCCGAGGCGAGGTACACGACGGCTCCAGCGATCTCCTCGGGACGTCCAGTACGTTCGGCGGGTATCGCGCCCAGTATCCACTCGCGGTACTCGGGCTCATCGAGTACGTCCGCGATCATGGGCGTGTCGAAGTCGCACGGGCCGATCGCGTTCACATGCACGCCGTGCTTGATCCACTCGGCGCCCAGCGTCCGCGTCAGCTGTACGACGGCGCCCTTGCTCGCGCAGTAGGCGGCCTGCTCCGGAACCCCGACGATGCCGTCGGTCGACGCGAAGTTGATGATCTTGCCGCGGCCCGCCGCGATCATGCGGCGCCCGACGGTCTGGCACAACAGGAACGTGGCCGTCACGTTGAGCGCGAGCGACTCGTCCCACACCGCTCGCGGCGTCGCCTCCGCTGCGCTGCGGTGGAACACGCCCGCGCAGTTCACCAGCACGTCGACATCGCCGTGCCGCTCGAGCACGCGCTGCGCGAACGCCTCGGCGTGATCGGGATCGCTCAGGTCGCCGAGCTCGACCGATGCTGCACCGCCGGCCGAAACAATCTTCTCGACGACCCGCGCCGCCCGCTCGGCGTCGCGTCCGCCGACGATGACGTCAGCTCCGGCTGCACCGAGCGCGCACGCCGCTGCTGCGCCGATGCCGCTGCTTGCGCCCGTGACCAGGGCCTGTCGACCTTCAAGACCGAAAACGCTGCGGAGGTAGTCGCCGACATCCGTCGAGTGGGCCGCCGTGTTCGCGTCATCCGTCGACACTGTTCCTCCCTTCCTCGTTCTCGTGACTGTGCACCGGGACCGCCGGCGTGAAGCACCCGTCATACTCGCAGCAAGGCGGCGCTGACCTGCGTCGCCACGCCCGTGGCCGCGGTCGGGCCGTGCGGACCGTGCGTCGCGCAGCTTGAGCCTGACTCACACCCCCGCGCCGTCTCGCGTCATCGCCTCCAGCGCCGTCGCCAGCGCCTGGCCGGCGAGCTCGAGGTGCTCCGGCGTGACGGTCAGCGGCGGGGAGAGGGCCACGCCGGCGGCCAATGGCCGCACGAGCACGCCGGCCGCCCGCGCGCCCATGGCCAGCCGGGCCGGGCCTCCGGGCCGGTCCGCAAGGACGTCCGGAGCCAGGGCGACGGCGGCCATCAGGCCGGTGCCCGCGCGGACCTCGCCGACCAGCGGGTGGTCGGCGAGCGGCGCGAGGGCCGCCAGGAGGTCGCCCTCGAGCTCCCGCCCGCGCGGGAGAAGCCCCTCGGACTCGAGCACGTCGAGGTTGGCCATGGCCGCCGCGCAGCACGTCGCGTGGCCGGCGTAGGTCGCCCCGTGGCGGAAGGTCGGGCCGCCGGGCGCGGCGAAGAACGGCTCGGCCACGCGGCCGGAGACGATCACGCCGCCCAGCGGCAGGTACCCGCTGGTCACGCCCTTGGCGAAGATGATCAGGTCCGGCTCGACGTCCCAGCGCTCGATCCCGAACCACGTGCCGAGGCGGCCGAAGCCGCAGATGACCGAGTCGCAGACGAGCAGGATGCCGGTCTCGTCGCAGAGCTCGGCGACGCCCTTGACGTAGCCCTCCGGCGGCGGGTAGACGCCGCCGGCGCCGATCACCGGCTCGAGGTAGATCGCCGCGATCCGGTCCGGTCCGCGCCGCTGGACCTCGTCGCGCAGAGCCGCGACGGAGTCGTGCGGGACGACGGCGACGTCCGGGATCAGCGGGCCCCAGCCGGAGCGGTTGGCCTCGATCCCGGCGAGGGAGGTGCCGTAGCCGTGCGTCCCGTGGTAGCCGTGGTTGCGCACGACGATGACGTCGCGTTCCGGGGCGCCGGTCTCGATCCAGTAGCGGCGGACGAGCTTGGCGGCGGTGTCCACGCCGTCGCCGCCGCCGGAGCCGAGCAGCACGCGCGCGTCGGGCACCGGCGCGAGGGCGGCGAGCCGCTCGCACAGCGCGTCGGCCGGCGGGTTCGTGAAGTCGCCGAAGGCCGAGTAGGCCTCCAGCCGGCCGAGCTGGGTCGTCACCGCCTCCGCGATCTCCGGGCGGCCGTGGCCGACGTTGCAGTACCAGAGGCTCGCGGTGGCGTCGAGGTAGCGGTGGCCGTCGGCGTCGAAGACCCACACGTCCTCGCCGCGCTCGATGGTCAGGGACTGGTGGCGGACGGCACCCATGTCGGCGAACGGGTGCCAGAAGCGCGCGTCGGGCTCTCCGGGCATGGACGCAGTATGCCGCCGGAGCCTCGTGGCCGGTCAGAGCCCCGGTACGCTCGGCGCGATGACCCGCCCGTGGGATGCGCGCCGCCTGGCGGTGCCGGCCGTGCTGGTGGCCCTCGCGGTGCCGGTCGGGGCCTGCGGCTCCAAGGTGGACCCGAAGGCCGACGAGCCGCCGCCGCGGTCCGTCGTCGCGCCGCCACAGGTCAAGCCGCTGCGCGCGCTCGGGCGCAGCGAGGGACGGCTGCAGCTGCTGGCCCGTCCAGGTGTCGTGCAGGCCGGCCGCGGGCCCACGGGGGCTGACTGGGTGTCGGGCTTCGAGGCCCGCACGGGCTGCCGGGTCAGTGTGACCACGGCCCCGACCTCGCGCGCCGTGGCCGCGGGCCTGCGGACCGGCCGCTTCGACGGCGCGGCGCTCACCGGCGACGTCACCCTGCCGTTGATCACCGGTGGCCGGCTCGCGCCGGTCAACCCCTCGCTGCTGCGCGCTTGGGACGGCGTGTTCGACGACCTCAGGGCGCAGGCGGCCCGCGCCTCCGGCGGCCGCGTCTTCGCCGTGCCCGTCGACCGGGCCGTCAACGAGGTGGTCTGGCGCCGCGACCGCATCCCGGGCACCGTCCGGTCCTCCGGCGCGCTCTTCGACCCGCCGCAGGCGGCCTCCCTCGGGGACCGCCTGATGATGCCCAACGACCCGATGACCGTCGCCGACGCGGCGATCTGGGCCGTCAAGGAGGCCGCCCGGCAGGACCGCGAGCTCGAGGTCACCGACCCGTTCGAGCTCGACGCTCGCCAGTTCGCCGCCGCCCGGGGGGTCCTGCGCCGCCAGCGCCAGTACGTCGGCGCCTACTGGAACCAGCCCAAGCAGCTCGAGGACGCCCTGCGCACCGGGGAGGCCACCGTCGGCTACGGGCCCAGCGGCGTCGCCGCGCGGCTGCGCGCGGAGCGGCCGCCCGTCCCGGTCGAGGCCGAGGCGCCCCGGGAGGGGGCCACGGGCTTCGTCGACGCCTGGGTCGTCTCCTCGCGCGCGCGGCACCCGAACTGCATGTACCGCTGGATCCAGCACCTGCTCACGCCGGCCGTCAACGCCGAGGTCGCCGAGCAGGCCGGCGCCGCACCGGCGAGTGCGCGCGCCTGCGAGCTGACGAAGCGCACGCGGCGGCGCTGCGAGGACCTGCAGGCCGGTGACGCCGACCACTGGCGCGACGTGGCCCTGTGGCGGACGCCGACCGCGGTCTGCGACGACAAACGGGGCCGGGCGTGCGCGAGCTACGCCGACTGGGCCAGGTTCTGGGAGACGCTCGTGCGCTGACGACACCGTCGCGCTCGCGCCCGCGTAGAATCACGCGCCATGCGTGCCGTGGATGCCATCATGCGCTGCCTCGAGGCCGAGGGGGTGGACGTCGTCTTCGGCTACCCGGGCGGGGCGAACCTCCCCACCTACGACGCCCTCTACGACGCGGGCATCAAGCATGTGCTGGTGCGTCACGAGGCCGGCGGCGGCCACGCGGCGGAGGGCTACGCGAAGGCCTCGGGCAAGGTCGGCGTGTGCTTCGCCACCTCCGGGCCGGGCGCCACGAACATCGTCACGCCGCTCACCGACGCGATGATGGATTCGGTGCCCGTCGTCTTCTTCACGGGCCAGGTACGCACCGAGCTGCTCGGGACGGACGGCTTCCAGGAGGCCGACACGTTCGGCCTGACCATGCCGTCGGTCAAGCACTCCTTCATGGTCCAGCACCCGGCGGAGATCCCGCGGGTCGTGCGCGAGGCGTTCCACATCGCCCGCACCGGCCGGCCCGGCCCGGTCCTCATCGACATCCCGCAGGACCTCTCGCGCACCGAGATCGACTACGAGCCGGTCACCGAGGTCCAGCTCCCCGGCTATCAGCCCACCACGGAGGGCAACGCGAAGCAGATCCGGCTCGCCGCCAAGGCGCTGGCCAACGCCCGCCGGCCCGTGATCTACGCCGGCGGCGGCGTGGTCAACGCCGGCGGCGCGGAGGAGCTGCGCGCCCTCGCGCGCGCCGACCGCTTCCCCGTGACCTGCACGCTGATGGCCCTCGGCGCCTACCCGGCGCCGGATCCGCAGTGGCTCGGCATGCTCGGCATGCACGGCACGCGCGCCGCGAACTACGCGATGGACGAGGCCGACCTCATCCTCGCCGTCGGCGCCCGCTTCGACGACCGCATCACGGGCAAGGTCTCCGAGTTCGCCCCGCGCGCGAAGTTCATCCACATCGACGTCGACCCGGCGGAGATTTCAAAGACCGTCCCGGCGCACATCCCGATCGTCGGTGACGCGCGCAGCGTCCTGGCGAAGCTCGCCGAGGAGTACGGCAAGCTCGACGCCGACCCGGCGCGCCTCGGCGACTGGTGGGAGCGCATCGAGCGCTGGCGCACGCTGCACCCGCTGCGCTACGACGACTCGACGGACGAGGAGATCAAGCCCCAGCGGGTCATCCAGGCGCTCTACGAGGCGACGGGCGGCGACGCGATCATCACCTCCGACGTCGGCCAGCACCAGATGTGGGCGGCGCAGTACTACCACTACGACCGGCCGCGGACGTGGATCAACTCGGGCGGCCTCGGGACCATGGGCTTCGGCCTGCCGGCCGCGGTCGGCGCGCAGATGGCCTGCCCCGACGAGCTCGTGGTCTGCGTCTCGGGCGACGGCTCGATCCAGATGAACATCCAGGAGCTCGCGACGATCCGCGAGCACGACCTGCCGATCAAGGTCGTGCTGCTCAACAACGGCTACCTCGGCATGGTCCGCCAGTGGCAGGAGCTCTTCTGGGACAAGCGCTACTCCTCCGTGGCCACGGGCCAGTGGCCCGACTTCGTCAAGCTCGCGGACGCCTACGGCATCCCCGGGCACCGCCTGGAGCGCAAGGGCACGCTGCTCGAGGACCTCAAGGCGATCCTCGCCGCCGAGGGCCCCGCCTTCGTCGACGTGCGGGTCACCAAGGAGGAGAACACCTACCCGATGATCGCCCCGGGCGCCGCGGCGCGGGACATGGTCGGCTGATGGGCGAGCCGGGGACCAAGGAGCTCGTCTCCCTCGCCGAGCTGCAGGCGACCGCGGGCTTTCGGACCGGCCGCAAGCACCTGCTCTCCATCCTGGTGGAGAACAAGCCGGGCGTGCTGACCCGGGTCGCCGGGCTCTTCGCCCGCCGCGGCTTCAACATCGACACGCTCGTCGTGGGCCCGACGGACGACCCCACCCTGTCGCGCATCACCCTGACCCTCGACGGGGCCATGCACCCGATCGATCAGGTCACCAAGCAGCTGCACAAGCTCGTCAACGTGATCAAGATCCGCGACCTCGAGCCGGACGAGACGATCGCCCGCGAGCTCGCGGTCTTCAAGCTCTCCGCCGACGCGGCGGCGCGGGCGGAGATCATGCAGTTCGTGCAGATCTTCGACGGCCGGATCGTCGACGTCACCCGCCGCTCGATCATCGTCGAGGTCGTCGGCACCGCCGCGAAGGTCGCGGACTTCGAGCGCCTCGTCCGGCCCTTCGGCCTCGTCGAGATGGCGCAGACGGGTGAGATCGCCATCGCCCGCGGCCGCGCCGAGACCTGAGGCGGGCCGGGCGCGGGCGCTCCCGCCGCTTCGCGAGGCGTCGACGCCAACGGCGGCCGGTGAGCGGGCGCAATGAGTCGGCATGCCCCTCGGCTCGCAGAGCCCTCCTGGCATCTCAGGTGCTGGCAAGGCGCGCCCTGGCGACGTCGGTGCGCACCGACCGGGCGGCGAACGTGGCGGTGCACGACGAGATCGTGGCCGAGGTGGCGAGGCGGCTGGCAGACTCCTGAGCCGTGGACGACATCGACCTCGGCGACCTCGACTTCTGGGCCCGTTCCCACGATCAGCGGGAAGCGGCGTTCACCGAGCTGCGACGGGAGCGCCCGGTGTCCTGGCACACTGAACCGGAGTTCGCCCCGTTCCCCGCCGGCCCCGGCTTCTGGGCGGT
>JBBSPV010000023.1:0-56891 GCA_038258425.1 Solirubrobacterales bacterium | reverse complement strand
GGGCGCCTCGATCGCCGCTTCACGACCCCGGCCGGCAAGCGGCGCGTGCACCGACTGCGCGCCCGCACCCTCGCCGTGCGCGGCGCCGGCGGCCGCGGCGTGGACCTCCTCGTGGCCGACGACGGGCTGGCCGTGCGCCTGCGGCGCCCCGGTCGCGCCGAGCCGACGACGTTCCGCTTCCCGTCGCGCACCCGGTCGTGGCTGCAGGACTACACGGCCGCCTACGAGGGCCGCTACGTCCCCCGGCGCCTCGGGGCGGTGCCCCGCGGGCGCTACGGCTTCCCGGCGCTGCTGCGACCGCCGGACGGCGGCCCGTCCGTGCTGCTCACGGAGTCCGGCCTGGAGCCCGGCGACGGCGCCGCCCACCTCGAGCGGCGCTCGCCTCGTGCGCTGCGCGTCGCCCCGCCGCGTCGCGGCGCCTCGAGCTCGCCCACCCCGTGGCGGGTTGCGCTGATCGGCTCCCTCGCCGACCTCGTCGGCTCCGACCTTCCCCTCGCCCTCGGCTCCCCCTCACGGATCCGCGACCCCTCGTGGGTGCGCCCGGGCCGGGTCGCCTGGTCGTGGTGGGGCGACAGCTCGAGCCCCGGCGACCCCGGGCGACTGCGCCAGTACGCCGACCTCGCGGCGGCCATGGGCTGGGAGTACTCCCTCGCGGACGCCGGCTGGCGCTGGCCGGCGCTGCCCGGCCTCGTCGCTGACGCCCGCGCTCGCGGCGTGCGCCTGCTGCTGTGGTTCGACTGGCACGACCTCGCGACGGCCGCGCGGCGGACGCGGACGCTCGACCGCCTCGCCGCCCTCGGCGTGGCGGGGATCAAGGTCGACTACCTGCTCTCGGACCGTCCGGAGCGCCTGCGCCTCTACGGCGCGATCGCCCGGGCCGCGGCGCGCCGGCGGCTCGTCGTCGACTTCCACGGCGCGACGCTGCCGCGCGGCCTGCAGCGCACGTGGCCGAACGTGTTGACCTCGGAGGCCGTGCGCGGCGCCGAGTACGCGCGCGGCAACCGTCCTCTCTCCCCCGCGCACACCGTCGACCTCGTCTTCACGCGCAACGTCGTCGGCTCCATGGACTTCACGCCCGTGACCTTCTCCGCGCGCCACCGCCGGACCTCGGACGGGCACGAGCTCGCGGAGGCCGTCGCCTTCGAGTCCGGCCTGCAGCATTTCGCCGACACGCCCGAGGCCTACGCCGCCCACCCGGGAGCCACCGCGGTCCTGCGCGCCGTGCCGGCCGCCTGGGACGACACCCGGCTCGTGGCCGGGCGCCCGGGCGCGTTCGCCGCCGTGGCGCGGCGCTCCGGCGCGGCGTGGTGGATCGGCACCCTGTCGGCCGGGCCGGCGCGGACCGTGGCGCTGCCGTTGCGCTTCCTCCCCGCCGGACGCCGCTTCCGCGCGTCCATCACCGGCGACGGCCCGGCCGGGCTGCAGACCACGCAGGCGCAGGTCACGCGCGCGACGACGCTGCGCGTCCCGGCGCTCCGCAACGGCGGCTTCGTCGTCCGGCTCGAGCCGGCGCCCTAGCGCCCTACGCGTCGTCGAAGTCGAGCTCGACGAGCGGGCTGCGGGCCAGCCAGTCGTCGAACTGCGCCTCGCGCCCGAGGCCCGCGAGGATCCAGCCGAACGTCTCGCGGCGCTCCTGGGGGTCGGTCACCGGCCTTGCGGTGGCCGGCAGGTCGGCGCGCACCGCGCCCTTGAGATGGAAGGTCATGCGCGGGTCGGCGAGGAGGTTCGCGTACCAGCCGCGCCGGCCCGGCAACCCGGTGACGTAGACGCGGCCGTCGCGCTCGTGGAACCAGATCTCGAGCCGCTGCGGCGTCCCGGAGCGGCGCCCGGTCGTCGTGATGTCCACCGTGCGCTCGGTGGTCAGGGCGTCCCGGACGGTGGGAGCGAGCATGCGCCGAGGCTACCCGGCGCGCCCGCTCGTCACCGGCCGAGCCGCGCCGCGTCCTCGAGGCACAGGACGCTCTCCGGGAGTGCCCGCAGCCGCTTCGGCGCGATCGGGCGCCCGCAGGCATCGCAGATCCCGTAGGTGCCCTCGTCGAGCTTCGCGAGCGCACGGTCGACCTGCAGCGCCGTCGTCTCGAGGCTGCGCCCGACGCCGACGTCGGTCAGCCGGCTCACGGCCTCCGTGGTGCCGTCGCCGATGCGCTTGCCGAAGGCGAGGTCCGCGCCCCGTTCCGGGGCCTTCGCGAGCCCGCCGAGCCGCACGGCGAGGCCGTCGCGCTTGGCCTCGAGCGCGCGCCGCACCGCCTCGAGGTCGAGCTGGTCCGTCATCTGGGCGACCTGCCCGCGCGCGGCGCGTTCGAGGCCGCCGAGCAGCAGGTCGGTGGCGAAGCGCGTCGCGCCCTCGACGTCGGGCGGGTCGCGCTGGATCAGGCGCAGCCCGAGCTCGAGCCCGACGGCCATCATCACGTGCGAGGCGTACTCGACGTCGACGGGCGGCAGGTGCCCGGCGGCGATGCCCGCCCGCAGATCCTGGGCGAGGTCCTCCGTGCCGAGCGGGATCTGGCCGTCGTCGAAGAGCGTCCGGATGGTCCCGGCGTTGCGCGAGAGGAAGGCGTGGTCGGCCGGGTCCTCGACGATGTAGGCGAAGTACGCGCGGTAGCCGTCCTCCACGAAGCCCTCCGGGGACGCGGCCCGCTGGCGCGCGTCGCGCACCCGCACCCGCGCCTCGGCGCCGACGTCGTCGATCAGGGCCCGGAAGATCGACGCCTTGTCGGGGAAGTAGTTGTAGAACGTGCCGGCCGCCAGCCCGGTGCGCCGGATGATGTCGCGGACGGAGGCGGCGCCGTAGCCGGCCTCGCCGAACACCGCGCGGGCGGCGTCGAGGATCGCGGCGCGGTTTACGGCCTTCGTGCGCTCGCGCCGGCCCGCGCCGGCCGCCTCGACGCTCACGCCGCCACCCGGTCCCGGCGCCCGGTGCCGGCACGCTGCGCGCCGCGGGCCCGCTCGCGCCGCAGCGCGTACAGGTAGTCCTCGAAGTCGACCTGCATCGTGTGGCGCTTGGACGCCACGTAGCGGCGGTGCATGCGCCGGCGCTCGCGATCCATGTCGGCCCGCATCGCGCGCGGCCCCGGCAGCGCGTAGGCCCCGGTCAGCCACGCCGCGATCCAGGCCGACTGCGCCTCGGCGAGCGGCATGACCGCGCCCAGCGGCTGCAGCAGCCCGACGAAGGCGAGGTCGGGCAGCGCGGGATGGAAGACGCGCTTGAAGAGCGGCAGGTCGTTGTCGGGCGCGGAGACCAGGTCCGGGTCCAGGAACGGGAAGGAGACCTTGTAGCCCGTGCAGTAGACGACGAGGTCGCACGGGACGCTCGTGCCGTCGGCGAACACCGCCGATGCCCCCTCGAGCCGCGCGAGGTTCGGCTTCGCGACGACGGCGCCGTGCGCCAGGCGGTCCAGGATGCGCCCCGAGACCGTCGGATGGGCCTCACCGAAGCGATGGTCGGGGCGCGGCAGGCCGTAGCGCTCCGGCTGGCCCTGGGTCAGCCGCAGCAGCGCGCCGACCATCGCCTGGCGGACGCGGAACGGGATCCGCGGGTCCTGCCCGGCGAGCGTGTCCATGGGGCGCCCGAACAGGTACTTCGGCACGATGTGGGCGCCGCGGCGGGCGGCGAGCGTCGTCGACCGCGCGGCGTAGGAGGCGTCCACGGCGATGTCCATCGCGGAGTTGCCCATGCCGAGCACGACGACGTCGCGTCCGCGCAGCTGCTCCGGGTCGACGTAGTCGTGCGCGTGCAGCTGCTCGCCGGCGAATGTGTCGGCGCCCGGGAACGCCGGCTCGGGCCAGCGCGGGTCCCAGTGGTGGCCGTTGGCGACCACGAGGACGTCGTAGGGCGTCGTCCCGGCGCCCGCGGTGACCTCCCAGCCGCCGCCCGGGCCGCGCTCGGCCCGGTCCACCCGGGTCTCGAAGCGGATCCGGTCGCGCAGGCCGAAGGCGTCGACGTAGGCCTCGAAGTACGCCGCCACCTGGGAGTGGTGGGGGAAGTCCGGATAGGACGCCGGCATGGGGAAGTCGGCGTAGGCCATCCGCTCGCGGGAGGTGTTGATGTGCAGGGTCGAGTAGGACGCCGAGGTCCCGTTGGCGTTGCCGAACACCCAGTTGCCGCCGACGCGGTCCGACGCCTCGTAGGCCGTCACCTCGAGGCCGGCGTCGGCCAGGGCCTTGACCGCGGCGATCCCCGACGAGCCCGCGCCGATCACGCACACGCTGGGGCCGGTCGCCATGACCGACAGCCTAGACCGAAGGTGACGAGGGCGTCAGGTTCGCGCGCCGGGCACGATGCCGCCATGGAGCCCGACGACTTCGAGGTCCACGCGGCGGGCGGCGCGGTCTGGCGCCGGGGCGACGACGGCAGCGTGGAGTGGGCGGTCATCCACCGACCCCGCTACGACGACTGGTCGCTGCCCAAGGGCAAGCTCGACCCGGGCGAGGACTTCCCCGACGCCGCGCTGCGCGAGGTGCACGAGGAGATCGGCGCGCGCTGCGCGCTCGGTGCGGAGCTGCCGCCCACGACCTACACCGACCACAAGGGCCGCAGCAAGCTCGTCCGCTACTGGCTCATGGAGGCCGGCGCGGACGACGCCTTCGCCCCCAACGAGGAGGTTGACCAAGTCGACTGGCTCGCCGCGGACGGCGCCCGCCACGCGCTGAGCTACGACCGCGACCGCGAGCTGCTGCAGGCCGCCGTCGCGGCGCAGGGGACGACCGGATGAACCGCGAGCGCTTCCCGGGTCTCGAGGGCGGCTGGGCGCGGCTGGACGGCCCGGCCGGCAGCCAGGTCGTCGACGCGTCGATCGAGGCGATCGCCGGCTGGATGCGCTCGGGCCGCGGTGCCAACGAGCACGGCGCCTTCGTGGCCGCCGAGGCGACCACGCAGGCCGTCGCCGACGCGCGCGCCGCCGTCGCCTCGCTGTTCGGCGGCGATCCGCGGGGCGTCGTCTTCGGGCCGAGCATGACGGCGCTGACCATGCGCTGGGCGGCCACGGTCCTGCGCGACGCCGGCCCGGGTGACGAGGTCGTCGTCACCCGTCTGGACCACGACGCCAACGTCCGCCCGTGGGTCATCGCCGCCGGGCGGGCGGGCGCCACCGTGCGCTGGGTCGAGCCGGAGCCCGACACGCTCGAGCTGCCCGCGTCGGCCGTCGAGGCCGTCCTGAGCGACCGGACGCGCTGGGTCGCGGTCACCGCGGCCTCCAACGCCTGCGGCAGCGTCCCGGACGTCGGCGGCATCGTCGCGGCCGCCCACGACGCGGGCGCGCTCGTCCACGTCGACGCGGTCCACGCCGCGCCGCACCGCCCGCTCGACGTGGGTTCGCTGGGCTGCGACGTCCTGGCCTGCTCGGCCTACAAGTGGTTCGGCCCCCACGTCGGGATGCAGATCGTCCGGCCCGAGCTGCTCGAGTCGCTGCGCCCGGACAAGCTCGACCCGTCCCCGAACGCGATCCCCGACCGCTTCGAGCTCGGGACGCTGCCGTTCGAGGTCCTCGCCGGCGTGACCGCCGCCGCCTCCTACCTCGCCTCGGTCGGCTGGGAGGCGGTCCGCGCGCACGAGGACGCGCTGCTGCGGCGGGCCCTCGACGGGCTGGAGCAGCTCGAGGGCGTCACCCTCTACGGCGCCGCGGCCGACCGGACCCCGACGCTCATGCTCAACGTCGACGGCGTGTCCGCGCAGACGGTGGCGGCGGCGCTCGCCCGGCGCGAGATCGCGGTGTGGGACGGCAACTACTACGCCATCGAGCTCGAGCGCCACCTCGGGCTCACCGAGGTCGACGGGGCGGTGCGGGCCGGCTTCCTGCACTACAACACGCTCGAGGAGGCCGACCGGCTCGTCGAGGCCGTCGCGGAGGTCGCCGCGGCCGCGTGAGGTGACCGCACTTCCGGACGTCAGGCGTCCGGAACCGCGGTCAGCTCAACACCGCCTCGACGCTCGCGTCGCCGTCGAGCTACCCGATCAGGTCGGCGTCGACGTCGTCGGGCTCCCCGGAGATCCGCCGGTTGACGACGTAGAGCACGACCCCGAGCACGATCAGCGCGCCCGCTCGCCACCACACCTCGGCCTCGCGCTGGGTCAGCAGGCCGATGCAGACGACGACGCCGTCGATCGGCAGCACGCTGCTCGACCGTGTCGCGACGCAGGTAGAGCACCGTGCCGGTGACGATGATGAACACGAACAGCAGCAGGGTCACGGTGACGCCCGCCAGCGTCGACAGGTCTCCCGGCCCCTTGCTCCATGGTCAGCTCCCAAGCCGTGCGACGAGTTCACGTGTCATGTCCGACGAGCGCCCGCGCAAACGGGTGACCCGCGCGTACTGCCGCGCGGTCTACCGGTTCGAGTCGGGCTTTGCGATCACGAGCACCGGCCGGCGGGCACGCCGCATCAGGCCGATCGGCACGCTGCCGAGCAGGCGCGCCGCCAGCGGGTTGCGGGTGCTGGCGCCGACCACGATCATCTCGGCGTCCCGCTCGTGCGCGAAGGCGATGATCTGCTCGAGCGCCGTCCCCGACCGCACGCTGGCCGACGCGGTCACGCCTTGCTCGGTCACGCGCTGAAGCGCCCGGTCAGCGGCCTGTCGTGCGCGCTCGACGAGGACCTCGCGCGGGACCGTCGAGAGCATCTCGGTCTCGAGCTCGTCGACGCTGACGATCTCCACCTCCGCGTCGAGCTGCTGGGCGAGCTGGGCGGCTGCGTCGGCCACCCACGGCTGGTCGGCCTCGGCGTTCGCGGCCAGGACGATGCACGGCATGGGCAATCCCTTCGGAGGCGGTTTGGCTCCTCCTACCCCGTGGCGCGGATTCACGCCTGACGCCACGTGCATCAACCGGCCGAGGTTCTGATGGCGGACGGACCTACGCAGGACGCGCCGACGCGTGTCTCAAGCCGATCCCTGAACGGCGTCCGGCGCACGTTCCGCCCGGCCGGACGCGCGATGTCGATTCCGCGCTGTCCCGTTCGACGCACGATCAGAGGGGCTCAAGGGGAGCTCCCGCAACCGAAGGAGCATCGACATGGGAAAGCTGATCGCGACCACGCAGGCCACCGTCGACGGCGTCATCGACCCAGTCGGCGAGTGGGTGCAGCCGGACGGAGACCACGGCATCTACTCGTTCGAGCGTCAGGCCAGATCAAGCGGGCTGGTGCTGGGCCGCAAGACCTACGAGGGGCTGGCTGCATACTGGCCGAGCAAGTCGGACACTTGGGCGGACATGGTCAACCCGATGCCGAAGTACGTCGGGTCCAACACCCTGTCCGGGGACCTGGAGTGGAACGCGAGCCTGCTCGTGGGAGACCTCGAGGACTCGCTCCCGAAGCTCAAGGACGAGGTCGACGGTGACCTGTTCATGCACGGCAGCGGCGAGTTCGCGTACGCCCTCGCCGAGAAGGGCCTCATCGACGAGTACGAGGTCTACCTGAACCCGCTCGTCTGGGGCGAGGGCAATGTCCACGTGCTCGGCGACAGGGGGACCGTCCGGATGGCGCTCAGCGACGTGAAGCGGTTCGACTCCGGGGTGGTCCTTCTCACCTACCTCCCGGCGTCCTGACCGCGGCTCGGGCGTGAGGCGGCAGTCCGTGCGTCGGCGTCGGCTCCTCGCGTGTCGGCTTCCGGGACGGCGATCAGTGCGCGTAGTCGGAGCGAGCCAGACTCGCTCCGGCGTGTGCCGCCTCAGCGGCTGGGCGAGCGCGGGCCGGGCTCCCGTCACGGTCGGGCGCCGGTGCGGCGCCCTCGCTGTGGCTCACCGGATGACGCGGAACGCGAGGTGTGTGGCTGCCGGGGTTACTCGCGCTTCGGTACGTTCGAGATCGATGGATGCGTCCAGCGTGCCGAACAGCGGGGTGCCGCCTCCGAGGAGGACCGGGATGACGTGCACGCGGATCTCGTCGACCAGGCCGAGCGGGAGGGCTTGCTGCATGATGGTCGCGCCGTGCAAGCCGACGACCTTGTCGCCTGCCGCAGCTTGCGCTTGCTCGATGGCGCTGGGCACCCCGTCGGTGATGAACGTGAACACGGGTGGGTGCGATGCGGTCGGCGTGTCGTGGGTGACCACGAAGCACGGGGTGTCGCCGGCCGGGCCGGCGTCGCCCCAGCCGCCGTCGCCTTCGTTCTTGTCGAACGAGGTGCGGCCCATCACGATGGCGCCGAGGTCGTGGAGGGTCGCTTGCAGGATGGCGCGGTCGTCGTCGGTCGCTGCGTCGAAGATCCAGTCGTGCAGCATCTCGGCGCCGTCGCCGAAGGGGTTCTCGCGGCTGTCGTTGGGGCCGGTGACGTATCCGTCGAGCGACATCGAGATGTCCAGGACGGTGGCGGACATGGGCGCGTTTCCTCAGTCGGCGTTGACGTAGGTGTGGGCGATCGGGCCGTCGGCGTAGACGGTGCTGCTGACCAACTCGAGCCGCAGCGGCTCCGGCAGGCCGTGCAGCAGCGGCAGCCCGTCGCCGAGCGCGACCGGTTGCACGACCAGGCGGTATTCGTCGATCAGGCGGTGGGCGGCGAGCGAGCGGGCGAAGCTGGCGCCGCCGAAGACGACGATGTCCTTGCCCGTCTGTCCTTTCAGCTCGGGGACCTCCTCCTCCACCGGCCGCTCGCAGACGCGGGCTTTGCTCCACGCGACCTCGCTCAGGGTGCTGGAGAACACGACCTTCGGCAGCGCGTTCATGTAGTCGCCGGTCGGGCTCCGCGAGCTCGGCCACGCCCGGGCCATGTCCTGGGCGGCGCGGCCGCCGAGCACGAGCAGGCCGGTCCGGCCGAGGAGCTCCTCGACCGCCCGCTGGCGCTGGGGGTCGTACGGGAGCGAGCGGCCGAGCCAGTCCATCGTCCCGTCGCGGCGGGCCGCGAACCCGTCCAGCGACACGGACATGTAGAGGATGAGCTTGCGCGGCGCGACTTCCTCGCTCACGCCTCCTCCTTCCAGCCGGTGCGGGCGTGGGAGCCGTCGCAGAACGGCTTGGTGGCCGAGCGCCCGCAGCGGCAGAGGTGCACGGGCGAGCCCGGATTGGGGATCGCTCGCTCGTCGCGGTCGACGAGCGTCACGTCGCCTTCGACGCGATAGGGGCCATCGGCCAACGCGGTGATCTCAAGGGAGGACATGGGCTCCAGTCGGTCCGTGGGGGTCGAGCTATAGTGCACCGATCGGTGCAGCATAACGGAACCCTGGATCGAACGTTCTTCGCCCTCTCGGATCCGACGCGTCGGAGCATCCTCGAGCGCCTTGCGCGCGGATCCGCCACGATCGGCGAGCTCGCCGAGCCGTTCGGCCTTACGCTCAACGGCGTCAAGAAGCACGTCGGCATCCTCGAGACCGTCGACCTCGTCAGCCCCGCGAAGGTCGGCCGTGCGCGGGAGTGCCGGCTCGGCCCGGGGCAGCTCGAGCAGGCGACCGGCTGGATCGAGGATCACCGGCAGGCATGGGAGCGCCGGCTGGATCGGTTCGGCGCGCACGTGGAGGAGCGCCGACGACCGATGAGCCACGCTCGAGCGCGAGATCGACGCGTCGCCTTCGGCCGCGCGCGCAACTCCCCGGTAAGGGTTCGGTCGCTGCTCCATGCCCGCCGTGGCCGAGTCGATCAGCGTCAGCTGCGCGGATCGCGCTGCGCCGTAAGCTGGCGCCATGGCCAGGAGGCGTTGGAGCGAACTCGATCCGAGACTTCGCCAAGCGATCATGCTCGCCGGCGCCGTGGAGGCAGGCCTGAAGATCGCGGCACTGATTGATCTCGCGCCGCGTCCAGCCCGGCAGATCCGAGGTTCAAAGGTGCAGTGGGCGGCCGCCCTCACGCTGGTGAACTCCGGGGGTGCCGTCCCGATCGCATACCTCCTCCGCGGCCGGCGTTGAGCGAGGCGGCCCGGCCGGTCGATCGCCCGCGCGGCGGAGTGGGCTCGGGCGCTCGTCGCTCGGACCAGGCATCAGGCGGTATGGCGAAGCGTCCGTGCTCGGGGGCTCACGGGACCGGGGACGACCTCGACGCACGCTTCCCCAGGCGGCTCGGCCGCGTGCTTCCCGCCCTGGGC
This sequence comes from Solirubrobacterales bacterium, assembly GCA_038258425.1. Classification (GTDB taxonomy): domain Bacteria; phylum Actinomycetota; class Thermoleophilia; order Solirubrobacterales; family Solirubrobacteraceae; genus DATLGB01. Next base: position 46,889 of record JBBSPV010000023.1, on the reverse strand, counting down.
TGACTGGCCCTCCGCGGTCGGGGAAGGTCGGCCACCGTCGGTCGGCGTCTTGCCTCCACTCGGCGAGCCTGGGAAGGTGGCCTAGCTCACCGACCGGGAGGCCGTCAGTGCTCAGCCGTTTCCGCGCGCACCTCACCTACGCCAACGTCGTCGCCACGCTGGCCCTCTTCCTCGCGCTCGGCGGGGTCTCGTACGCAGCCGTTCGGCTGCCCCCTCACAGCGTGGGCGCCAAGCAGCTCAGACGCAATGCGATCACATCGTCCAAGGTCCGCAACGGCGGGCTTCTGGCCAGGGACTTCAGGCGGGGTCAACTCCCCAGGGGCGCCACCGGCCCGGCCGGCGCGGCCGGCGCTCGCGGGCTCCAGGGGCCCCCGAGGGCCTCAGGGCTCGCCAGGAGACGCGGGACCCTCCGGCATCAGCAACTACCAGGTGATCACCAACGGGCCACGCACCCTCAGCAAGGGCATCACGCTCACGGGAGCCGACTGCCCGAGCGGGACGAAGCCGCTCGGTGGCGGCGTGAGCGCGTACTACTCCCCGGTCAAGACCGTCGAGTCTTCCTACCCGACCGCCACGGGCTGGAGCGCGACGATCTACAACCCTGCCCCTGCCGATCCGGGCGCGACATACGCCGCCTACGCCGTCTGCGCCACAGTCATCCCGTAGGACCCACCGCGAAGGCCCGAACGGCTCGTCGTCACACGTGAGATCAACCTGCGGCGGGTTGGTGAGCGCGCCGTTGTAGGTGTCAGTCCGAGCGATCGCGGGCGCGCCCGTAGCGCTCGTAGATCACGCGCGAGCCGGGGCGTTGCCCCTGGCGCCGTCGAGGGTGCGGCTGAACACGACCTTCGGGATGGCGCACCAGGCGTCGGCGAACGCGGCCCCGGGCTCGGTTTCGCGCATCGATGGATCCGTCTCCCACACGAGCATGGTCTCGTAGAGCCTGCGACCGAGAAGGAATCCGCCGAGCTCGCGCGTCCGCTCAGTGTGGAAGCGAAACAGCTCGTCCGTCGGGACCGCGCCCTCGGGGTCGGTGATGAAGCCGTCCACCGACACGCTCAGGGAGATCAGCATGACCGTGGGCTCATCGCTGAAACCTCGCCCACGCGCCGGCGACGGGCGCGAGTGCCAGCAAGACCACGGCTCATGTAGTACGCCCCTTCCGCTTGTGCTTGCCACCGCCTATCGCGCCGAACGTAGAACATGCAGTTGTAGAGTGCAAGCGGTATGGGCGAGACGCAAGAGCCCCGGTCGGGGTGTCCGATCAACGCGACCGTCGAGGTGTTCGGCGATCGCTGGAGCCTGCTCGTCCTGCGCGACATCGTCTTCGGAGACCGGCGCTACTTCCGCCAGCTCCAAGCCGGCTCGGAGGAGAAGATCGCCTCCAACATCCTCGCCGATCGCCTCAAACGGCTGGTCGATACCGGGTTGCTCACCCGCGAGGACGTGCGAGCCGGCCAGCGGGCGCGCTATAGCTTGACCGAACCCGCGATCCAGCTCATCCCGATCTTCGCGCACCTCGGCAGCTGGGGGCTGCGTCACCGACCGACCAGCCGTCAGCTCCGTGTCCGCGCCGAGCTGCTCGAGCAAGGTGGCCCCGCGCTCTGGCACGAGTTCATGGACGAGCTGCGCCACGCGCACCTCGGATCCGCCGAGGCACCGCAGTCGCCCGGCGTTCGCGAGCGTCTACACACTGCCTACCTCGCTGCAACCGGCTCCTCGTAGCGACCAGCGGTCGCCGATCACCTGCACCGCCGCGTTGATCGCGCGGCCCGAGCGCGGTCCGGCCGCGCGCATCGTCATCGCACGCTTGTACTTGCCGTTTGCTAGCCCCTGCTAGCTTTCGGCCGCCGCTTGCAACCCGCAATCACCTTTGGAGGGCGCAGATGCCTGACACCACCTGTCACATGTCGATCTCGCTCGATGGCTTCGTCGCCGGGCCAGACCAGAGTCGGGAGGACCCTCTCGGCAAGCGGGGGAGAGACCTCCATAGCTGGCACCTCGGCGACGAACGCGCCAACGATGCCGACGAGACGGCGACCGGCTGGCTCATGCGCACGCGCGGCGCCTACGTCATGGGGCGCAACATGTTCGGACCGATTCGCGGCGAGTGGGTGGAGGACTGGCGCGGCTGGTGGGGGCCCGAGCCGCCGTACCACGCACCGGTGTTCGTGCTCACCCACCACCCTCACGAACCCATCGAGATGGAAGGCGGGACAACCTTCCACTTCGTCGCCGACGGCTTCGACGCCGCCTATACCCAGGCGCGTGAAACGGCCGGTGAGGGCGGTGTCGACATCGCGGGCGGCGCGTCGACCGTGCGGCAGGCGCTCATGGCCGGGGTCGTCGACGAGCTCACGCTCGACATCGCTCCGGTCCTGCTCGGCTCCGGCGAGCCGATCTTCGATGGCGTCGAGTCGCTCGGGCTGGAGCCCGTCGAGGCGTTGCATTCGCCGCTGGCCACCCACATCCGCTACCGCCGGGCGGGGTAGCCGGTGAGTGTTCCGCTCTCCGGACCGAAGCCGATCCTGCCCGGTCATGGCTGCGTCATGAAGACGTGAGCGACGGCTCCGCCGCTGAAGGCGGTGGTGCTCAAGGGCTCGATGGTCAGCGGTGCGGTGAACAGCCGCTCGCCCGCACCGAGGACGACCGGGCGCACGACGAGGCGGTACTCGTCGACCAGCCCGGTCTCGACCAGCGATCGAGCGAACCGGACGCCGCCCTGCGCGAGCAGGTACCCGCCTGAACGCTCCTGCTTCAGACGCGCGACGGCATCGGCCGGGTCCCCGGTCGCGATCGTCGTCTCGGGCCAGTCGGCGGACGTGAGCGACTCCGAGAACACCAGCTTGGGGATCTCGTTCATCGCCGCCGCGATCGGCCCGGATTGACGGGGCCAGAAGTCGGCCCAGCGCGTGTAGGTCGCGGCGCCCACGAGGTGCGCGCCGGCGTTGCTCACGGTGTCGAGGACCCACTCGGCGCCGTCGGGAGAGCGTCCCGCGGCCTCCCAGCCAGAGCTCCCGTCGGCCGGTGCGACATACCCGTCGAGCGAGATGGACATCTTCAGGATCAGTGAGGTCATGCGCTGGCTTCTTCCGGGATGGATGACATACCGCTTTGGACTCCGCCGACGCCGAGAGCTCATCGGTGCGACCGCAGATGTGGACGCCTGCCGGCGTGCGGGGCGAAGCTCCGCCTGCTCGCAGTCTTGACGATTCGACTGCAACCGACGACACTCGCGGGCGGGCGAGCATTGCGGTATGTCTGGCGTCTGCTTCAACACAGGAGTCGCGACCTGCTCGCTTGCCCTCGGATGGGACCGACCGTTGCGGGTCAGTCGACGGGCAGGGCCCGCGCCAGGGCGGCGATTCTGGCGAGCGCTTGCGCGTCGCGGCTGCCCGGCTCCGCGGTGGTCGCGAAGAGGGTCTGTCGGTCGGTGCCGCCGACGGCGAACGTCTGAAAGCTCAGCCGCATCCAGCCGACGGCCGGGTGCAGGTACAGGTCCGAGCCCGACACCGCTGAGAGCACGTCGTGATCGGCCCAGAGCCGGCGGAAATCGTCGCTCTCCAGCGACAGCTCCTCGACCAGGCTCCTGGGAAAGGGATCGTCGAGATCGCTGCCGACGGTGGCGCGAAAGTAGGCCACGGTCCTGGCGAGCGTGAACTCGAGATCCTCGTAGCGCTCGTATTCCTCCCGGACCAGGAACATCGAACGCAGCATGTTGGTGCCCGGCTCGGCAACGCGCGTCAGCGCGCGCGGCCGCGTTGGAGGCCAGGACATCCAGCCAGCGTCCGTGGATGAAGGCGGGGGTGCCCCAGCCGTCGAGCAGCGCCTGCACCTCAGGCCGGACCCGCTCCTCCGCGTGGACACGAGGTCGCGCAGCAGGCGAGGCCGGGCGGCTCAGGGCAAACAGGTGCTCGGTGGTGGCGGCGTCGAGCTGCAGCGCTCGGGCCAGGGCTTCGAGCACCTTCACCGACGGCCGGTGGTCGCGGCCTTGCTCCAGACGCATGATGTAGTCGGCACTGACTCCCGCCAGCCTGGCCAGCTCCTCGCGACGCAGCCCGGGCACCCGGCGCCGATCACCGTCTGCGATCCCGACGTCTCCGGGCTTGACCCGTCCGCGCCGCGCACGCAGGAACTCGCCGAGTGAATGGGCTGCCTCCACCGAAGCCGATCGTACCTCCAGGCTAGCCCTGACGCACCTAGGAAGCATGGGGCTCTGGCTAACGAACCCTCGGGGCAGCAGAACTGCGCCGCCGTGAGAAGCAAGCGGTTGTCGCTACAAGGGAGATGCGTTCGGTGCGCGGCGAAGGTGGTCACGATGTACGGCGGGGAGTCACACCGGGGTGTGTCCACGAGCTCCGTCGTGGCCGCTCGCGGACGTTCACCGTCACCGGGCGCGTACCGCTCACCACAAGGAGACGCTTCTGCACCGCGGTCGTGGCCAGCGCCCCCGACACCCGCGCCGCCCTGGACCGGCTGTGCCTGCCGGTCCGTGCCGTCCGGCCCGCATTCACCGGCTGAACGCGGGCGGCACGGACATGCGGTCGGAGCTCTCGAGCATGGCGGATGACTACGCGCGGTACGCGCTGTCGCAGCGCGCGGCGTTCGAGGCGACCCACCCGTCGGCGCTGGCCGCCGCTCGGGAGTTCGCGGACGAGCGGGTGCTGCGCGTGGCCGATCTCGGCGCCGCCGACGGGGTCAACTCGCACGGGCTCATCCGCGCGCTCGCCGAGCAGCGGGCCGGCCGGCCGCTGATCTACGCGCTCGTCGATCTGCCGACGAACCCATGGGGCGTCACCGGCGAGCACCTGCGGCACGCCTTCAAGGACTCGGCGGACGGATCGAGGGTGGTGATGATCCCCGCGCCGGGTGACGCCGGTCCCGGGATCGCCGACGCCGGCGCCGGGGCCCACTTCGCCTCGGCCGAAGCTCACGGCGAGGCGTGCCGCCGAGCGCTCGAGCGCAGCCCGGCTCCCGCGACGGTGATCAGCATGGCGGGCATCCCGCTGCAGCAGTCGCCCTGCCTGCCGCCCGGCAGCGTGCACGTGGCGGTCACCGGAACGGCGATGCACTGGATCGCCGATGCGGCCGGCTTCGCGTCGACGGGGTCGGTCTTCCCCGGCTACCCCGACCAAGAAGACCAGGCGGAGCGGGAAGCCTGGCGCACCGCCGGAGCGCGGCAGTGGCAGCGGCTGCTCGAGCTCCGCGCCATGGAACTCGCGCCGGGCGGCCAGTTCATCGCCGCGCTGCCGGCCTCGCCCGCTCCGGACCCCGAGCGGACAGGGCTCTACGTCGAGCTGATCGGCGACATGAACCGGATCCTCGCCGACTGGCGACGCGCGCGGCGCATCAGCGCCGACACCGTCGCAGCGGTCGTCGTCCCGGTCTGGATGCGTACGCTCGACGAGATCCGGAAGCCCTTCGACCCCCGGGGCGGAGGCGTCGCCGGCCTCGAGCTCGAGAGCGCCGAGCTCTTCCGTCTCGACAACCCCTACTGGGACAACGATCCCGCCGTGTTCGCGCGAGAGTACGTGCGAAGCGTGCTCGCCTGGGGCGAGCCGCTCATGCGAAGCGCGTTCGCGCGCGAGGGCGAAGACCGCGCCCCCGCCCTCCTCGACGACTTCCTCCGCGCGCTCGAAGACCGCGTCGCGGACGCCCCCGACCGCTACCGCCGCGACTACATCGAGGCCCTCGTCATCTGCCGCAAGACGGACGCCACCGACCGCGATGGGATCCAGCCCTCAGCTTGATCGCCGAAGTCTTCGGGCCAGCTCCATCCGCCTCTCGCGCACGGGAGATCGGCGAGGGAATGTGCTGGGTGCGCCGCCCGCCGATCGTACGTGCAAGCTGGCCGTGACAGTCCCATCGCTTTCGCCTGAAAGGCACAGCGAGGCGCGTGACCCGCAGAGTGCTGCTTCCGCTGGTCGTCCAACGCGACAGCGCGGACGCTTATTGGCTGAGCGGCTGCTTCTGCCTCAATGGGATACCAGTCGGCCGCCTCGGGATCGGGCCCGGCGGCGGCATCTCGATCTACGGCAGCACCGCCGGTGGTCGGGGCTCCGGCGGTCGCGTGTCACCCATCCGAATCGCTCAGAATCAAGCACGGTCAGGACCCTCGAACTATGGGGCCGTTATGTCCCAACCAATCACGGTTGAGTCGTCGCGTACACACTGAAACGGGGTCGGGGCAGGAGTCTGGATCGTGCAGCTGGTTGTGGGCGCATCATTCCACGGCCACGTCACCGTAATGGTGAATACTGGCCCCGGGGTCCCATCAGGAGCGCTCCATGCGGCCGGCTCCTGGTAAGCGAATGGAAACCGCAGCCGCGCCAGAGGCCGCCCTCCGACGTGATGAGCGCGTCCGAGAGTTCGTTCATGCGGTAGGGGGGCTCGGCACCCCAGGTGTCGGTATCCCACTTATCTCTCGACGTGAGATCAAGCGCGCCGTCCTGACTGTTCAAGGGATACTGAAGCAACAGCTCGCAGTCGTGGCCGCCGTTGTCGCCGCTTGCCAGGGTCGGGTGCGGGAGGATCGACAAGGACGCCGCGCCGAACCGGCGCGGCGCGGCGCTTGACGCACGCGCGGGCGCGGAGGACACAGGCGTGATGTGGAGTGGCTTGGCCTTGTAGCTGACGGTCCGGCGCGAAGCGGCGTAACGCGGCTTGCTGAGCCTGAAGCTCGGCTCCCGCCCGCCGTGCGAGCCCGCGACGTGCAGCATCCCGATCGCCGGCTTGCCCGGCAGGAACACGCGCCGGTGCAGCCGCCGCACCGATGCCGTTCCCGAACGACCGGCATCAGTGAAATAGCTCACGCGGCCGCTCACACCGTGCAAGATCAGCCGACCGCCGCGCAGCTCACCGCGCTTGGCCGCATGCGACACCACGACCTCGGCAGAGGCCGGCGACGCGCCCGCCAGTCCCGCCGCCAACACCGCAGCGAGCCCTGCGGCGCTCAGCGCCGCGCCCGCCCGCCACCGGCGGCGGACGCCCCGCCGCTCAAACGCCCTAGACCGCCATGTCGTCTCCGCGAAGCTCACAGCTTGTCCTTTCTCAGGCAGAAGTCACCGCCGCTCATCGAACCCGTTCTCAAAGAGGCGACAACCCCCCTATCCCGGGACTCCGGCGCAATCCTGCCGCCCCGAGACGTGGTTAGCCAGGGCCCCACGCGTCCTACGACTACCGGGGCCAGGCCCGGCGGCAGGACCCGGCGGCCGCTATCGCTTTCGCGCGCGGGAGCGATCGTCTGCGCCGACCCAGCGAGACGCCTGCAAGGAACGACCAGCAGTCGCGCGGTCAGCCCGTCCTGGCCCAGCGTCGTGCATCGGCACAGCATGGGCGCGCCGACCCCAGCCGCGCCGCATTCCCACTCAGGCCTCCGCTTTCGCAATCGCCTGATTGCGATACTCGCGCCACTCTGCGACACGTCCCGCATGATGATCCCGCTACGGGACGGTGCCTGGGGCGGCCGGGCGGCAGACGTGCGCCACGGCGCCGCTGCTGAACGCTTCGGTAGAGACCGGCTCGAAGTCCATCCGGCCGGGAAAGATCGGCTTGCCGTCGCCCAGCACCGCCGGGTGCACCAGGAGGCGGTACTCGTCGATCAGGCCCGTGCTCACCAGCGACCGGGCGAAGCGCGCGCCGCCGTGGGCAAGCAGGTAGCCCCCGGCGCGCTCGGCCTTGAGCTTCGCGACCCCCTCGGCGAGGTCGCCGGCCACGATGCGCGTCTCGCCCCACTCCGCCGTGGTCATGCTGTGGGAGAACACGATCTTCGGAAGGTCGTTCATCGGCGCGGCGAACACGCTGTCGCTTTGTGGCCAGTGGGCGGCCATGTCGTGGTAGGTGCGCGAGCCCATCAGGTGCGCGGTGGTGTCGCCCAGGGTGTGCATGGTCCAGGCGGTGGCATCCTCGGACATCGAGGAGAAGATGAATGCGTTGTCGCCGCTGGCGTCGGCCACGAAGCCGTCGAGCGACATCGACATCTTCAGGATGAGCTTGCTCACGGGGGATGCTCCGTTCTGTAGGGATGCACGAGCTCGTCCTGACGCTCGTGGGCCGCGGTACGTTTGGAGGTCCGCGCGACGTCCGCGGACACGTTGCGCTCCACGACGGTCACCGGTGCGCTCATGTGCCGTCGGAGACGCTCAGACTGACCTCTCGCCAGGCCTTGTCGCTGGCGGCGAGCTCCTGCGCCGCCTGCTGCGCCATCGGCACAGCATCGGCTCCGAGCAGCAGACGCACGGGTGCATCGTCGCGGCCGGCGAGGTCTCGCACCACGTGGGCGACACGACGCGCGTTGTTCGCCTCGTGACCGGAGCCGGCGCGCACCAGCTCGGCGAACGCTCCGATCGTTGGCTGGTACGACGGGCTGGGCTTTGGGATCGTCATCGACGAGCCGGCCCAGTCGGTGCGCATGCCGCCCGGCTCGAGAACGGTGACCTTCACCCCGAACGGAGCGATCTCTTGGGCGAGACCGCTGGAGAACCCGGCGACGGCCCACTTCGCCGCCTGGTAGGCGGTCAGGCCCGGGGCGGACAAACGGACGCTGAGCGAGGCGACCTGGAAGATGTGACCGCTGCCCTGCTCGCGCAGGACCGGCACAGCCGCCTTCGAGACGTTCACGACACCGTAGAAGTTGGTCTCGATCTGCGTCCGAAACGAGTCGATCGTCGTGTCCTCGAACGAGCCCAGGTTGCTGTACCCGGCGTTGTTGACGACGACATCGATGCGACCGAACGTCTCCTCGGCCTGAGCCACCACGCGTGCAGCCGCGTCGTAGTCGGTCACTTCGAGCCGCAGGAGAAGCACCGCGTCGCCGTACGTGTCGAGAAGATCCTGCAACCGCTCAGGGTCACGCGCCGTCGCCGCCACGCGGTCACCCGCTTCGAGCGCGACCTCGACGAGCGCGCGACCCAGACCGCGCGAGCTTCCCGTCACGAACCACACCTTGGACATCGAGACTCCTGCCTCTTGAACGAGTCCTCAGGACGAGGGTCGACGCTGCGCTAGCCAGCTCCCAGCTCTATAGTGTACCGATCGGTGCACTATTGCCAACGCTCGACAAGGGCCTTGACGTAACGCGGTTCGACGAGGCGCGCGCCATGCCAGTCGCGGACGCGCGCCGGTCCATCTTCCCGCCACCCGTGCCGCTCATAGAACCGCCGCGCGCGCTCGTTGCGCCCCTCCGTGTTGAGCCATGCTTGAGCGTGGCCGGCGGCGCGTAGAGCATCGAGCGCGCGGTCGAGCAGCGCGCGGCCGGCCCCGCTGCCTGTGCGCCGAGGATGGGTGTAGAGCCGCAGGATCTCGCCCGTCGTCGTGTCCCAAGCGACGAACGAGAAGACGCCGAGATCGTCCTCGGCCACGAGATTGGCGGGATGTTGCCTGCCGCGGTTCGCCGCCTCGATCCGTTCCGCGCCGAGGAAGGTCGCCCATGCGTCGAGGGCCGCGGCCAGCAACACGTCGCTGACCGCGGGGACGTCGTCTGGCGTCGCTCGACGGATCCACCAGCCATTCAGGTCGGGCATCGTCGCGCTGACGCTAGACACGGTGAGCCGAGCGTCGTCGCGCGCGTCGAGCAGGACCGCCGGGTCACCGCGGCTTCTGCGGCTGAAACCGTGGCGGGCGTCGGCTGCGCGCAGCGGCGGCCGGACACGGCGTCGGCGCCGTCGTCGTTTGCTTCGGTGCCAGGTCTGGCGTGCAAGCGGCGCGCGCCTGGGCCCGGGTCGGCCCCGCTCCGCCTCACCGGTGACCGCCCGATGGACGGAGGCTACGCCTCCGCCCCGGTCGTCACGCGTCAAGGAGCAACGACATGCGTGGCGCCATCCCGAACCTGGTCTCAGCCTCGCCGGAAGTGGTGAACCCGACACGCTGGTAGAACGCCAGAGCCTGCGGGTTGGCGACGACGTCGATCCGTGTCGCACCACGCTCTCGTGCCATTCGCTTGGCGTCGTCGATGAGCCCACGGCCGACGCCGTGCCGCATCCGATCCGGCTCAACGAACAGCCCGTCGAGCTCGCAGCCGCCCGCGCGGGGCGCAAGCAGTGCCGCAAACCCCACGATGACGCCGTCCTGTTCGGCGACGCGAACCGCGCCGGCAGCGATGAGATGCCCCGGAAGCTCGATCGCGTCAGGATGCGCGGCAAGCTGCGCGCGATACATCGGCTCGTGCATCGACGACCTGCGCTGGAGCTCCTCCAGCGCGGGTCGCTCGCTGGGCGACGCAGAACGGATCGTGACGGGCGGCGCAGTCGTAGCTCGCTGATCTTCTCAGGTCCGACCTCCGCCGCGGCCTGGTCACGCGCAGATCGGGGGCCGCGACCGCTTGGGACCGCCGAGTCGACTCGCCATGGCGGTGCAGGACAGCAGCGCCGATCTGCATGGGTCTGCGCCGGGCCTCGTACCGGCACGACGGGCGCGCCGGCAGCGGGATCAGGCTGCCTGGTGACCGCACTTGCGGACGTCAGGCGTCCGGAACCGCGGTCACTAGGCCGTGGCCGGCGTCGCCTCCTCCGCGGCGTGGTCGGACTGGGCCAGCTCCTCCATGACGCGCTTGTAGTCGTGGGGCATGACCTTCACGAAGCGACCGAGCGCGGCCGGCCAGTCCGCCAGCAGCCCGTCGGCGACGGCCGATCCCGTCCGGTCTGCGTGCTCGGAGACGAGCTCGAAGAGGACCTTGTCGTCCTCGGCGTCGAGCGCGTCGAAGCCGACGAGCTCGAAGTTGCAGCGCTCCTCGAAGCGCCCGTCGACGTCGAGCACGTAGGCGACGCCGCCGCTCATCCCCGCCGCGAAGTTGCGGCCCGTCCGGCCGAGGACGACCACCCGGCCGCCGGTCATGTACTCGCAGCCGTGGTCGCCGATGCCCTCCACGACGCAGGACGCGCCCGAGTTGCGGACTGCGAAGCGCTCGCCCGCGAGCCCGGAGAAGAACGCCCGGCCGGCCGTGGCGCCGTAGAGCACGGTGTTGCCGACGATGACGTTCTCGGCCGGCGCGAACGTCACCTCCGGCGGCGGCGTGACGCAGACCACGCCGCCCGACAGCCCCTTGCCGGCGTAGTCGTTGGCGTCGCCGATGAGCGTCAGCTCGATCCCGGGGGCCAGCCAGGCCCCGAAGGACTGGCCCGCGGAGCCGCGGAAGCGCAGCTGGACGCAGCCCTCGGGCAGCCCGCCGGCGCCCCACACCTGGGTGACCGCGCTCGAGAAGATCCCGCCCACGGTGCGGTTGACGTTGCGCACCGGGAACTCGCCACGCACCGGCCGGCGGTGGTCGACGGCGTCCTTGCAGTGCTCGAGCAGCTCGTAGTCGAGCGCGCCGACGAGCGGCGAGGGCTGGGGCATCGTGCGGCCCAGCGGCGTGCCGTAGGGGACGTCGAGGTGGGTGAGCACGCTGGAGAGGTCGATGCCGCGCGCCTTCCAGTGCTCGACGGCGGGCCGCAGCTCGAGCAGGTCGGAGCGGCCGACGAGCTCGTCCCAGGTGCGCACGCCGAGCCGGGCCATGATCCGGCGCAGCTCCTCCGCGACGAAGAACAGGTAGTTGATGACGTGCTCGGGCTTGCCGGTGAAGCGCCTGCGCAGTTCCGGGTCCTGCGTCGCCACCCCGACCGGGCACGTGTTCAGGTGGCAGACGCGCATCATCACGCAGCCCGTGGCGATCAGGGGAGCCGTCGAGAGCCCGACCTCGTCCGCGCCGAGCAGCGCGGCGATCGCGGCGTCGCGGCCGGTCTTCATCTGCCCGTCGGCCTGCACCCACACGCGTGAGCGCAGGTCGTTGAGCACGAGCGTCTGCTGGGTCTCGGAGAGCCCGATCTCCCAGGGCACGCCCGCGGACTGGATGGAGGACTGCGGGGAGGCGCCCGTGCCCCCGTCGTGGCCCGAGATGAGGATGTGGTCGGCGCCGGCCTTGGCCACGCCGGCCGCCACCGTGCCCACGCCGACCTCGGCCACGAGCTTGACGCTCACCCGGGCCGTCGGGTTCGCGCAGCGCAGGTCGTGGATGAGCTGCTTGAGGTCCTCGATGGAGTAGATGTCGTGGTGCGGCGGCGGGGAGATGAGCGTCACGCCCGGCGTCGTGAAGCGCACGCGGCCGATGTAGTCGTCGACCTTGTTGCCGGGCAGCTGGCCGCCCTCGCCGGGCTTGGCGCCCTGGGCCATCTTGATCTGCAGCTCGTCGCAGTTGACGAGGTAGTGGATGTTGACCCCGAAGCGGCCCGAGGCGACCTGGTGGATCGCCGAGCGGCGCGAGCCGCCGTCGGGCTCTGCCTCGTAGCGGACGGGGTCCTCCCCGCCCTCGCCGGAGTTCGACTTGCCGCCGATCCGGTTCATCGCGAGCGCGAGCGTCTCGTGCGCCTCGCGCGAGAGCGACCCGAGCGACATCGCGCCGGTCGAGAAGCGCTTGACGATCTCCGCCGCCGGCTCGACCTCCTCGAGCGCCACGCCGCCGTCCTGCGCCCAGCGGAAGTCCATCAGCCCGCGCAGGGAGGACTTCGCCGCGGCGTCGTCGTTCATGTGGGCGGCGAACTGCTCGTAGGTCTCCCACGAGCCCTCGCGCGCCGAGCGCTGCAGCAGCGAGATCGCGGCCGGGTCCCACTGGCGGCGCTCGCCGTCGCGGCGCCACTGGAAGTTGCCGCCCACGGGGAGGACGTCCTCGGGCGGCGCGTCTCGCAGGGACGGGTCGGCGGCCAGCGCCTCGGGCGGGGCGAAGCCGCGGCCGTGGCGCTCCAGCGCCTCGCGGGCGAGCACGTCGAGCCCGATGCCCCCGACGCGCGACGCCGTCCCGGTGAAGTGGCGGTCCACGACGTCGGCCTCGAGCCCGACGGCCTCGAAGATCTGCGCGCCGCAGTAGGACGAGATGGTCGAGATGCCCATCTTCGACATCGTCTTGAGCAGGCCCTTGCCGAGCCCCTTGACCACGCGCTTCTCGGCGTCGTCGACGTCGTCGACGGCCGGGATGCGGTCCTGGCGCACGAGGTCGCCGACGGACTCGAACATGAGGTACGGGCAGACCGCGGAGGCGCCGTAGCCGATCAGCGTGCAGAAGTGGTGGACCTCGCGCGGCTCGCCCGACTCGATGACCAGGCCGGTCTTCAGGCGGGTGCCCTCGCGCACGAGATGGTGGTGGACGGCGCCGACGGCCAGCAGCGACGGGACGGCCGCCCGGCCGGGGCCGGCGGCGCGGTCGGAGAGGATGACCACGGTGACGCCGTCTTCGACGACCTCCGTCGCCTCGAGGCAGATCCTCCGCAGCGCGCGCGGAAGCCCCTCGGGACCCTCGGCGACGTCCCAGGTGATGTCGATCGTGTGCGCCCAGAACACGGAGTGGTCGACCTGGCGCAGGCGCTCGAGCTCCGAGGCCCGCAGGATGGGGTGGCTCAAGGCGAGCTGGTGGGCGTGCTCGGGGGACTCGCTGAGGAGGTTCTCCTCCGCCCCGATGCCGCTGGACAGCGACATGACGATGGACTCGCGGATGGAGTCGATCGGGGGGTTGGTGACCTGCGCGAAGAGCTGCTTGAAGTAGCCGAACAGCGGCGGCGCCTGGTCGCTGAGCACCGCGAGTGCGAGGTCGTTGCCCATGGAGGCCGTCGGCTCGGCGGCGTCGCGCGCCATCGGCACGAGCGTCAGCCGCAGGTCCTCCTGCGTCCAGCCGAACGCCCGCTGGCGCTGGGCGAGCGTGCCGTGGGCGGTCACCGAGCCCGTGCGCTCGGGCAGGTCGCGCACGTGGACCACGCCCTCGTGGTACCAGTCCCCGTAGGGCTTGGCCCGGGCCACGGAGTCCTTGACCTCGGCGTCGGGGACGATGCGGCCCTGCTCGAGGTCGACGAGGAAGAGCTTGCCAGGGGCCAGGCGACCCTTGCGGGCGACGTTCTCCGGCGCGATGTCGAGCATCCCGACCTCCGAGCCGAGCACGACCCAGCCGTCCTTGGTCTCGACCCAGCGGCCCGGGCGCAGGCCGTTGCGGTCCAGCGTCGCGCCGATCACGCGCCCGTCCGTGAAGGTGACCGCCGCCGGCCCGTCCCACGGCTCCATGAGGCAGGAGTGGAAGGCGTAGAAGGCCTTGACGTGGTCGGGCATGTCGTCCGCGTCCTCGTAGGCCTCGGGGACGAGCATCATCATCGCGTGCGGCAGGCTGCGGCCGGCGAGGGTCAACAGCTCGAGCACGTTGTCGAGCGTCGCGGAGTCCGAGCCGCCCGGGCGCACGACGGGCAGGACCTTCTCGAGGTCGTCGCCGAAGAGCTCGGAGCGCAGCTCAGACTCCCGCGCGCGCATCCAGTTGACGTTGCCGCGCAGCGTGTTGATCTCGCCGTTGTGGGCGAGCATCCGGTACGGGTGGGCGAGCTCCCAGGACGGGAAGGTGTTCGTCGAGAAGCGGGCGTGCACGAGGGCGACCGCCGTCTCCATCCGCTCCGACTGCAGGTCGGGGTAGTAGCCGAGCAGCTGCGCCGGCGTGAGCATGCCCTTGTAGACGATGGTCCGGCTCGAGAGGCTCGGGACGACGAGGTCCGGGCCGGCCGCGAGCTCGGCGACGCGGCGGATGACGTAGAGCTTGCGCTCGAAGGCGTCCTGGTCGGCGGCCAGCTCGCCCTCGGCGGCGATCACGACCTGCTTGACGTAGGGCCGGTGGTAGAAGGCGGTGACGCCGCAGTAGTCCTTGTCGACCGGGACGTCGCGCCAGAGCACGACGCGCTGGCCCTCCGCCTCGACGGTCTCGGTGATCAGGCGCTGCAGCTCGTCGCGTCGCCCGCGGTCCTGGGGGAAGAAGACGACGCCCACGCCGTAGGTCCCCGGCTGCGGCAGGTCCTCGCCGGCGAGCCGGCGGAAGTACGCGTCGGGCAGCTGCATGAGGATGCCGGCGCCGTCGCCGGTGTTCGGGTCCGCGCCCTCGGCACCGCGGTGCTCGAGGTTCTCCAGCGCCTCGATGGCGCGCATGACGGTCTCCCGCCGCGGATCGCCGTCGAGGCGCGCGACGAACGCGACGCCGCAGGCATCGTGCTCGTGGGCCGGGTCGTAGAGACCGACCCGCTCGGTGGGGCGAGGGCGCATGGGCATGGTGCGGGGCCCGTCGTCTCGGCGATCGAGCGCTCGGCGAGGGTCCCTGAGATTACCAAGGCGCCCCGTCCTGTCAGCTTGGCCCTCGGGCCGAGACCTCCGCGTAGACCTCGGCCACGCGCGCGGCCAGCGCGGGCCAAGTGAAGCGCTCGCGGGCGTCGACCTCGGCGGCGCGGCCGCGGCGGCGCCGCTCGTCCGGGCGGTTGACCGCCTCCACGAGCGCGTCGGCGAGGCCGTCGAGGTCGTCTGCGGCCACGAGCCAGCCCGTCTCGCCCGCCCGGACGATCTCGGCGGGCCCGAACGCGTCGACGGCGATCACCGGGAGCCCGCAGGCCATGCCCTCCACGAGGACCTGCCCGAACTGCTCGCGCACGCTCGCAAGCACGACGACGTCGGCGGCCGCGAGGAAGCGCGGCAGCTCGTCGTGGCCGTGCCATCCGGCGAGGAAGACGTCACGGGCGCCCGTGCGGCGGACGGTCTCCAGCGGGTGCTCGCCCTCCCACTCCCCCGGGTAGCCGCCGACGATGACCAGCGGGGCGCGCTGCGCGAAGCGCGGCGCGCCCTGCGCGTGCGCCTCGATGAGCAGCCCGAGGCGCTTGACCTCGGTGAAGCGCCCGACGTAGAGCAGCACGGGGCCGGCGCCCGTCAGCGCCTCGAGGTCGGCCTCGGCGTAGCTGACGGAGCCGGCGTCCGCGCCGGGCGCCCAGCCTCGGGGCGACTCCACGAGCCGGCGCCGCCAGAAGGCCGGCCGGTCGACCTCCCGCGCGGCGGTGAAGGCCGCGGGGTCGTAGCCGTTGGCGATCCGCACGCAGCGCTCGGGCTCGATCCCGAGCTGCGTCTGCACGCGCTGCACCTGGGAGCCGGAGAGGACGATCAGGCGCTCGCAGCCCTCGGCCCACTCCCGGAAGCGGGCGGCCCACGCGCCGGCGTGCGCCCAGCGGCCCGGATCGGCCTCCATGGCCTCGAGCAGGAGCAGCTCCGTCCCGTGCAGGTGCCCGACGACCGGGACCCCGGGCGCGACGCGCCCCGCGGCGGCGTGGATCGGCGTGAGGTGGTGCAGGTGCAGCACGTCGGCCGCGGACGCGCCCGCGGCCTCCAGGGCTCGGGCCCAGGCGTCCACCTGGCGTTCGTACTCGACGTCGTCGAGGGCGGCGAACACCCGGTCCGGGGCCCCCGGGCGGTCCTCGTAGGACGGATGCAGCGGCGGGTCGGCCGCCATCGGGTCGGGCGCCTCCAGCGCCGCGGTCATGTCGACGGGCCGGACGTCGAGACCGGCGTAGAACACCGCGGCGTCGCCCGGCCAGCCCGGCCGCCGGACGGAGCCGGAGACGATGCGCGCCGACCAGCCGGCCGCGGGCAGGCCGTGGGCGAGGTTGCGCGCCACGTGCGCCGACCCGCCGCGCGGGAAGAACTGCAGGCCCATGAGGACGCGGCGGGGCGGCGAGGTCACGTCAGGGGATCATGACCCCAGTGCTTCAGCGAGTGCGTCCACGTCATGGCCTGGAGCTCTCCCGCGGGCCTGTCCGGTCGCTTCAGGACCGCTTCTTCAGCGCGCCCGGCTTGTGCACCGCCGTGCCACCGGACTTGTCGCTCTCGACGAGGTACTGCGGCTCCTCCTCGGAGGCCTTGACCTTGCGCCCGCCGGCCTCCGTCTCGGAGGTGATCTTCTGCTTGACCGTGCCCACGGCCTTGGAGCCGTGACTGTTCCACTCGACCTTGTCGCCCTGCTTGAAGTCAGCCATGTGCGGGGCATACCCGGGCCACGGACGGACCCCAACCACGGTCTGGCGTCCGCGCACTCCATAGCGTCCTTGCGTATGCGCACGCACCTCCGCCGGCCGAGCCCGGCCCTCCTGCTCGCCGCCGTCGCCCTCTTCGTCGCCCTGGGCGGCCCGGCCGAGGCGGCGAGGCTCATCAACGGCCGGGTGCTCAAGAGCCACTCCGTGTCCCGGCGGGCGCTGACCCAGTCGGCCGTCAAGGCCCTGCGCTACACGCCGAAGAACTCCGTGACGGCGTCCAAGCTCCGCAGGAACTCCGTCTCGACGTCCGAGCTCAAGTCCCGCTCGGTCGGCTCCAGCGAGCTGCGGACCGGAAGCGTCTCCGGACTCGCCGTCGCGGACAACTCGCTGCTCGCCCAGGATCTCGCGACCGGATCGGTCGGCTCGGACGAGCTCATCGACGGGTCGGTCCGCAACGCCGAGCTCGCACCGGGGTCGGTCACCGCCAGCCGGCTCGGCTCGAGCTCCGTGCGGACCTCGGAGGTGGCCAACGGCTCGCTGCGCGCCGTCGACGTCGGCGCCTTCTCGGGCCGCGTGGCCGTCGCGGTGCCCGCCCTCGACCCCGGCAAGTGCGCGACGATCCCGACGGCGGCGCAGCCCGCCCTGTCGGGCAACCAGGACATGCGCGACGACGTGATCATCGTCGGCCGCGCCGCCGGCATGCCGGCGGACCTGACGGTCGGCGCCCAGCCCGACCCGGCGAGGATCAACGGGTTCATCGTCTCCGTCTGCGCGGTGACGGACACGGCGATCCCGGCCGCCAGCTACTCCCTGCCGTTCGTCACCCTCAACCCGTAGGCGCGCGGGTGAACGGGCGGCTTCACCGCCCGTTCACCTCGGCCGCGCCGCGGGCGGGCATCCTGCCTGCAAATGACGAGAACGAGCGACTCCGGGCGGCTGGCCGTCGCCCTGCACGGCATCGAGCCGGCGACCTACGAGCACTGCGCGCTGATCCGCGACTGGCTCACCGACCTCGGGGTGGATCGCGCCACCCTGCTCGTCGTCCCGGGCTCGGGCTGCGGCCGGGCCTTGGCGGCCTGGCTGGCCGAGCGCACGGACGGCGGGGACGTCGTCGGGGCCGACGAGCCCCGGCCGCGCCGCGCTCCGCGCAGGCGCGGCGACCTGTTGCGGGTCGACCTGCACCCCGCCGACTTCGACCGCACGCCGCGGCGCACGCGGCTCATGGAGCGGGCGATCCGCCACGCGGCGCACCGCCGCGTCGCGGTCGCCGACCTCGCGCTGTGCACGACCACGCAGGAGCACGCGGTCGTGCGCCCCGCCGCGCCGCCCGAGCGGCGCGCCGCCTGAGCTTGAGCGTCAGCCGGCGGGCGATCCCACGGCGACTGACCTCCGCCCCCGGCTCGTGCCGCATCCGACACTGGTCGCGGTCGCGCACCCGGGTGATGCACGATCGCGACCAGCGCCCTCCGGCGTCGGACCCGATCCACGTCAGCTCCCTCCTTGCCGGCAGCGACGGCACGCGCCGGTGACCAGGGCGCCCGCCGCCGAAGGCTCGAACCCGGCGCCGCGCGCCGCCGCCAGCAGCGGCTCGAGGTCGACCTCGACGTCGAGGTCCTCCGTGCGCCCGCAGGTCGGGCAGGCGACGTGGTGGTGCGGCGTCGTCCGGCCGTCGTAGAGCGCGACGCCGGTGCCCGCGTCGATCCGGCGGGCGAGCCGGAGCTCGACGAGGAGATCGAGCGTCGCGTAGACCGTCGGCATGGCCAGGCCCGGCAGCGCGTCGGCGACCGCGGTGCGGACCTCGTCGGCGCTCAGGTGGTGCTGCCGCCGCTGCAGCGCGCGGTTGATGACCAGGCGCTGGGACGTGACGCGCTGGCCCCGCGCGCGCAGGCGCTCGACGAGCTGGCGGTCGGCGGCGGCGGCGTCCATGGCGTAGGGCAGCCTAACCGAAATCGGTTGTTATAGTGACGGAAATGTCCGAAGGCGTCGCCACCATCGCCGGCCTCGACGAGCGGGCGTTCGTCCTGCGCTATGTGCAGCCGGGGCTCGTCGGCCTGATCGACGGGACCCTGTCGACGCTCGCGCCGATCTTCGCCGCCGCCCTGCTGGCCGGCTCGCACGCGGCCCTGTTCGTCGGGCTGGCCACGGCGCTGGGCGCCGGCATCAGCATGGGCCTGTCCGAGGCGCTCTCGGACGACGGGACCCAGACCGGCCGTGGCTCGGCGATCCTCCGCGGGGCCGTCACCGGGGCCATGACGACGCTCGGCGGCGCCTTCCACTCCCTGCCGTTCATCATCGCCGACGTCGATCACGCGCTCGTCGTGGCCGGCGTCGTCGTCGCCGTCGAGCTCGTGGCCATCGCCGTGATCCGCAAGCGCTTCCTCGCGGTCTCGATGCGCCAGTCCCTCGTGCAGGTCACGCTCGGCGGCGCGCTGATCGTCGGCGTCGGGCTCGCGCTCGGCAGCTCCTAGGCCTCCAGCCGCGGCAGCTCCTGCTCGACGGTCGCCACCGGCGCCCACAGGTCGCCGTGCTCGGCGACGCGCTCGAGGACGTCCTCGGCGGTGAACACGAGCTCCGCGGGGTGGGTGGCGTCGGCCACCTCGTCCCAGGTCAGCGGCGTCGAGGCCGTCGGGCGCTCCCGCGCGCGCAGGGAGTAGACGCACACCGTCGTCTTGTGCTCATCGTTCTGCGACCAGTCCACGAGCACCTTGCCGCCGCGCTTGGCCTTGGCCATGTCGGAGACGACGAGGTCGGGCAGCGCGCGCTCGAGCACCTCCGCCAGCGCGCGCGCGAACGGCTTGGTCTGCGCGTAGGTCACCGGCGTGTGCAGCGGCGCGTAGACCTGCATGCCCTTCGAGCCCGACGTCTTGGGCACGCACGTCTTCAGCCCGAGGCGCTCGAGGGCGTCGCGCAGCCGCAGGGCGACCCGGCAGCACTCGAGGATGGAGGCGCCCTCCCCGGGATCGAGGTCGAAGGCCAGGACCGTGGGACGGGCGACGTCGGCGGCGAGGGAGAGGGACGGGTGCAGCTCGAGGTCGGCGAGGTTGGCGAGCCAGACGAGCGTCGGGAGGTCGTCGCACACCGTGAAGGCGATCACCTTCTCCCCCTTGAGCCGGACGGGCTCCGTGCGCACCCAGTCGGGCCGGTGGCCGGGCGCGTTCTTCTCGTAGAAGTACTGGCCCTCGACGCCGTTGGGGTAGCGCTTGAGCGTCAGCGGACGGCCCCGCAGGTGCGGGAGGAGGGCCGGGGAGACCCGGGTGTAGTAGTCGATCATCTGGCCCTTGGTCCAGCCGACGGCGGGCCACAGCACCTTGTCGAGGTTGCTCAGGGACAGGGTGCGGCCGTCGACGTCGACCTCGAGGCGCTTGGACGGGGGCATCGGCGGGGATGGTCACCTTATGCCTACGTTGGAAGTCCCGAGCACTCCCGCCATGCCCGAGCAGCCGCTCGTCGTCCCGGACTCCCCGAGCGTGCCGAGCACGCCGGCGGAGCCCATGCAGCCGACGGAGCCGCTCGAGCCCGCGCACGTGCCGGCACCCGCGGAGCCGAGCACGCCGACCGATCCCGTCGAGCCGCCCGAGCCGACGCCGGACCCCGGCGGCCCGGAGACCTAGCTAGGCCGCGGCGGCCGTCTCGACCCGGTCGAGGCCGCGGCCGGCCTCGTGCCCGTCGAGCAGGCGCAGGACGGCCTGCTCCACCGCCGGGTTGTGGATCGTCAGGCGCTCGTCGGCGCCGCGGTCCGGGTCGGGCTCGAACAGCGTCGAGAGCTCGATCACCGTGCCGCCCTCGTAGGCGTCGATCACGCGCGGGTCGATGTAGGAGGCCCGGCACACGGCCGGGGTGTTGCCGAGGTGGTGCGCGACCTCGCCGATGGCCCGCGTGATCGCGCGCTTGCGGCCCGTCTTGGTCCCGGCGACCTCGCCGGAGACCGCGAGCGCCTGCGCCGCGAGCAGCGTCGCGCCCCAGGTGCGGAAGTCCTTGGCGGAGTGGTCGCCGCCCGTCTGCACCTTGATCCACGCGTTGATGTCCGTGGACTTGACGTCGCGCCACTCGCCGCGGACCTTGTAGGCGAGCAGCTCGTCCCCGCCGCCGCGCCGGCGCTTGAGCTTCGCGATCACGGCGTAGGACAGGGGGTCGGTGAAGCCTCGGACCTGCCGCTTGCCGCTCTTGGCGACGTAGTCGAAGGTCATCGCGTCGCCCGGACCGAGCTGGACGTGCTCCTTGCGCATCGTCGCCAGGCCGAACGTCTCGTTGGTGACCGCGTAGTCCTCGGAGCCGATGCGGAAGAAGCCGTGGTCGAGCAGCCGCACGGCGCAGGCGAGCACGCGGTCGTGCGTGAGCTTGTCCGAGGTCTCGAGCGTCGCCTCCGCCCCGGCGCGCAGGCCGGGCAGGTCGCGGGCGAAGGCGATCATGTCGTCGAACTTCTGCTGGTCGCGACGCACGCGCCACTGCGGGTGGTAGAGGTACTGCTTGCGGCCGGCGGCGTCGACGCCCGTGGCCTGGATGTGGCCCATCGGCCAGGGGCAGATCCAGACGTCTCTCCAGGCGGGCGGGATGACGAGCTCCTCGATGCGCGCGAGGACCTCCGGCTCCTCGATGCGGTTGCCCTCCGCGTCGTGGTAGGAGAAGCCCCTGCCACGCCGGATCCGGGTCAGCCCGGGGACGGTGCTGTTCGACCTCCGGAGCCTGGCCATGGGGTGTGGGTGTAACCGGACGCGAGCTTTCGTAGGCTTCGCCCCGTGACGCTGCTGTCCTTCGAGACCACGATGACCGGCGACGTGGCCGTGATCGCCCTCCAGGGGGAGCTCGACGTGTCCGGTGCGGAGCGCCTGGAGGGCGAGCTCGACCGGATCGCCAGCGCTCAGGATCCCGGCGCGATCGTGCTCGACCTCTCCGCGCTGGACTTCATGGACTCCACCGGGCTGCGCCTCGTCGTGCTCGCCGACCAGCGGACGCGCGAGCAGGGTCGCGCCTTCGCGCTCGTGCGCGGCGGGGCCGACGTCCAGCGCGTGTTCGAGATCACGCGGATGACGGACCGCCTGCGCTTTCTCGACTCCTCGCGGGACGCCGCGACGCTCACGGAGCCGCCGCGGTGACGGACATCGAGCTCGAGCTCCCGCGCGAGCTCGACTCCGCCGCCGCCGCCCGCCACGCGGTCGACGGACTCGCGGACCGCCTGCCCGAGGACCAGCTCGGCGACGTGCGGCTGCTCGTGTCCGAGCTCGTGACCAACAGCCTGCGCCACGCCCGGCTCTCGCCCGGGGACAACATCGTCCTCGGCGTCGACGTCGCGGACGCCCACGTGCGGGTCGAGGTGTCCGACCCCGGCCCGGGCTTCGCCTTCCTCGGCCGCGCGGACGATCCGGACACCGTCGAGGGCTGGGGCCTGTACCTCGTGGCCACCCTCGCGGACCGCTGGGGCGTCGAGCGCGGCAACGAGCCCGGCTCCATGGTCTGGTTCGAGCTCGACCGCACGCCGGGCGACGGCCTGCCGCACGCCGCGTAGGCGCGGACCGCTAGGACGCCTTCGCCGGCTGCTGCTTCTTGGCGCCGGAGGCCTTCTTCTTCGGCGCCGGCTTCGCGCCGTCATCGTCCCCGCCGCCCTCGGACTTCACGGCGGCGAGGCTCGCCTCCAGGGCGGCCATGAGGTCGGGCACCTTGGCCGGGCCCTCCGCCTCGGGCTGGACGGCGATCTCCTCGCCGTTGGCCTTGCGCTCGACGAGCTCGAGCACCTGCTCGCGGTAGGAGTCCTTGTACTGGCCGGGGTCGAAGTCCGTGGTCAGGGAGTCGATCAGCTGCGTGGCCATCTTGACCTCGCGGTCGGAGGCCTTGGACGCGTCGAGCTCGGTGAGCTCGTCGAGCTTCTCGGCGGTGACGACCTCGTCGTGGAAGTTCATCGTCTCCATCATCAGGCCGCCGCCCGCGGGACGGATGGCCACGAGGTGCTCCTTGTTGCGCAGCACGACGCGGGCGATGGCGACCTTGCCCGACTCCTCCATGGCCTTCAGCAGCAGCGCGTAGGCCTTGGCGGCGCCCTTGTCCGGGACGAGCCAGTACGGGTGGGCGTAGTAGACGGGATCGATGTCGGAGAGGTCGACGAAGTCCTCGATGTCGATGGAGCGCGTCTTCTCCGGCGCGATGGCGTCGAGCTCCTCCGGCTTGACCACGACGTAGCGGTCCTTGGTGAGCTCGTAGCCCTTGACGAGGTCCTCGTAGGCGACCTCGTCGCCCGTGGACGGATCGACGCGCCGCTGGGCGATGCGCGTGCCGGTCTTCGCGTTGAGCTGGTGGAAGCGCACCGTCTTGGCCGAGACGGCGGAATAGACCTTGACGGGCACGTTGACGAGCCCGAAGGAGATGGCTCCGCTCCAGATAGATCGCGGCATGGCTTGCCATCGTCTACCCGCGAGGCCCGCCGCGTCAACGAGCGCAGCGAACCTTGCGGGCGAGGTACCGCCGACGCGGCAGATGAGGATGCCGCGACCGGGGGATGCGGAGCGTCCCGTGCGGGCGTAGCGTGAGAGCCTCTTGTCCGACGCCTCGCCCACGAGCTGGATCGGCAGGCCGGTGCGGCGTGATCCGGCGCTGGCCGGCGCGACGGCCCTCGTCCTCGCGGCTGGCGCCGCGGCTCAGGGGGCCTCGACGCTCGAGGTGATCGGGCTGGCCACCCTGGGCCTTCCGCTGGTGGTGCGCACGCGCTGGCCGGTGGCCGTCCTCGGCGTGGTGGCGGGCGGCGCCGTGGCCTACTCCGCGCTCGTGCCTGCCCTCGACGGCGTCATCCTGCCGATGCTCATCGCCCTGTACACCGTCGGGGTCCGAGGCTCGCGGCGCCGGTCGCTGTGGTTGGCGGCCGGACTCCTTCCCGCCGCGGTGCTGTTCGGGCTGCTGGTCTCACCGGAGGACGGGGACGCGCTGGGGCGCATCCTGGAGACCGCGTCTCAGCTCGGCTTCGCGCTGGCGGTCGGCGAGGCCGTCCGCAGCCGCCGCGAGTACGTCGAGGCGGTCCGCGACCGGGCCGAGCACGCCGCGCACGAACGGGAGCTCGAGGCGCGCCGGCGGGTCGACGAGGAGCGAGTCCGCCTCGCCCGGGACGTCCACGACGTGGTGGCCCACTCCATCGCCACCATCACCACCCAGGCCGCCGTCGGGGCGCATCTCGGTCGAGACGAGCCGGATCGGGCGCTCGAGGCGCTGATCAGCATCAGACAGGTGAGCCACCACGCGCTCCAGGATCTACGCCATGCGCTCGGGGCCCTGCGCGATCCCACCGACGAGACCGTCAGCCGGCCGACACCCTCGGTGGAGGCGATTCCCGAGCTGGTGCAGCAGGCGCGCACGGCCGGGGTCGGCGTCGACCTCCGGATGCGGGGCGAGCCGGCGGAGCTGCCGGCGGCGGTGCAGGTCGCGGTGTACCGCATCGTCCAGGAGGGCCTCACGAACGTCATGCGCCACGCGAGCGGTGCCCGGGCGACGGTGGACCTCGCGGTGTCCGACGACGAGGTCGTCGTGGAGGTCCGCGACGACGGTGGCGGCCCGTCGCCGCCACGGAGCACGGTCGGCACGCGCTCCGGGCTGACGGGCATGAGCGAGCGGGCTCGGGCGCTCGGTGGCTCCTTGCAGACGGGCGCACGACCCGGAGGCGGGTTCGGCGTCCGGGCCGTGATGCCGATCGACCGAGGGCCGCCGTGACCGTCCGCGTCCTGGTGGCCGACGACCAGGTGCTGCTGCGCAGCAGCCTGGCCATGCTGATCGATCGAGAGCCGGACCTGGAGGTCGTCGGCGAGGCCGGGGACGGCGCCGAGGCGATCGAGCTCGCGCGACGACGGGCTCCGGACGTCGTGCTCATGGACATCCGCATGCCCGGCGTCGACGGGCTGGAGGCCACCGCGCAGATCCTCGGCGGACCCGCCGCGGACGGTGTCCGGGTCGTCATGCTGACCACCTTCGAGCTCGACGACTACGTGCTGCGGGCGTTGCGGATCGGCGCCAGCGGCTTCCTGCTCAAGGGCGTCGAACCGTCCGAGCTGCTCGACGCGATCCGCCTGGTGGCGAACGGCGACGCGCTGCTGGCACCCAGCGTCACCCGCCGGCTGCTCGAACGGTTCGCCGGCCTGCACGCCCCGAGTGCCGAGCTCGAAGGCCGCCTGGCCGAGCTCACGCCGCGCGAGCTGGAGATCCTCACGCTCGTCGGCTCCGGGCTGAGCAACGCCGCCATCGCCGAGGTGCTCGTCCTCAGCCCCGCGACCGCCAAGACGCACGTCAACCGCATCATGCTCAAGCTCGGCGCGCACGACCGCGCGCAGCTGGTCATCGTCGCCTACGAGGGCGGCCTCGTCGCCGCCACCGGCGAGTGGCCGGACCCCGACGCCCTACCGCCGGCGCGGTAGCGCAGATCACCGCGTTCGGGCGACGACACGCAGCGGGTCGCTGCGTAGCTTGCTCGGACATCACCAGCCAGGAGACACGACCATGATCGAGGCCCAGGGCCTGACCAAGCGCTACGGCGACAAGGTCGCCGTCGACGACCTCAGCTTCACCGTCCGACCCGGCCTCGTGACCGGGTTCCTCGGTCCCAACGGGGCGGGCAAATCCACGACGATGCGCATGATCCTCGGGCTCGACGCACCGACGTCGGGGGCGGTCACCGTGAACGGGCGCGGCTACGCAGACCACCCGGCGCCGCTGCGCGAGATCGGCGCCCTGCTCGAGGCGCGCGCCGTCCACACGAGCCGGACCGCGACCGATCACCTGCTCGCCATGGCGGCGACCACGGGGATCGCACGCCGGCGGGTGGACGAGGTCATCGACCTCGTCGGACTGCGGGAGGTCGCCGGCCACCGCGCGGGCACGTTCTCGCTCGGGATGGGCCAGCGCCTGGGCATCGGCTCCGCACTGCTCGGGGATCCGCGCACCTTGATCCTCGACGAGCCGGTCAACGGGCTCGACCCCGACGGCGTGCTCTGGATCCGCACCCTGCTCAAGCGACTGGCGGACGAGGGCCGCACCGTCTTTCTCTCCTCCCACCTCATGAGCGAGATGGCTCTCACGGCCGACCACCTGATCGTCGTCGGCCGGGGCAGGCTCATCCGCGACGAGTCCGTCGACGCCTTCGTGGCCAGCGTGTCGGGGGGCTCGGTCCGGGTGCGCACGCCGGACGACACGAGGCTGCGCGACCTCCTGCTCGCAGACGGCGCGAGCGTGTCGAGCCCGCAGGCCGGCACCCTGGAGGTCAGTGGCCTCAGCAGCGACGAGATCGGCTACCGGGCCGCCTCCGAGAGGGTCACCCTGCTCGAGCTGTCTCCCCTCCAGGCGTCGCTGGAGGAGGCCTTCATGACCCTGACCCGCGACGCCGTCGAGTACCGCCCGTCTACCCCCGCCGACGTCGGGGACGACGCGGCCGACCGCCCCTCCCCCGAAAGGATCGCGTCATGACCACCGTAAGCCTCGCTTCCCGCTCGCCTCGCGTCGAGCCCGAGGCCACGGGCGACGTGAGTCTGCGTCGGACGATCGCCTCCGAATGGATCAAGTTCCGCACGCTGCACTCGAGCTGGTACACGCTCGGCGCCGCGGCCGCGGCGGTCATCGTGCTCGGCCTCGTGATCGGGTACCTGACCAGCAGCTCGACCTGGAGCACGCTCGATGCCGAGGACCAGGTCGCCTCGGCACCGTTGCAGGGCTACCTCCTCGCCCAGCTGCTCGTCGGCATGCTCGGCGTCCTGTTCGTGACTGGCGAGTACGGCACGGGCATGATCCGCTCGACGTTCGCCGCGGTCCCCAAGCGTCTCCCGGTCCTTGGGGCCAAGACCACGGTCTTCAGCGCGACCGCCCTCGTCGCGATGACCGCCAGCTCCTTCGTCGCGTTCTTCGGCGCCCAGCTGTTCCTCTCCGCCGACGGCCACGGCGCGTCGCTCGCCGACCCCGGCGCGCTGAGAGCCGTCGTCGGCGTCGGCGTGTACCTCGCGCTGATCGGCATCCTCGGCGGGGCGCTGGGCTGGATCGTCCGCTCGACCGCCGGCGCGATCGGCGCGCTCGTCGGCCTGCTGCTCGTGCTGCCCGCGATCTTTCAGTTCATCCCGGGCAGCTTCGGCACGACCGCGCCGAAGTTCCTCCCCAGCGCCGGCGAGTCCTTGTTGACCCTGGCCCCCAATCCGGACACGCTCGGGCCGTGGGCCGGGTTGGCCGTCCTTCTCGCCTGGGTGCTGGGCGCCATGACGGTCGCGGCCGTCGTGGTCCGCCGCCGGGACGTGTGAGCCGCGGACGCCCGGCTGCTCCGGTTTCCGCCCCCTCACATGCGGAACACGCCGTAGCCGACCTCGGCGAGCGGTGCGTTCGCGCAGGCGCTCAGGGCGAGGCCGACGACGTCGCGCGTGTCGCCCGGCTCGACGATGCCGTCGTCCCACAGCCGAGCGGTCGAGAACGTGGGCCGCCCCTGCGCCTCGTACTGCTCGCGCAGCGCCGCGCCCGTGCCCTCCTGCCCCACCGCGGCCATCACCGCCTCGGCCTGCTCGCCGCCCATGACCGAGATGCGGGCGTTGGGCCACATCCAGAGGAAGCGCGGCGAGTAGGCGCGGCCGCACATGCCGTAGTTGCCCGCGCCGTAGGAGCCGCCGACGATGACCGTGAGCTTGGGCACGCGCGCACAGGAGACGGCGGTGACGAGCTTGGCGCCGTGCTTGGCGATGCCGCCGGCCTCGTAATCGCGCCCGACCATGAAACCCGACACGTTCTGCAGGAACAGCAGCGGTACCCGGCGGCGGTCGCAGAGCTCGACGAAGTGCGCGCCCTTCATGGCCGACTCGGAGAAGAGGATGCCGTGGTTGGCCAGCACGCCGACCGGATGCCCGTGCACGTGGGCGAACCCGCACACGAGCGTCGCGCCGTAGAGCGCCTTGAACTCGTGGAAGCGGCTGCCGTCCACGAGCCGGGCGATGACCTCGCGGGCGTCGTAGGGCTTGCGGACGTCGACCGGGACGACGCCGGTGAGCTGCGACGGGTCCACCGCGGGCGGCTCGGCCGCTGCGCGCGCCCACGGCGCGGGCCGGCGCGGTCCGAGCGTGCCGACGATGCGGCGCACGAGCTGCAGCGCGTGGACGTCGTCGTCGGCGAGGTGGTCGGTGACCCCGGAGATCCGGCTGTGCAGGTCGCCGCCACCGAGGTCCTCCGCCGTGACCTCCTCCCCCGTCGCCGCCTGCACGAGCGGCGGGCCGCCGAGGAAGATCGTGCCCTGCTCACGGACGATCACGCACTCGTCGGCCATCGCGGGGACGTAGGCGCCGCCCGCGGTGCACGAGCCGAGCACGGCGGCGATCTGCGCGATGCCGCGAGCCGACATCTGCGCCTGGTTGAAGAAGATGCGGCCGAAGTGCTCGCGGTCGGGGAAGACCTCGTCCTGTCGCGGCAGGAAGGCGCCGCCCGAGTCGACGAGGTAGATGCACGGCAGGTGGTTCTCCAGCGCGATCTCCTGCGCGCGCAGGTGCTTCTTGACCGTCATGGGGTAGTAGGTGCCGCCCTTGACCGTCGCGTCGTTGGCGACGACGACGACCTCGCGGTCGCTGACCCGGCCGACCCCGGTGATCAGCCCGGCCCCCGGCGCGTCGTCGTCGTAGAGGCCGTGGGCGGCCAGCGGGGAGAGCTCGAGGAACGGCGACCCCGGGTCCAGCAGCCGCTCCACGCGCTCGCGCGGGAGGAGCTTGCCGCGCGCGGTGTGCCGCTCCCGCGCGCGCTCCCCGCCGCCCGCGGCGGCGGCCGTGGTCAGGACCCGCAGCTCCTGCGCCAGCGCCCGATGGTCGGCGGCGTTGGCACGGAACTCGTCTGCGGCCGGGTTGGCGGCCGAGCGCAGGACGGTCATGTGGCCTCGCTTCGCTCGTCAGCGTGGCCGGCTTCGCCGGCGCTCGCCTCCATCCGGGCGACGACCTGGTCGAGCGCCACGCGGTCCCCGACCGCGACGCCCACCTCGGCCACGACCCCGTCCGCCGGGGCGGTCAGCGACAGCTCCATCTTCATGGACTCCAGCACGACGATCGGCTGGCCCGCGGCGACCACGTCACCCGCCGCGGCGTGGACCAGCAGCACCTGGCCGGGCATCGGGGCCCGCAGGTCCCCGCCGGCGCCGGCGCCGGCGGCCTCCTCAGCGGTCGGCTCGTGCGCGCGCCACGCCCAGCCCTCCGTGCCCAGCCAGACGTCGTCGCCGTCGACGGCGAAGCTCCAGGGCCGCCCGTCGACGCGCAGCTCGCCCGTCGACGCGCCCGGCACGCCCGCCGCGCCCAGGCCCGGCGTCGAGTTGGTGTGGTCCCGGCCACCCGAACTCGCCTCGACCTCGGGTGGCGTGGCCTCGAGCTCCACCTCGATCGCCTCGCCCCCGTCGACGGCGAAGCGCCACCACGAGCGCCCGCGCGCGCCGCCGAGCCGCCAGCCGTCCGTGCGCTCGAACGGGTCGTCGCCGGCGGCGCCCGCGGCCAGCCGCAGCCGGACGCCGGCGGCGGCGCGGGCGACGACCGCGGCGTCCGCCGGCGGCTCGGGCGCCGGCGCGCGCTCGACGAGGCCGGTGTCGAGGCGGTCGGCGCGCATGTCCTCGAGGGCGAGCAACCCCCGCAGCCGGCCGAGGTTCGTGGGCACGCCGAGCACCGCGGTGCCGGCGAGCGCCCGGTCGAGCCGGGCGAGGGCAGCCGGCCGGTCCGCCGCGTGGACGACGACCTTCGCGAGCAGCGAGTCGTAGGCCGTGCCCACCGTCGTGCCCGGGCCGATCCAGTCGTCGACGCGGACGCCGGCCGGCCGCCGGTAGGCGAGCACCCGGCCGGCGGCGGGCAGGCCGGTGACCGGATCCTCGGCCGTCACCCGCGCCTCGACGGCGTGGCCGCGCAGCACGACGTCGTCCTGGCTCAGCGGGAGGGGCTCGCCCGCGGCCACGCGCAGCTGGAGCTCGACGAGGTCGAGCCGCGTGACGAGCTCCGTCACCGGATGCTCGACCTGCAGGCGGGTGTTCATCTCGAGGAAGAAGTGCTCGCCCGTCTCGGTGTCGACGAGGAACTCGACGGTCCCCGCGTTGACGTAGCCGACGGACCTGGCGAGGGCGACGGCCTCCTCCGCGAGCGCGGTCGGCACCAGCGACGGCGCCTCCTCGATGACCTTCTGGTGGCGCCGCTGGAGCGAGCAGTCGCGCACGCCGAGGTGCAGGACCGCGCCGTGGGCGTCGCCGAGGACCTGGACCTCGACGTGCCGCGCGCGGGCGACGTAGCGCTCGAGGAAGACCGCGTCGGACCCGAACGCCGCGCGCGCCTCGCGCCGCGCCGCCGCGACCGCCGCCTCGAGCTCGTCCGGCGCGCGCACGACGCGCATGCCGCGCCCGCCCCCGCCGGCCGCGGCCTTGACGATCACGGGGTAGGCGTCCACCGCGTGCAGCGCCGACCCCGGCACGACCGCGACGCCCGCCGCCTCGGCCGCCGCCGTCGCGCGGACCTTGTCGCCGAGCAGCTCGATGACGTCCGCCGACGGGCCCACCCACGTCACCCCGGCCTCCGCGCAGGCCCGCGCCAGCGCCGGCCGCTCGCTCAGGAACCCGTAGCCGGGGTGCAGCGCGTCCGCCCCGGCCGCCACCGCCGCGGCGACGATCGCCTCCACGTCGAGGTAGGAGCCGATCCCCACCGCGGCGTCGGCCCCGGCGACGTGCGGCGCGCCGGCGTCGGCCGCCTCGAAGACCGCCACCGTGCGGATCCCGAGCCGGTGCGCCGTGCGCAGCACCCGGCAGGCGATCTCGCCGCGATTGGCGATCAGCAGCGCGTCATGCACCCAGCGCCCGCGCGATCACCAGCTGCTGGATCTCGTCCGTACCCTCGCCGATGGTGAGGATCTTCGCGTCCCGGTACATGCGGCAGACCGGGTACTCCTCGATGTAGCCGTAGCCGCCGTGGATCTGGACCGCCTCCTCGGCGCAGCGGACCGCGAGCCGGCCCGTCTTGAGCTTCGCCTGCGCGGCGGTGAGGGTGAAGGGCCGGCCGGCGTCCTTGAGGCGGGCGGCCTTGTACGTGAGCAGCCGCGCCGCCTCGATCTCCGTGGCCATGTCGGCGAGCTTGCCCTGGATGGCCTGAAAGGTCGAGATCGGCCGGCCGAAGGCCCGGCGCTCCTTCGCGTAGGCCAGGGCCTGGTCCAGCGCCCCCTGGGCGAGGCCGACGCCCATGGCGGCCACGCCGATGCGGCCGATATCGAGGATGTGCAGGAACTGCTTGAGCCCGCCGCCACGCGGGCCGAGCAGCGCGTCGGGCTCCACCCGGCAGCCGTCGAAGCTCAGCGGCCGCGTGTCGGAGGCGTTCCAGCCCATCTTGCGGTACGGCTCGCCCGGCTCGTAGCCCGGCGTGCCGCGCTCGACGATGAGGTTGGAGATCTCTCCCTCGCCCGTCCGGGCCGTGATGGCGACGTGGCCGGAGATGTCCGTGCCGGCGTTGGTGATGAACTGCTTGGCCCCGTGGATGACCCAGCCGTCATCGTCGAGCGCGGCCCGGGTGCGGACGTTGCCGGCGTCGGACCCCGCGTCGGGCTCCGTGAGCCCGAACGCCCCGAGCTTGCGGCCGGCGCACAGGTCGGGCAGGTAGCGCTCCCGCTGCGCGTCGGAGCCGTAGAGATGGATGGGCTGGACCCCGAGCGACGTGTGGGCGCACATGGTGATGGCCACGGAGGAGTCCACGCGCGTCAGCTCCTCGACGACGAGCGCGTAGGCCAGCGTGTCGCCGCCGGCGCCGCCGACGTCCTCCGGGAAGGGGATGCCCATGAAGCCGAGCTCGCCGAGCTGGGCGACGAGGTCGTACGGGAAGGCCTTCTCGCGGTCGAGCCGCTCGGCCTCCGGCGCCACCTCGCCCTCCGCGAACTCGCGCGCCGTGCGGCGGATCAGCTCGTGCTCGGCCGGCAGGTCGAAGTCCATGTCTGAGTTCATACCGATCGTTCGGTCTTTGTCAAGCGGCGCCGGTATGGTCGGCCGGTGCCGTCGCCCCCGACCCGCCCCGGCTCGCGCCGCCGCTACGACGCCCGGCTGCAGGAGGTCGTCGACACCGCGGCCTCGCTGTTCGCGGCCTCGGGCTACCACGCGACGTCGATCGAGGCTCTGCTCGCGGCCACCGGCCTGACCCGCGGCGGCCTCTACCACTACATCGACGGCAAGGCGGACCTGCTCATCGCCGTCCAGCGCGAGCTGCTCGACCCGCTGCTCGAGGCGGCGCGCGACGTCGTCGAGCGCCTCGAGGATCCGGAGGCGCAGCTGCGCGAGGTCACCCGTCTGTGGGTCGAGCACGTCGGCGAGCACCGCGACCACATGACGGTCTTCGCGGCCGAGCGGCGGACGGTGGAGTCCGACCCGCGGTGGGCGGAGGTCGTGGCGGCGCGGCGGGAGTTCGAGGCGCTGCTGGAGGGCATCTTCGAGCGCGGCGACCAGACCGGCCAGTTCGCCACGGGCGACCGCGGCGTCGTCGTGCTCGCCTTCCTCGGCATGGTCAACCAGCTGCCTGCGTGGTTCGACCCCGCCGGCCGGCTGACCGCGGCCGACGTCGCCCAGCGCTTCTGCGACGTCCTGCTCGACGGCGTGCGGGCCTAGAGCTCGACCGGCTCGGCGGTGCGGTCACCGCCCGCGTCCCCGGTGTTGACGGTGTCACGCGGTTCGATCAACAGCACGTGCGCCTCCTCGTCGGCCTTCGGGCAGTGCTCCACGCCGCGGGGCACGACGAACAACTCCCCCGCCTCGAGCTCGACGTCACGCTCGCGCAGCTGGATCGTCACGTGTCCGTGCAGGACGAGGAAGAAGTCATCCGTCTCGTCGTGCTTGTGCCAGGTGAACTCGCCATGGAGCTTGACCACCATCAGCTTGTAGTCGTTGAGGTAGCCCACGATCCCGGGGACGTAGGGCGCGTCGAGTCGCTCGAGCTTCTCGGCCAGGTTGATCTTGTCCATGCGGCGAGCTTGACGCAGCGGGCGCCGCGACCTAAAGGCGAGTCTCGGTCGCCCGGCGACACGAACCCGACTTCGCCTTCCCCTGGTGGGGCAGCTGGCGCGTAACGCCTCGAGATCTGCGCCATCCTGCGCCGCATGCGCAGCGAACGCCGCACCCGTGCCGAGCACGCCGCCGAGCGCGCCATCGGCAACGCCCTGTCGCTCGTCCTGCTCGTCGCGGTCGTCGTCCAGCTCGTCCGCGGGAAGGACGCCTCGCCCTACGCCGAGTTGCTGCTGGTCGCCGGCGTGGTCTGGGCCGTGGCGCTCGCCGTCGCCTGGCGCCGGCCGGCGCCCGTCCGCGGCCGTCGCGAGTGACGCACGCGCCGGGCCGGCTGGTATCCGCCCGAGCACGTCGAGGCCTCCGTGTCCCGCCGACCCGCTACGCCCCCGGGTCGAAGCCCACCTGCCGCGCGTCCACGTCGTCGCGCAGGCCCTTGTAGGACGGCGCGCGCAGGGTGTGGGACTGCGTCCACTGCGCGAACTCGACCTCGGCGACGAGCTCCGGCCGCACCCAGCGCGCCTGGCGCGGCGGCTGGCGGCCGGTGAAGGGCGACGCATCGGCCGCCAGCGGCGCGAGCAGGCCGCCGAGGCGCTCGAGCTCGGTCTCGGTGAATCCCGTCCCCACTCGGCCGGCGTAGCGCAGCCCGCCCTCCTCGGCGTGGAAGCCGACGCAGAGCGCGCCGAGCCGGCCGCTGCGGCCGCCCTCCCCCGGCATCCAGCCGCCGACCACCACGGACGCCCGGCGCACGTTCTTGACCTTCACCCAGTCCGTCGTGCGCCGGCCCGGGACGTAGACCGAGCCGAGCCGCTTGGCCATGACGCCCTCGAGGCCGGCGCGGCGCGTGGCCTCCAGCAGCGCCTCCCCGTCCCCGAGGTGGTGTTTGGGCACCTGGACGTGGTCGCCGGCGAGACCGAGCGCCTCCAGGGCGTCCCGGCGCGCCTCGTAGGGCTCGTCGAGCAGCGGGCGCCCGTCGCGCCAGAGCACGTCGAAGGCGACGTAGGCGACGGGCGTCGAGGCGGCCAGGCGCCGCACCTGGGCCTCGCTGGAGACGTGCATCCGCCCCTGCAGCGCCTGGAAGCTCGGCTTGCCGTCGGCGTCGAAGGCGACGACCTCGCCGTCGAGGATCGCCTCCGTGGTGCCGAGCGGCTCCGCGAGCCCCCGCAGCTCCGGGTACTGCGGGGTGATCACCCGGCCGCTGCGGCTGCGCAGCGCGACCCGGCCGCCGGCGCAGAAGGCGAGCGCGCGCACGCCGTCCCACTTGATCTCGTACGCCCACCCCGAGCCGTCGCGCGGCAGCGACCCCGAGCGGGCGAGCATGGGCGCCAGCGTCTCGGGCATCGGCTCGCGCCCCGGGTCCGCCGGCGGGTCCATCCGGTGGATCATCCAGTTCTTGCCGCCCGTCCGGAACAGCACGTGGCGGCCCTGCACCCGCTCGCCGTGGAGCGTGACCATGACCTCCGCGTCACGCCACTTGTGGACCTCGAAGGTCCCGCGGTCCCAGACGGTCATCGTCCCCGCCCCGTAGCTGCCGGCGGGGATCTCCCCGTGGAACTCGAGGTACTCCAGCGGGTGGTCCTCCGTGCGCACCGCGAGATGGTTGCGGCGCGGATCGGCCGGGATGCCCTTGGGCACGGCCCAGGAGGCCAGCGCGCCATCGTGCTCGAGGCGCAGGTCCCAGTGCAGGCTCGAGGCGTGGTGCTCCTGGACGACGAAGCGCGGCGCGCCGGCGCCGTCGGCCGCCGCCGAGCCGGCCGGCTCGGGCGTGCTCGCGAAGTCGCGCTTCGCGCGGTAGGACGAGAGCTCGTCGCCGCCTGGCATGGACGCACGTCACGTTAGACGGCGACCGCTGCGGGTAGGCCAAGCTCGCCCATGGACGCCCGGACCATCGCCCTGGACGCCCGTCACGGAGACGTGCTGCTCGTCGTCATCCGCGGCGAGCACGACATCTACACCGCCCCCAAGCTCCGCGACCAGCTCGACGAGGCGCTCGGCCAGCGGCCCGTCGGCCTCGTCGCCGACCTGTCGGGCTCGACGTTCCTGGACTCCTCGATCCTCGGCGCCCTGCTCGAGGCGCGCCGGCAGGCGCTCGAGTCCGGCGTGAACTTCGTGGTCAACCTCGGCGAGGAGCCGGAGGCCGGGGTCCAGCGCATCCTCGAGATCACCGGCCTCGTGCCGGTCTTCCCCGTCGTCCGCTCGGCCGGCGAGGCGCTCGAGTCCGCCCGCGCCGCGCCGGCGGACGCCTGATGGACGCGCCCGTGGTGCGGCTCGACCTCCCGGCCCGTCCGGAGGGCGTCGGCGTGGTCCGCCAGGCCCTCGTCGGCGTCGCCGACGGCCTGGCCCTGGACGGCACGGTGCTCTCCGACGCCAAGATGGCGGTCACGGAGGCGTGCACCAACGCCGTGGTCCACGCCTACGAGCCCGGACACGACGGTCGCCTCGAGGTCGACATGTTCGCCGACGACGCGGCCCTGACCGTCGTCGTGCGCGACGCCGGCATCGGGATGCAGCCGCGCGAGGACGGGCAGGACACCCATGCGCCGACCGCGGCCCTCGGCCTCGGCCTCCCCCTGATCGCCGCCCTCTCGGACGAGTTCGAGGTGCGCGGCGGCCCGGGCGACGGCACGGAGGTCTCCATGGCCTTCAACTACGAGCGCGCGGCCGATCCCGCAGCGGAGAACCCGATCACGGGCGGTCCGGGGCCGAGCGGGCGCTGGACCCTCGACGAGCCCGACCCCGCCGGCTGAGTCAGGCGCCGGCCCGCCAGAGGGCGTCGGCCGCCCAGCTGCCGGTGATCACGGTGTCCGGATCGACTCCCCGCTCGTCGGCCAGGCGGGACGCGAGCGCCTGCAGGCGGACCGTGAGCGGGATCTGCGCGAGCACGGGGTCCAGGCCGGGCGGCTCGTGCACCGTGTGCACCGCCACCCCGGCCCCGGCCGCCGCTTCCCCGACGGCCGCCACCAGGCCGAAGCGATCGTCCGCCGGCTGGATCGCCAGCAGCGCGTCCCCCGGGCCGAGCGGCACTGCCGACCCGTGCAGCAGGTATTCGGCCTCGTAGCCCTCGGCCGGCAGCCGGGCGGCCTCGCGCAGCTTCAGGGCACCTTCGCGCGCCGTCACCGCGGCGGGGCCGGCGCCGGTGAGCACGAGCAGGCGCTCGGGCGGAGACCCGAGCAGCGCGCCGCCCTCCCGCGCCGCCGTGCGGACGCGGTCGGGCAGCGCGGCCAGGTCGGTCGCGGCGAAGCTCGACGCCCCCACCTGCGCGGCCAGACGGGCGAGGACCACGAGCGCCGCCGAGTAGCTGGCCGTGTAGGTCTCCGAGCGCTCGCGCGCCACCGTCTCGACCGCCTCCGGCCAGCCGCATCCCTGACCCGTGATCGACACCACCCGGGCGCCGGACCCGAGCGCCTCGCGGCGCGCACGCTGGGCGAAGGCCGTCTCCCCGGTGTGGGAGATGACCACCACGGCGTCGTCAGGCCCGAGCGGCTCGGCCCTCCAGGCGAACTCGGCGCCCGAGACCGCGTGCACCTCGCGCTCCCCCACCCGGAACATCCACGCGCCGAGCTCGGCGGCGTGCTGGCTCGTCCCGGTGCCCACGAACCAGAGCCGGCACGCCCCGTCCAGGCGATCTGCGCCGGCGTGGACGTCGGCGCCGAGCACGGCGTCGAGCAGGTCGCCCTGGGCGGCGATCGTCTCGCTGAGCGCGCTCACGCCCGGTCAGGCCGCGGTGCGCAGCGAGGCGAGCTCGGCCATCCGCCCGAGCCGGCTCAGCGCGGCGCTCTCGATCTGGCGGACGCGCTCGGGCGTGAGCCCGAGGCGGCGACCGATCTCGCGCAGCGGCGCCGGGTCGTCGCCGGTCAGCCCGAAGCGCAGCCGCACGACGAGCTGCTCGCGGTCGGGCAGCTCGCCGAGGGCGTGGTGCAGGACGTCGCGGCGCGAGGAGACGTCGGCGAGCTCCTCCGGCCCCGGCGCGTCGTCGCCGAGCAGCTCGCCGAAGGCCGCGTCGTCGGCGCCGTCGCCGAGGCGCCGGTCCAGCGACGCGACAGCCCGGGCGGCGTCGCGCACGGCGAGCAGCTCGTCGAGCGAGAGCTCGGCGGCGGCGGCGACCTCGTCGTCGGTCGGCGGGCGGTCGAGGTCGGCCAGCAGCTGCGTCTCGACCCGGGCGACCTTGCGCTGGCGGCGGACGACGTTGACGGGCAAGCGGATGGTGTCGCCCTTGCCGTCGCGTGCGCGCTCGACGGCCTGGCGGATCCACCACGTCGCGTAGGTCGAGAAGCGGTGACCGCGGCGCCAGTCGAACTTCTCCACCGCCCGGATGAGCCCGAGCATGCCCTCCTGGACGAGGTCGACGAAGGGCACGCCGGCGGCGGCCCGCGAGGAGTACTGCCGGGCCACGGAGACGACGAGGCGCAGGTTCGCGCAGATCATCCGGTCCTTGGCGAGGAGGTCGCCCTGCTCGATCCGGCGCGCGAGCGCGAGCTCCTCCTCGGGGCGCAGCAGCCGGTACTCGCCGATCCGCTGGAGAAAGGACTGCAGCGTGTCGCCGTCACCGGGATCGTCGCGCGGGCTCATCGGTGATGGGTGTGTTGCCGCTCACGCAGCGGGTCAAACGCCCGCGTGGTCAGGGGTTGCGCCCGCCGACCCCGGTGACGAACTCGCCGAGGCGACCCGGGCCGCCCGCGTCCGGGCGCAGGGGCGGCGTGTCGGCCCCTTGACGGCGGGCCATCCCGTCGAGCAGCTCCTTCAGCGCGTCCAGGGCGGAGTGCCGCGGCGCCCAGCCGAGCTCGTCGCGGATCCGGGAGACGTCCATGACCGGAACGCCGAGGGCGAGGTCGAGCCAGCCGGGCGGCGTCGGCTGCAGGCGTGCCCTGTAGGTCCAGTCGGCGAGGGCGCGGACCACGCGGGCCGAGGCCGGCACCTGCACGGCGCCGAAGGCGCGGGCGAGCGTGTCCGGATCCAGCACGGGTTCGGCGGCGACGTTGTAGGCGCCGCGGGCGCTCTCGTCGAGCACGGCCCGGCGGTAGGCATCCGCGACGTCGGCGGAATGCACGCCCTGGACGACCAGGCGCGGCAGCCGCGGGACGACCCGCACGAAGGCCGGCCGCACGAGCGGCGAGGGCAGCAGCGGGCCGGCGAAGTAGCGCCGGATCTCCTGGGCCGCCTCGCGCTGGAAGATCAGCCCCGGCCGCAGCCGTACCACCCGCAGGCGCGGGTGCTCGCGCTCGACGCGATCCAGCGCGCGCTCGGCGTCGGCCTTGTGGCGCGAGTAGAAGGACGTCTCGATGCCGTCCGTCGGCCAGTCCTCGTCCACGGCGCGATCCTTGGGACCGAGCGAGTAGGCGCCGACGGAGGATGCGTGCACGAGCGTGCCCACGCCCGCCGCGGCCGCCGCCTCGAAGACCCGGCGGCTCCCGTCCACGTTGACCCGCCGGGTCGTCTCCTCGTCCCGCGCGGGCTGGATGAGCCAGGCGAGGTGGACGACCGCGTCGACGCCGTCGAAGACC
Source organism: Solirubrobacterales bacterium (assembly GCA_038258425.1). GTDB lineage: Bacteria > Actinomycetota > Thermoleophilia > Solirubrobacterales > Solirubrobacteraceae > DATLGB01. Next base: position 8,649 of record JBBSPV010000023.1, on the reverse strand, counting down.
CCGGCCAGGTCGCCCGTGGCGACGTCCGCCTGACGCCAGGTCGTCTTGGGCAGCGGCTCGCCGGGCACCCGGCGGGCGACGCCGACGACCTCGGCGACGCGGTCGTCGGCGCCCAGGACGCGCACGAGCGCCGTGCCGACGTTGCCGGTCGCGCCGGTGATCGCGACGCGCAGGCCGGGGGCTTCGGTTCGCATTGGCCCGGGTAAGCGACAGGGACACGACTTCCAAGCGAGAGGACCACGACAGCCATGCCGGTACGAGCGTCGAGCACGGGCATCCTGAGCGACGAGAGCACGGAGCAGCGCGACCAGGTCGTCGAGATGCTCATCAAGGCCTACTGGATGGAGATGGAGACGGTGATGAACTACGTCTCCAACTCGATCAACCCCGACGGCATCCGGGCGCAGGAGGTCCGCGAGTCGCTGCAGGAGGACATCCAGGAGGAGCTGGGGCACGCCCAGCAGTTCGCGCAGCGGATCAAGGACCTCTACGGCGTCGTGCCGAGCTCGACGGACTTCTCCGCGGAGCAGTCGTTCCTCTCGCCGCCCGACCACCAGACGGACATCCCCCACGTCATCCGCGGGGTGATCGAGGCCGAGACCGGCGCGATCGAGCACTACAACAGGATCATCCAGTTCACCGACGGCGTGGACCCGGTCACCAACGACATGGTGATCGCCATCCTCCACGACGAGGAGGGCCACCGGCGGCTGTTCGAGGGCTACCTGCGCGAGTACGAGGCGGAAGGGCTGGCGTAGGCCCCCACGACCCGGAACGCCGCCCCTCGGGCGGCGGTCGTCGTCGGCGGCGCGGCGGGCCCGCGCTCAGGTCTTGCGCTCGAGGTCGTCGACCTCGGCGGCCTTGTCCTCGACGCGCTCCTGGTCGCGCGCGAGCTGGTCCTTGGCCTCGCCCTTGCGCTCCTCCTTGCGGCCTTCCCGGGCCGTGGCCTTGTCGCCGGTGAGGTCGCCGGCGGCCTGCTTGGCGCGGCCCGTGATCTTGTCCATGAATCCCATGCTCACCGCGTACCCGGGGCCGGGGCGAGCACCGGCAGGGTGTCCAGCGCCTGACTGACTTCGGCGGGTTCGATCCGCAGCAGCCCGGGGCCGGGAGCGACGCCGTGCGGGTCGCCCCGCTTCCCCGCCCACAGGGCGACGTGGCGCGCCAGGGGCGGCGGTCCCCACTCCGCGGGCGCCACGGGACCGAAGAGCACCACTGAGGGCACGCCGAGGGCGGCGGCGAGGTGTGCGACGCCGGTGTCGCCGCAGGCGACGCGCCCGGCGGCCGCGACGATCCCGGCGAGCCCGAGCAGGTCGGTCGCGCCGGCGAGCACGGCCCCCGGGGCGAGGCTCGCGGCCGTGGCCACGGTGCGGGCGAGGCCGACCTCGTCCGGGCCGCCGGTGACGACGACCGCGCGGCCGGCCCCCCGCTCGGCGCGGGCGACGGCCGCCCAGCGCTCCGCGGGCCAGCGCCGGGCGCCGCTCGCCGCACCGGGGTGCAGCACCGTGGCGCCGCGCGCGAGCGCCGCAACGGCGCCGGCCGGCGGAGCGGGGATCCGCAGCCGCTCCGGGGCCGGATCGGCCGGGATGCCGTGCTCGGTCAGCAGCCGGCACCAGCGCCGCACCTCGTGCTCCTCCGCCCGCCAGCCGTCGCCCCAGGCGATCAGCGCCCGCGGCCTCGACGCCCGCAGCAGCGCCGTGCTCTGCGGTCCTCGGCCGTGCAGGTTGACCGCCAGCCGCGCGCCGTGCAGGCGCACGGGGAGCGGCTCGAGCGGGCCGACGGGGTCCAGGGCGTCGAAGACGCCGGCGAGCCGGACGAGCGGCTCGAGCGCCGCCGGTGCGGCGAGGCGCAGCGGCTCGTCCCCGATCGCGTCGCGCAGCGCCCGGTAGGCCGGCAGCCCCGTGAGGAAGTCGCCCAGCCCGAGCGCCCGCAGGACGACTACGGCCAGGACGGCTCCCCGGCGGGCGTGACGATGATCTCGCGCACCTCCACGAACGGCGGCCGGCTGAGCGCGAAGACGACCGCATCGGCCACGTCGGCGGGGTCGTTGAGCCGCTGGTCCGGGCCGGGCTTGAACTGCTCGTCGCGGCCGTCGAAGAACTGCGTGCGCATGCCGCCAGGGACGAGCATCGTCACGCCGACGCGGTCGCCGACCTCCATGGCCAGCGCGCGGGTGAAGCCGACGACGCCGAACTTGCTCGCGCAGTAGGCCGTCGCGGCCGGCAGGGCGCGCAGGCCGAGGGTCGAGGCGACGGTGACCACGCGGCCCCGGTGGCGCTCGAGGTGGGGCAAGGCGGCCCGCACGATCGCCGCGGTGCCGACGAGGTTGACGGCGACGACGCGCTCCCACGCCTCGGCGCTCACGTCGAGGAAGTCGCCGCACGCGTCGGTGCCGGCCGCCGTGACGACCCCGGTGAGCGCGCCGCGCTCGGCCGCGATGCGCTCCACGGCCGCCTCGGCCGCGCGCGGGTCGGCGAGGTCGACGCGCTCGAAGGCGAGCCCGTCCGCCGGCTCGGCGAGGTCGAGCACGACGGGCGTGGCGCCCTCTCGCGCGACGGCGGCGGCGATGGCCGCGCCGAGCCCGGACGCCCCGCCCGTGACGACGATGGTGCCGGTGAGACGTCGTCCAGACGTCACCGCATCCGGCGTCGGCGGGCTCGCGGCGGCCTCGACCCCGAGGGGTGACGGGCGGCCGACTTCATCGGACATGTTGGGAAGCCTCGATCAGTCGGGTGGTGGAGCGGCCGGCGACGTGCGGCACGAGCAGGACGCGCCCGCCCCAGCTCGCGAGCGTCTCGGCCTCCGGCAGCTCGGCGACCGCGTAGTCGCCGCCCTTGACCCAGACGTCGGGTCGCAGACCCGCCAGCGCGGCGCTCGGCTCGTCCTCGTCGAAGACCAGCACGGCGTCGACGGCGCCCATGGCGTGCAGCACGGCGGCCCGGTCGCCCTGCCCGACCAGCGGGCGGTCCGGGCCCTTCAGGCGGGCGACGGAGGCGTCCGAGTTGAGCAGCACGACGAGGCAGTCGCCCTGGGCGCGGGCGGCCTCGAGGGTCCGCACGTGGCCCGCGTGCAACAGGTCGAAGCAGCCCCCGGTGGCCACCACCGTCCCGCCTCGCGCCCGCACGCGCTCCACGACGGCTATGGCGTCCTCGACCGCCGGGACGGGCTCCGGCCGGCCGGCCTCCAGGCCGCCCGCCCCACCCGCGGCGACGAACGCCGACGCGGCCGCCACCGCAGCGGCGACGGCCGCCGACGGCAGCTCGCCGCGAGCGACGGCGACGGCGGCGGCGCCCGCGAAGCAGTCGCCGGCGCCGCACGCGTCCCCCGTCGCGGCCGGGGCCGGGAGCACGAGCGCCCGGCCGGGCCCCTCGAGGAGCAGCGCTCCGTGCCGGCCGCGGGTGACGCAGACGGCGACGGCCCGCCAGCGCGCAAGCAGCGTGCGGGCGGCCGCCTCGGCCTCGCCGTCGCCCGCGAAGCCCGTGGCCTCCGCGGCGTTGGGCGAGACGAGCAGTGCGCCGGGCACGGGTGTCGCCCCGCGCGGGTGGGGATCCCAGACCAGCGGCGGTGCCCCGGGACCGGCCAGGGCGGCGCGGACGTCCTCGCGCGCCGGGAGCCCGCGGCCGTAGTCCGAGACGAGCACCGCGTCGGCGGAACCGAGCGCCTCCCGCGCCGGGCCGTCGAGCGGACCGCAGCCCGCCGGCCGGCTGCCGTGGTCGAGCCGCACCACGGGGCGCCCGCCGGCGAGCACCCGGACCTTCTCCGGCGTGGCACCGTGCAGCGGCAGGGCGCGGACGACGACGCCCGCGTCCTCGAGCAGGCCGCGCAGCGCCGCGCCGGCTCCGTCGTCGGCGAGCGCGCACACGAGCGTCACCCGCGCGCCGGCGCGTGCCGCGAGCAGCGCGGCGAGCCCGGCCCCGCCGGGGCGCACGCGCTCGCCCTCCGTGTCGACCACGGGCACCGGCGCGTCCGGGGCCAGCCGCGTGGCGCTGCCGTGCAGGTCGCGGTCGAGCAGGACGTCGCCGACGACCGTGACGCGCGGCGCGGTCACGCGAGCGCCCGCACCGCGGGCCGGCCGGACAGCGCGACGTCGAACGCCGCGCAGAGGCAGTGCAGGGCGACGAGGTGGACCTCCTGCACCGTGGCGACGTGCGGGGAGTCGACGCAGAGCGCGTCGTCGCAGGCGTCGGCGAGCGGGTTGGGGCGCGGTCCCGTGAGCGCCCACGCCTGCAGGCCGGCCTCGTGGGCGGCGTGCGCGGCGGCGACGACGTTGGGCGAGCGGCCCGAGGTCGAGAAGGCCACGAGCACGTCGCCCGGCCGGCCGTGGGCCAGCACCTGGCGCGCGAAGACCGCCTCCGGCCCGTAGTCGTTGCCGATCGCCGTCGTCGCCGAGCCCTCCGCGTGCAGCGCGATGGCGCTGAACGCCGCGCGGTCGTCGCGGTAGCGGCCGACGAGCTCGGCGGTGAGGTGCTGGGCCTCGGCGGCCGAGCCGCCGTTGCCGCAGGCCAGCAGCCGGCCACCGCCGAGCAGGATGCCGTGCAGCCGCCGAGCCCAGCGGTCCACCCGCTCGACCTCGCCGCGCAGCCCGGTGAGCGCGGCCTCGAGCTCGTCCAGGTGCCCGTGCCCGGTCGGCAGGGCCGGGCTCACGAGACGACCTCCACGGCGGCCGGGCGGGCGCGGCGCGCACCGAGCAGGTCGAGGTAGGCGTCGTGGGTCGAGGCCGCGACCTGGCGCCAGTCGAAGCGCTCGGCGGTCCGCCGGACGCCGGCCGCGCCGAGGGCGTGGCGGCGGGCCGGGTCGGCCAGCAGCGCCCCGAGGGCGACGGCGAGGCGCTCGGGGTCGTGCGGGGGGACGTGCAGCCCCGTGCGCTCGTGCACCACGGAGTCGACGTGGCCGCCGACGGCGGTGGCGACGACGGGCACGCCGCAGGCCATCGCCTCCAGCGGCACGATCCCGAACGGCTCGTACCAGGCCGCGCACACGACGACGTCGGTGCCGCGCAGCACCGCGGGCATGTCCTCGCGCGCGACGCTGCCGCGCAGCACGAGCCGGTCGGCGACGCCGAGCTCGGCCGCGAGGCCGCGCAGCCGCCGCGCCTCCGGGTCGGCGGCGAGCTCGCCGGCGCCGGGGCCGCCGACGACGTGCAGCTCGGCCTCCGGCAGGGCGGCGAGCGCGCGCAGCACATCCTCGACGCCCTTGCGGGCCACCAGCCGCGTGGCCATGACGATCCGCGGCCGCGCCCCGGCCGGCTCGGCGGGACCGGACGGGTTGAACCGCTCGCGGTCCACGCCGCACGGCACGACGGTGATCTTGCGCCGGTCGGCGCCGAGGCGGACGAGCTCGAAGACCTCGTCCGTGCACGTCGCGACGATCCGGTCGACGTCGGCGGCGATGCGCTCCTCGAGCGCCAGCCGGCCGTCCGGGCTCGTGTCGTCGACGCCCTGGTGGCGGCGCTTGACGACCCCGAGGGCGTGGAACGTGTGGGCGATCGGGAGCTCGAGGCCGGCGGCGCCGCGCAGGGCGGCGAGCGCCGACATCCAGAAGTGGGAGTGCACGAGGTCCGGCCGGTCGCGCGCCCACGCCTCCGCGAGGACGTCGCCGAAGGCCGGCATGTGCGCCAGCAGCGCGTCCTTGGGCAGCGGCTCGGGCGGGCCGGCGTCGACGTGGTCGACGAGCACGCCGGGGGCGAGCCGCACCCGGCGGGGCAGGGCCGGGTCGTCGCGGCGCGTGTGGACGACGACCTCAACCCCGCGGCGGGCGAGCCAGGTCGCCAGGGCCGCGACGTGGACGTTCTGCCCACCGGCGTCGATGCCGCCGAGGGCCGCCAGCGGGCTCGCGTGCTCGGACACCATCGCGACCTTCATCCGGCCACTCGCTCCAGGACGGCGTCCCAGTCGGTCAAAAAGCGCGGCAGGCCGTAGCGGGCGAGCGCCGCCTCACGCGCGAGTAGTCCGCACGCGCGCGCCTCGTCCGGATCGGCGACGAGCCGCCGCAGTGCCGCCGACAGGCGGTCCACGTCCGTCGAGACGCACCCGGCCCCGGCCGGCACGGCCTCGGCCGCCTCCGTGGTGGCCAGGGAGACGACCGGCATGCCGAGGTGCATCGCCTCGAGCAGGGACAGGCCGAGCGACGTCCACCGGATCGGGTGCAGGTAGACCCGTCGCCGGGCCATCGCGTCGTGCAGATCGGATTGCGGCAGGTCCGTCCCGCCCAGCGCCGGTGCGTCCATGCCGAACAGGTCCACGGGCGCGGCGCTGGCGAAGCGGTCCAGCAGGTCGGTGCCCGTGACCCGCGCGCGCCGCCGCGCCTCGTTGATCACGGCGGCGCCGCGCGGGAGCTCGCCCGAGTAGCGGTAGCCGGGGTCGACGATGCCGTGCTCGATCACGTGGGTCGGGGTCGACCCGGCGTCCCAGAACAGCTGGTTGAAGAACGTCACGTGCACGAGCAGCAGATCGTCGCGGTCCGCGGCGGGGTGGCGCATCTCCGCGATGCGGCCCTGCGGCGCGTTGTGCTCGAGGTAGATCGCCGGCACGTCGCGACCCGGGCGCCGGCCCGTCCAGTCCTCGCACAGGTGCTCGAGCTCGTGCGGGCGCTGGAGGACGACGACGTCGAACTCGGTGTCGCGCAGCTGCTCCGGCGTGCGCTCGGCGACGGCGTCGGGCCAGTCCCAGGTCCGCGCCCGCCCCACACCGTCCGGACCGCGGTCGGGCAGCACCGGGACGACGTAGTCGTGGTCGCCCTGGACGAGCGAGGTCGCGTAGGACCCGTGGACGTGCCAGAACAGGACCTTCACGCCGCCGCCCCCAGGGGCGCCAGCCGGCTCAGGGCGGCGAGCACGTCCTCGACGCCGACACCCTCCAGGCACGGATGGCCCTCGACCGGGCACACGCGCGCGCGGCAGCCCGCGCACGGGACGTCGACGTGGAGCAGCTCGTGCGGGACCCGCCACGGCCGCCAGCGGACGGCCGGGACGGTGGGCGCGAAGAGCGAGACCACGGGCGTGCCGACCGCGGCGGCCAGGTGGGCCGGCCCCGTGTTGCCGACCACGACGGCGGCCGCGCCGGCCAGCAGCCCGGCCAGTCCGGAGAAGCTCGTCGCCCCGCCGAGGTCGCGGCCGTGGCCGCCGGCGACGAGGGCCGTCAGCTCGCGCTCGGCCGGCGCGCCGGTGACGAGCACCTCGGCGCCCTGGCCCGCGAGGGCGGCGACGAGGTCGCGGTTGCGCTCGGGCGACCAGGCGCGGGCCGGCACCGACGCGCCGGGATGCACGACGACCCGCCGCCGCCCCGCGTCCGCCGGCGGCGCCACGTCCTGCTCGCCGGCGCGCACGACCGCGAGCCGCCCGTCGTCGCCCGGCGGCAGCTCGTAGCCGGCGGCGCCGACGAGGGCCAGCGCGCGCTCGACCTCGTGGACGTCGTCGTCGATGCGGTGGCGCAGGTCGAGCAGCGAACCGGGGTAGTCGACCGACGTCGCGCCGACCCAGGGGACGCCCGCGAGGCGCAGGACGAGCGCGGTCGGCAGCGGGCTCTGGTGGAAGGAGCCGAACACGAGCGCCCGGTCGAAGCTCCGGGCACGGATCGCCCCGGCCAGCGCGAGCACGTCGTCGCGGTCGACGGCGGCGGGCTCCGGATCGATCCAGGGCGCCCGCCAGGTCAGCACCTCGTCGACGCCGGGCAGCATGCGCGCCGCCTGGCCGCCGCGCGGGCCGCACAGCAGCGCGAGGTGCGCCGAGCCGGCGGCGAGGGCGCGCAGGGCCGGGCCGGCGAGCAGGACGTCGCCCTCGTTGTCCAGCCGTACGGCGAGCGTGCGGCTCATGCGGTCACCAGCGGGGCGTGGTCGGCGGGTGGCTCGGCCGTGCGTGGCGCCGGCGCCGCGGCGTCCGGGGCCGGCGCCCCGAGCAGCGCGTCGACCGCCGCCTCGAGGTCCGGCGCCACCTGGGGCGCCGTCGCCACCTCGGGCCTCAGCGTGCGCGCGGTCGGCACGAGCACGGCCCGCGCGCCGGCGGCCAGCCCCGCCCCGACGTCCGTGCCGATGTCGCCGACGACGACGCAGTCCCGCGCGCGCACGCCGAGCGCCGCCGCCGCCCGCTCGACGAGGCCGGGAGCGGGCTTGCGGCAGGCGCAGCCGTCGTCCGGGCCGTGCGGGCACCACTGCCACGTGCCGACGGGCCCGAGCTGCGCCTCGGCCCGGGCGTTGACCGCCCGCACGTCGGCCTCGCTGAGGCGCCCGCTGGCCACGCCGGACTGGTTGGACACGACGCCGATGGGGACGCCGGCGGCGCGCAGCCGGTCCAGCGCGCTGCGGGCGCCCGGCATCGGCTCGACGCGCTCCGGGTCGCCGTTGTAGGGGACGTCGACGATCAGCGTGTCGTCGCGGTCGAAGAGCACGGCCGCCGGGGGCCCGGGCGGACCCGGCGGCCCGGCCCTGGCGATGGCCCGTGCCGTGAGGAGGCCGCACAGCCACCAGGCGGTCGCCGCGGCCGGCAGCGCCGCGCTCGTCGCCGCCATCGTCGCGACCTCGCGCGGCGTCCGCGGTCCCGGCGCGACGCGGCGGCGGGCGAGGTCGGCGGTGAGGGCCAGCCAGGCGGCGCCGGCCGCGCCGGCGCCCACCCGCCGGCGTAGGCCGAGCGCGACCAGCGCAGCCGCCCCGGTCGCGCTC
>JBBSPV010000022.1:0-56933 GCA_038258425.1 Solirubrobacterales bacterium | reverse complement strand
TGGCGCCGTCGGCCGGCTGCTCGCCGCCGGCGGCCTCGGCGGCCTGCGGCGTCTGCGGCGCGGCGGCCTGCGGCGTCTCCGGCGTCTGGGGCGCGGATGCCTCGGCGGCCTCTGGCGCCTGAGGAGGGGCGGGCGTCGCGGGCGTGGCCTCGCCCTCACCGGTCGGGGCGTCGGCGGGTGACTCCGGCGACGCCTCACCCGGCTCCGAGGCTCCGCCCTCACCCGGCTCGGCGGCTCCGCCCTCGGTCGGCTTCGAGGCGGCGTCCTCGGATCCCTCGCCCGCCTCGCCGACGGGGGCGTCGGGTGCGGCGCCCGGCCGCACGTCCTCGGCCGCGGGCGGATCCTCGCCCTGCGGGCCGCCCTCGGCCGGCGCGGCCGCGGACGGCGACGCGGGCGCCGTCGCGGGAGGCTCCGCGGCGTCGGGTCCAGCCTGGTCGTCCGTCGGTTCAGCGGTCCCGTCTTCGAGCATCGGCCCCCATTCTGCCCGACTCGGCCGCCGGGAAGCCTCCCGGTGCGTCCGGCCCCGCAAGGAGCGGGTAGCTTCGCGGCGGATGATCGTGTACGAGGACGAGGCGGGGGCGGCCTGCATCGGCCAGGCTGCGCACGCCTGGGTCTCCGGGCGGCTCGCACGCCGTTGGGGCCGCGGGCCGTTCGAGCCGCCGGTGCGCCTGGACGGATTCTGCCTCGGCGCGGAGCAGCACGACATCGGCATGGCCGAGGCCGACCTCGCGCCCGAGCTCGATCCCGCGACGGGCTGGCCCGTCGACTTCCGGCGCGTGCCGGGAGCCACGAGCCTCGCTCTGTGGCGCGGCGCGCCGGACAAGGTCCTCAGCCAGTCGCCGCACGCCGCGCTGCTCGTCAGCATGCACGGACGCGCCCTGCGCGACCGCGACGACCCGGCCGACCCCGAGCTGGCCGCCGACGTGCGCGCGTACCGCCGGGAGCAGGACGCCCTGCGCGCCCGGCTCACCGCCGTCGTCGGCCTGGAGGAGGCCGAGGCCCGCCACGAGCAGCGCCTGCTGTGGATCGTCGACAGCCTCGCGCTCGTCGCCGTGACCGGTTGGGCGCCCAAGACCGAGGCGGCGCCCACCCGTCCCGGCGGACCGGACGTCGACCTGCGCCTCACCTGCCCCGAGCCGCTGCGGGTCGAGGTCGACCCGTGGCCGTTCGGCGCACCCGGGCTGCGTCTGGGGTATCCGGCCCGCCGCCTGACGGAGCGCTGCGCGACCCGCGAGGCACTCCAGGCCGCCCTCGCCGCCGCCCCCTGGATCGAGCTCGAAGTGACCTGGGCGCCGATCCGGACCGGGGGCGAGGCGCCGGCTCCGCCTCTATGATGCCGCGTTGACTGACGAGTCAATCGAGGAGGATCAGGAGATGAACGAGCACCTGGCAGTGGCAGGAACCGGCACGATCGCCTGCGGGCTCGCGGCGGTCGCGGCCGCACGCGTCGGGCGCGTCACGGTGCTCAGCCGCTCCGACACGTCGGCCGCTCGCGCCCGCGCCTCGATCGCCAAGGCGCTCGAGCGCCTCGAGGCCGGCGCCGGCGGCGTCGTCGTCACCACGGACCCTGCCGACCTCGGCGCGGCGACGGTGATCGTCGAGGCCGTGGCGGAGGACTTCGAGTGCAAGGCCGAGCTGCTCGCCGAGCTCGACCGGGTGGCCGGCCCGCAGGCCATCCTCGCCACCACGACCTCCTCGCTCTCCGTCGGACGGCTCGCGGAGGCCAGCGGACGTCCCGACCGCTTCGCCGGCCTGCACGTCTTCAACCCGGTCACGCGCATGGAGCTTGTGGAGCTCGTGTTCGGCGACGACACCTCCGAGGACGCCCGCGAGCGGCTGCGGGCCCTGTGCGACGCGCTGGGCAAGACGGCCGTCGAGACACCCGACACGCCGGGGTTCGTCGTCAACGCGCTGCTGTTCCCCTACCTCTTCCACGCCGTCCGCCTGGCCGACGACACGGGCCTCGAGCCCGAGGCCGTCGACACCTGCATGACCCTCGGCGCCGGCATGCCCATGGGGCCGCTGGCCCTGCTGGACTTCGTCGGGCTCGACATCTCCATCGCCATCGCGGAGCAGACCGGCGTCGACGTGCCAGCCACCGTGCGCGAGATGGCCGCGGCCGGCAAGCTCGGCCGCAAGGCGGGCGAGGGCTTCTACCGGTACGAGCCGAGGGCCGCCGTCGCGCGCTGATCAAGTCGTGAGGTTGCCTTGAGGCGGCCTTGAGGTTGCGGGCGCAGGATGCTGCCTGCGACGATCACACCCTCATCGCACCCCTCCAGAAACGCTTCGCGGCCGGCTCGCTCCCCTGAGCCGGCCGCGAACGCTTTGGGACTGATCCTCCCCAGGATCTCCCTTCTCTCCTCCGTCAACCGCCGAACTGCGACGGTTCCCGGTGGATGGGGCTCAAGCTAGCGCCTCACGGCGCCCGGTGCAAATCCGTGCACGCACCAGCACCCGAAAAGCGGTCAGGCCACCGGTGAGGCCGCGCCGGCCGGTCCGCGCTCGCGGATGCGGACGGCCTCGATGCGGTTCTCGCGGACGGACTCGACGCGAATGGAGTAGCCGTTGTGGCGCACGGTGTCGCCGCGGCGGGGCAGGCGCCCGAGCTCGCCGAAGACGAAGCCGCCGACGGAGTTGTAGGCCTCGGAGTCGACCGGCAGGTCGAGCCCGTAGTCGGCGAGGTCGGTGATGGCGACGTGGCCACGCACGAACCAGTCCCCGTTGGCGAGCCGGCGCACGGCCCCGCCGAGCGGGTCGGTCTCGTCGTCGATCTCGCCCACGACCTCCTCGACGATGTCCTCCACCGTGACGATGCCGGCCGTGCGGCCGTACTCGTCGATGACGACCGACAGCGACGCCCGCTCGCGCTGGAGGTCGGCGAGCAGATCGTCGAGGGCCTTGGTCTCGGGCACGATCGGCGCGTCGCGGACGAGCTTCTCGATCGAGGCGTGCGCGCCCTCGGCCATCAGGACCTGCGCGAGCTGATTGGCGTGCACGAGCCCGCGCACGCGGTCCTGGTTGTTGTCCTCGGTGACCACGAGCCGCGTGTGGCCCGAGGACACGCAGCGGCGCAGCGCGGTCTCGACGTCCTCGGAGACGTCGACGGTGACGAGGGCCGGCGCGGGCGTCATCACCTGGCGCGCCTGCTGCTCGTGCAGGTGGAAGACCCCGGTGAGCATCGTCGCCTCCCCCGAGTCGATGTGACCGCCGACGAGCGACTGGGCGATGATCTGCTTGAGCTCCTCGGGCGAGCCGCCCTCCTCGAACTCGCCCGACGTCTTGATCCCGAGCGCGCGCAGCATCCGGTTGGAGGCGCCGTTGAGCAGGACGATCATCCACCTGAAGGTCTTGGAGAACAACCACAGCGGCCGCGCGACGGCCAGCAGCGTCCGCTCCGCCCGCTCGATGGAGTAGATCTTGGGCACCTGCTCGCCGAGCGTGATGTGCAGGGCGGTGGTCACGAGGTAGGCGACCACGAGCGACACCCCGGTGCTGACCCAGTGCGGGACGCCCGAGCCGAACAGCCCCTCGATCAGGCTGCCGACGGCGGGCTCGCCGAGGAAGCCGATGCCCAGCGAGGTGAAGGTGATGCCGAGCTGGCAGGAGGCCAGGGCCCGGCTGAGGTCGTCGAGCAACCGCAGCGCGACCGGAGTCGAGCGGTGCTGGAGCTCCTCCACCCGGGAGCGGCGCACGCGGACGAGCGCGAACTCGGCGGCGACGAAGAAGCCGTTGAGCGCGACGAGGACGACGACCGCCAGGAGGGCGAGCGCCGTCATGGCCAGCTACTTCGAGGAGGATCGTCGTTCATGCGCGACCGCGCGAAGGTAGCACCCCGCGCCCACGACCCGGCCCGGCCGGGGTCCGGACGGATACGGTCGGGGGCCATGGCCCCTCGCGTGACCGGCCTCGCCCACGTGCAGGTCGCCGCCCCCGCGGGCTGCGAGGCGGCGGCACGCCGCTTCTACGGGGAGCTGCTCGGCCTCCTCGAGGTGCCCAAGCCGCCGGGCGTCGCCGCCAGCGGCGGCGTGTGGTTCGCCGTCGGCGGTCAGGAGCTCCACGTCGGGGTGGACCCGGCCTTCCTCCCCGCGCGGAAGGCGCACCCCGGCCTCACGGTGGCCGACGGCCAGCTCGACGCGCTGGCCGCGGCGCTCGGGGCCGCCGGCCACGCGGTCAGCTGGGACGACCGCATCCCCGAGCGCCGTCGCTTCTACGCGACGGATCCGTGGGGCAACCGCGTCGAGCTCACGGCCTGAGCCCGCGTACCCTCGGATGGCCATGCGCATCGTCTCGCTCGTCCCCTCCGCCACGGAGATGCTCTTCGCCCTCGGCGCCGGCACCGAGGTCGTCGGGGTCACGCACGAGTGCGACTTCCCGCCCGAGGTGCGCGAGCTGCCCAAGGTCAGCCGCGACCTGATCGGGCCCGGGCTCGACGCGGCCGAGATCGACGCCGCGGTACGCGAGCTCACCGAGCAGGGCCGGGCGATCTACGAGCTCGACGAGCCGGCGCTGCGGCGGCTGCGCCCCGACCTGATCGTGACCCAGTCCCTGTGCGCGGTCTGCGCGGTCTCGGCCGACCACGTCCGCGCCGTCGCCGCCACCCTCGACCCCGTGCCGGAGGTCGTCTCGCTGGACCCGTTCACGCTCGGCGAGGTGCTCGGCGACGTGCGCATCCTGGCCCAGCACGTCGACCGCAAGGACGAGGGCGTCGCGCTCGTGCAGGCGGCCGCCGCCCGGATCGACCGCGTCCGCCTGGCCGTGCGCGACGCCCCGCGCCCGCGCGTGCTCGCCCTGGAGTGGCTCGACCCGGTGTTCGTCGCGGGCCACTGGATCCCGCAGCTGATCGACTACGCCGGGGGCGAGGACCCGCTCGGGTTCTCCGGCGAGCGCTCCGAGGTCTTCACCTGGGCCCAGGTCGAGGCCGTGCGCCCGGAGGTCGTCGTCGTCATGCCCTGCGGCTACGACGCCGAGCGCGCTCAGGAGGAGGCCTACACCTACGGGGACGAGCTCGAGGCGCTCGGCGCGAGCAAGGTCGTCGCCGTGGACGCCTCCGGCCTCTTCTCGCGCCCGAGCCACCGCCTCGTGGACGGGCTCGAGACGCTCGCCCACGTGTTGCACCCCGACCGGGTGCCCGAGGCGCCGTCGGCGCCGCTCGAGGTCGCGCTGTAGGGCTGGGAGCCTCGCTGGCGGGCGGCTCACTCGCCAGCTGTCCACGGTAGCCATCTGCGCCGTCCGCGACCCGGCCGCGGCTGATGACCCGTGCCCGGTTGCGGCGCCCTCCACCGCTCACTGGTTGTGGTTGACGACCTCGACGTTGTGGCCGTCCGGGTCGAGCACGAAGGCGCCGTAGTAGCCCGGGTGGTAGGCGGCGCGCTCGCCGGGGGCGCCGTGGTCCTCGTAGCCCGCGGCGAGCGCGGCGGCGTGAAAGGCCCGCACCGTGGCGTCCGCGCCCGCGGGAAAGGCGAGGTGGACGTGCTCGGTGAGCGGGCGCTCGTCGCGCACGAGCGAGAAGGAGAAGTCGGGTCCGCAGAGCTGCACGCGATCCGGTGCGTCGTGCCCCAGGCGCAGCCCGGCGTGCGGCGCGACCGTCGTGTAGAAGCGCCGCGACGCCTGCGGGTCGCGGACGCGCAGCCACAGGTGGTCGACGCACCCGTCGGGCACGGGGTGCTCGCGGTCGCCGTGGACCGCCTCGACGCTGTTGCCGTCGGGGTCGAGCAGGAAGCCGCCGTAGTAGTCCGGGCCGTAGACCGGGCGCGGCCCGGGCGCGCCGTCGTCCGGGTGACCGGCGTCGATCCCCGCCTGCCAGAAGGCGTCGACGGCCGCGCGGTCCGGCGCGCGAAAGCCGACGTGCAGGCCGCGGGTCACCGGGTGCTCGCGGTCCGTCGGGCCGATGGCCCAGTCCTCCCACTCGACCAGCCCGGCGTCCGCGTGGCTCGGCTCGACGCCGAGCCCGCAGAGCACGGTGCGATAGAAGCGCTCGGACGCGGCGAGGTCGGACACGGCGATTCCCACGTGGTCGAACATCGCCCCAAGGCTACGTGGCGGAGGCCGGCTCGGCCACAGCGTCAAGATGATCGGCTGATCGGATGCCGATCCCCTACCCGGCCGGGCCGGGCCGGCGCGACCACGGGTCATGCGTGGGCGCGGAGCGCCCTCGCGTACCACTCCCAGGCGGTCGCCGAGGCCTCGGTCACCGGGGGCTGCAGCCAGCCGTTGACGATGCCCACGAGCGTCCAGTAGCGGAAGACCCGGCGGTCGGTGAAGGCCTCGAGTCGCTCGGCGAGCGGCGTGCGGTCGACGGCGTCGCCCGGCGTGAGCGCCTCCACGCGCTCGATGACCGCGAGGGCGAGCCCTCCTAGAGCCAGAATATAGGCGAGTGGGGGGCTTGATTCAAGCCCCGGGGTGTGCCTCATACTCGCTCGCCGCCAACCGCGACGACGCACTTGGAGGCACGCATGATCGGGTCGAAACCGTCATCTCAGGCAGCGGCAAACGCCGTGCTCGACGAGTACGAGGTGGTCGTAGCCGGCGGCGGGCCGGTCGGTCTCATGCTCGCGGGCGAGCTGGCGCTGGCCGGCGTCGGGGTCGCGGTGCTCGAGCGCCGACCGGATCAGGCGCTCGCTGGCTCGCGCGCCAGCGGCCTTCGGGCACGGACGCTCGAAGAGCTCGAACAACGCGGGATAGCCGATCGCTTCCTCGCCCGCGCTCAGCTGCACCCGCTGGTCATGTTCGGCGGCAGCGTGCTGGACATCAGCGACCTGCCGACCCGCCACCCCTACACGGTGGCGATCTTCCAGAACGAGATCGAGCGGCTGCTCGCCGAGTGGGTGGCCGAGGGCTCCGTGCCGATCCTCTACGACCACGAGGTGACGGGCTTCGCTCAGGACGACGACCGCGTCGAGGTCCGTCTGGCCGATGGGCGAACGCTGCGCGCCGGGTGGCTCGTCGGTTGCGACGGGGGACGCAGCTCCATCCGCCACACCGCGGGCATCCCGTTCCCGGGGTGGGAGGCCACGCGCAGCAACCTCATCGCCGAGGCGGAGATGACCGATCCGCCCGCGCAGGAACTCCGTCACGACGAGGCCGGCGTGCACGCGATCGGCCGAACCGGTGAAGAGAACCAGGTGCGGGTGGTCGTCACCGAGCGGCAGCTCAACGCGAATGACCAGCCCACCCTCGAGGACGTCAGCGAGCGCCTCATCGAGGTTTTCGGCACCGACTACGCCATCCGCAACCCGACGTGGATCTCTCGCTTCACCGACGCCACCCGCCACGCCGACACCTACCGCGCCGGACGGGTGCTCATCGCCGGCGACGCCGCGCACATCCACTACCCCGCCGGCGGTCAGGGCCTCTCGCTCGGGCTCGGAGACGCCGTCAACCTGGGCTGGAAGCTCGCCCAGGTCGTCCGCGGCGCCTCGTCGGACGACCTCCTGGACACCTACACCCGGGAGCGCCACCCGGTCGCGGCCCGCGTGCTCCGGCACACCATGGCCCAGACCGCGTTGCAGCGCCGCGACTCGCGCGTGCAGGCGCTCGTCGAGGTCGTCTCGGAGATCGCGACCCTCGACGAGCCGCGCCACCGCATCGCCGGACTGATGAGCGGCCTGGACATCCACTACCCCCTCGGCGACGGCCACCCGCTGCTCGGACGCCGGATGCCCGACCTCGACCTCACCACGGCCGAAGGCCCGCGCCGCGTCAGTCAGCTGCTGCGCGCTGGGCGACCGGTCCTGCTCGAGCTCGACGAGCGCGAGTTCGGCGACCTCGCGAGCCGGACGGACCGAGTCAAGCGAGTCCGAGCCCGGTACGACGGCGATTGGACGCTTCCGATCGTCGGCAGCGTCGAGGCCCCCGGCGCCGTGCTGATCCGCCCCGACGGCTACGTCGCCTGGACCGGGTCCACAGCCCGGCCGGCCTGAGCGCCGCGGCCACCAGACCGCACTTGCCCTCGGCCCCTCACGACACTGGCATGCGGCGCGAGCAGTACGTCACGATCCGGGAGGGCTCACGGCGCATCGCGCGCCGGCGGCCCCAGCCCGGACCGCCGTCCCCTCGCCGGCCGCGGCTACGAGCCCTCCGTCTCGAGGACGGCCACCAATCGCTGCAAGACGGCGAGCGCCTCGCGCAGGTCCTCGGTGCCGATGCTGCCGCCGACGCGCGCGGCCCACGGATGCTGCACGAGCGAGATGCGGCGCACGGCCCAGTACCCCGCCTCCGTGCAGGCCAACAGCTTGGCCCGGCGGTGCTCCGGATTGGCCCCGTACTCGGCGAGCCCCCGCGCGACGAGCAGATCCGCGATCCGCTGCACGCCCTGCCGGCTCATGCCCATCCGGCGGGCGATCCCGGCCACGGTCCGCGGCTCGTCGAGGACGCCGCCGAGCACCTGCCACCAGGCCGCGGTCAGCCCGCCCTCGGCCGCCATCGCCTGCGCGGCCTCCAGCAGCCGCCCATGGAGGCGGAAGGTCGCGAGGATGACGTCGGTCAGCGCCCTCCCGGCGTCCGTCTCGACCTCGGGCTGCGGCCAGTGCTTCCGCGGCGGCACGCGGGCGTCGACGCCCGTCGCGGGCGGACCGCTCACGCCGTCTGCTGCGCCCGCGACGCCGGCATGAGCGCGGGAAAGCTCGCTGCGTCGCCCCGGTGGAAGACGCCCTCGTAGGCCTCGAGCGTCGCCTCCGGCGCGAGGCCCAGCGCGCCGAGCGTCGCCCGCGCGAACTGCACGGGGCTGTCCGGCCCGGCGGTGACCAGCAGCCCGGCGTCGTCGACCACCGCCCGGGCGTCCTCGTAGAGCGCCGCGCCGCCGTAGCCGCTGGTGGCGAGGTACTCCGGGGCGGCGCTCGTGTGCCGCCGATCATCGAGGAGCCCGGCCCGAGCCAGCCCGAGGGTCGCGCCGCAGATCGCCGCGACCGGGGTGGCCGCGGTCAGGAAGCGCCGCGCGACCTCGGTCACCGCCTCACCACCCCCGGCGTCCCAGAGATCGGCGCCCGGAAGGATCAGCAGCTCGCCCGACGCCGGGTCGGCGTCGGGCAACCGCGCGTCGGGCTGGATCTGCACGCCGCCCATGGTCGTGACCGGTCCGACGGCGTCGGCGACGCTGACCACCTCGAACGGCGTGCCGGTGAAGCGCCCGGTGCGCAACTCGGCGAGCAGGTGACCCGCTTCCCAGTCCGCGAGGGTGTCGTAGACGGCGAGGTAGGCACGCAGGACCATGTCATCATGCTGTCATTTGGACAGTATGATGTCAAGTCGGGTTCAGGCGACCCGGCCGGCGACCGCGAACGACGCCGCCACGGCCACCGCGCCGACCGCGAGGCAGATGACCACGGGCACGAGCACCGCGTGCCCGAGCCGCCGGGACTGGGCCTGGTCCATCAGCCAGCCGGCCAGCGCGCCGCCCACCAGGCCGCCGAGGTGCCCGCCGATGGAGATGCCCGGCAGGACGAAGGAGATGCCGAGGTTGAGCAGGATGAGGACGCCGATGCCGCTTTGCATCGGGTCGATCCCGCGGGCTCGGTGCATGACGAAGGTCGCGCCCATGAGCCCGAAGATCGCCCCCGAGGCCCCGACGGTCAGCGCGTTGGGCGCCAGCAGCAGGGCGCCGAACGAGCCCGAGAGCAGCGAGGCGAGGTAGAGCGCGCCGAAGCGGACCGGGCCGAGGCTCGGTTCCAGCAGATTGCCGAGGAACCAGAGGATGTACATGTTGAAGCCGAGGTGGATGAGCCCCGCGTGCAGGAAGCCGGAGGTCAGCAGGCGGTACCACTGGCCCTGGTCGACCGCCGGGCCGAACAAGCCGAAGTCTCGTGACAGCGATCCACCCGTGCCCTGCAGGCCGGTCTGGGTGCTCATCCCGAAGTAGATCAGGACGTTGATCGCGATCAGCGCCAGCGTGACCACCGGCCGGTCGAAGCTCGTCCGCAGGTTGCGGACCTTCGTCGTCTGGCGCGAGCACTCCGGGCAGCGCATGCCCACCGGCGTGGTGGTCATGCACGACGGGCAGATCGGCCGCCCGCAGTTCGCGCACGACACGCCCGTCTCGCGGTCAGGATGGCGGTAGCAGACGGCCATGGATCGTCGCCGACGCTAGCAGCGGCTGCCCAACGAAAGGTAAGTGGCGCTCAGGCGGTCGGAACGCTGATCAGCGGCGTCCGGGTGGGCGCCCGCGACCCGCCCACGGGCTCGCTCGACACGAGCACCCGGTCGACGTCCTTCAGCGACCCCGGCACGTCCACGGACGCCGACCCGTTCCGGCTGGTGCCGAACAGCGCGTTCGTCGGGATCGGGGCGCCGTTGCCGCGCTGCAGCCAGACCTGGTAGACGCGGCCCGAGCCGGGCGTCGGCAGCCGGCGGGTGACGAGCGTCGAGTGGCCGCCCTGGTCGCGGACGAGCAGCTTGGCGCTCGCGCCCTGCGGCACGGTCTGGGCCGTCACGGTGCGGGCGCTGTTGCCGCCGCCGAACAGGGCGGCACCGGCGGCGCCGCCGAGCACGAGCGCGACGAGCGCGGTGGCCAGCGCGAGGCCGGGCCGGCCGAACCAGCTGAGGCCGAAGCGCCGGCGGCGCTCGCCCGTGGCGTCCGCAGGCGTGCGGCGCGCCGGAACGTCGGCCTGGGGCCCGGCGGCCTGCAGCAGGTTGGCCTCGGCGTGCACGACGGACATGATGCGGTCCTTGAGCTCCGGCGGCGCCGCGAGCTGGTCGGGAGAGCTCGGCAGCGCGTCCGCGACCGGCTGCAGGCGCTGGACCTCGCTGCGGCACTCCGCGCAGGTCGCGAGGTGCGCCTCGAACCCGGCGACCTCCTCCGGCGGCAGGGCGCGCAGGACGTAGGACGCCGCGGAGTCGGTGAACTCGGGGGCGTGCTCGCTCACGTGCGCACCTCCCCCAGACCGCCGGTCAGGCTGCCACGCAGCTTGTCCAGCGCCAGCCGCATGCGGCCCTTGACGGTACCCACGGGCGCGTCGAGCAGCTCGGCGATCTCCGAGTGGGTGAACCCGCCGAAGTACGCGAGCTCGACGACCTGGCACTGCTCGGCGGGCAGGTTGTCCATCGCCGCGCGCACGATCTTGGACTCCTCGCGCTGGGCGGCCTGGACGTCGGTGCGCTCGCGTGCCTCGAGCCGCTCGGCGATCCCCTCGTCGCCGGTCCGCCGGCGGTCGTGGACCGTGGCGCGGCGCAGCGCGTCGATCGCCCGGTGATGGACGATGCCGAGGATCCAGGTGCGCACGGAGCCGCGGGCGCGGTCGTAGCGGCCGCCGGAGCGCCAGAGGTTCAGGAAGGCCTCCTGGACGACGTCCTCGGCGGCGTTGCGCGTGCCCACCATCCGGTAGGCGAGCGAGAAGGCGGCGCTCGAGTGGCGCTCGTAGATGACCTCGAACGCCCCGGGCTGCGCCTTGGCGACGAGATGCATCAGATCCTCGTCGGCGAGGCTGCGGGTGTCGCGGTTCTCCGGGGGCGCCATCTGGGGGGTTCCTACGCCTGCGTGGTCCGGTCGGATCAGCCGAGCCTCAACGCCGGCGCAGCCGGCGGGCCTCGTCGACGAGCCGGACGGCCTCCCGGCCGAGGTCCGCGACGGTGTTGCCCGCGAGCTCCACGAGGTTCCCGGAGGCGGCCCTTCGCCTGTGGCGGCGGCGCTGGGTGCGCACGAGCACGAGGCCGACGGCGGCGCTGCCGCCCACCGCGGCGGCGGTGATGGTCGGCGCCCAGCGGCGCGGGTCGCCCATGGCCGAGAGCTCCCAGCCCTCCAGCTCGTCCGCGGCGAGCTCGACGAGGGAGGCGAGGCGGTCCTCGAGGCGCCCCTCGAGGTCGGCCGGCGGCTCGAGCGGCACGAGCGCCTGGCGCAGGCGGCTCTCGAACTCGGACAGGTCACTCATCCCGCTCGCCCGCCTCCGCCTGGCGCACGATCTGCTCGAGCTGGCGCACGGCGCGGTGCAGCAGGACCTTCGTGGCGCCGTCCGTGCGGCCCAGCGCCCGCGCGATCTCGCGGTTGTCCATGCCGAGGGCGAAGCGCATGATCAGCGCCTCCCGCCGATCCCCCGGCAGCTGCTCGACCCCGTCGAGGATGCGCTGGAGCTCCTCGCGGTGCTCGACGAGCGTCTCCGTCGAGTGGGCGTCCGCGATCACCCCGGCGTCGTCGATCGGCGTCTGGGGCTTGCGCGAGCGATCCCGGTAGTGGTTGGCGGCGAGGTTGTGGGCGATGCGGATCAGCCACGGCCGCAGGGGCCGGCCGTCCGACTCGCGCTGGGCGCGCTCGAAGTGCCGGTAGGCCTGCAGGAAGGTCTGCTCCGTGAGGTCCTCCGCGTCGTGGTGGTTGCCCACTCGGTAGTAGGAGTAGGAGTAGACGTCCTTGCCGTGCGCGCGGAACAGGTCGGAGAACTGCCGGTCGAGCTCGGCCTTCTCGGCGGACGGGGGCGCGGTGGCCATCTGCCATGGAATCTACCCCCGTGGTCCGTTCCGTGACCGTCCGCTACGCCGCGTGCCCGCGGACAGCGACGGCGGGGGCGGTGAGCGACGCCGTCCAGGCCTCGGGCTCCACGTGGCCCTCGAGCAGCTCCGCGAGCGCGGCCAGCGCCGGGGTCCGCACGCCGGCGGCGCCCGCCCGGCCGGCGAGCAGCGGGACGGTGTCGATCGCCTCGGCCGTCTGTCCCAGGGCGTGGCGCAGGTCGCCGGCCGGCGTGCCCTCGGCGAGCAGTTCGCCGGCGCGGCGATTGCGCGAGGAGTCCGCCAGCATCGTGGCGACGAGGTCCCCGGCGCCCGCCGGGCCGGTGAAGGCGGCGCCGTCGGCACCTGCGGCCCGCGCGAGGTCGTGCATCTCGGCGAAGACCTTGCCGGCGGCCGCCCCCGCGGCGTTGGGTCCGCCGTGGGCGGCGGCGCCGGCGGCCAGCGCGGCGACGTTCTTGGCCGCGCCCGCCCACTCGACGCCCGTGATGTCGGCCGAGACGGCGACGTCGAGGCCGGCGCGCCGCAGGACGTCGCGCAGCTGGCGGGCCAGGCCGCGGTCGACCGAGCCGACGATGAGCGCCGCGCCGCCCTCGAGGGCCGACCGGGCGTGGGCGGGACCCGCGAGCGCGGCGACGCGGGCGCCGACGGTGCGCTCGGCGACGTAGGCCGAGGGCAGCGTGCCGAGCGGCGCGACGAGCCCCTTGGAGCAGACGAGCACGCCGGCGCGCGGGGCGATCCGGGAGCCGTGCTCGGCGACCGCGGCCGGCAGCCCGGAGGCCGGAACGGCGAAGACCACGAGGTCGTGGCGCGACAGCTCGAGGTCCGCGGTGCGCACGACGTTGACGCCGTCGGGCAGCTCGACGCCGGGGAGATAGGCGTCGTTGACGCGCCCGGCCCGCAGCCGGGCGGCCTGATCGGCGGTGCGGGTGGCGAGGTCGACCTCGATGCCCGTGCGCGCCAGCAGGGCGGCGAGACTCGTGCCCCAGGCGCCGGCGCCGACCACGGCCGCGCGGCGCAGCGGCGGCAGACCGCCGAGCCACTCCCACTGCAGCATGACGTTGGGCCAGATGCGCTCCGTGACGGCCTGGGCGAGCTGGGGCGAGGCCTCGGGCACGCGCGGGAAGGTCAGCGCGCGGCCGAAGCGCACGCGCACCTTGTGCGGCCGGATCCACAGGCCGCGGCGCACGGCCTCGGTGCCGATGACCGCGACGGGGACGACGGGGGCGCCGGTCTCCAGAGCGAGGCGGCCGACGCCGCGCCGCGGGCGGCCGAGCGAGCCGGGGCGGATGCGGGTGCCCTCGGGGAAGATCAGGACGGCGTCGCCGCGGTCGAGGATCTCGCGGGCCGTGGCGAGCATGTCGCCGTCGGCGCTGCCGCGGCGCACGGGGAAGGCCCCGAGCGCGTTGAGGATCCAGGCCTGCCAGGAGCGGACGAAGAGCTCCTGCTTGGCGACGTAGTAGACGGGCCGCTTGACGCAGGCGCCGATGATGAACGGGTCCAGGAAGGAGCGGTGGTTGGCCGCGAAGATGACGGGCCCGTCCGCCGGGATGTGCTCGTGGCCTCCCCGCCAGAGGCGGAAGTACAGCCTGAAGAACGGCACGAGGACGATCCGGGCGAGCCGGTAGACGATGGGCTGCACGCCTCGTTCCCGGGCGCGCTGGTGCAGGTCGGCGTGGTCCACGTCAATCCCTCTGCTCGACGTACCTCTGCCCCAGGGCCTCGTTACAGTCCTCGCATGGTCGACGCCACCCGAGTCCTGCGCGGTGCCCTGGCCGGTGCCACCGCCGCAGGCGTGTGGGCGGCGCAGCAGCCCCTGGACATGTGGGTCTTCGGCGTCGACTACGACGACGCGGAGCTCCTCGGCAGCGTCGTCACCCGCGAGCGCGACACCTTGGCGACCTTCGCGGTCGGAAACCTGTTGCACGTCGCCAACGGCGCGCTGTTCGGCGCCCTCTACAGCCTCGTCGCCCCCCGGCTGCCCGGCCCCGCCGCCGCGCGCGGCCTCACCGCGGGGATGGCCGAGCACCTCGCGACGTGGCCGAGCACGCGCTACGTGGCGGCTGCGCACCCTGTCGGCGGCTCGTTCCCTGCGCTCTGGGGCGATCACCGCGCCTTCGGCCAGGCCGTCTGGCGCCACGCACTGTTCGGCGTCGTGCTCGGCGAGCTCGAGCGGCGGCTGAACCCGCCGGTGGACGCGGCGGGCGGCGCCGACGCCGGCCCGGACCCGCAGTCCAACGGCCACGCGCACGTCGAGCGCGTCGTCGTCAGCCGGGCCTGAGGCCGCGCGTGCGCGCGCTCGTGACGGGCGGCTCGGGCTTCGCCGGGCGCCACCTCGTCGAGCACCTGCAGGCCTGCGGCGACGACGTCACCGTGCTGGCCCGCGGAACCGGCACGGACCTGCTCGATCCGGAGGCGACCCGCGCCGCCGTCGCCGCCGCCGCGCCCGAGGCCGTCTACCACCTCGCCGCCGAGGCCCACGTGGGCCGCTCCTGGTCCGAGCCGGCCGTCTACCTCACGGGCAACCAGCTCATGACGCTGCACGTCCTCGAGGGCGTGCGGGTCGAGGCGCCGGACGCCGCCGTGCTCGCGATCGCCAGCGGGGAGCTCTACGGGCCGCCCACGCGCCTGCCCATCGACGAGACCGCCCCGTTGCGGCCCCAGAACCCCTACGCCGTCTCCAAGGCCGGCGCCGACCTGCTCGCCGGCTTCTACGCCGACGCGCACGGACTACGGGTCGTCCGGCCCCGCCCCTTCAACCACGCCGGCCCTGGCCAGGAGCCGAGCTACGCGGTCGCGGCCTTCGCGGAGCAGGTCGCCCGCGGCCTGCGCGCCGGAGAGCACCCCGTCGTCGTGCGCACGGGCAACCCCGACACCCGCCGCGACTACTCCGACGTCCGCGACGTCGTCCGCGCCTACCGCCTGCTCGCGCTCCACGGCGAGCCGGGCGCGACGTACAACGTCTGCTCGGGCACGACCGCCTCCGCCCGCGAGCTCGTCGCCGGCCTCGCCGCCGTCGCCGGCGTCGAGATCGATCACCGCATCGAGGGCGGCCTGCGCCGCTCCCACGAGGTCCCGGAGGTCCGCGGGACGGCGGAGCGTCTGCGGGCCGCCACCGGCTGGACCCCGGCCATCGCCCTGCAGCGCACCCTCGCCGACACGCTCGCGTGGTGGTCGGATCGGTTGGCGCACGGGCACGGCTGAGCTGCGCCGGCGCCCAGGCCGGGCGCGGTCGGGAGTACGCTCGATCCCAGGCCGGAGTAGCTCAGCTGGCAGAGCGCCTGTCTTGTAAACAGGGGGTCAGGGGTTCGAGTCCCCTCTCCGGCTTGCTCGCGTCCCCGCCGCCGTCCCCCGCCGCCGTCAGCCGGCGACCACGCCCGCGCGCGCGAGCTCGGCGGCGCCGACGACGCCCGAATCGTCGCCGAGCGCGGCCGGCAGCCAGCGCAGCTCGGGGTTCGGACGCAGCATCCACGGCACGGCCGCCGCCTCGATTCGGTCGGCGAGGTCCTGACCGAGCTTCTCCGCCAGGCCACCGCCGACGACGACGAGCTCGACGTCGATGACGTTGACCACCGACGCGACCCCGACGCCGAGCGTCTCGATCGCCATCTCGAAGAGCTGTCCGGCCAGGGCGTCCGATTCCCTCAGGGCCCGGGCCCAGACCTTCGACGTCAGCTGCTCCTTGCCCTCGTCGTCGCGGATGTCGAACAGCGACGTCCGCCGCCCGGCGTCGACCATCGCGGCGGCCACCGCCGCCATGGAGCGGCGACCGGCGTAGGCCTCCACGCAGCCGCGGCGGCCGCAGCTGCACAGCGCCCCGCCCGGCCGGACCACGACGTGCCCGATCTCTCCGGCCGCTCCTCGCGAGCCGTTGAACGGGCGCCCGTCGAGGACGAGGCTGCCGCCGATCCCCGTCCCCATCCAGACGCCCAGCACGTTCTCGACGCCCTGGGCCACGCCGGCGACCCACTCTCCGAGCAGGCCGACGTTCACGTCGTTGCCGAGGGCGACCGGCAGCTCGAGCCGGGCCTCGAGCTCAGCGCCGAGGTCGACACGATCCGTCCAGTTGTCGAGGTTCGGGACGCTGAGCACCTCGCCGTCGTGGACCACCCCGGGGAGGCCCGCGCCCACGGCCACCGGTTCCGCGTCGAGCGACTCGATGAGCTCGACGATGGTCGCGACGACGGCGTCAGGCCCGCCGCTGGGCGTGTCGCGCTTGGCCCGGCCGACGACCCGGCGGTCGTCGTCGACGATGCCGACCTCGATGTTGGTGCCCCCGACGTCGACGCCCGCGACGATCATCGTGGCCCTCGCACGCCTACCGGAGCCGAAGCCATGGGTCGACCGTAGACGAGCCGCGCCCTGCGGTCCAGCCGATCGTTCGGGTCGGCCGTCGCGCTCACTCCAGCCCGAGCCGCTTGAGCTCGCGGGCGAGGTACGGGCGGGCCTTGCGCTGGCCGCCCCGCGCGGCGATGGCGTCGCGCAGGGCGAGCAGGGCGCGCTCGACCACCCGCCGGCGGGCGCGCAGGCCGCGGCCCTCGCAGTCGGCGAGCCACAGCGACGGGGCGATGTGCCCGCGCGTCCGGTTGCAGCGCCGGCACGCCGGGACCTCGTTCTCCGCCCAGGACGGCCCGCCCTTGATGCGCGGGACCACATGGTCGACGCTCAGCCGGTGGTCGTCCGCCGACAGCGGCAGCGAGCACCACACGCAGGCGCCGCCGTCGCGGGCGAGGACCTCGCGCCGGCGGTCGAGGCGGGGCAGGCCGGGAGGGACGGTCGCCATCGGGGTGGGCACTACCCTCGCCGCCCGATGCCCCATGTGCCCACCTCCCCCGCCCGGCGCCTGGCCGCCGGCCTCGCGGCCCTCGTGCTGCTCGTCGCCGCGGGCTGCGGCTCCGACGACGGCGGCGGGAAGGCGAAGGCGACGCCGACCCCCGCCGGCGCCACGGACACCGCGAAGAAGCCCGACGTGCCCAAGCCGACCGGCCCGGCGCCCAGGCGGCTCGTGACCAAGGACCTCGTCGTCGGCAAGGGACCGGCCGCGAAGGCCGGGGACACGGTCACCGTCCAGTACGTCGGCGTGCTCTACAAGGACGGCAAGCAGTTCGACGCGTCATGGGACCGCGGCGAGCCGTTCTCGTTCCCGCTCGGCGCCGGCCAGGTCATCCCCGGCTGGGACACGGGCGTCGTCGGCATGAAGGCCGGCGGGCGCCGCGAGCTCATCATCCCGCCCAAGGACGGCTACGGCCCGCAGGGCTCGGGTCCGATCCCGCCCAACGCGACGCTCATCTTCGTCGTCGACCTCGTGTCCATCGGCTGATCCGCCTCTAGCGTGCCTGCGCGTGAGCGACCCGCGCGCCCCCCACACCGACGACGAGGAACTGCTCAACGCGCAGGACCCGGCCGTCGCCTCGCTGTTGAGCGACGACGAGCGGGTCGAGCGAATGGCCCGCGAGCTCGCCACGGGGTTCGACACGCTGCGCACGATGGGGCCGGCGGTGACGGTCTTCGGGTCCGCGCGCACGCCGGCGTCGGACCCGCAGTACGGCGCCGCCCGCCAGCTCGGCCGCCGGCTCGGCGAGGCCGGCTACGCGACGATCACCGGCGGTGGGCCGGGAATCATGGAGGCGGCCAACCGCGGTGCCCGCGACGTCGCCGCGCCATCCATCGGCATCGGCATCGAGCTCGAGCACGAGCAGGGCATGAACCCGTTCGTCGACGTGGCCCTCGTGAGCCACTTCTTCTTCACCCGCAAGGTCATGTTCGTCCGCTACGCGAGCGCCTTCGTCTGCTTTCCCGGCGGGTTCGGGACCTTCGACGAGCTCTTCGAGGTCCTCACCCTGCGCCAGACGGAGAAGATCGACCCGTTCCCCGTCGTCCTGGTCGGAACGGCCTACTGGGGCGGCCTGGTCGCCTGGCTCGACGAGCGGGTCCGCGCCGAGGGGAAGATCAGCGCCGCCGACGTCGAGGGGCTGCGCACCACGGATGACCTCGGCGAGGTCGTCCGGCTCGTGCGCGAGGGCCGGCCCCGGCCCGCGCGGACGTGATCACTCCTCGTCGAGCGACTCGAGGTGCCACTCGTCGCCGCGGCGCCCGAGCGTCAGGTGCGCGGTCCCGTCGCCGGAGACCACCCGGTACACGGCCTGGTCGTCGTCGGTGCCCGGGCGGTCAACGACCTGCACGAGCACGAGCTCGTCGACCGGGGCGCCCCCGCGCTCGGTCTCGAACGCCCGCCGCGCGGCGAGCTGGACCCGGTCGGGCGCCCAGCCCTTGTCGACGGCGTGGGCCGCGGCGAGGTCGTGGTTGGCCTGCTCGAGCCGCTCGTGGAAGCGCGTCTCGCCCGCCTCCCGGCGGCGCCGGAGGACGAGCGCGCCGCCCAGCGCGAGCAGGACGAGGAGCGCGACCACGACGACGATGACGATCTCGAGCGTGTTCAAGGCCCGGAACCTAGCGTCCGCCCCGGAGGTGGTCGAGGTTGGGGCCAACTAGTGGCCCAAACCTCGACCACCCCCGCCGGGGCGCCGTCAGAGCTCGATCGCCCGCTCCTGCAGGTGCGCGCCGACCTTGCGCTTGACCCGCTGCAGGGCGTTGTCGACCGTCTTGGCGTCGCAGCTCAGCAGCTCGCCGATGTCGACGTACGAGCGCCCGTCGAGGTAGAGGCTGAGCACTCGCGACTCGAGCTCGGAGAGCACCGTGGACAGGCACGCGACGAGCGAGGAGAGCTCCTCGGAGGAGATCACCTGGTTGATCGGGTCCCAGACGGGCGAGCCGGGGATGACCTCGTCGAGGGTCGGCTCCCCCTCCCCGTGCCCACCAGCGGGCGACGCGGAGAACGAGACGTAGCCGTTGAGCGGCGTGTGCTTGTTGCGCGTCGCCGTCTTGACCGCGGTGATGATCTGCCGCGTGATGCAGAGCTCCGCGAAGTTGCGAAACGACGACTCGCGGTCCGAGCGGAAGTCGCGGATCGCCTTGTAGAGCCCGACGAGGCCCTCCTGGATGAGGTCGTCGCTGTCGCCGCCGACGAGGAAGTAGGACGACGCCTTCAGGCGGACGAACGAGTGGTAGCGCCGCACGAGCCGGTCGTAGGCGTCCGTGCTGCCCTGCTTCGCGAGGGCGATCAGGTAGTGGTCATCAACCTCCACCTGAGCCTGATTCTTGGCGGTCGCGCTCGCCACCCCGCCGGCCGTGCGGCCCGGTCGTGCGGAGCGGGAGATGCTCGCCGGCGCCTGTCCCGTCCACCCAGGACGGCGGACGCTCGGCCCGGAGCCGGCAGCAGGGCGGATCGCGCCGCCCAGGCTGCGCGCAGGCTTCGGAGATGGGGCCACGAAAGGTCCTTTCCCGGGCCGTCGAGCCCGGTTTGGTCGTGACGCACTCCTCCCCTGGCGCCGTATAGGTGAGATGACGAAGCATCCCCTGACCGAGTGTCACCCTCGAGTCGAGCGGGAGAGTTGCAGCATTATGTCGCGAAGTCAAGCGCGAGCGTGCAAGATCTCGTACAGCAGCACGGCGGCGGCGGCCGAGACGTTGAGCGAGTCGATCCGCCCGCGCAGCGGCAGCCCCACGAGGACGTCGCACGCCGCGGCCACCCGTGGCCGAAGCCCGCGGCCCTCCGCGCCGAGGACGAGGACCACCGCCCCGCGATAGTCCGGCTCCCGAAACCCGGTCGGCGCGCCCGCGTCGGCGCCGTAGGTCCAGGCGCCGGCGGCCTTCGCCGCCGCGAGGAAATCGGCGAGGTTGCGCACGCGGGCGACGGCGAGGTGCTCGACCGCGCCGGCGGAGGCCTTGCAGACCGCCGGGGTGACCTCCGCGCTGCGGCGCTCGGGGATGACGACGCCCGTGGCCCCCGCACACTCGGCCGTCCGGCAGATGGCTCCGAGGTTCTGTGGGTCCGTGATCTCGTCGAGGGCGACGAGCAGCGGATCCTCCTGCCCCAGGAGTTCCCCGGCGCCGACGTACGGATAGGGGGCGACCTCGGCGCACACCCCCTGATGGGCGTCAGAGCCGCAACGCCGGGTCAGCTCCTCACCGGCGGCCGCGAGCACCGGCACGCCGGTAGCGGCGAGCCACGACTCCTTCCGCGCCCCACCCGCCGCCCAGATGCGCAGGACGGCGCGCCGACCGCGCAGCGCCTCGCGCACCGGGTTGCGGCCGTAGAGGATCACGGCGCCGCGGGCACGAGCACCGGCCCGTCGGGGCCGTCGCGCACCGTCCACCCGGCGCTGCGCAGCTCGTCGCGCAGGCGGTCGGCGGTCGCGAAGTCGCGCCCGCGCCGCGCCGCGTCGCGCCGGCGGGCGAGCTCGACGAGCTCCGCCGGGACGTCCGGCGCGGCGTCGAGCAGGTTCTCGAGGCCGAGGACGGTCAGCATCTCGCGGAAGTCGGCCTCGCCGACGCCGCCGCGCCGGTTGGCCGCGTCGACCCAGGCGTGCAGGGCCGCCAGGGCCCCGGGCGTGTTGAAGTCGTCGGCCAGGGCGTCGAAGAACGCGGCGCGATGCGGGCGCAGCTCCGCCGGAGAGGGTCCGTCCACCAGGCGCCGGCCCGCCTCGCGGAACCGCCGGACGCGGGCGGCGGCGTCCTCGAGCACGTCGTCGCGGTAGGGCAGCGGCCGCCGGTAGTGCGTCCCGGTGAAGAGCATGATCAGCGTGTCGCGCCCGACGGCGTCCAACGCGTCCGCCAGCCCGACGATGTTCCCCGCGGACTTCGACATCTTCGTCCCGCCGCCGGCACGGGGCAGCTCGACCATCCCGTTGTGCATCCAGCGGCGCGCGAGGGGTTCGCCGCGCCCGGCCAGCGTCTGGGCCGCCTCGTTCTCGTGGTGGGGGAACACCAGGTCCGAGCCGCCGCCGTGCAGGTCGAAGCCGAGGCCGAGCAGCTTCTCGGCCATGGCGGAGCACTCGATGTGCCAGCCGGGCCGGCCCGCGCCCCAGGGCGAGTCCCAGCGGGTGTCCTCGTCGGGCTTGGCGGCCTTCCAGAGCGCGAAGTCGAGCGGGTCGCGCTTGCGGTCGGCGCCCTCCACGCCCTCGCCCTGGTCCATCTGGTCGACGTCACGGTGCGACAGGGTGCCGTAGGACGGCAGCGAGCGGACGGCGAAGTACACGTCCCCGCCGGCCTCGTAGGCGTGCCCGCGCGCGACGAGCGCCTCGATGAGGGCGACGATCTCCGGCACGGTCTCGGTCGCCAGCGGCTCCTCGTCGGGGCGGCCGAGGCCCAGCCGGTCCGTGTCGGCCCGGTAGCGGGCCGTCATCGCCTCGGCCAGGCCGGCGGAGTCGCGGCCCAGCTCGCGCGCGGCGGCGTAGATCTTGTCGTTGATGTCCGTGACGTTGGCGACGAACGTCACGTCGAGCCCCTCGTGCTCGAAGAACCGCTTGAGCTGGGAGAAGACGACGTAGGGCCGGGCGTTGCCGACGTGGATCGGCCCGTACACCGTCGGCCCGCAGGCGTAGATGCCGACGCGGCCCGGGTCGCGCGGCTCGAACGGGGAGACCTCACCCGTCCGGCTGTCGTGCAGGGCGATTCGCCGCATCGAGCGCCAACCTAGCGACCCGCGCCGCTGCGCCCGGGGGTAGGCTGCCGCCGTGGCCGAGCACGACGCAGACGGGCTGCGGGCCACGGTCGAGCGGGCGTTCCGCTCCCTGCCCGAGCGCTACCTCGGGGCCCCGGAGGGCTTCGACGCGACCTACCACGTGCGCCTGGGCGACATCGGCCGCTCCTGGGAGGTGCGGGCCACCGCGCACGGTGCGCGCGTGCGGGCGGGCGTGACCCGGCGCGCGCCCGACGTCGTGATCGGCACGGACGCGGATACGTGGCTGCGCCTGCGGGCGGGCGAGCTGTCGGGCGTCGAGGCGTTCTCGCGACGCCGCCTGTCCGCCCGCGGCAACCTCGACCTCGCCGTCGGGTTCGAGGGTCTGTTCCGGTTGCCCAACGGCCGGCCGCCGCTGCTGCGGGTCCATCGGGTGCCGGTCGGCCGCGGGCGCATCTCGACGCTGACCATGGGCGAGGGACCCGACGTCCTGCTCCTGCACGGCCTCGGCGCGACCAAGACGTCGTTCTTCGACGCCGCCGCCGCGCTGAGCCGCTCGGGCTACCGCGTCCACGCGCTCGACCTGCCCGGCTTCGGGTTCTCCTCCAAGGCGCCCGCGGTCTACGGGGCCCCGTACTTCGCCCGGACGGTCCTCGGCGCCATGGATGCCCTGGGCATCGGCCGCGCCCACGTGGTGGGCAACTCCATGGGCGGCCGGGTCGCGCTCGAGCTCGGGCTCGAGCACCCGGAGCGCGTGCGGTCGCTGGCGCTGCTGTGCCCGGCCGTCGCCTTCGTGCGCCGCGACTGGCACCCGCTCGTGCGCGTGCTGCGCCCGGAGCTCGGGCTGCTGCCGCACTCCCTCGGCCGCAGGCGCGTCGAGGCGCACTTCTGGGCGTTGTTCGCCGACCGCGACCTCGTCGATCCCATGGTCGGCGACGTCGCGGTGGACGAGTTCGAGCGCATCTACCGCTCGCCTCTGGCCCGGCTCGCCTTCCTCGCCTCCGCGCGGGCGATCTACCTCGAGGCGCCGTTCGGCGCCGGGGGCTTCTATCCGCGTCTCGCGCGGCTCGAGCCGCCCGCCATGTTCGTCTGGGGCGGGCGTGACCGGCTCATCCCGCCCGCCTTCGAGCGCCACGTCGCCGAGTGGCTGCCCACGGCCGAGCAGGTGCTGCTCGACGACTGCGGCCACGTCCCGCAGGTCGAGGCGCCCGAGCGCACCAACCGCCTGCTGCTGCGCTTCCTCCAGCGGGCGGACGCGCTCGGCGACCGCCCGCGGCGCTCGCGCCTGCGCCGCGTGGCCTGAGCGCCCGGCTCCCCGCGCACGACGCCCCGGTGTCCATCAGCACCGGAGCGCCGCCACGGGAGAGCTGCGCCCCCGGGGTCAGGGTGCGCGGCCACCGACCGCCGGAGCCCGGATCTCGCGCGGGGCGGCGGCGAACGCGTCGCCGAGGTCGTCGATGACCCGGCCCAGCCTGTAGCGGCGGACGGCCGGGCCCGGCCGGTCCTGGGCCCGGGGGGTCTCCACGGGGAGCAGCGCCAGCCGGCGGCGCCCGGGAAGTGCGGGGGGAGTCGGTGCCATGGACGACATGATGCGCCGAGTCGCCGCCCGCGCCCATGGCCGCCGGTCGGGACTGGTCCCGCCGCGCTTGGCCCGCGTGTCCAGCGCTCGCGCCCGGCCGACCGTAGACTCCGCCGCCGATGGAGGCGACGGCGCAGACCAACGGCCACGGCGATGCCGCCACCGCTCGCCGGGTGGCCTCGGCCGGCAGCGAGGACGGTTCCGCCCTGCCCCGCCCCCTGCGCGCCGCCCGGCGGCTGGCCGGTGGACTCGCGGCGGCCCCGGGGCGGGTCGCCCGCACCGGAGCCCGCGCCCTGGCCGGGCGCGTCCCCGTCGCCGACCTCGACGACCGCGACCCCGACTACATCCGCGAGTCGCTGCCCCGGCTCTGGCTCGCCGCGTCGCTCTACCACCGCGCCGAGGTCCGGGGCCTCGGCAACGTCCCGGAGACGGGGCCGGTGCTGCTCGTGGGCAACCACTCGGGCGGCAACCTGACCCCCGACACCGGGGTCTTCACGCTGGCCTTCAGCACGTACTTCGGCGTCGAGCGCGCCTTCTACCAGCTCGCCCACAACCTCGTGCTCTCCTGGCCCGGCCTCGGCTTCCTGCGCAAGTACGGGACCGTGGCGGCCTCGACCGACAACGCGCGCAAGGCGTTGCGCGCCGGGGCGGCCGTGCTCGTCTACCCCGGCGGCGACCACGAGGTCCACCGGCCGGTGTGGGAGCGCCACCGTGTCGACTTCGCCGGCCGCCAGGGGTTCATCCGCCTCGCGCTCGAGGAGGACGTCCCGATCGTGCCCGTGGTCGGCGTCGGCGGCCACGAGACGCTCGTGGCGCTCACCCGCGGCGAGGGCCTCGCCCGCGCCGTGCGCCTGGACCGCGCCTTCCGGCTCAAGGTCCTCCCCGTCTCCCTCGCGCTGCCGTGGGGGCTCAACGTCGGCGACTTCCTCGGCCACGTCCCGTTGCCGGCCAAGATCACGCTCGAGGCCCTCCCGCCGATCCACCTGCGGGAGGAGTTCGGCCCCCGGCCGGATCCCGACGAGGTCTACGACCACGTGCTGCGGCTCATGCAGGACACCCTCGACGCGCTCGCCGCCGAGCGCCGGCTGCCGCTGCTGGGCTGACATGCGGGTCTCCGCCGACATCGAGGTCTCCGCGCCCGCCGACCGGGTCTGGGAGCACATCGCCGATCCCGGGCGCTACCTGCACCTGCTCTCGGGCGTGACCCGCTGGGAGGTGGCGGCCGGCGCGCCCGCCCGTGGCCTGGGCGCCCGGTACCGGATGCTCATGCGCGTCGGGTCGGCGGAGATCGGCGGGCTGATCGAGGTCGTCGAGTGGGTCCCGGGCTGCGACATGGCGTGGACGTCGATCACCGGCATCGACCAGCGGGGACGCTGGCGGCTGCGCGGCCGCGGCGAGGCACGCACCCACGTCGAGCTGCGCCTCGCCTACGGCGTCGCCGGCGGCGGCGTGCTCGGCTGGGTCGCCGAGCGGCTCGCGGCCTCCACCGTCCGCGGCCACCTGCGGCGCTCGCTGCAGCAGCTCAAGCGCCAGGTCGAGCACGAGCAGCTGCGCGCCGCGGCCGCCCGCCGGCGCGCGGCGCGCGCCTAGCGGCCTAGGCCGAACGGGGCGGGCGGGAGGCCTGCTCCTCCGGCCGGTCGAGGGTCGCGATGGCCATGGCGGCCACCCCCTCCCCCCGGCCGACGAAGCCCATGCGCTCCCCCGTCGTGGCCTTGACGTTCACGTGGCCCGTCGAGATGCCGAGGCCGTCGGCGAGCGTCTCGCGCATCGCGTCGCGGTAGGGCGCGAGCTTCGGGCGCTCCATGAGGACCGTGGCGTCGACGTGGACGATGCGGAAGCCGTGCTCGCCTAGCCGCACGACGACGGCGCGCAGCAGCTCGAGCGAGTCGGCGTCGCGGAAGCGCGGTTCGGTGTCCGGGAAGTGCTGGCCGATGTCGCCGAGGGCGGCGGCGCCGAGCAGGGCGTCGACGATGGCGTGCGTGAGCACGTCCGCGTCCGAGTGCCCGGCGAGCCCCTCCTCGTTGGGGATGTCGACGCCGCCGAGGATCAGCGGCCGGCCCGGCTCGAAGCGGTGCGAGTCGACGCCGAGGCCGGCCCGCATCATCGGGGCCGCCCGCGGAGCGGAGGGTGAGCGGGTCTCGTCATCCGCTGTTTCAGCCGATCGACTCGAGCCGCCGCCGGCGGCCCTCGAACACGCACAGCTCGGAGACGCCGACGTCGTCGAGCAGCTCACGGGCCGCGTCGTAGCGGTAGCCGAGGTCGCCCGGCTCGTGGGCGTCCGAGGACAGCACGATCGGGCAGCCGGCCTCGACCACGAGCTCGAGGAGGCGCCGCGACGGGTAGATCTCGCCCACGGGCTTGCGCAGGCCGGCCGTGGAGACCTCGACGGCGACGTCGGCCTCCGCGAAGGCCTGCACCGCGGGCTCGTAGTAGCGCGCGAGGTCGCCCTCCGGCGCCGGCCGGTCCCCGCCCCACATCTTGACGAGGTCCGGGTGGGCGATGACGTCGTACATGCCGGTCCGGGCCGCCTCCGCCACGGTCTGGAAGTAGCGCGCCCACACCTTCTCCGCGGACTCGCCGCGGCCCCACACGTCGTAGGCGCCCGGCATGTCGACCGCGCCGTCGCGGATGAAGTGCACCGAGCCGATGACGTAGTCCCACGCGTGGCGGTCGAGCAGGTTGGCCATGCGATCCTCGCGCCCGGGCACGTAGTCGGCCTCGATCCCGAGCCGCAGATCGGTGTCCTCGCGGACGAACTGGACGTACTCCTCGAGGTCATCGGCGGCGTTGGCGGACCAGAACGGGTGGCTCCAGACGTCGAGCGCCTCGTGGAAGCGGTACACGTGCTCGGAGACGCCGAGTTCCGCGATGCCGGCGCGGTCGGCGGCCTCCCGGTAGCGCTCGGCGTTGGCCGCGGTGAAGTAGCGCTCGGCGGGGGTGCCGCGATCGTCGGGCCGCAGGTGCACGTGGTAGTCCGTCAGCATCAGCGCGAAGCCTAGGCGGCTTCCCCCGGCGACCTCAGCCCCGCTCGGAGAGGAGCAGCTCGGCCACCCGCAGGTCCAGCCGGGTCGTCACCTTGAAGTTCGCCGGGGAGGCCGGCCCGACGACGACGCGCCCCCCGTCGCGCTCGACGAGCGACGCGTCGTCCGTCGCGCCGGCGAGAACCGAGGCGTCCACGTCGAGCGCCCGCTCGAGCGCCGGGCGCCGGAAGGCCTGCGGCGTCTGGATCGCCCACAGCCGCGAGCGGTCGAGCGTGCGGACGACCTCGAGGCCGTCCGCCGCCTCCTTGACCGTGTCGGTGACCGGGGCGGCGGCGACGGCGGCCTCGGCCCCGTCGAGCGCGGCGAGGGTCCGGGCGAAGAGCCCGGGCTCGACGAGCGGGCGCGCCGCGTCGTGGACGACGACGCGCTCCGTACGCGGATCGACCGCGGCGAGGGCCGCGCGCACGGAGGCCGACCGGGTGGCGCCGCCCGGCACGCAGTGCACGCCCGCGAGCTCCCAGCCGTCCGGGACGGCCACGACGACGTCGCGCAGGCCGGCCGCCGCGAGCGCGTCGAGCGACCACTCGGCCATCGGCCGGCCCGCCACGGCGACGAACGCCTTCGGGACGTCGAGTCCCAGGCGCTCGCCGCTGCCGGCGGCCACCAGCACGGCGGCCGCCCGCTCGGGGATCGTCTCCGACACCGCGGCCGGAGCTTCGGGTGCGCCGCGGAGCGCCGCTAGGCGGCGGTCTGGTCGCGGTGCAGCAGGTCGTCGAGGTGGGCCTCGGTCTCCTCCTCGTTCTTCTCCAAGGCGTACATCATCTCGGAGGCGAGGATCTTCTTGGCCCGGGTGTACATCTGCTTCTCGCCCGTCGAGAGGCCCTTCTCCTGCTCGCGGACGGCGAGGTTGCGGACGACCTCGGCCAGCTCGTGGATGTCGCCCGTCTTGATCTTGTCCCGGTTGTGCTTGAACCGCCGGTTCCAGTTCTTCGGCATCTCGGAGCACTCCTCGGTGAGCACGCCGAGCACCTGCTTGACGGTGGCCTCGTCGATGATGCGCCGCAGCCCGGCCTTGCCGGCGTTGCAACACGGGACCATGACGGTCATGTCGTTGTGGAGGATCTTGATGGTGAGGTACTCGCGCGTCTCACCGAGGATCGACTTCTCCTCTTTCTTGACGACCTGGCCCGCCCCGTGGTGGGGGTAGACGACGTGATCACCGATCTCGTAGACGATGAGCTCCGTCTCACGCGAGATCTCGAGGTCCTCGAAGGCCTCTTCGGCGGCGGTGTCGGCAGGCAGTGTGTCCTCCTTGTCCGGGGTTTGCGGGTACGGCGCCGGAGGGCGCCCCCGCGGGTCAGGTCTGCAGGTAGCGGTCCACGACGTTGATCTCCTGGAGGCGGCGCAGTCCCTCGCGGATGTCCTTCGCGCGGATCTCGCCGACGCCGTCGACCGCTTCGAGCTCGGAGTCCGACGCGGCGAGGACGTCGTCCAGGCCGCGCAGCTCGCGGACGATGTTGCCGACCACGAGCCGGGGCAGGCGCGGGATCCGGCTGAGCACCCGGTAGCCCCGGGGGGCGGCGGGGTAGTCGAGCGTGTTGACCTTGCGGTCGTAGCCGAGCAGCTCGGCCAGGCGGCCGAAGTCCAACAGGTCCTGGTGCGGCATGCGCGTGATGGACTCCAGGGCGGGCGCGAAGGCCTGGGCCGGCTCCTCGGCGAGGTAGTCGTTGAGCAGCGCGGCCTTGTCGCCGGCGACGCCGACCATCGTCTCCTCGAGCTGCATCTCGATCAGCCGGCCCTCCGTCCCGAGCTCGACGATGTAGCGCTCGATCTCGACGGCCATGCGGGTGACGAGCTCGGCCCGCTGGAGCACGGCGAGGACGTCGTGGAGCGTGACGCCGCCCTCGAACTCGAGCGCCGTGAGCCGGGTGGAGACCTGGTCGAGGCGGGAGCGGTACTTGTCGAGCGTCGCGAGCGCCTGGTTGGCCTTGGCCAGCACGACCGGGATGTCCTCGAGGATGTACTTGCCGCCGTCGACGTAGAGCGAGACGACCTCGCGGCGCTGGGAGACGGCGATCACGATCGCGTCCGTCTGCTTGGAGACGCGCTCGGCGGTGCGGTGGCGGGTGCCGGTCTCCGAGGTGAGGATGGTCGGATCCGGCATGAGCTGGGTGTTGGCCCAGGCGATCTTCGTCGCGTTGGCGCTGACGATGATCGCCCCATCCATCTTGGCCAGCTGGTAGAGCAGCTGGGGCGAGTAGTCGACGTCGAGCTTGAGCCCGCCGGAGAACATGAAGGCGAGCTCGTCGGGGTCGCCGACGAGGATCAGACCGCCCGTGCGGGCGTGCACGATGTTGTCCATACCCTCGCGCAGGGCCGAGCCGGGCGCGCACATCTCGAGGGCCTTGACGAGCCTGGGCTCCTGCCGCGCTTCGAGGTCATGGACCTCTTCCCCTGATCGCGGCAACATCTCAGGTGATTCTATCAGCTTCTTTAGCCCCGCTTGACGCCTTTTTCCCTGCTGTGGAGCCAAATCTGCGGCTTGACGAGCCGCGGGTGACCTGCTACGCCGCGCGCTCGACCGCCCGCGCGGGTCCCGGGAGGACCGCCTTGAGCGCCGCGCGCAGGGTCGGCGCGTCGGGCGGCGCGACCACGGGTCGCAGCCCGAACTTGCGGGCCTCGGCCAGGCGCCGGTCCGCGTGGCCGACCGTGCGCAGCTCGCCCGTGAGGCCGAGCTCGCCAAAGCAGGCGATGGGCGCGCGCCCGTCCCCGAGGACGACGCCCCGGGTGGCGCTCGCCACGGCGAGGGCGACGGCGAGGTCGGCGCCCGGCTCGTCGACCCGCACGCCGCCGGCGACGTTGACGAAGACGTCGGCGCTGCCCACCCCGATGCCGCCGTGACGGCCGAGCACGGCGAGCACGAGCGCGAGCCGGTTGCGGTCGATGCCGTTGGCGATCCGGCGCGGCGGGACGAGCTCGGACGGGCTCACGAGGGCCTGGACCTCGACGAGCAGCGGGCGCGAGCCCTCCATGGCGGCCAGCACGACGCTGCCGGGCGCGCGCGTCGCCTCGCCGACGAAGCGGCTCGAGGCGTCCTGGACCTCCACGAGGCCGACGTCGCGCATCTCGAACACCCCGAGCTCGTTCGTCGAGCCGAACCGGTTCTTGAGCGCCCGCACGCTGCGGTAGAAGCGCTCGCGCTCCCCCTCGAACTGCAGCACGCAGTCCACCAGGTGCTCGAGCACGCGGGGGCCGGCCAGCGAGCCCTCCTTGGTGACGTGGCCGACGAGCACGACCGCCGTGCCCTGGCGCTTGGCCAGCCGCGTGACCCGGTCGGCGACCTCGCGCACCTGGCCCACGGAGCCGGCGGCACCCGTGAGCTCCGCGGCGACGAGCGTCTGCACGGAGTCGATGACGCAGACGTCGGGCCGCTCGGCCTCGAGCGTGGCCAGCACGGTGGCGAGGTCCGTCTCGGCGAGCACCGGGACGTCGAGGGCCGAATGGTCATCCCGCCCACCCAGGCGCTCGGCGCGCAGCTTGATCTGCGCCGCGGACTCCTCACCGGAGACGTAGAGGACGCGGCGGCCGGTGTGGACGAGGTTGCCGAGCGCCATGGCCGTGAGCGTGGACTTGCCGATTCCCGGCGAGCCCCCGAGCAGGACGACGGAGCCGGGCACGATGCCGCCGCCCAGGACGCGGTCGAGCTCGCCGATGCCGGTGGCGAGGCGGGCGACCTGCTCGGCGCGGACGTCGCGCAGCGCGACGGTCCGGCCGGGCGCCGCGGTGACGGCGGCGCGGCCGGCCCGCCCGCCCATCCCCTTCGCGGCGGGGGGCGGGGCGGCCTCCTCCACGAGCGTGTTCCAGTCGCCGCAGCCGGGGCAGCGGCCATGCCACTTGGCCGACGCGACGCCGCACGTGGAGCAGGTGAAGACGGTCGCGGGACGGGCCATGGTCTCGACGAACCTAGGCGCGAGCGCGGACGGATTCGCCCCCCGGCCGTGCCCCCGGCCGTCCGTCAGGCCGCGGCGTCGAGCGCCTGCTCGACGTCGGCGAGCAGGTCGGCCTCGTCCTCGATGCCCGCCGAGAGCCGGACGAAGCCCTCGCCCACGGCGTCCATCCCCCAGCGGGCCCGTCGCTCCGCCGTGGAGTGCACGCCGCCGAAGCTCGTGGCGTCGGCGATCAGCCGCGCCGCGCCCAGGAATGCATGCGCCCGCTCGGCCGTCCCGAGGTCGAAGGACACGAGCGGGCCGAAGCGCGTCATCTGGCGCGCCGCGACCGGGCTGTGGCTCGGGTGGCAGACGTCGGCGACGTCGGGGCGAGCGGCCAGCCGCCGGGCGACGGCCAGGGCGTTGTCGCTCGAGCGCGCCAGTCGCAGGTCGAGCGTCGGCAGCGACCGGTGCACGACCCAGGCCTCGAACGGCCCGGGGATGGCGCCGGCGAGGCCGCGGTAGGCGCGCACCGGCTCGAGCCGGGCCTCGTCGGCCGCCGCGACGACGCCGAGCAGCACGTCGGAGTGGCCCGACAGGGCCTTGGTGCCGGCGGACACGCTCCAGTCCGCCCCGAGGGCCAGCGGTCGCTGCCCGAGCGGCGTGGCGAGCGTGTTGTCCACGGCCACGCAGGCGCCGGCCGCGTGCGCCGCCTCGACCACCGCGGCGAGATCGCAGACGTCGAGCCGGGGATTCGACGGCGTCTCGACCCAGACGAGGTCGGCAGCCGCGCACGCCGCGACGATGGCGGTCGTGTCCGTCGGGACGAAGTGGACCTCGACGCCGTGGGGCGCGAGCTGCTCCGTGGCCAGGGTCCGCACGGCCGGGTAGCCGTCCGCCGCCGCGACGAGCACGTCGCCGCGACGCAGCCGCGGCAGCACGACGGCGGCGATCGCGGCCGCCCCGGACGCGAAGGTCACGACGGGACCGCCCTCGAGCTCGCCGAGCGCCGCCTCGAGCGCCGTCCAGGTCGGGTTCGCCTCGCGGCCGTAGCCGTAGGGCGTCGCCCCCACCGGTCCGGGCAGGTGGTAGGGCGCGGCGAGCGTGACCGTCGGCCCGAGCGGCGCGCCGGCCGCCGGCGCGGGCCTTCCCGCGTGCACGGCGCGGGTCGACGGGCCGTCCGGGGCGGGCATCGCGGAAGCCTCGCACACCCTCCGCACCGCGGGTGGTCGAGGTTAGGGACCACTGTGGGCCTCAACCTCGACCACCCCCACCCCCGCCCACGCAGCACGAAGCGGGCCCGCAACGCCGAGGGGCGCCCTCGCGGGCGCCCCTCGGAGCAGGCCTGGTCGAGGTGCCGGGCGGCTACTCGGCGTCGGGCTCGGTCACCGCAGGGGTGTCGAGCGCGCCCTCGTCGGGCTTGTCGTCCTCGGACCCCTCGGCCCCGACGCCCACGGGCGTCTTCTTGCGCTCGGGCGGCGCGACGATCTCGAGCAGCACGTCGCGCTCGTCGCCCTCCGGCGCCCGCTTGACCAGGACGGTGCCGCCCTGCTCGGGCAGCGCCGACTGCAGCACGAAGTCCGCCAGGGCGTCCTCGATGTAGCGCTGGATCGCGCGGCGCAGCGGCCGGGCGCCCATGGCCGGGTCCCAGCCCTTCTCGACGAGGAAGTCCTCCGCCGACTCCTCCAGCTCGAGCTGCAGGTCGCGCTCGGCCAGCGACTCGCGCACGCGGCGCAGCAGCAGGTCGACGATCTGCTTGATCTCGTCCTTGGCCAGCTTGTGGAAGACGATGACCTCGTCGATGCGGTTGAGGAACTCCGGCCGGAACACCTTGCGCAGTTCGCCGGTGACCTTGGACTTCATGTCCTCGTAGGTCATGCCCGCCTCGTCGTCGCCGACGGAGAAGCCCAGCGGGGTGTTGCGGGCGATCTCCGAGGCCCCGACGTTGGAGGTCATGATCACGATGCAGTGGCGGAAGTCCACCGTGCGTCCCTGCGAGTCCGTCAACCGCCCGTCCTCGAGGATCTGCAGGAGGATGTTGAAGACGTCCGGGTGCGCCTTCTCGATCTCGTCCAGCAGCAGCACGGAGTACGGCTTGCGCCTCACGGCCTCCGTGAGCTGGCCGCCCTCGTCGTAGCCGACGTAGCCGGGGGGCGAGCCGACGAGCCGCGAGACGGCGTGCTTCTCCATGTACTCCGACATGTCGATGCGCACCATCGACTCCTCGTCGCCGAAGAGGAACTCCGCGAGCGTCCGCGCGAGCTCCGTCTTGCCGACGCCGGACGGGCCGAGGAACACGAAGGAGCCCGTCGGGCGCTTCGGGTCCTTCAGCCCGGCCCGCGAGCGCCGGATCGCCTTGGAGACGATCTCGATCGCCGGATGCTGCCCGATGACGCGCTTGTGGAGCTCGTCCTCCATGCGCATGAGCTTCTGGGTCTCGGCCTCCGTGAGCTTGAAGACCGGAATGCCGGTCCACATGGACACGATGTCGGCGATCTCCTCCTCGCCGATCGAGGGCCGGTCGCCGGCCTCGCCGGACTCCCAGTTCTCCTCGAGCTCGCGCTTCTTGTTCGTCAGGCGCCGCTCCTTGTCGCGGAGGTTGGCGGCCTTCTCGAACTCCTGCGCCTCGATGGCCGACTCCTTGTCGCGGCGCGTGTTCTCGATGTCGTCCTCGAGCTCCCGGTACACCGGCGGGGAGGACATCGACTTGATGCGCATGCGCGACGCGGCCTCGTCGATGAGGTCGATCGCCTTGTCCGGCAGGAACCGGTCGGAGATGTAGCGGTCGGCGAGCTCCGCGGCCGCCTCGAGCGACTCGTCGGAGATCTGGATCTTGTGGTGGCTCTCGTAGCGGTCGCGCAGGCCCTTGAGGATCTGCACGGTCTCCTCCACGGAGGGCTGGTCCACGACGATCTTCTGGAAGCGGCGCTCCAGCGCGGAGTCGCGCTCGAGGTACTTGCGGAACTCGTCGAGGGTCGTGGCCCCGACGGTCTGCAGCTCACCGCGGGCCAGCGCCGGCTTGAGGATGGAGGCGGCGTCGATCGCGCCCTCCGCCGCACCCGCGCCGACGAGGTTGTGGAGCTCGTCGATGAACAGGATGATGTCGCCGCGCTGGGTGATCTCCTTCATCACCTTCTTCAGGCGCTCCTCGAACTCGCCCCGGTACTTCGAGCCGGCCACGAGGGCCGCGAGGTCGAGCGTGTAGATCTGCTTGCCCTTGAGCAGCTCGGGGACGTCGGCGTTGGTGATGCGCTGGGCGAGGCCCTCGACGACGGCGGTCTTGCCGACGCCGGGCTCCCCGACGAGCACCGGGTTGTTCTTCGTGCGGCGCGAGAGGATCTGCATGATCCGCTCGATCTCCGTCTCCCGGCCGACGACCGGGTCGAGCTTGCCGTCCGAGGCGAGCTTCGTGAGGTTGCGGCCGAACTGGTCGAGCAGCTTGGAGGACTTCTTCCCCTCGCCGGGGGCCGCGGCGCCGGAGGCCCCCGAGCCGGAGGCGGCGCCCTGGCCGGAGCCGGAGCGGCGACCGCCCGGGCCGGACAGCATGCGGATGACCTCGTTGCGGATCTTCTCCGAGTCCGCGTCGAAGTCGAGGAGGATGCGGGCGGCGACTCCCTCGTTCTCGCGCACGAGGCCGAGGAGGATGTGCTCCGTGCCGATGTAGTTGTGCCCGAGGCTCAGGGCCTCGCGGAGGGCAAGCTCAAGGACCTTCTTGGCACGTGGCGTGAACGGGATCTGGCCCGAGGTGACCTCTTCGCCGGAACCGACGATCCGCACGACCTGCGCCCGCACGCGCTCGACGGTGATGTCGAGCGACTCCAGGACGCGGGCCGCCAGACCCTCTTCCTCGCGCAGCAGGCCGAGCAGGATGTGCTCCGTGCCGATGTAGTTGTGCTTGAGCGTGCGAGCCTCTTCCTGGGCGAGGACGACCACCTGGCGGGCTCGCTCTGTGAATCGCTCGAACATGGTGGGGAGGGAAACCTTCCTGCTGGGCTAGGCCCTGGCTGCTAGGTCGATGCGTTGGTCCCTTGAAACGAAAACCCCCGCACTCGCCGTCCCGTCGCGATCGGCGGGCGCGCCGTCGCGGGGAGGTGAGCCCGGGGGGAGGCTTGTGGCCATGACTCAGCTTACCAACCGCTTCCCCGGACCCACCCCGTCCGAGTGGCCCATCCGAACGGGCGCGAGGTGCGCCGCCCGTCCAAGAGGAACCCGCCCGGACCCGTCGGTGGGGTCGTCCGAGTTCTACGTCGCCGGGCCGCGATCGGATCGCAGCGCCGGGAACAGGACGACCTCGCGGATCGTCGTGCGACCTGTGAGCAACATGGCGAGGCGGTCGACGCCGAACCCGATCCCGCCCGTCGGCGGCATGCCCTGCTCCAGGGCGCCGAGGAACGCCTCGTCGAACGGCTGCGCCTCCTCGTCCCCGGCGGTGGCCGCCGCGCGCTGCTGCTCGAAGCGCGCCCGCTGGTCGTCGGGGTCGTTGAGCTCCGTGAAGGCGTTGGCGATCTCCATGCCGCCGGCGAACGCCTCGAAGCGCTCCACGAGGCCGGGCTCGGCGCGGTGGCGCTTGGCGAACGGCGACAGCTCCACGGGGTAGTCGAGCAGGAAGGTCGGCTGCTGCAGCCCCGGCTCGACGTAGCGGGAGTGCAGGTGGTCGAGCAGGCGCGCCCAGGTCGTCTCGTGCTCCGGGACCTCGAGGCCCTGCTCGCGCATCGCGCCCTGCAGCGCCTCGAGCGTCCGGTGCGCGTAGGGGTCGATGCCCGTGGCCTCCTCGATCGCCGCTCGAAGCGTCTTGCGGGTCCAGGGCGGGGTGAAGTCGACGGGGCCGGCGTAGCCGATGGCCTGGGCGACCGCGTGGATCAGGTGCTCGAAGCGCTCCGCGACCCCGAGGTAGTCGGCGTAGGCCTCGTACCA
This sequence comes from Solirubrobacterales bacterium, assembly GCA_038258425.1. Lineage (GTDB taxonomy): Bacteria > Actinomycetota > Thermoleophilia > Solirubrobacterales > Solirubrobacteraceae > DATLGB01. The sequence continues at coordinate 21,593 of JBBSPV010000022.1, read as the reverse complement.
CTCGAGCATCGTGAACTCGGGCAGGTGCTTGGGCGAGAGGCCCTCGTTGCGAAAGTCCTTGCCGATCTCGTAGACGCGCTCCAGGCCGCCGACGATGCAGCGCTTGAGGTAGAGCTCGGTCGCGATGCGCAGGTACATCGTCTGGTCCAGCGCGTGGTAATGGGTCGTGAACGGGCGGGCGGCCGCGCCGCCGTAGAGCGGCTGCAGCACCGGCGTCTCCACCTCGACGAAGCCCGAGCCGTCGAGCACGCGCCGCAGGGTGGCGACGATCGTGGCGCGGGTGAGGAAGACCTCCCGCGACTCCTCGTTGGCGAGGAGGTCCAGCTCGCGCCGGCGGAAGCGCGTCTCGGGGTCCTTGAGGCCGTGGTAGGGATCGGGCGGCGGGCTCAGGCTCTTGGAGAGCAGCGTCACGCCGTCGACGGCCAGCGTGAGCTCGCCGCGGCGGGTGCGGAACACCGTGCCGTCGGCGCCGACCACGTCGCCGAGGTCGATCTGGTCCGCGAGCCGATCGAAGGCCTCGTCACCCAGGACGTCGCGGCGGGCGTGCAGCTGCATCCGGCCCGAGCGGTCGACGACGTCGAGGAAGGCCGCCTTGCCCCCACCCCGGCGCGCGGCGAGCCGGCCGGCGACCCGGGCTCGAACCGCCGTCTGGACTCCGTCGGCCAGGTCGGCGTGCGGGGCCCGCACCGCGGAGATCGGCTCGACGCCCTCGAAGGCGTGCGGGTAGGGGTCGACCCCCGCCGCGCGCAGCGCCTCGAGCTTGCGCCGCCGGACGGCGACGAGATCCGTGCCGTCGTCGGTGTCGGCCATGCGGCGCGGCGCCGGCTAGGCGACGGCGATCTTCGCGACGGTCAGCGTGCGCTGCTTGCCCGAGGGCAGGGTGACCGCAACGGTGTCGCCCTTCTTGTGCCCGATCAGGGCCTTGCCGACCGGCGACTCGTTCGACAGCCGCTTGGGCTTCGCCGACGGGTCGGCCTCCGTGGAGCCGACGATCAGGAAGGAGTCCTTCTTGCCCGCGTCGTCCTTGACGTCGACCGTCGTGCCGATGCGCACGACGTCCGAGTCGAGCTCGGACTGATCGATGACCGAGGCCGCGCGCAGCTTCTCCTCGAGCGAGGCGATGCGCTGCTCGAGCATCATCTGCTCGTTCTTCGCGTCGTCGTACTCGGAGTTCTCGGAGATGTCCCCGAACTCCCGGGCCTCCTTGATGCGCTCGGCGACCTCCCGGCGCTTGTCCCCCGAGAGGTGGTCGATCTCCTGCTTGAGCCGCTCCAGGCCTTCTGGAGTGAGGATGACGTCCTTCTGCATGGTCGATCCTGTGGGTGTGGGACGGGGGGCCCGCGGTGGGCGGCGGGACTGCGGCCTTCAGGCGGCGACGGAGGGTAGCACCGGGCTCAGCCCCCGGATGACGGCGCGCTGGGCCGCCACCGTCTCGGCTCGCTGGAGGGCGTCCTGCACGGGACGGCCCGCCCCCAGACGGGCGACGTACCACGGGTGGAACTTGCGCAGGTAAGCCGCCGCACGGCGCTCGCCGAGGTGCTCGGCGGCCCGGTCGCAGACCCACAGCCACTCCGCGACGACGACCTCCGCGCTGGGCGGCGAGTCGCGCCGGCCGAGCACCTCCTCGAACAGCCACGGGTTGCCGAGCGCGCCGCGGGCGAGCATCACGGCGGCGCAGCCCGTGCGCTCGAACACCGCCCGGACGTGGTCGGCGCCCTGCATGCCGCCCGAGACGATGACCGGGACGTCGAGCTCGGCCACGAGCGCGGCGGCGAGCTCGTAGTCGGGCGTGCCCGCGTGGCGCACGGCGGCCGACCGCGGGTGGAAGGTGATGCCGGCCACCCCGGCGTCGTCCACGAGCCGGCGGGCGACCTCGAGGCCCTCCATCGGGTCGGCCGCCTTGCCGCGCGTGGCGCGGAGCTTGACCGTGACGGGCAGCCCGGAGCCCTCCCGGGCGGCTCTGGCCACGGCGACCGCCTGGGCTGGATCGCGCAGCAGGGCCGCCCCCGCCCCGGTCTTCATGACCTTCGGGACCGGGCAGCCCATGTTGAGGTCGATGAGGTCGGCGCCGCGCTCGGCGACCGTGGCGGCGGCCGACCGCATGACGGCCGGATCGGCCCCGAAGAGCTGGATGGCCACCGGCCCGACCGGTCCCTGGTCCGGATCGCGTTCGGCCGGGTCGATGCGCAGCAGCTCCTCGTGGGTGCGGCGGTTGCCGTGGTGGACGGCGTGGCTCGAGACCATCTCGGAGACGACGAGGCCGGCCCCGTGACGGCGCGCCTGCAGTCGCACGAACCAGTTGCCGATCCCCGCCAGGGGCGCCAGCACGACCCGGTTGGGGACGGGCAGGCCGCCGAGCGTCCAGGGATCGGTGATGGCGCGCTGCATTCCGCGATCGAGGGTAGGCAACAGGGCCGTGGGACTCGTGATCTTCGACTGCGACGGCGTGCTGGTGGACTCCGAGGTCCCGTCCAACCGCGTGCTCGCCGAGGTGCTCGGCGAGCTCGGCGTGCACCTGAGCCTGCACGAGACCATGGACCGGTTCATGGGCCTCTCCTGGGCCTCGTGCCTCGCCCAGGTGCAGGAGTTGCTCGGCCACCCCCCGCCCCCGACCTTCACGGAGGCCTACATGACGCGCCGCGACGCCGCCTTCGCGACACTCGAGGCGGTGCCCGGCGTCCACGCCGCCGTCGCCGCCGTCCAGGCGTCCGGAGTCGCAACCTGCGTCGCCTCCTCCGGCGAGCACGAGAAGATGCGCATGACGCTCGGCCGCACCGGGTTGTGGGACGCCTTCGACGGCCGCATCTTCTCCGCCACGGACGTTCAGCGGGGCAAGCCGGCGCCCGACCTGTTCCTCCATGCCGCCGCGAGCATGGGCCACGTGCCGCGGGCCTGCACGGTCGTCGAGGATGCGCCGCCCGGGGTCGCCGGCGCGCGCGCGGCCGGCATGCGGGTGCTCGGCTTCGCGCGCCTGACCGCCCCCGAGCGGCTCGCCCAGGCCGACGCCGTCTTCGCCGACATGGCCGAGCTGCCCTCGCTGGTGGCGGCGTGAGCGACGACACCGGCAGCTCGCAGGCGAGCGTGCTCGCGGCGCTGACCGCCAACTCGGGCATCGCGGTGACGAAGCTCGTGGCGGCCGCGATCACCGGCTCGACGTCGATGTTCGCGGAGGGCGTGCACTCCGTGGCCGACACGGGCAACCAGCTGATGCTGCTCTTCGGCCTGCGCCGCTCGCGCAAGCCGCCGGACGAGGACCACCCGTTCGGCCACGGGGCCGAGCGCTACTTCTGGACCTTCGTCGTCGCCCTCGCGCTGTTCGGCGTCGGCGGTGCCGTCTCCATCTACCGCGGCGTCAACGGCCTCTTCCACGGGGGCGAGCCACCCTCGCTGTGGATCGGCGTCGTGGTGCTCGTCCTCTCGGCGGTGTTCGAGGGCTCCGCCCTGCGCGTCGCCCTGCGGCGCTTCAACGCGGACCGGGGCGAGCGCTCGTTCTGGACGGGGATCCGGCGCGCCAAGGACCCCGAGACCCTCACCGTGGTCTTCGAGGACACCGCGGCGCTCGGGGGGCTCTCCGCGGCGCTGGCCGGCATCGTGCTCGCCAACCTCCTCGACGACGAGCGCTGGGACGCCGCGGGCGCCATCGTCGTCGGGATCATCCTGTGCGTCTGGGCCACCGCGCTCGCGCGGGAGAGCAAGGACATGCTGCTGGGCGAGTCGGCGACGCGCGAGACGCGCGAGGCGATCCGCAGCGCGGTGATGGACGACGCCGACGTGGACGAGATCCGCGAGCTGCTGACGCTGCACGTCGGCCCGGAGCAGGTGCTCGTCAACGTCGAGATCAACTTCCGCAACGGCCTCGACACCGACGGCGTGGAGGACGCCATCCGGCGGGTGGAGGATGCAGTGCGGGCCGACGTCCCGAGCGTGGACAAGATCTTCGTGGAGCCCCGCCGCTCGCACGGCCGCGACGCGGCCGAGACCTAGTCCGGCGCCGCCTGGGTGTGACGCTCCCAGATGATGCGCAGCCCGTCGAGCGTGAGCAGGTCGTCCACCACGTCGACGGACGAGGTGAAGGGCACGATCGCGCTCGCGAGCCCGCCGGTGGCGATCGTCGGGCAGGGTCCGATCTCGGCACGGAGCCGGCCGACGATCCCGTCGACCTGCGCGGCGAAGCCGTAGATCACCCCGGACCTGATGGCCTCGACCGTGCCCTTGCCCATCACCGACCGCGGCGGGGTCAGGTCGATCTTCGGCAGCGCCGCCGCCCGCGCCGTCAGCGCCTCCATGGAGATCTCGACACCCGGGCAGATGATGTCGCCGACGTACTCCCCCTGGGCGGACACGACGTCGAAGGTCAGGGCGGTGCCGAGGTCGACGACGATCACCGGGCCGCCGAGGCGCGCCTCGGCGGCCACCGCGTTGACGAGCCGGTCGGACCCGAGCTCGCGCGGGTTGTCGATCCGGATCGGCATGCCCGAGCGCACGGCCGGCCCCACCACGGGCATCTCCTGGCCGAGGTAGCGGGCCGCCATCTGCGTCCACTCCGGGCGCAGCTGCGGCACCGTGGACGACAGGATGGAGGCCTCGACGTCGTCCAGCCCGAGGTGGCGGAGGGCGAGCAGGCTGCTCAGGGCGGCGCCGAGCTCGTCCGAGGTCGACTCGCGCACGGTCGCGAAGCGCCAGTGCTCGAGGAGGCGCTCACCGTCGTAGGCGCCGAAGTGGGTCTGGGTGTTGCCGACGTCGACGACCAGGAGCACGGGTGCGAGCTTATGCTCCGGGCCATGACCGCCACGCTCTACGCCGTCCCGGCGTCGCCTCCGTGCGCGACCGTCGAGCGGGCGCTCGGGCTCAAGGGCGTCGGCTTCGAGCGCGTCGATCTCGTCCCCGGCCTGCACAAGCTCGTCATGCGAGCGCGCTTCGGCGCCCCCACGGTGCCGGGCCTCGCGCTGGCCGACGGCCGCCGGCTGGCCGGCTCCCGGACGATCCTGCGCGCGCTGGACGAGCTGGTCCCCGAGCCGCCGCTGCTGCCCGCCGAGCAGCAGCCGCGCGCCGACGCGCTGCGAGCCGAGGAGTGGGGCGACCAGGTCCTGCAGCCGATCGTGCGGCGCGTGCTGTGGTTCGCGCTCTCCGAGCGCCCGGACGCGCAGCTGAGCTATGCGGCCGGCGGGCGGCTGCGGCCGCCGGTCCCGGACGCCGTCGCCCGGCGCAGCGCCCCGGCCGTGGCCCGCCTGGAGCGGCGTCTGAACGACGCGACGGTCCCGGCCGTGCGCGCCGACCTGCTCCACCTTCCCGGTCACCTCGACCGGGTGGACGGCTGGCTCGAGGCGGGGACGCTCGACGGCGACCCGGCCCCGAGCGCCGCCGACCTCCAGATCGCGGCGGGGCTGCGCCTGCTCGCGACGCTCGACGACATCGCCCCGGGGCTCGACGCGCGCCCGGCCGGCGCCTTCGCCCGGCGCGTGTTCCCGCATTTCCCCGGCACGACGCCGCGCGGCGCGCTGCCGGCGTCCTGGGTGCCGTCGGCGCTCAGCTGACGGACGGCGGTTGCGACTCGTGCATCGCCTGGGTGCACGAGTCGCGGAGGCTGAGTGGCGGGCCCGCCCGCCGCACCGCCTGACCCGGACCCAGGGCGGCGAGCGCCGCGGTCGCGCGGCCGTACCCGGGCACGACGAGGTCCGGGGCGAGCTCGAGCAGCGGAACGAGCACGAAGCGCCGGCTTGTGACCTCGGCGTGCGGGAGGGTCAGGCGCTCGGAGCGGTAGGGCTCGTCCCCGAGCAGCAGCAGGTCGACGTCGAGCGGGCGCGGGCCGTGGCGGACGTGGCCCGGTTCGTCCGCCGGCGCCCGGCCGCGGTCGCGCTCGACGGCCTTGCAGGCGTCGAGCAGCGCCTCCGGATCGAGGTCAACCTCCACGCGCAGGCAGGCGTTGAGGAACTCGCGCTGGTCGGTGACCTCCCCCACCGGCTCGGTCTCGTACGTGCTGGAGGCGGCGAGGACCCGGACGCCGCGGGCCCGCAGCCCGGGGACGGCCGCCTGCAGGTGCCCCCGGCGGTCGCCGACGTTGGAGCCGAGGCCGAGGTAGCCGGTCACGCCGCGGCCGGGAGGCGGCGGACGACGGCGAGCTGGCGCGACTGGGCGACGAGGGTCCCATCGGCGAGCCAGAGCCGTCCGTCCTCCTCCGTCGTGCCACCCGCGGCGAGCGTCGAGACGAACTCCGCCGCGACCCAGGGATGGGCGTCGGCGGGCCTCGGCGCGCGGAAGTGGATCGTCAGGTCGACGGTCGGGACGGCGACCGGCTCGGGCAGGCGGACCATGGCCGGCGGCAGGAAGGCGTCGGTCATCGCGGCGAGCAGCACCTCGTCGAGCGGCCGCGCCTGCGCGGCCCGGATCCAGCCCGCGAGACGGGTGGGGCGCGCGGCCGGATCGGGCCGCTGGAGACGCAGGTCGTAGTTGGCCAGGAAGGCCGGCTGGCCCGGCCGGCCCGGCTCGACGCGGACGCAGTCGTCGGGGTCGGCCAGCGGCGCCGGGGCGACGTCGGCGAAGCTCGGGGCGTCCGGGCGCCACGGCGCGCACGCGGCGAGCCCGAGGACCACCGGCGCGCCGTCCTGGATCAGCTCCAGCCGCAGGAACGCCGTCGTGCGCCCGCGGCGAACGATCGCGCAGGCCAGCTCGACCGGGCCCTCGGCCGGCGCAACGAGGAAGTGCAGGGTCAGCGACCGGGGCGGCAGGTCGGGCACCGTCTCGCGCAGCGCGCGGACGGCGAGCGCGGCGATGAAGCCGCCGTTGGGGCCGTCGGCCACGAACCACGAGCGCGACACGGTCGCGCGGACGCGGCCCTCGCCGGCCGGCTCGAGAGCGGTGTCGGCGTCGAAGCGGTTCACGGCTCGAAGTTGCCCGGGTCGCACCAGGCGGCGGCCCACGCGTCCTCGCCGGCGATCTCCTCGAGCTCGAGCGTCACGATGACGTTGAGCAGCATGCCCTCGGCGAAGAACGCCCGCAGGCGCTGCTCGTCGACGCCCGAGCGCTCCCGGACGTCGTCGACGATGGCGCGGTAGCCGTCGCGCACCGCGGCACGGATGTCCGGGTCGGCGGAGGCGGCGTACATCTGCAGCTGGAACCGGAGCAGGTGGCGGTCCGCGAGCAGGCCGACGTAGGCCGTGCCCATCGACTCGAGGCGGGCCTCCGGGTCCTCGCCGGCGCAGGCGTCGGCGAAGGTCTGGTGGATGCGCGCGTGGCACTCGTCGCAGCAGGCGAGGAACAGGTCGCGCTTGGTCCGGAACAGGCGGAACAGGTACGGCTGGGAGAGCTCGACGTCGGCGGCGATGTCCTCCGTCGAGGTGCCGTGCAGGCCGCCGACGGCGAACCGGCGCAGCGCGGCGCCCACCACCTGCTCGCGCCGCTCGGCCGCCGTCAGGCGCACGCGGGTCACGCTCACTCCTCCCGCCAGACCTCGACGGAGACCTCTTCCACCGGGAGGGCGATCGGCGGCTCGGGCTTGGCGGCCTTGACGGTCACGGACTCGGCGCCGAAGCGCGACGCGAGCCGGTCGGCGATCACCGCGCACAGGCGCTCCAGCGTCGAGTAGGAGCGCTGCTGGGCGATGAGCGCGATCTCCTGGCAGGCCTCGCCGTAGTCGATCGTGTCCTCCACGCGGTCCGTGACCAGCGCGTCGACCTCGCCGACGTCGAAGCGCGCGTCGATGACGATGCGCTGGCCGATCTCGCGCTCGGCGGCCGACACCCCGTGGTGGGTGTAGAGCGAGAGGCCGACGATCTCGACCGTGACGCCGACCTCGGGACCTTCGTCGTCGTCGTCGTTCAGGCCGTCGTAGTCGGGCTCGTCGTCGGCCATCCGTTCGCCAAGGTAGCAGCGGCTACCAGCAACGCGTCACGTGTCGCGGCGACATCGTGGACCCGGAACACCGTGGCGCCCCGCTCGAGCGCCAGGGCGTTGGCCGCGGCGCTCGCGACGACCCGATCCGCGGGTCGCTCGCGGCCCGTCAGGCGGCCGAGGAAGCCCTTGCGGCTCACCCCGACGACGACGGGCCGGCCGAGCGCCGCGAGCTCCGGCAGCCGGCGCAGGAGCTCCAGGTTGTGCTCGAGCGTCTTGCCGAAGCCGATGCCCGGATCGAGGCAGACGCGGTCCTCCGGCACGCCTTCCGCGACCGCGAAGGCGAGCCGCGCCTCGAGGAACGCCTTGACCTCGGAGACCACGTCGTCGTAGCGGGGGTCGTCCTGCATCGTGCGCGGCTCGCCGAGCATGTGCATCAGGCAGCACGTCGCGCCACGCTCGGCGACGAGGGCGGCGAGCTCCGGCTCGGCCCGGAAGGCGGTGACGTCGTTGACCCACGTCGCCCCGCGATCCAGCGCGGCGCGGGCGACGGCGACCTTCGACGTGTCCACCGAGAGCGCCGCCTGCGGCACCGCGGCGACGAGCCGCTCGACCACGCCGGTCACGCGCCGCAGCTCCTCCGCCTCGGGGACGGACTCGGCTCCCGGGCGGGTGGACTCGCCGCCGACGTCGAGCACGTGGGCGCCCTCGGCCACGAGCGCCTCGCCGTGGGCGACGGCGGCGTCGGGGTCCAGCCACGCCCCGCCGTCGGAGAACGAGTCCGGCGTGACGTTGACGACCCCCATGATTTGGAACACGCCGGGGAAGGTACCTCGACGGCCATGCGATCCAGACGGCTGGGCAGGACGGCCCGCGAGGTCTCCGTCGTGGGCTTCGGCGCCTGGCAGATCGGCGCGGACTGGGGCGAGGTCGACGAGGCGTCCGCGATGGCCACGCTGGAGGCCGCGGCCGACGCCGGGGTGACGTTCTTCGACACCGCCGACGTCTACGGCGACGGGCGCTCCGAGCGGCTCGTCGGGCGCCTGCGGGCCGAGCGCGACGGGATCACCGTCGCGACGAAGATGGGCCGGCGGGCCGAGCAGACCGTCGGGAACTACAACCCGGAGGCCTTCCGGGCCTGGAACGACCGCTCGCGCGAGAACCTCGGCGTCGAGACCCTCGACCTCGTGCAGCTGCACTGCCCGCCGACCGGCCTCTACTACCGGCCCGACGTCTTCGAGGACCTCGACGCGATGGTCGGCGAGGGGCGCATGGCCGCCTACGGGGTGAGCGTCGAGCGGGTCGAGGAGGCCCTCAAGGCGATCGAGTACCCCGGCGTCGCCACCGTCCAGATCATCTTCAACGCCTTTCGTCAGCGCCCGGCGACGCTGCTGCTCGCCGAGGCGGCCCGCCGTGACGTCGGCATCATCGTGCGCGTGCCGCTGGCCTCCGGGCTGCTGTCGGGCCGCTACACCCGCGAGACGACCTTCGCCGCCGACGACCACCGGTCGTTCAACCGCTCGGGCGAGGCCTTCGACGTCGGCGAGACGTTCGCCGGCGTCCCCTTCGAGGTCGGTCTGGACGCCGTCGACCGGCTGCGCCCGCTCGTGCCCGAGGGCGGCACGCTCGCCGAGCTCGCCCTGCGCTGGATCCTCGGCCACGAGGCGGTCAGCACGGTCATTCCCGGCGCCCGCTCACCCGAGCAGGCGCAGGGCAACGCCGCCGCGGGCGAGCTGGAGCCGCTCGACGCGGAGACCCGGGCGGCGGTCGACGCCACCTACGCCGACCTCATCGCCCCCTACGTGCACCAGCGCTGGTAGGCAGGAGCGGTCGGCGGTCAGCGGGCGCAACGAGCCGGAGACGCCGAGGGAGGGACGGTTGGGTGGCGGCCGGTTCCCGGAGCCTCCCCCTGCCGGGCGAAGCCCAGCTCCGGGAACCGGTCGTCGCGCGACCGTCCCGGAGACGACGCCCTTCAGGCGAGGTCCGGCTTCTCGGGCAGCTGCATCCCGCGCGCCTCGGCGGCGAAGCCCGGCCGCGGCAGCGCCCGCGGCTTCTCGGGACGCTCCGGCGCGCCGTCCGTGACCTCCGGGCTGCCCGAGGACGGCTCGTCCGGGCCGAACACGTCCTCCTCGGACTTGCCGGCCAGCAGCGCCTCGAACTCGCCGGCCTCGATGGTCTCGCGCTTGAGCAGCAGCTTGGAGACGACCTCGAGGCTGCCGCGGTGCTCCGCGAGGATGTCGCGGGCCACCTGGTGGGCGCCCTCGACGATGCGGCGGACCTCGTCGTCGATCTCGCGGGCGATCTCGTCGGAGTAGTCGGGCTCCGAGCTGAACTCGCGGCCGAGGAACGGCTGGCCGTGCTCGTGGCCGAACACGCGCGGGCCGAGCTTCTCGCTCATGCCGAAGCGCATGACCATCTGCTTGGCGGTCGCCGTGACCTTCTCCAGGTCGTTGGAGGCGCCCGTGGTGATCTCGGAGAAGATGAGCTCCTCGGCGGCGCGGCCGCCGAGCGTCATGGCCATCGTGTCCGTGAGCTCGGCGCGCGTGGTGAGGAAGCGGTCCTCGGTCGGCATGGAGATCGTGTAGCCGAGGGCCTGGCCGCGGGAGATGATCGAGACCTTGTGGACGGGGTCCGAGTTGGGCAGGTAGTGCCCGACGATCGCGTGGCCCATCTCGTGGTAGGCCGTGATGAGCCGCTCGTTCTCGCTCATCACGCGCGTCTTCTTCTCCGGGCCGGCGACGACGCGCATGATGCCCTCCTCCAGCTCGTCGTGCGCGATCTCCTTCTTGCCGTTGCGGGCGGCGAGCAGGGCGGCCTCGTTGACGAGGTTGGAGAGGTCGGCGCCGGTGAAGCCGGGGGTCTGGCCCGCGAGGGCATCGAGGTCGAGGTTGCGCGAGAGCGGCTTGCCGCGCGTGTGGACCTCGAGGATCTTGCGGCGGCCGCCGCGGTCGGGGCGGTCGACGGTGATCTGGCGGTCGAAGCGGCCGGGACGCAGCAGGGCGGGGTCGAGGATGTCGGGCCGGTTGGTGGCCGCGATCATGATGATGTTGTCCTTGGCCTCGAAGCCGTCCATCTCCACGAGGAGCTGGTTGAGCGTCTGCTCGCGCTCGTCGTGACCGCCGCCCATGCCGGCGCCGCGGTGGCGGCCGACCGCGTCGATCTCGTCCATGAAGATGATGCAGGGCGAGTTCTGCTTGGCCTGCTCGAAGAGGTCGCGGACGCGGGAGGCGCCGACCCCGACGAACATCTCGACGAAGTCCGAGCCCGAGATGGAGAAGAACGGCACGCCGGCCTCGCCCGCGACGGCGCGCGCGAGCAGCGTCTTGCCGGTGCCGGGCGGTCCGTAGAGCAGCACGCCCTTCGGGATGCGCGCCCCGAGCGCCTGGAACTTCTTCGGGTTCTCGAGGAACTCCTTGATCTCGTGGAGCTCCTCCACCGCCTCGTCGACGCCGGCGACGTCGCGGAAGGTGATCTTCGGCGAGTCCACCGACATGCGCTTGGCGCGCGACTTGCCGAACGACATGACCTTGGAGCCGCCGCCCTGGACCTGGTTCATGAGGAAGATCCAGAGGCCGAAGAACAACAGGAACGGCAGCACATAGGTCAGCAGGCTCAGGATGACGCTCGTGCTCGACGCCTTGACGTCGAACGTCTCGAGGTTGCCGTCCGAGGAGTCCTTGAGCAGCCGGTTGGTCAGGATCGGCTCGTAGTTCGTCGGATAGCCCGTCTCGTACTTGCGGCCGGAGTCCTCGACGACGTCGAGCGAGTTGTCCTTCGTGTTCATCGTGACGGAACGGACCTTGCCCTGGTCCACCTGCGTCAGGAACTCGGGGAAGTTCGGCGTCTCGGACTTGTTGGAGTCCGAGATGAGGCGGGAGGCGAAGAACGCGAGCACGATCACGATGAGGATCGGGAACGCTGCGCTCTTGAAGAAGCGGCTCATGGGGATGTCGAGGCTAGCGCAGCGAGGGGGTCGCGCGGATCACTCGGCGCCCTGCAACGCGGCGATCGACGTCGCGGCCGCGCGCGACGCCCGGGCTCAGTCGACGTCCTGCAATGCGGCGACGAAGGGCAGGCCCCGGTAGCGCTCCGCGTGGTCGAGTCCGTAGCCGATCGCGAAGGCGTTCGGGATCTCGAAGCCGACGTAGCGGGCCGGCAGCTCGACGCGCCGGCGGTCCGGCTTGGTGAGCAGTGCGCACACCTCCAGCGACGCCGGCTCGCGCGCCTGCAGGCTGCGCATGAGGTACTGCAGGGTCAGCCCGGAATCCACGATGTCCTCCACCACGAGCACGTGGCGCCCTTCGATGGGCGTGTCGAGGTCCTTGAGGATGCGGACGACGCCGGAGGACTCCGTGGCCGAGCCGTAGGAGGCCACGGCCATGAAGTCGACCTCGCACGGGACGTCGAGACAGCGCATGAGGTCCGACAGGAAGAACACCGCGCCCTTCAGGACGCCGACCAGCAGCAGATCGCGGCCCGCGTAGTCGGCGGAGATCTCGGCGCCGAGCGCGCGCACGCGCGCCTGGAGCTCGTCGGCGCCGACAAGAATCTCGCCGATGGCGGGGTCCGCGGCCGTCATCCGCCCGGGACCCTATAAGCGAGCCGCACCCGGGCGGTCGTCGCCGCCGTCACGGCGAAGGCGTCGTCCGTCGCGACGCCCGGCACCCAGGCGACGCGCCCGGCGCAGCAGACCACGGGCCAGCGCCGCCTCGCCTCCCGCGGGAGCTTGCGGTCCGTGAACAGGTCCTGCAGCCGCCGGGAGCCGCCGAGGCCGAGCGGGCGCATGCGGTCCCCCGGGCGCCAGGCGCGCACCTCGAGGGGTCCATGGAGGGCGGCGGCGTCGAGGGTGCCGTCGGCCACGGGCAGGTCGGCGCCGGCCTCGGCGACGAGCTCGCCGTCGCCCCACGCGAGGCGACCTGGGACGGTCAGGGCGGCGGGCGCGGGGACGGCCGGCGCGGGCCCGGCGCGGGCGACGCGCAGCGTGCCGTAGGCCGCGACGGCGCGCAGGCCACCGCCGAGGTCGAGCGCGCGAGTGCCCCCGCCGGCCGCCAGCGCGATCGCCTCGTCGGCGCGGTGCCCGACGGCGGGGGCAAGAGGCGGCCCGGCGCCGGGTTGCGCACGGCTGTCCGCCTCTTGCCCACCCGACACCGCCGCGTCGGCGAGGCGCTGGAAGGCCAGCCGTCGCAGCGCGGGCGCCCGTGCCGCGAGCGCCGCCGCGTCGACGACGCTCCCGCCGCCGCCCCACCCCGCCGCACGCAGGGCGTCCTCGACCACGCCGGCGAGGACCGCGGCCTCGTCGCGCAGGACGCCGAGCGTGCGCAGGACGTTGGCCTCCGCCGCGGGATGCAGCTCGCACAGGGCGGGCACGAGCCGGGCGCGGGCGCGGTTGCGGGCGAAGGCGTCACCGCGGTTGGAGGGGTCCTCGCGCCAGGCGAGCCCGCGCGCGCGGCAGTGGGCGACGACCTCGTCGTGGCCGACGCCGAGCAGCGGCCGCACGAGCCGCCCGGCGCGGGCGTCCATCCCGAGCAGCGCCCGCCGGCCCGGTGAGGCGGCGAGGCGGTACAGCACGGTCTCGACCTGGTCGGAGGCGGTGTGCCCGGTGGCCACGTCGGCGTCCCGGCGCCCCGCGAGCTCGGCCGCCCGCCCGTAGCGATGCCCGCGCGCCCAGCCCTGGAGGTTGCCCGTCGGCGGGGGAGGCGGCGCGACGTCGAGCTCGAGCGGCACGCCGAGGCGCTCGCACAGCGCCGCGCACGCCTCGGCGTCGGCGGCCGCACCCGGCCGCAGGCCGTAGTCGACGTGCAGCGCCCCGACCGCCCCGGCGCCCGCGACGGTGACCGCGAGGTCGAGCAGGCAGGTCGAGTCGGCGCCCCCGGAGAGCAGCACGAGGACCGGCGCTCCCGGCTGCAGCAGCCCCGCGGCCCGCACGCGTGCCGCCAGGCCGGTCATCGGGACCGCGCGAGGTAGAGCTCGGTGGCCGAGCTGAAGCCCTTCAGCCGCACCTCGCCGATCCGCTCGAACACGAGGTGGGCGGCCGCGTGCTCGGCCACGTCGCGGGTGACGAGGACCTCGCGGCCGGCCGCGCGGGCACCGACCCGGGAGGCGAGGTTGACCGCCGTCCCGAAGTAGTCACCGTCGCGGTAGAGGACCGAGCCGAGATGGATGCCGATCCGCGACAGCGGCCGCTGCGTGCGCAGCTGCTGGAAGCCGACCGCCCACTCCGTGAGCGCGGCGACGTCGGCGCTCACGACCATCACCGCGTCGCCGATGGTCTTGACGATCCGTGCCTCCTCGGGCAGCGTCGCGCTGATGTCGGCCACGAAGCGCTCGACGACGTCGAGCGCCTGCTCCTCGCCGGCCTCCTCCGTGAGCCGGGTGTAGCCGGCGAGGTCGGCGAAGGCGATGGCCACGCGCAGGCGGCCGGCGTCGAGCTCCTCGCCGGCGTCGCGCTCGATGTGACCCACGAGGTCCTGCTCGACGAAGAAGTGCAGGAAGCGCTGATGCAGGTGGTCCATGATCGGCGAGGCCAGCGGCAGCAGGTCGCGCGCGAGCGCCTCCATCTCCTCCGCCATCTCGAGGCCGGGGACGCCGTCGCGGATCAGCGGCTCGTGGACGTAGAGGTGGAAGAGACGGACCTCCGTGTCGGCGATGAGCTGCAGCGCCTGCCCGTAGACGCGCAGCATCTGCAGGAAGGCCACGAGCGGGAAGCCGGTGTCGAGCACCGCCGCGAGGTAGCGGAACAGCTGCAGGTCGTCCTCGCCGATCGCGTCGGCCTGGTCGCGAGAGAGGCCGAGCGCCGCCCACATCCGCTCCACCAGCGCCGGCTCCAGGCCGGTGGCCCGCGCCACGGCGCGCACGGAGTGGCGCCCCTCCGCCTCGGGGAACAGGTCCTCCATGTAGCCGAAGGCGAGGCGGCCGCTGCGGGCGGCGGCCCGGACGGCGCGCAGGGAGTGGCCGCGGGCGCGCAGGCGCGCGACGAGCCGGGCCTGGGCGGTGGCCGCCGGCGTCCAGCGCCCGTCGCGCAGCGGGACGACCTCCTCGCGGACCCAGCGCCGCAGCGTCGACTCGGAGACGTCGACGAGCTCGGCGACCTCCGCGAGGGTCCGTTCCGGCATCGGCACCCGACCCTATCCGGGCCCGGCAGCATGGGGCGGGGTCGCCGTCGCGACCCCGCCTCCCGCGGGCGATGCGGCCCGCTGCCTCGGCCGGCGACGCGCGCCGTGAGGCGACGCCTTGCGCGGGCTCGTGACCCGCACTTCCCGGCTCGTTCGGAGCTCGAAGGTCTACCTGCCGAGGACCCTCGTGTCAACCGCCACGAGCGGTCCGGGGCTCAGGCGACGAGGTGCGGGTACTGCGCCGCGACGAGGTCGCGGTACCGGGCGTAGACCGGCTTGGTGATCGGGATCAGCGCGAGCGCGGCCTTCACGTCGCCGCCGGCCTTGATGCGCCGGCGGGCGATGGCCATGGCCACGTTCTCCTTGCCCTGGAAGTACCGGTTGGCGGTCTCGGAGGACATCGTCATCCGCACCCGCGGCTCCCAGGGCACGTCGTCGGACCACTGCCACACGAGGTTGCCGTCCTCGCCCTCCCGGCTGCCCCGGAGGTTGACCACCTGCTCGAGGTCGTCGAACTCGTAGCGCATGGGCGTGTCGGCCTCGCGGAGCTTCGGGCCCATCTCCGGGTCCTCGCTCATGAGCCCGAAGCACTTGTCCATGACCTCACGGAACTCCTCCGGCGAGCGGTAGGCCTCCGCCCCCATCAGGACTTGGACTTCTTGGACTTCTTGGACTTCTTGCCCGAGCCCTTCTTGCCCGAGCCCTTGCCCCCGGCGCGTCCGGCGGAGGCACGCTCGAGCTCGGCCACGCGCGCCCTCAGCGCCTCGACCTCGTCGCGCAGCTCCTCCACGGCGTCGGGGCGTGGCCCGTCGTCAACGACGTCACGCAGCCGGCCCAGCGCCGACGCGGCTTCTCCGAAGGTACGCTCGACGACGTCGCGCAGGGCGTCCGCCGGCGTCTCCGGCGTCGCCTCGGCCTTCTCCTTCTCCGTCTTCGCCATGACCCGCGAGCCTACCTCCCACGCGGGTCCCGTGTCCCACGCGGGTCCCGTGCACCTGCGCCCGCACGAGCCGGTGGCCGAGCGCGTCGTGTGCCCGGGGGATCCGGGACGGGCCCTGCGCCTGGCCCAGGACCTGCTCGAGGCGCCGCGGATGCTCAACCACCACCGCGGTCTGTGGGGGTACTCGGGGATCGCGCCCGACGGCTCGCCGCTGACCGTCCAGGCGACGGGGATCGGCGGACCGAGCGCCGCGGCCGTGCTGCACGAGCTCGCCGGGCTGGGCGCGCGGCGCGTGGTGCGGGTGGGGACGGCGGTCGCCGTCGCCCCCGGCGTGGCCGTCGGGGACGCCTTCGCGATCGAGGCCGCGCTCGCCGGCGACGGGGCGTCGCGGGCGCGCGGCGCGCCTCCGGACGGCCGAGTGCGGCCGGACGCCGACCTGGACGCGGCACTGGCGGGCCTGACCGGCCGGCGGGGGATCGTGTGGTCCGTCGACCTCTTCTACCCGCTCACGGGCTCGAGCGCGGGCCCTCGGGCCGAGGCGCGGGACCTGCAGACCGCGGCGCTGCTGGCGGCGGCCGCCAGGCTCGGCCTCGCCGCGGGCGCCCTGTGCCTCGTCACCCGGGACCGCGCAGGGCGGAGCCTGGACGACCCCGCGCTGCACGCTGCCGAGCTGCGGCTCGGCCGCCTGGCGCTCGCGGCGCTGGGCTGAGGGCCTAGCCCCCCGCGGCCGGCTTCGACTTCGGCTTGGCCTTCCCCTTCGCCTTGGCCTTGGCCGGGGTCCCGTGCGGGACCTCGAGGCGCTCCTGCTCGCGCGGCACCGCGGCCTCGACGCCCTCGACGGCGCCGGCCAGGCGCGAGACCTCCGCGGTGAGCGCGCTCAGCTGCGCCTCGACGCGCACCCCCGCCTCGGCCGGCGCGGCGGCCGTCTCGAGGCGCTGGTCCAGCCGGTCCAGCGCGTCCTCGATGCCCTCCAGGCGCTGGGCGACGGCACGCAGGCGGCGCGTAAGGCGCTCCACGTCGGCCGCGGAGGGGATGTTCAGCGCGCCCATGGCGGCGCCCTGGGCCTGCGTGGCGCGCTCGCGCGCGTCGAAGGCCCGGGTGAGCGCGCCGGTCACGAGTGGGTTCTCGAGCAGGTCCTGGGCGAAGCGCCCCAGCGTCTCCTCCCCCTGCTTGGTGAGCTTGTCCCGCAGGCCCTGCGCGTCGTCGGTCATGCTGGCGACCGTAGCGCCGGTCCCGAATACTGACCCTCGAGTCGAGGGTCATGGCTTCGGGAAGCGGGGCTCGCAACCGAGCGTTAACGGTCACCGATTGCATTGGTCCGGGGCACCGGATAGCGTGGGACCTCGGTCGAGCGCCGGCGCGACGCGCGCACCCATGCACCGCGTCGTCCGGCAGCCGGGGGAGTTTGGACAGGGGAATGCACCGCAAGCTGCGCAGCGCACTGGTCACCGTTGGCGCCGTGTCCGTCGGACTCGGCACCTTCGCCGCGCCCGCGCACGCCACCGTGCGGACCTTCCTCGTGACGCTCGCGGGCGGTTCGACGGTCACCGTCACCCTCGACGTGCCGCCGGAGACGCCGGCCGACCAGGTGCGCTTCCCGACCATCACGTTGCCGATCCAGAGCGTCACGGAGATCCCGACGCCGACCCCGAGCGCCACCCCGACGGGCACGCCCACGCCGACCGCGACCGCCTCCCCCACCGCGACGTCGACGCCCGACGGCACCCGGGCCGGCCAGGCGCCGAGCGCCAAGCGCCCCGGCAAGCCCACGCGCAAGCCCACGCGCCCCGGCAAGCCCACGCGCCCCGGCAAGCCCACCCAGACCCGCCAGCGCACGCGCGCGCACGAGCGCACGCAGGTTCCCGACGCCCGGGACAAGGCGGCCGCCAAGCGCAAGCGTGAGCGCGAGCAGCGCGCCCGCCGGCGGCGCGCGCAGCCCGACCGGCCGGCCGCGACCGGCTCGGCGCCGGCCATCCCCGATCGCTCGCTCGCCGCCCCCGGCTCCGCCGCCCCCGGCGCCGCGGCGATCGGCGTGCCGAACTTCTTCATCGACCGCTTCCGCATCCCGCCGTTCCTGCTGCCGATCTACCAGGCCGCCGGCATCCAGTACGGCGTGCGCTGGGAGGTCCTGGCCGCGATCAACGAGATCGAGACGGACTACGGGCGCAACCTCAACGTCTCATCCGCGGGCGCTGAGGGCTGGATGCAGTTCATGCCGGCGACCTGGAGGTCCTACGGCGTCGACGCCAACCGCGACGGCCTCAAGGACCCCTACAACCCGGTCGACGCGATCTTCGCCGCCGCGCGCTACCTGCGCGCCGCCGGGGCCGACAAGGACGTGGCCCGGGCGGTGTTCGCCTACAACCACGCGGACTGGTACGTCGACTCGGTGATGCTGCGGGCCCGGGTGCTGGGTGGGCTCCCCTCCAACGTCGTGGGGTCCCTCACCGGTCTGACCCAGGGTCGCTTCCCCGTGGCCGCCAAGTCGACCTACACCGGCGCGGTCGGCCGGCGGGCCGTCCGCCGGGTCAGGCGGGGCAACG
Source organism: Solirubrobacterales bacterium (assembly GCA_038258425.1). Lineage (GTDB taxonomy): Bacteria > Actinomycetota > Thermoleophilia > Solirubrobacterales > Solirubrobacteraceae > DATLGB01. Next base: position 3,171 of record JBBSPV010000022.1, on the reverse strand, counting down.
CCGCCGTCCCCGTCGAGGCCGACGCCGAGCGCCAGAACCTCAAGGTCTACTCGCGGCCGGGAGCCCCGGCCATCGCGGTCAACGACGGCCGCGTGATCGCCGTCGGCACCAGCGCCCGGCTCGGCCGCTTCGTCAAGCTCCGGGACGCCTACGGCAACACCTTCACCTACGGGCACCTCGCAGAGGTCGAGCGGCTCTACCCGGCCGCCAAGCCCCGGCCGGTCTCCGCGCGGGCCATCCAGCGCGAGCTCGAGCTGCCCAAGGCCGACCCGTCGCCGGACCGGCCGGCGACGGTCAGCGACCCGATCGACACCCGCGGGACCGGCGATGCGATGCAGGCGCTCAGGGCCCCGCCCGCGCCGGACGCGGCCGCGCCGAAGCCGCGCCGCGCCGTCCCGCGCGCGATCCGGACGGTCCGCACCGCCCCCGCCAAGCGCGGCCGCGTCGCCAAGGAGCGCCTGTTCGCCAACCCGCTGCGGGCGCGAGCGACCGCGCACGGGGGCGCCGATCAGATCCTCGCCGGCAAGGCGCCCAAGGGCTCCTTCGAGGTCTTCCGGGCCGCCGTGGCCCAGGTCTTCGGCGTCGACACGAAGTCCAAGGACGTCACGCTCAAGCCGCTGCGGCCGGGCGCGCGGGTCGTGGCCGGCACCGTGCTCGGCAAGCTCGGCCGCACGCAGCCGGGTGAGCCGTCGCACCTGCTCTTCGAGATCCGCCCCGCCGGCGCCGGCGCCCCGCGGATCGATCCGAAGCCGATCCTCGACGGCTGGAAGCTGCTCGAGACGACGGAGATCTACCGCGCGGCCGGCCGCAACCCGTTCTCCGGACCGGGCGCCCGGCCGGCCTCGATCGGCCAGATCCTGCTCATGAGCAAGGACGCGCTGCAGCGTCAGGTGCTCGCCGATCCGCGCGTGGAGATCTACGCGGGCGGCCGGCGCGACATCCGCCTCGGCCTCGTCGACCGGCGCGTGCTGGCCACGATCGACTTCCTCTCGCTCTCCGGCCTCAAGCCGACGATCAGCTGCCTCGTGTCCGGCCACAGCCGGCTCACGAGCTCGGGCAACGTGTCCGAGCACATCTCGGGCAACGCCGTCGACATCGCGGCCATCAACGGCATCCCGATCCTCGGCCACCAGGGCAAGGGCTCGATCACCGAGGGGACGATCCAGCGCCTGCTGACGCTTCAGGGCACGATGAAGCCGCACCAGATCATCAGCCTCATGCAGTTCGAGGGCACGGACAACACCTTGCGCCTGGCCGACCACGCCGACCACATCCACGTCGGCTTCCACCCGCCCTTCGACGCGGCGCCGAAGGCGATCAACGCCACGCTGAAGCCCAAGCAGTGGCTCAAGCTCGTCGATCGCCTCAACCAGATCGACAACCCGTCGGTCCCGGTGAAGCCGTCCAAGGCGGCCATCCGCGCCACGCGGGCGGGCAAGGCCCGCAAGGGCGATTGAGCCTCCGGCTCTACCGCTTCGTCCAGCTCGAGTTCCCCTGGCCCCTCGGGCCCGCCGACGGCCGCTACCTGCTGCGCGACCACGCGGGCGAGGAGGCCCACCACGTGCTCGTCCTCGCCTCCCTGGCGGCGCCCGTGCGCGCACGCGCCCGGCGCTGGGGGCGCGAGCCGCCGCCGGACGCCGAGCCGGCCGTCACCGGGCTCGGGCGCGCGACGGTCGTCGACCCGCGGACGATGGATGAGGACGGGGCCCAGGCCTGGCTCGCCGCCGCCGCGGGCGACGGGGCCGACGCCGCGGTGGCCGAGGCGCTCGGCTGGGTCAACGTCGCCCTACGGGCCCATCGCGCCGCGGCCGCCGACGCCGGGGTGCACGAGGTGCTCGCGGAGCAGGCGCTCGCCGTGCGCGCGGGCTACGGCGCGGGGTTCGAGGTCGCGGAGGGCGAGTGGACCGCCGCGCGGGTGGTGCCGGCGCCGAAGGAGGACGCCGGCCCGGGCGGCCGCGGCCGCCGGATCGCCGCGCTGCGTCCGCAGGAGCGCCTCGCCGCCCTGCTCTCGGGCCGCGACGCGGTGCTGGCCTGCGAGGAGCTCGTCCTGCGCGCCCGGGCCGACCTCGACGCCGGCCGGCCGCGCGAGGCGGCCCTGCAGGCCCACGTGGCGCTGGAGGCCGCCGTCGCCGAGCTCGCGGCCTTCCGCGCCACGCAGGACATGGACGAGCGCCTGGCGGAGCTCGAGGGCCTGCGACCCCGGCTCGCCGGGGCCGCGCGGGAGGCGCTGCACGGCGGTCCGTCGGTCGCGACGGTGGACGGGGTCGCTGTTGCCGTCGGGCGCGTGGAGGCCGCCCTGCGGGCACGGGCGGCGAGCGCGAGCTATTGATGCGACGATGAGGCCCTGCACCAGGCGCAGAAGCGAGGCGAAGATCTCCGAGCGGTCCGAGGCCCGAGCCGACAGTCCCGACGGCGGGCGACGACCCACCAGTCACGAACGGCGGGCGGGCCAGCCCTGGGATGCGTCGTACCTCGACGGCCCGCCGCCCTGGGACGTGGGACGACCGCAGCCGGCGGTCCTGCGTCTGGCGGGCGAGGGCGCCTTCGCGGGCTCCGTCCTCGACGCAGGCTGCGGGACGGGTGAGAACGCCCTGCACGTCGCCGCTCTCGGGCTGCACGTCCTGGGAGTCGACGTGGCCGAGACCGCGCTGTCGATCGCGCGGGAGAAGGCCGCGGGTCGCGGCGTCCACGCGCACTTCGTGGTCGCCGATGCCCTGCACCTGGACCGTCTGGGCCGCGAGTTCGAGACGGTGCTGGATTGCGGCCTGTTCCACACCTTCGACCGCGAAGAGCGGCAGGACTACGTGGCGGGCCTCGCGTCCGTGACGCGTCGGGGCGGGCGCCTGTACGTGCTCTGCTTCAGCGACGTCGGACCTGATGCCAGTGGCCCGCATCCCGTCAGCCAGGAGGCGTTGCGGGCAGCGTTCGACCGTCGCGGCGGCTGGAAGGTCGCCTCCGTCAGTCCGGACCGGATCCTCACGACGTTCGCTGCACAGGGCGCACCGGCCTGGTTGGCGAGGATCGAACGGATCCAGTCACCGGCGTAGGGGGGCGGGGGGGGGCTGCGGGGCCGGTGCCGCGGGGCGCGGGGACGCGGCGGGGGGGGGGGGCCGGGGGGGGGGCGGGGCGGCGGGGGGGGGGGGGGGGGGGCGCCCGCGGGGGGCGCGGGGG
>JBBSPV010000021.1:0-63713 GCA_038258425.1 Solirubrobacterales bacterium | reverse complement strand
GGCCGCCGGCGCCGCCGCCGGGGTCTGCGTGACCGGCGCTGCGCCGGACGCCCGCGTGCTGCGCGGGGGCGCGTGGTGGTTGACCTCGACGGCGCCCGCGGTGACCAGCGCGGCCGCGGCGAGGCCGGCGGCGGCCTTGGTCGCGACGGTCGCGACCCCGGCCTGGACGACGCCCCCCGCCGCGGCGCCGGCACCGGCCGCAGCGCCCCCGGCGGCGGCCCCGCCGCCGCCCGCGGCGGCGGTCGTGCCCAGGTGGGCGAGCAACAGCTTCTTGGCCAGGAACAGCGGCGCCACCGGGAAGACGGCGGCCAGCGCCCGGTTGTTGGCCTTCAGGGCCTTGCGGAAGCCCTGACAGGCGTCGCAGCCGCGCAGGTGGCGGCGCACGGGCGGGCTCGTGCGCTTGAGCCCCTCGGCGACCTCGCCGAGCTCGGCCCGGACCTGCTCGCAGGAGAGCAGCCGCGCCTCCGCGGCCTCGGCCAGCGAGACCCGCGCGCGCACCAGCAGCGACTTGACCGACGGCACGGTGGTCTCCATGACCTCGGCGATCTGGTCGTAGGAGAGCGCGTCGATCTCGCGCAGCAGCAGCGCCGTGCGCTGCGTCTCGGCCAGATCGCCGACGTCCTCGAGCAGGTTGCGGAAGTCCTCGCGGCGATGGACGCGATCGGCGGTCGTCTCCCCGTGCTCGGCGAGGTGGACGTCCATCGAGTCGACGCCGATGGCGGTCGCCTTGCGCAGGTGGTTGAGCGAGCGGTTGCGGGCGATCCGGTACAGCCACGGCCGTACGTTGATCGGGCGCTCGTCGGCGAGCATCGCGTTGAAGGACGCCGCGAAGACCTCCTGGAGCACGTCCTCGGCGTCCTCCCTGGAGCCGAGCATGTGCCGGCAGAAGGCCTGCAGGCGCGACGAGTAGCGCGACACGAGCGCCTCGAAGGCGTGGTGGTTGCCGCGCCGGACGAGGGCGACGAGGCGCTCGTCGGACTGCAGTCGCAGCAGCGGCGACCGTCCGTGGGCGCCGACGGCGCCGGTGTGCTTGAGGGCGGAGACTTCCAAGGTGGTGGATCCGGCGGCTTCAACCGGCCGGCGGGCCGGAAGTTGCGACCCCAGGGTAGAGGCCCGCCGTACGCTTCATCCTCGGCGCCCGGGTAGCCCAACTGGCAGAGGCAGCGGATTTAAGTCCCGCGCAGTGTGGGTTCGACTCCCACCCCGGGCATCTGGCGGGCGGAGCGGGCGCGCGCGCCCGCCGCGCGCGCACCAGATGCGGGCTTACGCCTTCAGGCTGCCGCGGCCGCTGCAGCCGCCTCGGACGCGAAGGCGCCGACGACGGCGTCCGCGAGGGAGCGGTTGCCCGAGTAGGCGAGCTCGGCCGCCTCGCCCTCGGGCCCGAGGGCCCGGATCCAGGCTCGGATGCTGCCCGAGACCCGGGCGTCGGCCTGCTCGCCGGCCTCCGGTCGCTCGGAGATCGTCGCGTGGCCGCCCGCGAGGGAGACGACGTAGGAGCGGTCCCCGCCGCGATCGCCCTCCACCACGAGCTCGACGGCCCCGCGCGCCGAGCGCGGGAGGTCGAGCAGGCCGGGAGCGGTGCGGAAGATGGCCCCGACGTTGATGTCCTCGCCCTTGCGCGGGCTGCTCCAGGTCCACTGGTAGCCCCAGCGGGCCAGGGCGCCGACGACGGGCATGAGCTCGCGCGAGCGCTCCGTCAGCTCGTAGTCGACCCGAGGCGGCACCTCGCGGTAGCGCTGGCGCGTCAGCAGGCCGTCGGCGACCATCCGGTTCAGGCGCGAGCGCAGCTGCTCCGTGGAGATGCCCGGCAGCGTCCGCTGGAGCTCCACGAACCGGCGGGGCCCCGAGGCCAGGTCGCGGACGATCAGCAATGTCCACTTGTCCCCGACGAGGTCAAGCGCACGGGCGTCGGGCGACCACTGGTCATACGGGTGTCGCTTGGGTGGCGGTGGTCCTGGAATCGCGGATCTCCTCCTTGGCTCCGGATTCGGGTGGCGGGTAGCACCGAATATAGGGAGCACGGCGGCGGATGGCGGTGGATTCCGCCCGTTGGCACAAGGATGAGCGAACGCTGTCGTTTGGTGAGACGTGGGGGATCTCATTCAACTGGACGCGCGCAGGCCGGGGTCGCGGGTCCGCTTCCATCCGCACGAGGGCCGTCCGCCGCGGGAACCGGCGGTCTCGACGTGCTATCTGGACCTGGCCGACCCGCTCAGCTACCTCGTGGCCGAGCGCATCGAGCGGGCGCTGCCGGGCGTGCGCCTCAGACCCGCGAGTCTCGCCGTCATCGAGGGACGCGAACCGGGCAGCGGCCTGCACGCGCCCGGCTGGGTGCGGGCGACCGCGGAGCGCCGCGCCCGGGAGCTGCGGCTGCCGCTGCAGTGGCCCGACGCCTTCCCGCTGGACGTGGAGCCGGCGATGCGCGCGGCCGCGTACGCGACGGCACACGGCCGCGGAGCCGTCTTCCTGCTGGCCGCGGGACGGCTCGCGTTCTGCGGCGGCTACGACGTGGCGGATCCCGAGACGCTCGCCGAGGCGGCGGCCGCCGCGCACCTGCCGCTCGACGGCTGCCTGGAGGCGGCCGGGGACGAGCGGCTCTCCGAGTCGGTGCGCCAGACGAGCCTGCGCCTGCGCGCGCGCGGCGTCGAGCGCCTGCCCGCGGTGCGGGTGGGCGGGCGGACCGTCTGGGGCGAGGAGCGCATCTCGGCCTACCTGCGCGCCGGGCCGCGCCGCTTCTCGAGCGCCGGCGGCAGCTGAGGCTGACCCGGGCTCAGGGGAACACGAGCGCCGCGAGGATCTGCTCGTCGTAGCGCTCGCGGTCCGCCTCGGCTCGGGCGTCGTCGTCGGCCTCGATCGGGCGCGGCCGCGGCTCGGGCCGGCGCTCGTCGTCCTGCTCGAGCACGAGGCGGAGGGTCGGGGCGGGCGTGCGGTCGGGCATGCCTGCGACCGTAGGTCGGCGGACGCGCGAGGGGAAGGCCAACCCCCCCGCCCGGGGGGTGTCGCGCCGCCGGTAGGGTCAGCCCATGAGCGCGGACGCCACGCCGGCCGAGGACCCACGGACGTTGCACGGCGGCCGGCTGGTCGCCCGGCGCCTGAAGGCGCACGGGGTCCGCAAGCTCTTCACGCTCTCCGGAGGTCACCTGTTCTCCGTCTACGACGGCTGTCGCGCGGAGGGCATCGAGCTCGTCGACACCCGCCACGAGTCGACGGCCGCGTTCGCCGCCGAGGGCTGGGCGAAGGTCACGCGCGAGACCGGTGTCGCGGCGCTGACGGCCGGTCCGGGGGTCACGAACGGGATGAGCGCGCTGGCCTCGGCGCAGCAGAACGGCTCGCCCGTCGTCGTGCTCGGCGGGCGTGCCCCGGCGCACCGCTGGGGGCAGGGCTCGCTGCAGGAGCTCGACCACGTGCCGTTCGTGCGCCCGCTCACCCGCTACGCCGGCACGCCGGGCTCGACCGTCGAGATCGCCCCGATGCTCGACGAGGCGTTCGCGGCTGCGCAGGGACCGCCGTCCGGACCGGCGTTCGTGGACCTGCCGCTCGACCACGTCTTCTCCGAGGCCGAGGAGGCCGGCGCCGAGCCACCGCGCCCGCGGCCCGCGTCCGCGGCCGATCCCGGCGAGCTCGAGCGGGCCGTCGCGGTGCTGCGCGACGCGGAGCGCCCGGTGATCATGGCCGGCACCGGCCTGTACTGGGCGCGCGCCGAGACCGAGCTTCAGGCGCTCGCCGAGGCGCTCGGGATCCCCGTCTTCCTCAACGGCCTCGGCCGCGGCTGCCTGCCCGCCGACCATCCCCTCGCCTTCGCGCGCGTGCGCTCCGCGGCGCTGAAGGGGGCCGACGTCGCGCTCGTGCTCGGCGTGCCGATGGACTTCCGGCTCGGCTTCGGCGCCGCGTTCGGCGAGGACACCCAGATCGTCGTCGCCGACGTCGCCGAGCCCGACCGCACGCCGCCACGGGCCGCGGCCGCGGAGCTCTACGGCGCGCTGCCGCAGACCCTGCGCGCCCTGCTCGAGGGAGCCGGGCGCCTCGAGACCGGCGCCTGGGTCGCAGGGCTGAGGGCCCAGGAGGACGACAAGCGCGCCGCCGAGCGCGAGCAGCTCGCCGACGACCGCGCGCCGCTGCACCCCCTGCGTGTCTTCGCGGGCCTCGCCGAGGTCATGGACCGCGACGCCATCGTCGTGGTCGACGCGGGCGACTTCGGCTCCTACGCCGGCCGGGTCGTGGACTCCTACGCGCCCGGTTGCTGGCTGGACCCGGGGCCGTTCGGTTGCCTCGGCAGCGGACCGGGCTACGCCCTGGCCGCCAAGCTCGCCCATCCCGGCCGCCAGGTCGTCCTCATCCTCGGCGACGGCGCCTTCGGCTTCTCCGGGATGGAGTACGACACGCTCGCGCGGCACGGCGTCGGGGTCGTCGGGGTCATGGGCAACAACGGGATATGGGCGCTCGAGAAGCACCCGATGGAGTCCCTCTACGGCTACTCCGTCGCCGCCGACCTGCGGCCGGAGACCCGGTACGACCGGGTGGTGGAGGCTCTGGGGGGACACGCCGAGCTCGTTCGCACCCCCGAGGAGCTGCGCCCGGCGCTCGACCGCGCGTTCGCCAGCGGCCTGCCCGCGTTGGTCAACGTGCTGACGGATCCGACCGTCGCCTACCCGCGCTCGTCCAACCTCGCCTGAGCCGCCGCGCCGCCCGAGCGTGAGCCGTTGCACCGCCTTTCAAGTGGACGGTCGTTCGGTTGCCCCGCGACGGCTACAGTCGATACTGGGCACAGTTCGGACGAGGGGTGCGGGCGTTTGCACGTTCCCTGAACCGGACACAAATAGGCCTGGGCGCAGCCGAATCACGGCGCCTCCCGCCGTCCAGGCCGCCCAACCGGTCCCCTTAGGCACGTACCCCTGCCCGTCCTAGAGGGACCTCGGAACAGCCCTCCACCCGCCGGAGGGCTGTTCCACTTAACGGCATCTCCCGCCGTCAGGCAGCGGTACTAACGCGGCGCCCCGGGAGGCGGATCACTGGATCAAGTCACCGTGCTGACATCGAGCGCGCGACCCCAGAGGATGTCGCGGTCGGAGACCTCGACCTCGGCGGCGTCCATCGCCTCGAGCACCTCGATGAGGACGGCCAGGCCGGCGACGATGGTCGGCGCGCGGTCCGGGTCGAGCCCCGGGGTCCGGCGGCGCTCGTCGAGGCCCACGGCGGCGAGGGCGGCCAGCCGGTCGCGCAGCGCCTCCACGGAGAGCCGATGGCCCTCGACCGCCTCGGCGTCGTAGGGCTCGAGCTCGAGGTCCATGGCCGCCGCCATCGTGGCGGTCCCGGCCACGGCGATCACCGTGGCGACCCGCTTGCGCACCTGCGCCGGAACGGCGGCCAGGACCGTCTCCCGCGCGTCGCGTCGCAGCGCGTCCAGCTCGCGACCGGCCGGCGGGTCGTGCTCGAGGTGGCGCTCCGTGTGGCGCACGACACCGACCTGGGTGGAGACGTGGAAGTCGACCGCGGTTCCGTGGCCGGCGACGAGCTCCGTCGAGCCGCCGCCGATGTCGACGACCAGCAGCGTCTCGTCCTCGGCGTCGTCGCGCGCGGCCGTCGCGCCGAGGAAGGTCAGGCGGGCCTCCTCGTCGCCGGTGATGACCTCGGCGTCGAGCCCGTAGCGGTCGTGGATCGCCTGCCGGAACTCCGTGCCGTTGGACGCGTCCCGAGCGGCAGAGGTCAGCACCGCGGTGCGCGTGCCGGCGGCGAGCTCCTCCATCGCCGCCGCGTAGCCGTCGAGCACGGCGAAGACCCGCTCCTTCGGCGCGGCGCCGAGCGCCCCCGTGCGCTCGAGCCCCTCGCCGAGCCGGGTGACGATGGAGCGGCGCTCGACCTCCGCGACGCGCCCGGCCTCGACGTCGGCGACGAGCAGGCGCGTGGAGTTCGTCCCGATGTCGACGACGGCGACGCGGGGCATTCAGGCGGCGGGGTGGGGCAGCGGCTCGCCGGCCAGGCCGGCCTCGAGGTTGCGCACCGCCAGCTCGGTCATGGCGGCCCGGGCCTCGCGCGTCGCCGAGCCGACGTGCGGCAGGACGAGGAGGTTGGGAACCTCGAGCAGCGGATCCTCCGGGTGCAGCGGCTCCGGATCGGTGACGTCGAGGCCCGCGCCGGCGATCCCGCCCTCGCGCAGCGCGTCCGCCAGGGCCTCCCGGTCCACGAGCGGCCCACGGGCCGTGTTGAAGAGCAGTGCCTCTGGCTTCATGGCCTCGAAGGCGGCCTGGTCGAGCAGGTGGTGCGTCGTGTCCGTGAGCGGCACGTGGAGGGTCACGACGTCGGCCCGGGCGAGCGCGGCGTGCAGGTCGTCGCCGCGCCCGGCCGTCTCGACCACCATCCCGAAGCCCTCGCCGCGGCGCGCGACGGCCCGGCCGATGCGCCCGGCACCCACGACGAGCAGCGTCTTGCCGTCGAGGCCCGTGCCGAGCCAGCGGGTCGTCTCGAACGTCTGCCAGTGGCCGGCGCGGACGGCGGCGAGCGCCTCCGGCAACCGCCGGGCGACGGCGAGGATCAGGGCCCAAGTGAGGTCGGCGGTGGCGGCCGTGAGGACGTCCGGGGTCCGGCCCACGGCGACGCCCCGGGCCCGGCAGGCCTCGAGGTCGACGTTGTCGGTCCCGACGGCGTAGTTCGCGACGACGCGCAGGTCGGGGCAGGCGTCGAGCAGCTCGGCGTCGACGCGCTCGGTGAGCACGGTGAGTAGGCCGTGGGCCGGCGCGGCGCGGCTCCGCAGCACGGCGGGTGGCGGCGGCAGCTCGGCCGGCCAGACGTCGACGTCGTGGGCGGTGGCGAGGCGGGCGAGGGCGGGGCCGGTGAGGCGGCGGGTGACCAGGACGCGGGCCATGACCCGCATCATCGCGCCTCGCGGGCTTCGGGGTATGGTCGGCCCCGTGGGCGCCGCTCGCATCCGTGCCCGGCTCGACGCCACCCGCGGTGGCCCGCGGCGCGGGATGGAGCGCGTGCGGGCGCGGGTGGTCCCGATCGCGCTGACCGCGCTCGCCGCCGGCGTCGCGTGGGAGCTCGCCCAGTTCGTCCTGCCCCGGCCGTTCTTCGCGCCGGTCTCCGCGGTGATCGCGCTCGGCGTCGCGCGCGGGCAGCACGTGCGGCGGGCGGTCGAGCTCGGCTTCGGCGTCGCGCTCGGCATCGGCATCTCCGACGCCGCCATCCAGCTCGTCGGCACGAACGGCCTCACCGTGGCGGTCGTCGTCGTCCTGGCCATGTCCGGCGCGTTGCTGTTCGGCGGCGGGCAGATCCTCGTCAACCAGGCGGCGGTGAGCGCCGTGCTGCTCGCGACGCTCGGCACGCCGCCGGGCAGCGGGATCTTCGACCGCTTCTTCGCCGCGCTCATCGGGGGCGCGGTTGCCGTGGTCGTCGTCGTCCTCCTCGCCCGCGACCCGATCAAGCAGGTCGGCGCGGCGGCGGAGAAGCTGCTCGACCGCCTCGGCGACGTGCTCGACGGCGTGGCCGAGGCGCTGGAGGGGGGCGACGAGGCGACGGCTGACGACGCACTGGAGCTCGCCCGCTCGACCTCGGGCGAGGTGGAGCTCTACGAGGACGAGCTCGTCACCGCGCGCGAGGCGGTGCGCCTGAGCCCGCCGCGGCGGCGCGACCTGCCGCGCCTGGACGTCTACGCCGACGCCGCCGAGCAGGTCGACTACGCCGTGCGCAATACGCGCGTGCTCGCCCGGCAGGCCCGGTCGGCCGCGTCGCGCGGCGTGCCCGCCGATCCCGACCTGGTCCGTGCCGTGCGGCTGCTCGCCGAGGCCGTCCGCGCCCTCGGCCGGGACCTGCGCGATCCCGAGGCCGAGACCGGCGTGCGCCGCCTCGCCCGGGAGGCGGCGGCGGAGGCGACGGCCGTCCTCGACCGCCGGCAGGACCTGTCCTCCAACGTCATCGTCGCCCAGGTCCGCGCCACGGCGGCGGACCTGCTGCGCGGCTCGGGGATGGACACCCAGGAGCTCCGCGTCGCCCTGGGTCCGTATCCGGGCGCGCAGGGGTGACGATCGGGCCCGACGCTGCTACCGTTGACGGCGCGCCGCGGGGTGGAGCAGTCAGGTAGCTCGCCGGGCTCATAACCCGGAGGTCACAGGTTCGAATCCTGTCCCCGCTATACGGAAGCCGCCTCTCGCCAGGCGGCTTTCGTGCGTTTCGGGCCCGCCTCAGTCGAAGACGAGGGTGGCCTTGACGCCGCGGAAGGCGAAGGCGTCGCCGAACCGGTCCGGCGGGACCCGCAGGCCGACCATCGCGTCGAGCGCGTCCGGCCAGCGGCGCCGGATCTCGCCGAGCTGCGTCACGGACGCCCGCCAGTCGTCGCGGTGCGCGTTGACGCTGCCGAAGAGGACGCGATTGCCGAGCACGGTGTCCATGCCCACCACGGGGCCGTCGCTCGACACCGCTCGGCGGCGCGCGTCGAGGCCGAGCAGGCACCCGACGCCGTTGCGGCGCAGCAGACCGAGCACGTCGAGCATGAGCTGGGCGTCGCCGGCGGCCTCGACGACGAGGTCGAAGCCGCCGACGTCGTCGCGCAGCGCCGGCAGCGGAGTCTGCCGCGTCGAGACGTAGCGGGCGCCAGAGGCGGCGGCGAGCGCCGCCCGCGGCGTGTCCGGGGCAGCTCGGGCGGCGGTCCACACCTCGAGCCCGTCGAGCCGCAGGCCGTAGGTCGCCAGCATCCCGATCGCGCCCGTGCCGAGCACCAGGGCGCGCCGGGGACGCCAGACCTGGCGATGGCCGATGTGCCGCGCGTGGCGCAGCGCGCGGGCGCATACCGATCCGGGCTCGGCGAGCACGCCGAACCGTCCGAGCGACCGGGGCACGGGCACGAGCTGCTGCGGGTCCTCGACGACGACCTCGCGGGCGAATCCGTGCAGCCGCGTGATGCCGCGCTCCGTGTAGCGGCCGGTGTCGCACTCGGCGGGGGCGTCCTGAGCGCACGGCTCGCACGCGCCGCAGCCGCGCCGCACGGTGGCGGTCACGAGGTCGCCGGCCGAGAAGCCGGCGGCGTCCTCGATCACCTCGCCGAGGAACTCGTGCCCGAGGACCAGGTGCCGCTCGCCGTCGGGCGCGACGCCGAACTCGCCGGCGGCGATCTCCCGGTCGGTGCCGCAGACGCCGACCTCGAGCGTGCGGATCCGCACGCCGGCGGCGCACCGGCCGGGCTCGTGAAGCGTCTCGACCCGGACCGAGGCCGGAGTGCCGGGGGTGGTGACGAGCGCCAGCACGGATCGTCAGCCTGCGAGCGTCGCGCCGGCGGACGCCGAGCCGACGAGCCGTGCGTACCGGCCGAGGACGCCCCCGGTCACGCGTGGCGGCGGCGGTGTGAACCGGGCCAGCCGCCGGGCGATCTCGTCGTCGTCGACGTGCAGCCGCAGGGCGCGCGCGTCGACGTCCACCGTGATCGTCTCGCCCTCACGGACGATGGCCACGGGCCCGCCGCGGACGGCCTCCGGCGCGACGTGGCCCACCATCAGCCCGCGTGTGGCGCCGGAGAAGCGCGCGTCCGTCACGAGCGTCACCGACGCACCCAGGCCGGCCCCGACCACCGCGGCGCTGACGCTGAGCATCTCTCGCATGCCGGGACCACCGGCCGGGCCCTCGTTGCGGATGACCAGGACGTCGCCGGGGCTGATCGTCCCGGCCTCGAGCGCCGCGATGCAGTCGCCCTCGCCCTCGAACACCCGGGCGGGACCGGTGTGCGCGCGACGCTCGGTGGCGGAGACCTTCGCGACGGCCCCGTCGGGGGCGAGGTTGCCGCGCAGGCCCACCAGGCCGCTGACCGGCTTGAACGGGGTGGTCGCGCGGGCGGTCACCTCACCGTCGGGCGGCGGCGCGCCGGCGCTGCGCTCGTCCAGCGTCGCGCCCTCGACCGTCGCCTGCGTGCCGTCGACGAGACCGGCGTCGATCAGCTCCCGGATGAGGACCGGCACGCCGCCGACGTCGTGCAGGTCCGTCGCCACGTAGCGTCCACCCGGGCTGAGGTTCGCGATCACGGGCGCGCGCTCGGCGGTCACGAAGAGGTCGTCGAAACCGAGCTCGACCCCGGCCTCGCGGGCGATCGCCAGCAGATGGAGCACGCCGTTGGTCGACCCGCCGCTCGCCGCGATGCCCGTCATCGCGTTCTCGAGCGCCGCGCGCGTGAGCAGCGATCGAGTGCGGGGCACGCCGCCGCTCGCGGCCAGTGCACCGGCGCGTTCCGCGTCCGCACGACGGTGCACGAGGTCGTCCGCCGGCACCAGCGTCGTGCCCAGCGGCGCGATGCCCAGGAACTCGAGCGCGAGGCCCATCGTGGTGGCCGTGAAGTTCCCGGCACAGGCGCCGGGACCCGGGCACGCGGTGCGCTCGAGCGCGTCGAGCTCCGAGCGCGCAAGCTCCCCGCGCCGCGCCGACCCCACCGCCTCCCAGACCTCCTGGATCGTGGCCGGCGCTCCACGCCAGTGGCCGGCCCGCATCGGGCCGCTGAACACGACGAGCGCGGGCTTGTCCACCCGTGCGAGTGCCATCAGGGCCCCCGGCACCGTCTTGTCGCAGCCGACGATGCAGACGAGCGCGTCGAAGTCGTGCGCCACGTCCATGAGCTCGATCGAGTCGGCGATGAGCTCGCGCGAGACGAGCGACGCGCGCATGCCCGGCGTCCCCTGGGACTGGTTGTCGGAGACCGCGATCGTGTTGAAGGTCAGCGGAACGCCCCCGGCCCGCTCGACGCCGGTGGCGACCGCCTCCGCGAGGTCGCGGTGGTTGAGGTTGCACGGCATGGTGGACGTCCACGTCGAGGCGACGCCGACGACCGGTCCGGTCAGTCGGTCGGGGTCGATGCCCATCGCGCGGAAGTGCGCGCGCGCGCCGGCTCGGCTGACGCCGTGCGCGAGCGCCGAGCGGGCGGCGGCGCGCTCGTCGGTCACGGTGGGCTCGGCCATGTCGTCATTGAACCGGTTCTCTCCCCCGGCCCGCTCCTCAGCCGTCGCCGCCCGCGGCCGGAGCGTGGCAGTCTGCGGCCATGGACGTGAGGCGCCGGACCCAGGCCGAGCGCAGCGCCGCGACCCACGCGGCGCTGGTCGCGGCCGCCCGGACGCTCTTCGCCGAGCGCGGGTACGCGGCCGTCGGCACGCCCGAGATCGCGCACGCCGCGGGCGTGACCCGCGGCGCGATGTACCACCAGTTCGCCGACAAGGCCGCGCTGTTCGCCGCGGTCGCCGAGGCGGTCGAGGCCGACGTCACGCGACGGCTCACCGAGGGCGTGATCGCTGCCGCCCCGAGCGACCCGATCGCCACGCTGCACGCCGCTGTCGACGCGTGGTTCGACGCCTGCGAGGACCCCGAGGTCCGCCGCGTCCTGCTGCTCGACGCCCCCGTCGTCCTCGGCTGGGAGGGCTTCCGCGACCTCGCGCAGGCGTACGGCCTGGGCCTGACCGAGCAGCTGTTGCAGGCCGCGATCGACGCGGGCCGGCTGCCCGCGCTGGCGACGACGCCCTTCGCCCACGTGCTGCTCGGCGCGCTGCACGAGGCGGTGCTCTTCGTCACCGCCGAGCCGGGCGCCCGGGCGGAGACGGCCCGCGTCCTGCACGCGCTCGTCGACGGACTGAACGGGTCGGCGGCGAGCCGGCCGTGACCACCGCGACCTTCACCGACGCCGGCGGCCGCGATCTCGCGGCGCTGAGTGCGGCCTGCGGCTAGTGGCCGGTGAGCGCCGTGGCGAGGCGGGCGACGCCCTCGGCCAGGCGCTCCGGCGGCTCGCCCGCGTAGGTGAGCCGCAAAAACGGCGCGGGCGCCTCGCCGACGTACCAGCGGCGGCCGGGCGAGACGACCACGCCCGCCGCCGCCGCGCGGCGGACGACGGCGTCCTCCTGCGCACCGTCCGGCAGACGCGCCCACAGGTGCAGCCCGCCGGCGGGGACGCCGGCGAGCTCGAGCCCGGCCAGCCCGCGGCCGAGCGCGTCGACGAGCGCGTCGCGGCGCTCGCGCAGCCCGGCGCGCAGGTGACGGGCGTGGGCACGCCAGGCCGGCGAGGACACGAGGTCGAGGGCCGCGTGCTGGAGCGGGCCGGCGACGAAGAAGTCGTCGACGACGCGGGCGGCGCGCAGCCGCGAGCCGGCGGCGCCGCGAGCCGCGACGGCCGCGATGCGCAGTCCCGGCGCCGCGCTCTTGGTCAGCGATCGGAGGTGCACGACGTGACCGTCGCGATCGTCGGCGACGAGTGGCGCGGGCGCGGGGCCGTCGATGGCGAGGTCGCGCGCCCAGTCGTCCTCGACGAGGAACGCGCCCGCGTCGGCCACGGCGCGCATGACCTCGATGCGGCGCTCGGGGGCGAGCGTCGCGCCGTGCGGGTTGGCGTAGGTCGGCTGGCAGTAGACGAGCCGGGCCCGGGTGCGCTCAAGGGCGTCGGCCAGCAGGTCGGGGCGCACGCCGTCGCGGTCCGCGGGCACCGGCACCGGGCGCAGCCCCGCCGCGCTGGCGGCCGCCAGCGCGCCGCCGTAGGTCGGCGACTCGACGAGCACGGTGGCCCCCGGCGCGCCGAGGGCGCGGAACGTCGTGCCGAGTGCGGACTGGCCGCCCGAGCAGATCACGAGGTCGTGGCCCTGCAGGGCGCCGCCGGCTGACCGCGCGAACCAGGCCCGCAGCTCCGGCAGCCCCTCGACGGGGAGCCGGCCCCAGGCGCCCGGGCGGCGGGCGGCGCGGGCGAGCGCGGACGCCAGCGCGGCGACGGGCTGCAGCGCGGGCTCGACGTAGCCCGTGGAGAGCACGACGGCGTCGCCGCCGGGGAGCGCGAGCAGCTCGTCCAGCCCTGCCGTGTCGACGGCGGGCCCGCTCAGGGCGACCTCCTGCCACGAGAGGTCCGCGGGGGCGCTCGCCGCACCGGGCCGGGCGGCGACGAACGTCCCGCGCCCGGGGCGCGGCTCGACGAGGCCGGCCGCCGCCAGCCGGGTGAGGGCGCGCTGGACGGTGACGGGCGAGGCGCGGTGGCTGGCCACGAGCTCGCGCACGGAGGGCAGGCGGCTGCCGGGCGGCTGCGCGGCGGCCAGGCCCTCCACCATCGCGACGATGCGTGCCTCGGTGTTATCCTCGGCCATGGGCGTCGACAGTAACGCTATCGAGCCACGCGGCGTAGCGCCGGGCGTCGTCCTTTCGCCGGGGGTCGTCCTCGGCGCGCTCGGAATCCTCGCCTTCTCGTTCTCCCTGCCGGCCACGAAGCTCGCGGTGGCCGACCTCGACCCGTGGTTCGTCGCCTTCGGCCGCGCGCTCGTCGCGGGCGCGCTGGCCGTGGTGGTCCTCCGGGCCGGCCGGGCGCCCGCGCCGACCGGCGCGCAGTGGCGGCGCCTGGCGGGAACCGCCGCCGGCGTGGTGGTCGGTGTCCCGCTGCTCACGTCGCTCGCGCTGCGCGACCTGCCTGCCGCCCACGCCGTCGTGACCATCGCGCTGCTCCCGGCGACGACCGCGGTCATGGCCGTGCTGCGGGCCGGCGAGCGGCCGGCCCCGGCGTTCTGGCTGGCGGCGGGGGCCGGGACGCTCGCGGTCGTGGCCTTCGCCGCCTCGGGCGGCGCAGGCGGTCTGGCGCCCGCGGACGTCTGGCTGCTGCTGGCGGTGGCCTTGTGCGGCTTCGGCTACGCCGAGGGCGGAGCGGTCGCCCGCGAGCTGGGCGGGGCGCGGACCATCTGCTGGGCGCTCGTGCTCGCGCTGCCGCTCACCGTTCCGGTGACCCTGGTCACCGCCGGCGGGCTGCAGGCGGGCGCGACGGCCTGGCTCGGCTTCGCCTACGTCTCGCTGTTCTCGATGTTCCTGGGCTTCTTCGCCTGGTACGCGGGCCTGGCCCGCGGCGGCGTCGCGCGGATCGGGCAGCTCCAGCTCGCCCAGCCCGTGCTCAGCCTGGGCTGGGCCGCGCTCGTGCTCGGCGAGACGGTCGGCGCGCGCGAGGTCGTCACCGCCGCGGTGGTGCTCGCCTGCGTGGTCGCCACCCAGCGGGCGCGGGCGTGAGGGCAACCCCCGTGATCTAATCCGCCCCGACGATGACCGACCCGCCGCCCGGCACCGCCCCGCACGGCCGCCCGCCTGGCTCCAGGCCGCCCGGCGACGTGGGGGAGGAGCCCGACCCGCGCTTCACGTTCGCCAACGAGCGGACCTTCCTCGCGTGGAACCGGACGGCGCTGGCCCTCGTCTCGGCCGGTGTCGCCGCCGCCGCGTTCCTGCGCAAGGAGCTCGGCGACGCCCGGCTGCTCGTGGCCCTGCCGCTGCTGGTGCTGGGCGGCGGGCTGTCGCTGTTCAGCTACCGCCGCTGGGAGGCGCTCGAGCGGGCCATGCGGCTGCGCCGGCCCATCCCCTACTCACGGGTCCCGCGGCTGCTCGGCTTCGCCATCGCCGCGCTGTCGGCCGTGGCCGGGGTCGTCGTCGTCGTCGATCTCGTCGGCCGCTGACGTGTCGGGCCCCGACACGGCGGTGCCCGGGCTCGCCGAGGCCCGCACGGTGCTCGCCTGGCGGCGCTCCGCGCTCACCGTGGCGGCCACCGGCGCACTGACGGCCAAGACCGGGCTGGACGGGGGGCAGGACGTGCTGGGCGTCGCCGCCGCGGGCATCCTGCTCGTCGCGGCGGCTGCGATCTACCTCGCGCGCGGGCGTGTGGAGCCCCTCGGAGGCCCCGTCGGGCGCCGGCGGGCGCTCGCGGCGCTGGCCGGCGTCTCCCTGCTCAGCGCGGTCCTCGCCCTCGTGGTCGTCATCGCCTCGAGCTGACGTCCTCGGGCGCGCCGGCGACCAGCGGCACGAAGCGCACCCGTCCGCAGTCCCGGCGCTCGAAGCCGTCGCCGGCGCGACGGACGCGGACCAGGCGCTGCCCGGTGTCGGCGCCCGTCGGGATGACGAGGCGCCCGCCGTCGACGAGCTGGCCCTCCAGGGTCGCCCGGACCCCGTCGGAACTGGCCGCGGCGACGTTGATGGCGTCGTAGGGCGCCGCGGCCGGGTGCCCGGCGGCCCCGTCGCCGACGAGCAGCGTCACGTTCGCACAGCCGGCGGCGCGGAGGTTGTCGCCCGCCGCTCGCGACAGGCTCGCGTGGCGCTCGACGGAGATGACGTGCGCCGCCAGGCGCCCCAGGACGGCCGCGTGGTAGCCCGACCCGGTGCCGACGTCGAGCACCGCCTCGGTTCCCGAGAGCTCGAGCAGCTCGCACATGCGGGCCACGAGGCTCGGCTGGGAGATCGTCTGGCCCGCGCCGAGGGGCAGCGCCTCGTCCTCCCAGGCCGCGCCGCGCAGGGCCGCCGGGACGAACGCGTCGCGCGGCACGTCGCGCATCGCCGCGAGCACCCGCTCGTCGCGCACTGCGCGTCGGACGCGCCGTGCCAGGTCCTCCGGACCGCTGGCCATCCGCGTAGGAGTACCGCTTCCGGGGCCACGCGTCGAGGCCGCCGGTCGCGGTGGGATACAACGGGGCGGTGCCGATGCCCCTCGACCGGCGGGAACTCGCGGCGATCTTCGCCGGCGGCGTCGCCGGCGCCCTCGCGCGCGCCCTCCTGGTCGAAGCGATCCCGTACACGCCGGGCCGGTGGCCGTGGGCGACGTTCGTCGCCAACCTCGCCGGAGCGTTCTTGCTCGGGTACTTCACCACGCGCCTGCAGGAGCGCCTCCCGCTCTCCGCCTACCGGCGGCCGTTCCTCGGTACCGGCGTGTGCGGGGCCCTCACCACGTTCTCGACCATGCAGCTCGAGCTCCTGCGCATGCTGGACGACGGCGACGCCGGCCTGGCGCTCGCCTACGCCGTGGTGAGCGTCTCCACCGGCTTCCTCGCCGTGGCGGTCGCGACGAACCTCGTGCGGCGGGCCCGGGTGGCGGCGTGAGCCTGCTCGTGGTAGCGGGGATCGGCGCGCTCGGAGGGCTGGGCGCCCTGGCGCGGTTCACCCTCGACGGCGCGGTCAGCCGCCGTGCCGGCCGGGACTTCCCCTACGGCACGCTGGCGGTCAACGTGCTCGGCTCGTTCCTGCTCGGGATCCTCGCCGGCGTCGCCGCCGGCCGGCACGCCGGGCAGCTGCTCGGGACGGGCCTGCTCGGCGCGTTCACGACCTTCAGCACCTGGACGCTGGAGAGCCATCGCCTCGCCGAGGGCGGAGAGCTGCGCCTCGCCGCGCTGAGCTTCGGCGTCAGCCTCGTCCTCGGCGTCCTGGCGGCCTGGGCGGGGCGCTACCTCGGCGGCATGTGGTGATCGACGACTGCCTCAAGCTGACGACGTACTTCGGCGAGCGGGACCGGGTCGTCGACGGCTTCCTCGCCGACGCCTTGACCGACGTCTACGCTCGCCACGCCTTGCAGACGAGCCTCCTCATGCGCGGCGTCGAGGGGTTCGGGCTCAAGCACCACCTCAGGACGGACCGGCTGCTCACCCTGTCGGAGGATCTCCCGCTGGTCTCGGTGGCGGTCGACACCCGCCCGCGCGTGGAGGCGGCGCTGACCGAGATCGAGGCGCTGCGCTTCGACGGGCTGGTGACCCTCGAGCGGGCACGCATGCTGATCGGGCCGGTCGAGCACGTCCGGCTGCCGGAGGACCTGCACGAGGCGACGAAGCTGACGGTCTACGTCGGCCGCCACGCACGCGTCGGGCGCCGTCCGGCGTACGCGGCCGTCGTCGACCTGCTGCACCGGCGGGGCGTCGCCGGCGCCACCGTCCTGCTCGGCGTCGACGGGACCGCGCATGGGCTTCGCCGGCGCGCCACGTTCTTCGGGCGCAACGTCGACGTCCCGCTCATGGTCATCGCGGTCGGCGACGGCCGGCGCATCGAGGCCCTGCTGCCCGAACTCGCCGCGCTGCTCGCCCGGCCCCTGATGACGCTCGAGCGCGTGCGCGTCTGCAAGCGGGACGGCGCGTGGCTGGCCGAGCCGCGGCAGCTGCCCGAGACGGACGCCTCGGGACTCGGCGTCTGGCACAAGCTCATGGTCTACGCCGGTGAGCAGGCGCACCACGATGGGCGTCCGCTGCACGCCGCCCTGGTCCGGGCTCTGCGCGAGGCCGGGGCCGCCGGCGCCACGAGCCTCCGCGGCATCTGGGGCTACCACGGCGATCACGTGCCCCACGGCGACGCGTTCCGGCAGCTCCGGCGGCGCGTGCCCGTGGTCACCGTCATCGTGGACACGCCGGGACGCATCGGCCGGTGGTTCGCCATCGTCGATCGACTCACCGGCGAGACCGGCCTCGTCACCAGCGAGACGGTTCCGGCCTTCCGCGCGACCGGGCCCGGCCTGCGGTCGGGTGGGCTGCGGCTCGCCCAGCGCGTGCACTGAGCGTGGCCGGAGCGCCGCTCAGAGGCCCGGCGGGTGGCGGGCGACGAAGCCCGCGGTGGTGCGCGACCCGCTGCTCCAGCGCGTCCCGCCGCCGGAGAGGTTGCTCGTATCGAAGCGGCGGCCGTCGACGATCATGAACGCGTGGCCGCCGTTGGCGTAGACCGTGATGTGCGCACCCGGCCCCGGCTCGCCCCAGCTCATGAACGCCCCCGACGTCAGCGGCCCGGAGACGAGGCCGGCGGCGGCGAGCGCGTAGGACAGCGAGCCGGAGCAGTCGTAGCCGCCCGAGGCGCCGCCGTGGCCGCCGCCCCACACGTACGGCGTCGAGGCGATCTCGTTGGCGGCGGCGACGACCTTCGCGACCGCCCCGGAGCCGCCGGCGGACGGGGCGGAGGGCGTCGACGGGGCCGAGGGCGTCGAGGGGGCGGAGGGGGTCGAGGGCGCGGCGCGCGTCGCAGTCTGCCGGGCGGTGTCGGCCGCGGCGGCCGCCGCCGCGGCGGCGGCCTGCGCGCGCTCGAGCCGGTCGATGCGCCCGCGCACCGCCACGAGCCGGGCCTGCGTCCCCGCCCGGCGGCGCAGCTGGCCCTCCTGCCGGCGCAGCAGCGCGTTGCGGATCACGCCCGCGCGGTTGCGGTCCGCGACGGCCTCGCGCGAGAGGATGGCCAACCGGGCCCGCATGCGGCCGAGGTCGACGGTCTGGCGCCGGACGGCGGCGCGCGCCCGGCGGGTGACGTCGAGGATGTTCGCGTTGCGGTTCGCGACGCGCTTGAAGAAGCCGACGCGCTCGATGAGGTCCTTGAAGCCGTGCGCGTCCATGACGACGGACACGACGTTGGGCTCGCCGGCCTTGTAGGTCATGACGAGGTTGCGCGAGAGCGTCGCCATGGCGAACGCGGCCTTGCGCTGCAGACGGGTGAGGCGGATGCGGGCGCGGATCAGCCGGTCCTCGGTGGCCCGCAGCTCGTCCTGGCGGCGCTGGGCACGCGCCTCGAGCCGCGCGAGCCGCGCCTGCGCGTCGGCGAGGCCGGCCGCGGTGGCGTCGATGCGGGTCGACTCGGCGGCGACGGCCTGGCGTAGCTGCTGCGCGGCCGCCCGCTCCTGCCCGAGCTGGGCGTGGCCGGCGTCGGGCGTCGCGCCGGCGCCGGCGATCAGCGCGGCGGCGATGACGGCGAGCGCGGACGCGCGGCGAGTGAGGCGGCTGGGGACAGACATTCGAGGACCGGTACCGGCCGGCAAGCCGGGACCGCGGAGCGACCCTAGTGCGGCGGGCCGGGATTCCTGCCCGGTGCAGGGAATCTTGCAGAACGCGAATCTGCAACGGCTCTGCCGGGCGCGCCGTACGCTGGCGGCATGACCCGCCGGACGATCGAGGCCTGGCTGACGGACATGGACGGCGTGCTCGTGCACGAGGAGCGCGCCATCCCCGGGGCGGACCGCTTCCTCGCCGCCCTGGGCGAGCGCGAGCTGCCGTTCCTCGTGCTGACGAACAACTCCATCTACACCCAGCGCGACCTCGCCGCCCGCCTCGCCCTGAGCGGGCTCGACGTCCCGGAGGAGCGCATCTGGACCTCGGCGCTGGCCACCGCGACGTTCCTCGAGGATCAGCGCCCGGGCGGCTCGGCCTTCGTGATCGGCGAGGCAGGCCTCACCACGGCGCTGCACGACGGGGGCTACACGCTGTCCGAGCGCGCCCCGGACTACGTCGTGCTCGGGGAGACCCGCACCTACTCCTTCGAGCGCATCACCCAGGCCATCCGGCTCATCGACTCCGGCGCGCGCTTCATCGCCACCAACCCCGACGCCACCGGGCCGTCGCCGGACGGCTCGCTCCCCGCCACCGGCTCCGTGGCCGCCCTCATCACCCGGGCGACGGGCAAGGAGCCGTACTACGTCGGCAAGCCGAACGCGCTGATGATGCGCTCGGCCCTCAACCGGATCGACGCCCACTCCGAGACGACGGCGATGATCGGCGACCGCATGGACACCGACATCGTCTCGGGGCTCGAGGCCGGTCTGGAGACCTACCTCGTGCTCAGCGGCAGCACCCTGCGCGAGGAGACCGAGGGCTTCCCGTACCGGCCGTCGCGGATCTTCGATTCGATCGCCGAGATCGCCGACGAGCTCGAGGCGGGGTGACCCGGCGCGTAGGAGCCGCTCGCACCCCTGGGTGCCGGCTGGGCTCGCCCTGACGAGGCTGGTGCGCACCGTCCGGCGGCGGACGCGCCTGCGTGCTGGTTTGCAGGTCGTGCGTGGCCGTCCGGCGGTCGGTACAGGCGGCTGGTGAGCGAGGCGAGATATTCGCAGCCGCCGCATGGGCCGGCTTCCTCAGCTGCCGCCGGAGACGTGGCGAGCCAACCGGCCTCATCAGCTCCTTGGCGCAACTCCTTGCCCTAAGTGCTGGCTGGGCTCGCCCTGACGAGGCTGGTGCGCACCGACCGGCTGCGGACGAGCCTGCGTGCTGGGAAGTCTTGCTGCCTCGCCCGCACCCGTGGACGTGCGCCCGCCTACGCCCGCGCGAAGCGGCTGAGCGTCCGCTCCGGGCTCACGCCGGGGAGGTGGTCGCGCCAGATGCGGTAGTAGGCGACCTCCTCGCGAGTGCGCAGGTCGGGCTCGACCGCGCCGCGCTCTGCCTCGAAGGCGGCGTCGGAGACCGTCGCGGCGAGCTCGTCGCTGAGCACGTCGCGGGCGCCGGAGCCGTCGCCGAACTCGGCCTTCACGCGCCAGAGCAGCTCGTCGGGCAGCCAGCCGTCGAAGGCCTCCCGCAGCAGCTGCTTCTCCATCTCGCCCTCGCCCGGGACCTTGGCCTCCGGCGGCAGGCGCAGGGACCAGTCGATGACCTCGCGGTCGAGGAACGGCACGCGCGCCTCGAGCGAGTGGGCCATGGTGACGCGGTCGGCCCGCTGGAGGTTGAGGTTGTGCAGCGACTCGACCGTGCGCTCGAGCTCGTCGTGGAGCTCCTGCGGGTGCGTGAGCGCCTGCATGTACGCGTAGCCGGCGAACAGCTCGTCGGCGCCCTCGCCCGTGAGCACGACCTTGACGTGCTCGGCGGTCATCGCGGCGAGCAGGTAGTTCGGCACCGCGCTGCGCACGAGGCCGGGATCGAAGGACTCGATCGCCCGCACGACGCCGGGCAGGGCCGCGAGCGCCTCGGCCTCGTCGTAGACGACCTCACGGTGCTGGGTCCCGAGGAAGGCCGCGACCTGGCGGGCGGCGGCGAGGTCGGGCGAGTCCACCGTCCCGACCGCGAAGGTCTGCAGGATGCCGCCGTGCTCGCGCAGGTAGGGCGCGGCGATGGCGGCCACGAGGCTCGAGTCCAGCCCGCCCGAGAGGAAGACGCCGACCGGGACGTCACCCATCATCTGACGGTGCACGGCGTCGACGAGCACCTCGCGCGTGCCGGCCACGGGATCCTCCGGCCGCTCCTTGACCTGGTCAGGGATGGCGTGGGCGAAGCGCACGAGCCCGTCCTCCGGGCTCCACGCGCAGCCCGGCGGGAACGGTTCGACCTGGTCCTGCCACGCGGGGTCGAAGGCGTGCATCTCCGACGCGAAGCGGACGCTGTCGCCGTGCCACGACCAGTACAGCGGCTTGATGCCGACGGGGTCGCGAGCCGCGACGAAGCGCCCGTGCTCCCCGGCGAAGACGAAGGCGAACATCCCGTTGAGCGCCTTCAGCGCCTCGGGTCCCTCGCGGTCGATGAGGTGCAGGGCGACCTCGTTGTCCGAGCGCGTGAGCCACGTGTCCGCGCGGAGGTCGTCGCGCCGGCGCAGGGCGGAGTGGTTGTAGACCTCGCCGTTGCCGACGAGGAACGCCGTGTCTCCGGGCGTGGCCAGGGGCTGGTGGCCACCGCCGACGTCGACGATGGACAGCCGCCGGTGCCCGAGCCACGTGTCGCCGAGCTCGAGGGTGCCGGCGTCGTCCGGGCCCCGGTGCGTGAGCCGCGCGAGCATGTCCTCCAGGCCGGCGCGGGCGGCGGGCCCGTGCTGGGCGACGATGCCGCACATGGGCCTGCAGCCTAGGAGACGGCGGCCTGCCCGGCGCCCGCGCCGGGCAGGTACGCGTCCGGCCGGCGGTCGCCGAGGTGGTCGATCGCCAGTCGTGACGCGCGGACCGCGGCCGGGGCGTCGACCTCCGCGACGGCCATGCCCGCACGCGCCTGCGTGCGCGCCAGCACGACGCCGTCGGGGTCGACGACCTTGGCGCCGCCGAGGAAGCGCAGCGCGCCCCAGCGGCCCGTCTGGTTCGTGGACACCCACACGACCTGGTTCTCCACCGCGCGCGCCTGGTCGACGACGTCGAAGTGCCGCGTCTGGCGGTCCGACCGCGTGCGGCGCGCGGGGCTCGTGCGGTCGACCGGCCAGGCGGCCAGCGAGCAGATGATCTCCGCGCCGTCGAGGGCCAGCGCGCGGGCCGCCTCCGGAAAGAGCTTGTCGTAGCAGACGAGCATGCCGAGCCTGCCGACGGGGGTGTCGAACGCCGCGAAGCCGTCCCCTGCCGTGTAGGCGAAGCGCTCGGCCGGCGGCAGGTGGACCTTGCGCTGGTGGCCGAGCAGCCCGTCGCCGGAGACGCACACCGCCGAGGCATGCAGCCCGCCGGCCCCGGCCTCCGTGTAGCCGGCGCAGACGACGACGTCACCGGCCATGCGGGCCAGCCGGGCGATCTCCGGGCCGTCCCGGTGCAGCGCCGGCGGCAGGTCGAGGCCGGCGTGCTCGTCGTCGGCCTCGCGCAGGTACCCGCCGAGCGTGCTCTCGGGCAGCACGAGCAGCCCGGCGCCCCGCTCGCGGGCGGTGTGGAGCAGGCGCTCGATCCGCCGCAGCGCGGCGTCGACGTCACGCCCGAAGGGCGCGGCCACGGCGGCGATGGCGGCGCGGGCGGGCACGCTGCCCATGATGCGGGCACGGCCACCGCACGGCGAGGGCCGCCGGGCCAAGGTTCCCGCACACCGGCTTGTCCTCCCGGCCGGCGTGCCGCGCGGGCCGCCGCCCGCTCAGCCCGTGTTGCGCAGGCCGGAGGCGATGCCGTTGATGGTCAGCAGACTCGCCAGCGCGAGCGCCGCGTCCTCGCCGCCGCCCGGCGCGCGCAGGCGTCTCAACAGCTCCACCTGCACGAAGGACAGCGGGTCGACGTAGGGGTTGCGGCGGTCGATGGAGTCGCGCAGCACCGGCTCGCCGTCGAGCAGCCGCTCGCCGCCCCCGATCCGGATCAGCGCGCCGGTGGTGCGGGCGAACTCGTCGCGCAGCCGCGGCCACACCCGGTCGCGGACCTCGGCCTCGCACAGGGCGGCGTAGCGCGCGCCGATCGCGAGGTCGGCCTTCGCACAGGCCATCTCGGCGTTGGAGAGCAGCGCCCCGAAGAACGGCCAGTCCGCCCGCATCTCGCGCAGCACGTCGAGGCCGTGCTGATCCTCGGCCGCGGCGAGCGCCGTCCCGAGCCCGTACCAGGCGGGCAGCACGATGCGCGCCTGGGTCCACGAGAAGACCCACGGGATCGCCCGCAGGTCCTCGACGCCGGCGGCCCGCGAGCGCCGGGCCGGCCGCGAGCCGAGCTGCAGGCGCGAGACCTCGTCCAGCGGCGTGGCGGTCTCGAAGAAGCCGACGAAGGCCGGGTCGGCGACCAGTGCGCGGTAGTGGGCGGCCGAGCTCGAGGCCATCCCAGCCATCACCCCGCGGAAGACGTCCAGGCGCTCGCGGGCGGGCCGCGGGAGCCGGTCCGACGTCGAGGCGAGCGTCGCCGAGGCGGTGAGCTCGAGCTCGCGGCCGGCGATCTCGGGCACGGAGTACTTCGCGGAGAGCACCTCGCCCTGTTCCGTCGTCTTCAGCCGCCCGGCCACGGTCCCCGAGGGCTGCGCGAGGATCGCGACGTTCGCCCGGCCGCCACCACGACCGACCGCCCCGCCGCGGCCGTGGAAGAACGTCCAGCGCAGGCCGTGCGCGCGGAAGAGCTCCGCCAGCTCGAGCTGGGCCTCGTAGATGGCCCACCCCGAGGCGACGTAGCCGACGTCCTTGTTGGAGTCCGAGTAGCCGACCATGACCTCCTGCAGGTCGCCGACGCCCCGCAGGGCGGCACGGTAGACCGGCTGCGCGAGCGCGAGCGCGAGGGTGCCGGCCGCCGCCTCGAGCGTCTCGCCGGCCTCAAACAGCGGCACGATGCGCAGCCTGGCGTCCTCGCCGCCGGCGCGGGCGAGCCCGCTCTCCTTCATGAGCAGCAGGACCTCGAGGAGGTCGGCGGGGCTCGTGGTGTTCGAGATCACGTAGGCGCGGACGGCGTGCGCGTGGCGGCCGGCCAGCGCGTCGGCCAGCGTCCGGAACGTCTCGACGACCACGCGGGTGCCGGCCGTGAAGCCGCCGAGGTCGATGGGCACGACGGGCCGGTGGTCGGCGATGAGCCGGGCCAGCAGCTCGACCCGGTCGGCCTCGGGCGCGGCGCCGTAGCCCGCATGGACGCCGAGCTCGGCGAACATCTCGTCCAGCGCAGCCCGGTGGCGGCCGGCGTGCTCGCGGACGTCCAGGCGCGCGAAGTGGAAGCCGAAGACCTGCACGCAGCGGACGAGGTCGCGCAGCTCGCCGTCGGCGACGTAGGGCGCGCCCGCGTCGCGCAGGCCGTCCGAGAGGCATTGGAGGTCCGCGAGCAGCTCGCGGTGCCCGCCGTAGCCGCCGGCCGCGCCCGCGCGGGTGGCGCGCAGCCGCTCGAGCACGAGCGAGAGGGCGCGCCGGAACGGCTCGCGGCCGTTGCGGCGCTCGAGCGCGGCCGCGGCCTGCGGGAAGCGCTCGGCGCCGGCGTTCAGCATCGGCTCCAGGCGGGGCACCGGGCCGGTGATCCGCTCGGACAGCGAGAGCCGGGCGGCGAGCTCGCCCGTGCGGTCCTCGAGCTCGCGCAGGCAGGCCGTGCGCATGAGGTCGAGCGTCGCGGCGGTGAGCGCCGGCGTCACGGACGGGTTGCCGTCGCGGTCGCCCCCCATCCAGGAGCCGAACTTCAGCAGCGGCGGGACGTCGACGGGCGCGCCGAAGGCGGCTTGCGCCGCCGCCTCGAGCTCGCGGTAGAAGGCCGGGACCGCGTCCGCGAGCGTCGAGGTGAAGTACGCCAGCCCGCCCGCGACCTCGTCGAGCACGGTCGGCGAGGCGGTGCGGACGTCGTCGGAGCCCCACAGCTCCTGGACGACCGCGGCCAGGCGCCCACGGGCGGCGGCGGCCTGCTCGGCGCCGGCGTCGCACGCGTCGAGCGCGCGCAGGATCGCGAAGGCGCGGCCGAGCTTGTCGATCGTCGTGCGGCGCCGGGCCTCCGTGGGGTGGGCGGTCATCACGAGCTGCAGCTCGGCGTCGCCGAGCAGCCCCTCGAGCTCGGACGCGTCCATCCCGCGATCGGCCAGGCGGCGCAGCTGCTCGCGCAGCGACCCGCCGACGGCCACGCCGCCGTCGCGTGCCGCCCGCCGGCGCAGGCGCCGGACCCGCTCGTTGTCCTCGGCGAGGTTCATGAGCTGAAACCACCGGGTCAGCGAACGCACGAGCACGCCGATCTCCGCGAGGTCGAGTCCGGCGACGAGGGCGGCGAGCGCGTCGGCGGCGGCGTCCTCGCCCGCGCGGGCCGCGCGCGCCAGGGCCACGGCGCGCTCGTGGAGCTCGAAGGCGTCGGCGCCCTCGCCGAGTCGCACGACCTCCTCGAGCACGCCGGCCAGCAGCGCCTCGTCCTCGGCGAACGTGCGCGGGGCCCCGGCGTGGGTGTCCGTCGCCGTCACGCCGACAGGGTGCCCGTTCAGCGGCCGTCGATGCATGGCCCGAGGGCCAAGGCGCCATACTCCCCACCGTGGACCACCGGACGGAGCTCCCCCCGCAGGCGACGGCCGGCGACCTCGTCGGCGTCGGCGACGCGGTGACGGAGAAGGAGTCCGACGGCTCCGTGCGCTCCGCCCTGGCCAACGCGCTGGTCGGGATGATGAAGCGGTTCTACGGCAAAGGGCCGGAGGCGGCCAAGGCCTGGCTGCTCGACGACTACGTCTTCGTGGCGATGGAGGGCGGGCTCACGCGCAACGAGCAGACCCTGCTGGCGGACGGCAAGTCCGACGTCGTGCGCGCCTACCGCCTGTCCTTCCAGGAGAGCATGGCCCAGACGATCATGGCCGCGGTCCAGGAGATCGTCGGGCGCCGGGTGCTCGACTACCACAGCCAGGTCGTCTTCAACCCGCCGCGGGCCTTCGAGATCTTCGTGCTCGAACCAGAGCGCTAGCTGGGTGATCCCGCGACCCTGCGACCACGGGTCTCGCGCCATCACCCATCTGCCGCGACCTCGAAGCCGATGCCGTGGCGCTGCAGGCGCCGCCGCAGGGCCGGGCCCATGGCCTGGGCGCTCGTGACCTGGCCCGCGACGGCCGGGACATCGTCGAGCGCGAGGCACAGCGCCGATTCCGCGAGCATCTTCGACGTGTCGCCGTAGCCCGGGTCGCCGCCCGTGACCTCGCAGACGACGCGCTCACCGCCGCCCTCGCCGCGGAAGCGCAGCTTGAACCAGCTCTTCGCGCGCTGCTCGGGTGAGGGGCCCTCGCCGGCCGGCAGGCGGCTGGACACGAGCCGGCGCGCGGCCGGCAGGTGGGAGACGGCGGCGAGCGCGCCGACGCCGCCCGCGAGGCCGGCGGCCTGCGGCAGCCGCTTGAGCGCGAGGTAGGGCGCGTAGGAGAAGTCCGGCCCGTAGCGCGGCAGGGCGAGTGCCGAGGCGCGCACGATCTGGGGGTCAACCGTCGGCATGGGCAGCAGCCAGGCCTGCTCCTCGCCGTCGTGGCGCGGCCGCCCCAGCACGGCGCGCACGCGGCGCCCGCCGGGGTCGGGCGCGAGGCGCCGGCGCGCCGCCGCGGCCTGCCGCGCCTGCCGCGCACGCGCCATGATGAGCATCGCGGACGCCACCGTGCCGCCCGAGGCGCCGCCGCTGGCCCGGACGAAGCCCTCGATCGCGATGGGCACGTCCTCGGGCAGCTGCTCCACCGTGAACTGGACCCCGAGGTCGTGGGGAATGGAGTCGAAGCCGCAGGAGTGCACGAGGCGGGCGCCGGTCTCCGCGGCCCGGCGATGGTGCGCGACGTACATCCGGTCGACGAACTCGGGCTCCCCGGTGAGGTCGACGTAGGCCGTGCCGGCCGCCGCGCAGGCGGCCACCACCGGCTCCCCGTAGGTGATGTAGGGCCCGACGGTGGTGATGACGGACGCCGTCGACTCGGCCACCGCACGCAGGCTCGCCGGGTCCTCCACGTCGGCGTGCAGCAGGTCGACGTCGACGCCGAGCCGTGCGCGCACGGCCTCGAGCTTGGCCCGGTTGCGGCCCGCGAGCGCCCATCGCGCACCGGGGGGTGCGTGCTGCGCGAGGTGCTCGGCGACGAGCCCGCCGGTGAAGCCGGTGGCCCCGAAACAGACGACGTCGTGCTCGCGGTCGCTCATGGCCGCAGTATCCCCCACCGGCGCTCGAAGCCATTCACTCCCGCCTCAAGGGCGTATAAGCTCCGCCCGAAGCGGCCGGCGCAGGGAGCCGGCCACCGAACGGGAGATCACGTCACGTGCCGGAAACCACGCCGGACGCCGCGAGCCTCGAGTTCCGCGACGTCACCAAGCGCTACCCCGGCGCGGAGCACCCTGCCGTCGATGACCTGTCGCTCGAGGTCGCCGCCGGCGAGATCTGCGTGCTCGTCGGGCCCTCGGGCTGCGGCAAGACCACGGCCATGCGAATGGTCAACCGCCTGATCGACATCACCGAGGGCGACATCCTCGTCGGCGAGCAGTCCGTCCGCGATCGCAAGCCGTCCGAGCTGCGGCGCGAGATCGGCTACGCGATCCAGCAGACCGGCCTGTTCCCCCACCACACCGTGGGCGACAACATCGCCACCGTGCCCAAGCTGCTCGGCTGGGACAAGGACCGCATCCGGGAGCGCGTCGACGAGCTCATCGAGCTCATCTCGCTCGACCCGGACGAGGTGCGCGACCGCTTCCCCGCGCAGCTCTCGGGCGGCCAGCGCCAGCGCATCGGGGTCGCCCGATCCCTGGCCGCCGATCCGCGCATCCTGCTCATGGACGAGCCGTTCGGCGCGATCGACCCGATCAACCGCGAGCGGCTGCAGAACGAGTTCCTGCGGCTGCAGGCCAAGCTCTCCAAGACCGTCGTCTTCGTCACGCACGACATCGACGAGGCGATCAAGATGGGCGACCGGATCGCCGTCATGCGCGCGCCGGGCAAGCTCGCCCAGTACGCCACGCCGGCGGAGATGCTGCTCAACCCGGCCAACGAGTTCGTGGAGCAGTTCGTCGGCGCGGACCGCGCGCTCAAGCGCCTGGCCCTGCAGCGCGTGCGCGACATCGACCTGTGGAAGGTCGCGCACGCCAGGGTCGGCGACCGGGTGCGCGAGGTGCGCACGCGGATCGAGGACTCCGACCTCGAGCTGGCCATGCTGCTCGACGACGAGGGCCGGCCACAGCACTGGCTGGACGAGCGTGAGCTGCAGGGGGAGACGGTGGAGGCGGACTCGGGGCCGGAGGCCACGCCGGTCGTCGAGCTCGACGACGTCCTGCGCGACGCGCTGGGCTACCTGCTGTCGGCCGAGACGCAGTTCGGCCCAGTGGTCGACGACGCCGGCCGGATGGTCGGCGTGCTCTCCATGGAGGTCATCTCCCACGCGCTGCACATGCCGGCCGACCAGGTGCGCTCGAGCACCGACCTGATCCCGGAGGACGAGGAGCTGCTGCCCGGCGAGGACGAGGCCGCATGATCGAGGTCCTCGCCCAGATCCAGTTCGAGAAGCGCACGGGTGCCGGCTGCGTGGCCGAGAACGGCTTCTGCCCGAGCTGGATCGCCAACAACATCAACAAGTACTGGACCCCGCTCCTCGAGCACATCTACCTGACGGTCGTGTCGCTGGGGCTCGGCTTCCTCATCGCCTTCAGCCTCGCGCTGCTCGCCCACCGCCGCCGCTGGCTCACCGGGCCGATCACCGGGGTCACCGGCGCCCTCTACACCGTGCCGAGCGTCGCGGCCTTCCTGCTGTTGCTGCCCATCACCGGCCGCGGGAACCTCACGGCGATCGTCGCCCTGGTGGCCTACACGCTGCTCATCCTGTTCCGCAACATCACGACCGGGCTGCGCAACGTGCCGGCCGACGTCGTCGACGCGGCGCGCGGCATGGGGCTCACGGACGGCCAGATCCTGCGCCAGGTGGAGCTGCCGCTGGCCCTGCCGGAGATCCTCGCCGGCGTGCGCATCGCGCTGACCACGACGGTCGGCCTGGCCACCCTGGCCTTCTTCGCCGGCGGCGGTGGCCTCGGCAAGCAGATCTACTCCGAGAGCGCGGGCACCGGGGGCCTGTTCTTCAAGTCCAACGTCGTGGTGGCCGGCGGGCTCGCCGTGCTGCTCGCGGCGTTCGGGGACCTGCTCATCCTGGGCGGCCAGCGCCTCGCCCTGCCCTGGCGGCGGGTGACCGCGACGTGAGCCTGCTGATCCTCGCCCAGGCCACGGGCGGCGGCTCGCTGGGCTGTGGCAACCCGCCGCAGAGGCCGATCTTCATCGACGCGTTCGACTTCGTCGTCAAGCAGCGCGAGTCCGTCTCCGGGGGCGTCTGCATCGGCGGGCCGAAGGAGATCCTCGACCTCGCCGCCACCCACCTGCTGATCTCCTTCATCGCCGTGGCCATCGCGGTGCTCATCTCCGTGCCCCTGGGTCTCTACCTCGGCCACAAGGGCAAGGGGGAGTTCATGGCCATCTCGGCGTCCAACGTCGGCCGCGCCGTGCCCTCCCTCGCCCTGCTCGCGTTCTTCGTCGCCTTCGTGGGAGTCGGCTACGTCAACGTCATCCTGGTCCTCACGCTGCTGGCCATCCCGCCCATCCTCACCAACGCCTACGTCGGGGTCCAGCAGGTCGATCGCGATCTCGTCGGCGCCGCGCGCGGCATGGGGCTCACGGAGAGTCAGATCATCCGTCAGGTCGAGCTGCCGCTGGCCATGCCGACGGTCTTCGCCGGGCTGCGGACCTCGGCGGTGGCGGTCGTGGCCACCGCGACCATCGCCCCGCTGGCCAACGTCCAGTCGCTCGGCACGCCGATCATCACGCCCCAGACCTACGGCCTGGCAGGGCAGATCGGCGCGGCCCTCGTGGTGGCGCTGATCACGCTGGTCATCGACGCCGGCCTCGGCCGCGCGCAGCGGCTCTCGACCCCGAAGGGCCTCACGATCAACGAGCGCGGCGCCAAGCGCCGTCGCTTCGCCTTCCTCACCCCACGAACGGAGTCCTAGTCCCATGCGAAGCACCCTCCGGGCCCTGACGGCCCTCCTGGCCGCCCTGGCGCTGACCTTCGTCGTCGCCGCCTGCGGCTCCGACGACTCGGGCGGCGGCTCGTCCTCGTCGTCGTCCTCTTCGGGCTCCTCCGGCGGCGGCGGGGGCAAGACGATCAAGGCCGACTCCGCCAACGCGAGCAAGACCATCACCGTCGGCTCGAAGAACTTCGCCGAGCAGTTCATCCTCGGCGAGATCTACGCCCAGGCGCTCAAGGCCGCCGGGTTCAAGGTCAAGAAGCAGCTCGACCTCGGCTCGGAGCAGATCGCCTTCAAGACGCTCAAGGGCAAGCGCATCGACATGTACCCCGAGTACACGGGCACGGCGCTGACGTCCTTCTACCGGATCAAGACGGACAAGATCCCCCGCGATCCGCAGAAGTCCTTCGACCTGCTCAAGCAGAAGGCGGCCAAGGACAACATCGTCGCCCAGCCCCAGACGCCGTTCCAGGACACGTTCAAGATCGCCTCCACGAAGAAGACGGCCAAGCAGTACGGCAACCCCAAGACGATGTCCGAGCTGGCGAAGAAGGCCGGCTCGAAGGCGTCGATCTCGGGCTTCCCCGAGTGCCGCCAGCGCACGGACTGCCTGCTCGGGCTCAAGCAGGTCTACAACTGGACGCCGAAGTTCGTCTCCAGCCAGGGGAAGTACGACGACCTCAACCAGGGCCAGGCCGACTTCACCTTCGGCTTCTCCACCGACGGCGAGCTCGCGCTGGACAAGTACGTGACCTACGAGGACGACAAGCAGCTGTTCCCGCCGTACTTCGTGTCGCTGCTGACGAACCAGGCCGCGATCAAGAAGCTCGGCGCCTCGGGCCAGAAGGTGCTCATGGACGTCCAGAAGCCCCTCAGCGAGAAGGTCATGCAGGAGCTGAACTCGCGCGTGACGCTCGACAAGAAGGAGCCCAACGTCGTCGCCGCCCAGTACCTCAAGGAGGCGGGCTTCGTCAACTAGATCCCACCACCCGGCTCACCACGCCGCCAGCGTGCGCTCGAACCGCGAGCGCACGTCGGCGGTGTGCTCGGCCACCGTCGCCGCCTTCCAGCCGGAGGTGTCGATCGGCTCGAGCACCCGCACGTCGACCCTCCCGGGCCGCAGCCAGAACGAGTTGCGCCACATGAGGGCGCCCGCGTTGCGGATGACGATCGGCACCACGGGGACCCCGGCCTGCATGGCGATGTGGAAGGCGCCCTTCTTGAACGGGCCGAGCGTCGGCGTCACGGAGCGGGTGCCCTCCGGGGCGATGGCGATCGACGTGCCCGAGCGCAGCCGGTCCACCACGGGCGCCATCGCCTCGCGCGCCCGGGCGCCGTCGGCACGGTCGACGTAGGCGACGTCGATGAGGAAGCCGAGCGGCGCGAAGCGCGGGTCGCGCGCCGCCTCGCGCTTGGCGACCGCAGTGACGTCGTGGCCGAGCACGCGCCCGACGATGAGCATGTCCAGGCCGCTCTGGTGGTTGAAGACGAAGACCGCCGGGCGCCCGGCGGCGTGCTCCTCACCCTCCACGCGGACGTCGACGCCGCCGAGCGCAAGCCCGACGGAGGATCCGACCGCGGTGGCGACGTTCGCCCCCATGCGCTTGTCGCGGTTGAGCGCGCGGATGCCGACGCCGAGCCCGAAGGCCGCGCCCATGGCGCCGAGCGCGCCGGCCGTGCGCAGCGCGGGGACGGGCCCGAAGCCGCCGCCCGCGGGGTCCAGCGTCCCCGTCGGCCAGTCCTCGTCCGCGGCCAGGCGCCGCAGGCCGGCCGAGCCGTTGAGGACGGCGGGCCGGCCGACGAGCTGCAGGAAGGCCTCGTCCTCGTCCCCGTTGCCGTAGCCGTAGGTGTCCGCCAGCCGCAGCCGGCGGCGCCGTACGCAGGCGCGGACGGCCGCGGCCTTCGCCGCGCCCCACAGGACGGGGCCGTCGGTGCGGCCGGTGAGGACGCCGTCAGCGTCGAGCTCGGCTTCCGTGCACAGCAGCTCGTCCACCTCGAGGTCGGCGGCCAGGGCGCCCGCCTGGTAGCGGGTCGCGGACGTCGCGATCACGACCGTGTGGCCTGCGCGCCGGTGGGCGCGCACGAGCTCGCGGGCCCCCGGCCGGACCATGCCCGCGATCCGCTGGCGGAACAGCCGCGCGCCGAAGGCGACCATGTCGGCGTCCGTGCTCCCTGCGAGGCCGGCGAGCGCGGCCGTGACGAGCTTGCCGACGTCCTGGCCGCGCAGCTGCATGTCGCCCACGGCGAGGGTCGAGCGCGCGAGCTCGCCGAGCGAGATGTCGCGCCGGCGCAGCCGGTCGCGGTAGACGACCTCGGCCGAGTAGCCGTCGATGAGCGTCCCGTCGAAGTCGAAGAACGCCCCGACCCGCCGGCCCTGGGGCCCGGCTTCGATCCGCTCGACGAGGGCGGCGACGTCGGCCGCCGGGGTCACGCGCGGGCTCCCAGCGCGTCGAGGCGCTCGCACAGCGCGGTCAGCTCCTCGCGGAACGCGCGCCGGCCGGCGGCGGCGCCGGCGGCCAGCAGCTCGCGGTTGGCAGCGAGGTCGAGCCCGCTGCCCAGCAGCTCGCTCGAGACCGCGTCCGGGGACGTGATCCGGCCCTGCAGGAGCCGCTGGCGCTCGACGCCGAGGCCCGTGGCGGCGAGCGCGTCGCGGTCGGCGGCCTCGTCGCCGGGCACGGCGGCGAGCAGCTCGGCGACCACGAGGTAGGCCTCGGCGATCGGCCGCAGCACGCGGTGCGCCACGAGTGGCTCGGGGCCCCGGTCGAGCTCCGCGCGCATCTCGGCCTCGAACGGCTCGCGCGTGGCGAAGAAGAACTCGAACTTCAGCAGGTCGCGCAGCGTGAGCGCCGCGGCCATCGGGTCCTCGGCCTGGAGGGCGACCTCGGCGATCGCCCGCACGACGTAGGCGTGGACGGCCGAGTTCGCGTAGAAGGCCGCCAGCAGGTGGCGCTCCGGGGCCACGCGGAACACCGGCTCGCTGCCGCCGGCGTAGCGCTCGACCACGCCGGAGGCCTCGAGCTCGTCGAGCGCCGCGTCGGCGTCCCCGGTGAGCCTGACGTCGCGCTCCCGGGCGTGGGCGCGCAGGCCGTCGACCACCGCGTCCACCTGCTCGCGCGTCAGCGCCCGCTCCTGCGTGCCGAGCAGCGCGAGCGCGGCGAGCGCCGTGTGGGTGACGGGCGTGGCGGTGTTGATGCGGTGGCAGACCTCGATCCCCGTCCGCTGCACGGCCCGCCGCACGTCGGCCTCGCTCGCGTCCGGCGCGGTGGCCGCGCCGAGCGCCTCGCCGAGCCGCAGCGGCGCGCCGAAGCGCACGTGGACCCGGCCGAGGCCGCGACCCTGCGAGCGGGCGTAGCCGACAAGCCAGCCCAGGTCCTCCTTGTCCTTCTTCGCGCCCTGCGACTGGGCGGTCATCTCGCCGGCCTCGTGCAACTGCTCGTAGGTGATCGAGGTGGGGACGAGATAGGCGTCGCCGCGGTCCTCGCGCACGCCCTGCACGAGGTAGGAGAGGATGCCGAAGCGCGGCGGCCGCAGCTTGCCCGTGCGGGAGCGGCCACCCTCGATGTACCACTCGAGGTTGAAGCGCTTGCGGACGAGGTAGGCGAGGTACTGCTGCAGCGTCCACTTGTAGACGTCGTCGCCCCGCATCCGGCGGCGGATGAAGACGTAGCTCGAGCGCCGGGTGACCGGGCCGACGGGCCAGAAGGAGACGTTGAGCCCGCCGATGACGTGGTTGGGGGGCAGCCCGTGGGCGAGCAGCGCCGGCCGCAGCACGAGCGGGTCGAGGTAGGAGCGGTGGCTCGGCAGGAACACGAGCGAGTGCCGGCGCCCGAGCTCACGCAGCTCGCGCACGCGGGCGGGGTCGACCTCGATGCGGTGGGCGCGCGCCAGGAAGCCGCCGAACTGGTCCCAGACGTCGATCGCCGCCCGGCTCTGGCTGGCGACCATCTCCGAGAGCGCGCCCTCGGCCCGGGCGAGCGTCTCCTCCCGCGGCAGCCCGAGGCGTTCGGCGAGCGCCGCTGCTCTCGCGCAGAAGCTCTCGGAGTCCGTGATCTCCTCCTGGACGAGGTGCGGCACCTTGTACTGGACGCCGACGATCGCCCGCTCGGCCCGGTCGAGCGTGAGCGCCGCCTGGCGGCGGACGAACCCGTCGAAGCTCCCGCCGGGCTGGCGCTCGAAGCGCTCGCGCAGGTCCTCGGCCGGCGCGGGGTCGCCGACGACGACCTCGCAGCGGTCGGGCGCGTCGCGCAGGATGCGACGCTGAGCCGCGGGCGTCGGGTGCCAGGGGTCCCGGCCCGGGAGCAGGTGGCGCAGCCGTGCGCGCCGGCGGCCGCGGTGCTCCGCCGGCAGCCAGACGACGCCGACCGGGCACAGCAGCGGGTCGTCCCCGCGCCCGAGCCGCTCGGCCAGCCGCGGGCTGCGGACGTCGAGCGCCTCCGGCGGCGCCTCGTCGCCGGCCTCGTCCTCGATCCAGCGGCGCAGCACCGCGTGCTCGACCTCGGAGTCCGCGGCGAGCAGCAGCACGCGCGGGCGGGCGTCGTCGGCTCCGACGTCCCGCAGGGCGGGCGGGCTCTCGAGTCCGGCCGACACGTCAGCGCGGTTACCCGCCGGTTCCAGGTTTCACCGCACGCGGCGGCCTGGCCCGCGCGGCGCGTCGGCCGACGGCGACCTACGGTCGCCGGGACGGCACCAACTCGCCGGTCGCCGGCTCAGGCCGTCAAGCCGGCCAGGACGTCGATCTCGTCAAGGATGCCCCGCAGCAGCGCGTCGACGTCGGGTACGAGCTCCGCGTCGCAGATGAGGCCGAAGTCGAGCCGGTCCAGGTAGCTCTGCACGGTGATGTTCAGGCCCTGGCCGTCCATGACCACGGACACGGGGTAGTAGTGCAGCAGCTCGGCGCCGGCGGCGTACAGGGGCGTCCGCGAGCCCGGGACGTTGGAGATCACGACGTTGCCGGGCGTCAGGCGGCGGCCGATGCCCCAGCGCGCGCTGAGCCGCATGGCGCGGGCGAACACCGCCGGGGGCGGGAACTCCGCGAAGTCCGTCAGCCGCTCGGCCGGCAGGGCCTGGAAGAGGTCCTTGCTCGAGATCATGGCCGCGTGGACGCGGTGCACGCGGCGCACCGGGTCGGCTTCGTCCGTCGGCAAGGCGGCGACGAGCATGGAGACGCGATTCGTCCAGCGGTGCTCCTCCTCGCCCGTGCGCACGGAGATCGGCACGAGCGCGACGAGCGGCTCGTCCGGCAGCGCGTCGTGGGCGTCCAACCACCTCCGCAGCCCGCCCGCGCAGACGGCCACGACGACGTCGTTGACCGTCGCGCCGAGGTCCTTCTTGATCGCGCGCACCGTGTCCAGCGACGCCGACCCGATCGCGAGCTTGCGATGGGGGGAGACCGCCGCGTTGAACGGCGTGCGCGGCGGCAGGACACTCGGCAGCGGTGACGGCTCGTCGCGCTCCTCCCCCCGGTGGCGGCCGAGGTTGAGCAGCGTGCCGAACGGCCCGCGCAGGCTGCCGCGGAACTGGTCGGCGGCCCGGACCAGCGCCGGGTTGCGTGTCGCGGTCCCGACCTCGCTCGCCGTGCGGGCGGCGAGCAGGAAGGCGCGCCCCGGCTTGCGCGCCAGGCCGATCCACGAGCGGGCGAGCAGCTCGAGCCCGCCAGGCACCGGCTCGGACGCGAAGGGCGCCTCCGGCGGCTCCACCTCGGTCCCGCCCGGCTCCGTGTCGAGCATGATCGTGAGCAGCTCGACGCCCGACGCGCCATCGACCGTCGCGTGGTGGAAGACGGTGAGCACGGCGAACCGGTCGTCCTCGAGGCCCTCGATGACGTAGGAGACCCAGAGCGGCCGCTCGCGGTCCAGGGGCTGGCCGACGATCCGCGCGACGAGCACCTCGAGCTGCTCGTCGCCGCCCGGCGGCGGCAGCGCCGAGTGGCGCACGTGGTAGTCGAGGTCGAAGTCCGGGTCCGCGATCCAGAACGGGTGGTCGAGGCCGAGCGGCACCTCGACGAGCCGGCGGCGCAGGGGCTCGAGCAGGTGCAGCCGCTGCTCGATCTGCTCGCGCCACGCGGCGTACGGGGCGTAGCCGGGGGTGTCGGGGCGGGCGAAGATCGACAGTCCGGCCACGTGCCCGAACTGCGACGGTGTCTCCAGGTGCAGGAAGGCAGCGTCGAGGCCCGTGAGCTGCTTCATGGCCGGGTGCCTCCGCTCGCGGCGCCGACGGCCGTGCCGGACCCGCTGGGCGCAGCCGCGGCGATCGCCTCGGCGGTGCGGTGGGCGAGCGCCATGACGGTGATCATGGGGTTGGTCCCCGAGGCGGTCGGGAACGCGCTGGCGTCGCCGATCCAGACGCCGGGCGTGTCGTGCAGCTCCCCCCACGGGCCGGCGAAGCTGGTCCGCGGGTCGGTGCCCATCCGGCACGTGCCCATCTGGTGGGCGGAGAAGAGCTTCCACCCGCCGGCCTGCAGCCCGATCGCCTGGCTGCGGGCGACGAACGGCTCGAGCGGCTCCCCACGGCGCCAGCGCGGCGCCCCGGACGCGAGGGCGAGGATCTCCTCCGCCCCGGCCGCCTCGTGCAGGCGCGCCTGGGCCTCGATGCCGAGGCGGGCGTTGCGCAGGTCGACCTCGTCGGTGAGCGCGTACCAGGGCACGGCCGCGCCCGCGTGGTCGACGGTCACCCGCCCATGCCCGCGGTCGCGCAGGAGGGCGATGAGGCTCGCGCCGTGGCGGAAGCGCGACATGAGCGCCTTGTGCTCGGCCCCACTCGTGTAGGGGACCGCGGAGCCGGCGACCGCCGTCGTGTACTGCGCGCCCTCGACGAGGAAGCCGTGGTCGTCCTCCGCGCGGGCGAACTCGTCCACCAGGCCGGCGTGGGGGGCACCCCTCCACGCCTCGGTGTCCTCCGCGTAATAGCCGACGGTGGCCGTGCACGGATGCAGGCGCAGGTGGTCGCCCGTCGCCGGGCCGCCGAGCCGGGAGCGCAGCAGCAGCGCCGGCGACTCGAGCGCGCCGGCCGCGACGACGACCTGCGGGGCGCGGACCGTGATGGCGGCGGCGCGGCCGGTCTCGGGGTCCGACCACGTCGCCTCGACGCCGGCCGCCCGGCCGCCCGCCACGAGCACCCGGTCGGCCCAGCAGCGCGTGACCAGGACGGCCCCGCGACCGGCCGCGTCCTGGAGGTAGGTCTTGACCGTCGACTGCTTGGCGCCCGTCGCGTCGCCGAAGCCGATGTAGCCGGCAGTGTCGAACGCGTAGCGGTCCTCGCGCACGTTGCGGTCCGTGTGGCGGAAGCTCCAGCCCAGCGCCTGGGCGCCCGCCCGCATGCGCTCCTGCGGGCCGTTGAGCTCCGAGCACCGCCCGGTGACGCCGAGGCGCGTCCAGACCGCGTCGAGGTGGCGCTCGAAGGCCGCGCCCGCCAGGCCGTCGAGGCCGAACTCCCGCTCCCACTGCTCCCGCACCCACGGCCGCGGGCGCAACGCGTTGGTCCAGTTGATCGTGGTCCCGCCGCCGAGGCACGCGCCCGCCTGGAGGGTGAGGTTCTGGTCGCCGGTGGGCGTCGGCCCGCCGCGCCAGTAGGACCGCTGGTAGGCCGGGAGCTCGAGTTGGGTGAAGTCCGCGTCGTCGAGGTAGCCGCCCGCCTCGAGCACGACGACGTGCAGGCCGCGGGCCGCCAGCTCGCCGGCGACGACGCCGCCGCCCGCGCCGGAGCCGACGATGCAGACGTCGGCCTCGAGCGTCGTGTCCCCGGCCGGCTCGAGTGGCTGCAGGGGCTTCGGGACCTGTGACGGCGGGGTGACGGGCCCGGGGTAGCCGAACGTCGCCCAGTTCGGGTTCTGGCCGCGCTCGTCGGGCAGGCCGTAGTGGAGGAACAGCGTCAGCGAGGTCAGCGCGCCGATGCCGGCCGCCGCCTCGGGCCCGCCGGCGGCGACGGCCTGCAGCAGCCCGTCCGCCGCGTCCGGCCCCAGGCCCGGGAGGCCGTGGCCGCCGAGCGCGTCGAGGAGCTCCAGCAACCCGCCGCGCTGGTCCTCGGGCATCCCCGCGAGCATCGCCTCGAGCGCCTGCGGGACGCCGACGTCGCTCGCGCGGCGCGCGAAGAACCCGTCCGGGTCCTCGGGGCGGGCGACCGCCGGCACGACGGTGTCGCACAGGGCCGTCAGCACCTCGCGGTGGGTATCGCTGAGCTCCGTCATCGGTCCTCTCCTCCTCGGATGCGTGCTTCGTATCACGCGCGGGCGGGCGGCGAAGAGCTCAGGGCTCCCGTGGTCCGTGGCGGCGTGACCGCAGTTCCGGACGTGACCGCAGTTCCGGACCCTACGCGACCGGAAGTGCGGTCACAGGGCCGCTGGTCCTCGCGAGCTCCGACCTGCGGACGACGTCACCTCACCAGCGCCGCGCAGACCCAGTTGCGCGCGCCGGAGCCGCCCGCCCACAGCCCGCTCGCGAGCCGGTCCTGCTCGGCCTTGGAGGCCTGGTAGGCGTGCGAGGTCGAGCCGCCCAGGCCGTGCCAGGTCGAGTCGAGCATCTGGTAGTAGCCGGACGCGCCGGCCGAGTTCGGCGTGAGGTTCTGGCCGCCGGACTCGCACTGGACGATGGCGGCGGGGACCGCCCAGCCGCCGCCCGGCGCCGGCCCGA
This sequence comes from Solirubrobacterales bacterium, assembly GCA_038258425.1. Lineage (GTDB taxonomy): Bacteria > Actinomycetota > Thermoleophilia > Solirubrobacterales > Solirubrobacteraceae > DATLGB01. Next base: position 25,557 of record JBBSPV010000021.1, on the reverse strand, counting down.
CGGCCGTCGGCGTCGAGAAGCTCGTCGAGGCGGCGAGGCGGGCGCGCTCGGCCAGCAGCCGGTCGAGCGCCCGCTGGGCCTGCTGGCGGCCGGCCCGGGTGCGTGTGAGCGCCGCGGCCCGCGCGGCGCGGGCCTGCGCGAGGGCGTCCCGGCGCTGGCGCAGCCCGGTGAGGATGCCGGCCAGCGCGTCGCGGCGCCGGCGGACCGCCGTGGCGGCGGCCACGCGCCGGCGGGTCAGGACGGCAAGGGTCCGGCGCTCGCGCGTCGCGTCGGCCCGCGCCGTGCGCACGACCTCGAGCAGCCGCGTGTCGGCCCGCTGGACGCGGTGGACGAACTCGACCGTCTCGAGCAGGTCGGCGAAGCCCTCGGCGTTGACCACGACGGTGACGAGACTGGGCTCGCCGTTGACGTAGCGCTCGCGCAGCAGCAGCGCGAGCTTGCGCCGCACCTGTGCCAGGCGGCTGCGCAGGCGGGCGACGCGCGCCTGGGCCGCGCGCAGCTGCGTCTGGGCTCGAGCCGCCCGCGCCTCGGCGGCCGCGAGGTCGGCCTGGACGGCGTCGACGCGGCCCTGCAGCACGGCGACGTCGCGTGCCGCCGCCTGCTCGAGCCGGCTCAGGCGGGCGACAGCGCCGCCGAGCGCCTGCTCCTGCGCCTGTCCGCGCTGGACGCGATCGCGCAGCGTGCCCTCGCTCTGCGCGCCGGCCGGCGCCGTGGCCCTCGGGGCGGTCGCCACGAGCCCCGCGGCGAGGGCGAGCACCAGCAGCGGCGTTGCGCGGGGCCGACGCATGCGACCGCCGACCGTACGCCGTGGCGGCGATCTGGCGTGCAAGGCGGGTTGCGGGTACGGTCTGACGTCCTCCCCGTCCGTTCCCCGACCTCCTCTTCGCCATGACCGCTCTCGCACGCTTCTGCTTCCGCCGCCGTTTCACCGTGATCGGGGCGTGGTTCGCCCTCCTCCTCGTCCTGGGCGGCATCAGCGCCTCCAGTGGCTCGGGCTACGCCGACGACTTCTCACTGCCCGGCACGGAGTCCGCCCGCGCCTTCGAGCTGCTGCAGAAGAACTTCAAGACCCAGTCCGGAGACCAGGACCAGGTCGTCTTCCACGTCCGGGACGGCAAGGTGACCGACCCGGCGGTCCAGGCGCGCGCCGAGGCGGCGCTGCGCCGGATCGGGAAGGCAAAGCACGTCGCGGAGATCGCCAGCCCCTTCTCGAAGGCCGGCGCGCAGCAGATCTCCAAGGACGGGCGGACGGCGTACGCGACCGTCGCCTTCGACGGCGAGGCCCAGGACGTCGGCATCCCCGCCTACAAGCGGGTCATCGACCGCGCCGAGGCGGCGCGCGGCGGCGGCCTGCAGGTCGAGCTCGGCGGTCAGGGCATCCAGTTCGCCACCCAGCAGCAGGGGAACGCCGGCGAGATCGTCGGCCTGCTCGCCGCGGCGGTCGTCCTCTTCATCGCCTTCGGGTCCCTGCTGGCCATGCTGACGCCGCTGCTCACCGCGGTGTTCGGCCTCGGCACCGCGCTCGCGGCGGCCAACCTCCTCGCCCACGCCGTCACGACGGCGACCTTCGCGCCCATCCTCGCGACGCTCATCGGCCTCGGCGTGGGCATCGACTATGCGCTGTTCATCATCACCCGCCATCGCAACGCCGTGAAGGCGGGGAGCACCCCGGCCGAGGCGGTCGAGCTCGCGCTCAACACGTCGGGGCGGGCCGTGCTCTTCGCGGGCGCCACCGTCTGCGTCGCCCTGCTCGGCCTGCTCGTGCTCGGGCAGAGCTTCCTCAACGGGGTGGCGCTCGCCGCGTCGCTGACCGTCCTGTTCGTCATGGCCGCGGCCATCACCCTGCTGCCGGCGTTCCTGCGGGTCGTCGGCGTGCGGGTGCTCAGCCGCAAGGAACGGCGTCGGCTCGCCACGGGGGAGCCGGTCGCCGACGGCGCCTGGGCGCGCTGGGCGGCTTTCGTGCAGCGCCGCCCAGCGGCGCTCGCGGCGGGCGCGCTCGTGCTCATGATCGCGCTCGCCCTCCCGATGACCGGCCTGCGCCTGGGCTCCTCCGACGCGGGCCAGGACCCGGCGAGCTCGACGACGCGCAAGGCCTACGACCTGCTGGCCGACGGCTTCGGGCCCGGCTTCAACGGCCAGTTGCAGCTCGTGGCGAAGACGCCGTCGGGCAAGGCGGATCTGCCGGCCGTCGCCCGGCTCGCGAAGGCCGTCGGCGCCGAGCGGGGCATCGCCTTCGCCTCGGCGCCCGTGCCGAGCCCGAACGGCAAGGTCGCCCTGATCTCGGCCCTGCCCTCCACCGCACCGCAGGCCGCGGCCACGAGCGACCTGATCACCCGCCTGCGCGACGACGTGGTCCCCGCGGCCACCAAGGGCACGAACGTGTCCGTCGCCGTCGGCGGCGTCACGGCGATCTTCGACGACTTCGCCGACGTCCTCACGGGCAAGTTGCCCCTCTTCATCGGCGTCATCGTGCTGCTCGGCTGCCTGCTGCTCATGCTCGCCTTCCGCAGCCTGCTCGTCCCCGTCGTCGCCGCGGCGATGAACCTGCTCGCGGCCGGCGCGGCCTTCGGGGTCGTCACGCTTGTCTTCCAGGAGGGCTTCGGCGCGGACCTCATCGGCGCGGGGCAGGGCCCGATCGAGGCGTTCCTGCCGGTGATCATGCTCGCCATCCTCTTCGGGCTGTCCATGGACTACCAGGTGTTCCTCGTCTCGCGCATGCACGAGGAGTGGACGCACACGGGCGACAATGCCCGGGCGGTGCGGGTCGGCCAGGCCGACACGGGGCGCGTGATCACCGCCGCGGCGACGATCATGGTCGCGGTCTTCGGCTCCTTCGTGCTCGGTGGGCAGCGGGTGATCGCCGAGTTCGGCGTCGGGCTCGCGGCGGCCGTGCTGCTGGACGCCTTCGTCCTGCGCACGGTGCTCGTGCCGTCGCTCATGCACCTCATCGGCAAGGCGAACTGGTGGCTCCCGGCGTGGCTGGACAAGGCGATGCCGCACGTCTCGGTCGAGCCGGCGGAGGGCGAGCGCGAGGGCGAGCCGGTCCCCGTGCGCGCCTGAGCGCGTGCCGGTCGCCCTCGCCGAGCTCGAGCGGGATCCGCATTCGCGGTTGCGCGAACTGCGCGCGACGGATCCCGTGGCCTGGGTGGAGGGCCTCGGCGGCTGGCTCGTCACCCGCCGCGACCTCGCCCTGGAGGTCATGCGCGACGAGGCGGCGTTCACGGTGGACGACCCGCGCTTCTCGACGGCACAGGTCGTCGGGCCGAGCATGCTCTCGCTCGACGGGCCCGAGCACGCCCGCCACCGCGCGCCCTTCGCCCGGCCGTTCCGCTTGCGGGAGGTCCAGGCGACGCTCGGGCCGGTGGTCGTGGCCGAGACCGAGGCACTGCTCGACGCCCTGCAGCCGGCGGGCGCGGCCGACCTGCGCCGGGAGTTCGCCGGGCCGCTCGCGGCGCGCACCATGGCGCACGTGCTCGGGATCGAGCGGCTGCCCGTCGCCGACGTCCTGCGCATCTACGACGCGATCGTCGCCGCGGTCGCGGGCGTCAACGCCCGCCGGCCCGTCACGCCCGAGGGCCGCGCGGCCTTCGCCGAGCTCGCCGCGGCCATCGGCCCGGCCCTCGAGCGCACGGAGGGCCTGGACCGCGACGAGGCGGTCTCCAACGCCGCAGTCCTGCTCTTCGGCGGCATCGAGACGACGGAGGGCATGCTCGCCAACGTCATCCTGCACCTGCTGCAGCACCCGGACCAGCTCGACCTCGTCCGGCGCGAGCCGGCCCTGCTGGCCGGCGCCGTCGAGGAGTCGCTGCGCCTGGAGCCCGCCGCGGCGCTCGTCGATCGCTACGCCACGCGCGACGTGGAGGTCGGCCCGACGATGGTCGCGCGCGGCGACCTCGTGTCCGTGAGCGTCACCGCGGCCAACCGCGACCCCGAGGCCTTCGCCGACCCCGACGGCTTCGACGTCCGCCGGCCGGACGCCCGCCGCCACCTGGCCTTTGCCGCCGGCCCGCACGTCTGCCTCGGGATGCACCTGGCACGGCTCGAGGCCCACGTCGCCGTCGGGCGCGTCCTCGAGCGCCTGGAGGGGCTCGAGCTCGATCCGGCGTATCCGGCGCCCGCGCCGCGCGGCCTCGTGTTCCGCAAGCCGCCCGCGCTGCGGGTCCGCTGGGGCTCATCCGGCCAGTCACCGGATCAAGGCTCAAGTCCGGGATGAGCCTCTGCCGGTGACCAGGGCGTGCACGCGAGGAGCTGGACCGCCGTCCGCGGCGCCCGAACGGGCGTTCGGGACGAGCTCGTCGGGTACAACCTGAGCCATGGAGTCGAATCCGTCCTATGAAGAGTCCAAGCAGGTCGCCGAGGCGAGTCGCGAGAGCGAGTGGAAGCAGCCGAGCTTCGGCCGCGAGCTGTTCCTCGGCGACTTCCGCCTGGACCTGATCCACCCGCAGCCCGAGCTCGACCCCCAGTCCGTCGCCCGGGGCGAGGCCTTCCTCGGGCGCCTCCGCGCGTTCCTGACCGAGCGCGTGGACCCGCAGCAGATCGAGCGCGAGGCGCGCATCCCCGACGACGTGCTGCAGGGCCTCAAGGACCTCGGGGCGCTCGGCATGAAGATTCCCGACGAGTACGGGGGCCTGGGCCTCAGCCAGGTCTACTACAACCGGGCGCTGGCAATGGCCGGCAGCTGGCACTCCGCCATCTCCACGCTGCTCTCCGCGCACCAGTCGATCGGCCTGCCGGAGCCGCTTCGGATGTTCGGCTCGGAGGCCCAGAAGCGCGAGTGGCTGCCCAAGGTCGCCGCCGACCACGTGAGCGCCTTCCTGCTCACGGAGCCCGACGTCGGGTCCGACCCCGCCCGCATGGGTGTCACCGCGACGCCGACGCCGGACGGCACGGGCTACAAGATCGACGGCGTCAAGCTGTGGGCGACCAACGGCGCCATCGCCGACGTCGTGGTGATCATGGCCGTCATCCCGAAGTCCGACGGCCACAAGGGCGGCATCACCGCCTTCATCTGCCCCTGCGACACGCCGGGGATCGACGTCGAGCACCGCAACGAGTTCATGGGCCTGCGGGGGATCGAGAACTCCCAGACGCGCTTCACGGACGTCTTCGTGCCGAACGAGAACGTCATTGCGGGCGAGGGCAAGGGCCTGCGCATCGCCCTCACGACGCTCAACACCGGGCGCCTGTCGCTGCCGGCCATCTGTCTCTCGCTGACGAAGTACGCGCTCAAGATCGCCCGCGAGTGGGCCGGCGAGCGCAAGCAGTGGGGGGTGCCCGTGGGCGAGCACGACCCGGTCGCCCAGAAGCTCGCGTTCATCGCCGGCTCGGCCTTCGGGCTGGAGGCCATGCTCGACGTGTCCAGCCGCCTGGCCGACGACAAGCGCAACGACATCCGCATCGAGGCCGCCCTGGCCAAGCTCTACGGGTCCGAGCTCGGCTGGCGGGCGGTGGACGAGATGGTCCAGGTCCGCGGCGGCCGCGGCTACGAGACCGCCGGCTCGCTCGCGCGCCGCGGCGAGAAGCCGATCCCGGCCGAGCAGATGCTGCGCGACATGCGCATCAACCGGATCTTCGAGGGCTCGACGGAGATCATGCACCTGATGATCGCCCGCGAGGCCGTCGACCAGCACCTGAAGGTCGCCGGCGACGTCCTGCTCGGCGACGCCGGCCTGGCCGACCGCGCCAGGGCCGCCGCCAAGGCCGGGGTGTTCTACGCGAAGTGGTTCCCGCAGCTCGCCGTCGGCGAGGGCCAGAAGCCGTCGGCCTACGAGGAGTTCGGCGATCTGGCCGCCCACCTGCGCTACGTCGAGCGCGGGTCGCGCAAGCTCGCCCGGTCGACCTTCTACCTCATGGGCCGCTACCAGGCCAAGCTCGAGCAGAAGGGCGTCGCGCTCGGCCGCGTGGTCGACATCGGGGCGGAGCTCTACGCGATCGCCGCGGCCGTCGTCTACGCCGAGACGATCGCCCGGGAGGACCCGGCCCGCGCCGAGACGGCCCACGAGCTGGCCGACCTGTTCGCGACCCAGGCGCGCCGGCGCGCCGACCGGCTCTTCGCCGAGCTCTGGGCCAACGACGACGACGCCCAGTACGAGACGGCCCAGAAGGTCCTGGCCGGCCGCTACCGCTGGTTCGAGCACGACGTGCTCGACCCGGCCGGCGACGGGCCGCACATCCCGGTGCACGAGGCGCCCGCGACCCAGCAGTTCGCCGCAGACACGGGCGCCGAGGTCGATGCCGAGGCCGAGGTCGTGCAGTGAGCGGCGGCGGCGGGCGCGGGTCCTAGCGGCGCAGCGCCCGCCGCGCGCGGCGCCCGACCTGGTGCTGCACGCGCTGCTCGCGGGCGACCGCGTCCCCGATGAGCCAGAACATCGGTGGCCAGAGCCCGACGAACAGCGCCCGGCGCTCGGCGTTGCCGCGCTCGTCGTCGTCGATGGTCTTGGCTCGGATCCAGAGCGAGATGCACAGGCCGATGCAGGCCAGCGAGGTGCCGTGCAGCTGCCAGTCGCGGAACCCGAGGCGGTACAGGAGCGTCGTGAGCATTGCCCGAACGCTACCCGGGGTAGCGTCCGGACGATGCCACGGAACATCTCGCCCTGGCGGCGCGTGACGACCGCGACGAGGTGGCCGGTCGGCGTCGCGCTGACCTCCTGGCGCTACCTGTGGCGCCTGACGCCGATCCACCGCTCCGAGGAGCTGGGCAGCTGGGAGGCCGACCGCCCACCGGACCTCCCCGACGACGTCAACCACGACGAGGTCCAGCGCGTCGGCGACGGCGCCGGGTCGCTGTTCCACCGCCGCTACCGGGTGCGGATCCGGGACGCGCGGCAGACCCCGCCCGAGCTCGTCTCCTACGTCAGCGCGGACCTCGACCGGGTGGCGCCGACGGAGATGGCGTCGTTTCAGAAGGTCCTCGGCCAGCCGGGCGTGATGGCCGTCGACGACGAGTACGTCGTGCGCATGCCCGGCCCCTGGGACGGCCCGGTGCGCGTCATCGCCCGCGAGCCCGACTTCTTCCGCCTCGCGACGCTCGCGGGGCATCTCGAGGCCGGCCAGATCGAGTTCCGCGCCTATCCCGAGGACGGCTTCCTGATCTTCGAGATCGAGTCCTGGGCGCGCAGCGGCGACAGGCTCGCCGACGTGCTCTACACCCATCTGCGCATGGCCAAGGAGATCCAGCTGCACATGTGGACGTCCCTGCTCGAACGCGTGTCCAAGGCCTCCGGCGGCCGGATCACCGGCGGCATCGACATCCACACCCGACGCGTCGAGGTCGAGGCATGAGCACCGCCAAGGACGCGCGGCGGCTCGCGGCGCTGCACGGCCGGCGGGTCAACTACGACCCCGACGCGCCGCATCCCGAGGCGGACGGCTGGCGCATCGACCACTACTGCCAGCCGCTGCCGCCCGAGCCGCCCGGCGAGCCCGTCGCGGGCGGCCCCTTCGAGATCGCCCAGGGCCTGCTGCGCGACTACAAGGTCGCCGACCCCAAGCTCGTTCGCGCCTACTACGACCACGACGCGCCCCTCGAGGGGCGCGACATGGTGCTCGAGCTGAAGTTCCTCGTCTTCCGGACCTACGCGGGCTGCCGCGTCGGGCGCGTCAAGGACGAGCGGCGCACCCAGGACGGCCGGCCCGCGCGCCTGTGGGGGTGGCCGTACCAGACGCTCGAGGGCCACATCGAGCAGGGCGAGATGGCCTGGGAGGTGTGGAAGTGGCTCGACACGGGCGAGGTGCAGTTCCGCGTGCACTCCTACTCGCGGATGGTGGGCGCCAGCAACCCGTTCACCGTCCTCGGCGTCCGGCTCTTCGGCCAGATGCAGCGCCGGCGCTACCTCACGCGCGCCTGCGACCGGATGCGCCGGCTCACGGAGGAGGGCGTCGCCCAGGGCTCGCACCATGCCGCCGCCCAGGACGCGTCCGGCGAGCGTCCCGCCCCCGCGCGCTGACGGCACGTTCGCCGGCGACGTGGCCGGTTATCCGCGCCCGGCGTCCGGGTACCGGACCGCACACGGCAGCAAGCGCGTGCAGCACGGGTGTTCAACACGGGGGAGTGGGGAACGGATGAGCCAGTCGAGTGCACGCGCAGGCGAGGGCGGAGCACCCGAGCGCGGAGGCTTCCTCGCGCGCCTCGGCGTGCCGATGGTCCTCATCTGGGGCTACGCCGGTGTCGCCCTGTTCATGATCGGCGACGGCGTCGAGTCCAACTACCTCGCCCCGTACTTCAAGGACAGCTTCGGCTTCTCGGAGAACGGCGCGGCGAACGTCATCCTCTTCTACGGCGTCTTCGTCGCCATCGGCTCCTACCTCGCCGGGGCCCTGTCGTCGTTCTTCGGGCCCAAGCGCGTGATGCTCATCGGCGCGATCTTCTGGGCCGTCTTCGAGTTCCTCTTCCTCGTCATCGCCCTCCCGAGCGGCGACCACACGCTGATCTACCTGTTCTACGGCATCCGCGGCGTCGGGTACCCGCTGTTCGCCTTCGCCTTCCTGACCTGGATCAACCTCGCCGTCGAGCCCGAGCGCCGGGCCCGCGCCGGCGGCTGGTTCTGGTTCGCCTTCACCGGCGGGCTGCCGGTGATCGGCACGGGCATCGCCGCCGGAGCCATCCCGGTCCTCGGCGAGAAGGGGACGTTCTGGATCGCCTTCGCGCTCGTGATGACGGGGGCCGTCCTGGCCATCGGCGCCTGTCGCGAGCGCCACGGCACCCACCGCCTGGTCGAGGAGGTGGAGGAGGAGCTCACCGTCAAGCAGGAGCTGACGAACTCGATCGCCATCCTGTGGCGCCAGCCGCTGATCGGCCTGGCCACCTCGCTGCGGACGATCAACACGAGCGCCCAGTACGGCTTCTTCGTGGCGCTGCCGTTCTTTCTCCAGGACGACATCGGCTTCACCCAGACGCAGTACCTGATCCTCGTCGTGCTGACCTTCGGCGCCAACGTGATCATGAACCCGATCTCCGGCCAGATCGGCGACCGCTTCGGCTGGCGGCGCTGCGTCATGTGGATCGGCGGGGTCGGCTGCACGATCGGGACGCTGCTCATGTACTGGGTCCCCAACGCGGTGGGCGCCAACTTCGTCATCGTCGCCCTCGTCGGGGTGCTCTACGGCATCGCGCTGGCCGGCTACGTCCCCCTCTCGGCCTTCATGACGTCGATCGTCGAGGAGAAGGACAGCGGCAACGCGATGGCCATGTACGCCTTCGCCGCGGGAGCCTCGACGGTCGTGGGGCCGCTCGTGTTCCGGGCGCTGAACCCGGCGTTCGGGATCCAGGGGGTCATGTACTTCTTCGCCTTCCTGTACCTGTGCAGCGCCGTGGCGGCGTTCTGGCTGCGGCACGACGCCGATCCCGGCCAGAAGAAGACGGCGAGGACCGGCCGGAGCGAGCCAGGCGTGGCGACCGCCTAGGAGGGACGGGTCCGGCCGCGCCGCGGCCGGACCGTCCAGCGGACGACCAGGGGCGCGAGCAGCACCATCACGAGCAGCCGCAACCCCTGGACGGCGAGGATGAACGTCGTGTCGGCGTGGGCGCCGAAGGCGACGGCGAGCACGGCGTAGAGGCCGCCCGGCGTCGTGGCGAGGTAGGCGTCCAGCCGCGACACGTCAGCGGCCGGCGCGAGGCACAGGGCGAGGCCGAAGCACGCCACGAGCAGCGCGAGGACCGTCAGCAGGACGGGCACGAGCAGCCGGCCGACCTCGCGCACGATCGCGACGGTGAAGCGCAGGCCCACCTGCAGGCCGATGCCGACGAACGCCGCCTCGCGCACGAGCCCCGGAACGACGAAGGCCCCGAGCGCCCCGGTCAGCGTGAGCGCCCCGGCCACGGCCATCGGCCCGAGCAGCGTCCCGGCGGGCAGCCGCAGCGCCCGCCCGGCGAGCACCCCCGCCGGCGCGGCGAGCAGCGTGATGAGCCAGTCGTGCGGTTGGGCGAGCCAGTGGGTCGGTGGCGGGGCGCCGCCTCCGGCGTCGCCGAAGAGCAGCGCCGCGAGCACGGGGGTGAGCAGCACGACGACGAGCACCCGCAGGTACTGCATGAAGGCCACGAGCCGGTCGTCCGCGCCGAGCTCGGTGGCCATCGCCACGATCCCCGAGGCCCCGCCGGCGACCATGCCCAGCGCGGCCGTCGGCTCGTCGAGGCCCGTCGTGCGCGCCAGCGCCTTGCCGGCGAGCACCGACAGCGCCAGGGTCGCCGCCGACACGACCGCGACCGGCAGCCACGCCCCGGCCACCGCGCGCAGCGAGGACGCCTGCAGATAGGCCCCGAGGACGACGCCCGTCAGCGCCTGGGCGGCGGTGAAGACCCCGGGTGCGACCTCGACGGTGCCCGGGGCGATCAGCGCGACGCCAAGGCCCACGAGCAGGGCAGCGAACAGGTAGGCCGACGGGACCCCGGCGAGGTCGAGCAGCCGGCCGGCGACGGCGGTCGCGGCGAGCAGCAGGATCCAGCGGACGGCGGGGCGGCGCGCCACCCCCGGAGGTCTAGCGGGCCCCGTCCCCGACGGTCCGGGCCGGCTCGCCCGGCGGCCGCCCGTCCGGGGCGTTGCGGCGCCGCGGGCCCGGCTACGGGCGCTGGGCGAGCGCCGCGTCGAGCGTCTTCACGCAGCGGTCGGCGTCGGCCTCGGTGATGACGAGCGGCGGCTTGAGCTTGATCACGTTCCGGCGAGGCCCGTCGGTGGAGAGCAGGACGCCCTGGCGGCGGGCGTGCTCGACCGCCGCGGTCGCATGGTCGGCGTCGGTCAGCTCGACGCCGAGGAAGAGGCCCTCGCCGCGGACGTCGGTGATCTGCGGGGCAGTGAGGGCCTCCAGACGCTGCTTGAGGTTGCGGCCGAGCCGCGCGGCGTGAGCCTGCAGCCGCTCGTCGGCGATCACGTCGAGCACCGCGAGGGCGGCGGCGCAGGAGACCGGGTTGCCGCCGAAGGTGTTGAAGTACTCCATCCCCGTCTCGAAGGACCGCGCGATCGCCGGCGTGGTGACGACCGCGCCGATCGGGTGGCCGTTGCCGATCGGCTTGCCGAGCGTGACGATGTCGGGCACGACACCCTGCAGCTCGAAGCCCCAGAACGTGCGGCCGACGCGGCCGAAGCCGACCTGCACCTCGTCGGCGATGCAGACGGCGCCGCTGGCGCGGGCGTGCGCGTGCGCGGAGCCCAGATAGCCGTCGGGGAGCACGATCTGGCCGGCGACGCCGGGCAGCGACTCGACGATGAACGCGCCCGGGCGAGCGAGCCTCCCGACGTCCTCGGCGTCCTCGGCGCGGCGCGGCAGCCGGGCGACGCGCACGTGCTCCGGCCGGCCGGCACCGCCCGGCCCGTCGAACTTGTAGGGCGAGATGTCGATCAACGAGCTCAGGTTGCCGTGATAGGCGTGATCGAGGACGAGCACGTCGCGTGAGCCGGTGTGCGTGCGCGCCAGGCGCAGCGCGAGATCGTTCGCCTCGCTGCCGGAGTTGACGAGGAACACCACGCTGAGCGGGTCGGGCAGCGTGGCCGTGAGCCGCTTGGCGTAGGTGACGAGCAGCTCGTGCAGGTAGCGCGTGTTGGTGTTCAGGCGCGCCATCTGCTCGGCGGCGGCGGCCACGACCCGCGGATGGGCGTGCCCGACGTGCGCGACGTTGTTGACCAGGTCGACGTAGGCGCGGCCGCGTTCGTCGTACAGGCGCGCGCCCGCGCCGCGGACGATCTCGAGGGGCTCGCCGTAGGCGAGGCTCAGCGCTCGCGACAGCGAGGCGCGCCGGGCGGCGCGCAGGTCGGTGGGCGCGCGCGGCGGGTCGGCGCGGAGGCCGTGCGGCAGGCCGAGCAGCAGGTTCGGGTCGGGGCTGACCGACTCCCACACGTCGCGCTCGGCGAGCGTGCCGACACCGTGCGCGTCGGCGCCGCGGCCCAGGTCGGTGGTGAGCAGCTGCAGGTGCAGGTGCGGCGCCCAGCCGCCGTTCTCGCGCTCGTCGCCGAGGTGGCCGATCGTGGCACCGCGCGCAAGGGCACGCCCCACCGGGAGGCGTTCGGTCGAGGCGCGGTCGAGGTGGCCGTAGAGCGTGTGGAAGCGCGTGCCGTCGGGCGTCAGGTGGTCGAGCACGACGACCCCGCCCCAGTCCTGGGCCGCCGGACGGAACTTCGCGTCGCGGACGATGCCGTCGAGGGGGGCGAGGATCGGCTCGCCCGGGGGCAGGACGATGTCGACGCCCAGATGCAGCGTGCGCCGCTCGCCCGCCAGCTCGGCCTCGAACGCGGCCGACGTGTAGAGGCGGCGGTCCTCGAGGTAGCGTCCGAGCGCGGGCCCTCCGCCCGGCGGCGGACCGTGGCCGGAGAAGTCGATCGCGGGCGCGTCGTCGAGTGGCGACCCGCACACGGGACCGGCGTCGGCGGTGGCGAGGTAGGCGCGGACGGCGCGGGCGTGCGGCACCGGCTCGTAGCCACAGGCCGCCCGCAGCCGGAGACGCTCGAGCTCGGACGCGGCGACCCCGAGCCGCTGGAGCAGGGCCGTGACGCCGCGCTGGCTGATCAGCACGTACGCGTTGTCCGGCTGCTCGGCGTGCTGCAGCGCGGCCATCGCGACGCTCATGGCGAGCCGCGTGCGGATCAGGGCGGGCAGCAGCGCGAGTTCGTGCGGATCCAGCGGCGCGACCGCGTGGTAGCCGGCGACGAGCGGCAGGATCTCCCGCTCGGGGACGTCCAGCCCGGTCATCGCGTACGCGCACGCGACGGCCAGGCCGCATACCCGCGGGGCGCGGCAGACATCGCCGAAGTCGATCAGGCCCGACACGAGCCCGTCCTGCCCGACGAGGATGTTGTGCTCGTTCGCGTCGTTGTGGATCGCCTGCGCCGGAAGCTCGCGCAGGTCCGGCAGGACCTCGGCGGCGAAGGACTCGAGGACCGGGGTGGCCGCCGGGGCCGCCCCGCGCAGATCGGCGGCGCCCAGCATGTTCCACCGCAGCCGCCGGTCGAGCCGCGGGTGGTCGAAGTCGGCGAGCGCGGCGTCGAGCCCGGCGACCGCACGGCCGAGGTGGCGCAGCGCCTCGGCGCCGGGCGGCGCGGGGAGCCGTCCCCAGGGCGTGCCCGGCACCCACGTCAACACGCGGGCGAACCCGCCGTCGACGGCGACCCGCCGCGACCCGTCCAACGCTCGCACGAGGTGCGGCGTCGCCACCCCCGGCGATCGCGCGGCGACGTGCTCCATCGCCGCGTCCAGGAGGTCGAGCCACCCGGGGTCGGTGCCGGCCGCGTGCAGCTTCAGCACGTGTCCGCCGATCGCGAAGTTCCGGTCGAGCTCACCCGGCAGGGGGACGGCGACGCCCTCGAGCCCGAAGCGCTCGGCCGCCGACCGCGCGAGGTGGAGGCACCGCATGCGCCCATCATGGCCCGCCCGGAGGCGAGCCACAACGCGCGATCTCGACGCTCGCCAGATGGTCGTCGCGAGCCTCCGCGCCGCGGCGACTGCGCGCAGGCCCGTCGTCCGGCCGTCGTGTGGCCGCGCTGACATGCTGGGCGGCCCGTGACCGTCGTCCTGGCCGCCCTCTCGTCCCTGCTTTGGGGGACCGCCGACTTCCTGGGCGGGAACCTGACCCGGCGCCTGCCGGTGCTCGCCGTGGCGCTGGGCTCCCAGCTCACCGGGCTGGTGAGCGTCGTGGCGCTCGTCGCGGTCACCGGCGCCGACGTGTCGCCCGCGGGCCGCGGATGGGGCGTCGCCGCGGGGGTCGTCGGCGCGGGCGCCCTGGCCGTCTTCTATCTCGCGCTGGCGGGCGGGGTGATGTCGCTGGTGGCCCCCGTGAGCGCGACGGGCGCCGTCGTGCCGGTGGTCGTGGCCGTCGCGGGAGGGGACGCCGCCGGGCCGCTGGCCCTCGGCGGCATGGCGCTCGCGGTCGCCGGCGCGGCCGGCTGCGGGCTCGTGCCGGGCCGGATCGTGCTCACCCGTCGCGCGCTCGGGCTGGCGATCCTCGCCGCCCTCGGCATCGGCACCTTCCTCGCCCTCCTGCAGCAGGCCGCCCAGGCCTCTTCGGGTCTCGGAGCCGTCCTCACGGCGCGGGCGGCCGGCGCGACCGTGCTCGGGTCGGCGTGCCTCGTCCTCGCCGGTCGTCCGCTGCGTGGCCTGCGCAGAGCGGGCGGCGCGCTGCGCCTCGCGATGCTCGTCGGCCTCCTGGACACGGGCGCCAACGCGCTGTTCAGCGTGGCCAGCGAGGACGCGGACGGCGCGGCGCTCGTCGCCGTGCTCGGCTCGCTCTACCCGCTCATGACGCTGGTGCTCGCGCGCCTCGCCCTCGGCGAGCGGCTCGTGCCCGTGCAGGCGCTGGCCGCCGGGGCGGCGCTCACGGGCGCGGCCATCGCCACCGCCGCGTGAGGTCGGTCGCAACTGGTTCGCTAGCCTAATTATCCATGGCAACCACCGTGTCGTCCGCCGAGCTCGCCGAGCGCCTCCGCGTGGGGCTGGCCCGCGCTGCGCGCCGGCTGCGGCAGGAGGCCGGCAGCGGCCTGAGCCCGTCCCTCACCGCCGCCTTGGCGACGATCGACCGCCACGGCCCGCTCACCCCGTCCGAGCTCGCCGAGCGCGAGCGCATCCGGCGGCCGACCGCCACGCGCCTCCTGACCGCGCTCGAGGACCAGCGCCTCGTCCTGCGCACCGCGGACCCGGGTGACGGCCGGTCGAGCCTGATCAGCGCGAGTGCCGCCGGTCGCCGGCTGCTGCGCGACGCCCGCACGCGCAAGGACGTCTTCCTCGCCCGTCGCCTCGACCGGCTGCCGGCTGCGGACCGCGCCACCCTGGACCGCGCCGCCGAGCTCCTCGAGGGGCTGCTCGAGGGGGACGGGCGGCCTTGAACCTGCGCGCGACCTTCGCCTCCCTCCACGCACCGAACTACCGGCGCTACTTCGCCGGGCAGGTCGTCTCGCTCACCGGCAACTGGATGCAGACGGTCGCCGAGATGTGGCTCGTCGTCCAGCTCACCGGCTCGGGTGTCGCGGTCGGGGTCACCGCCGGCCTGCAGTTCGCGCCCATGCTCCTGCTCGGCGCCTACGGCGGCCTGCTCGCCGACCGCTTCGACAAGCGGCGGCTGCTGCTCGTCACCCAGAGCCTGATGGCCGTGCCCGCGCTCGTCCTGTGGCTCGTGACCGCGGCGGGCGTCGTGGAGGTCGGGATGGTCTATGCCGTCGTCGCGCTGCGCGGCCTCGTCAACGCGGTCGACAACCCGGCCCGCCAGTCCTTCGTGCCGGAGATCGTCGGCGCGGACCGCGTCGTCAACGCGGTCTCGCTGAACTCCGTGATCGTCCACACCGCGCGCATCGCCGGCCCCGCGCTCGCCGGCGTGCTCATCGCCGTCGTGGGCACCGCGACGTGCTTCGCGCTCAACGCCCTCTCCTTCGGGGCGATGTTCCTCGCCCTGCGCGGGATGGACGCCCGGCGCCTGGCGCCCGTCGCGCGCACCCCGCGGGCGCCCGGTCAGATCCGCGCGGCGCTGCAGGAGGTCCGCCGCCGTCCCGAGCTCGCCATCCCGCTCGCGATGATGGCGCTCGTCGGCACCGTCTCGTTCAACTTCCAGGTGCTGCTGCCGCTGTTCGCCGACCGCACCTGGCACGGCACGGCCTCGAGCTACGCGCTGCTGACCAGCGCCATGGGCGTCGGCTCCGTGGCCGGAGCGCTGCTCGCCGGAGCCCGCGGACGGGTCGGGCCCGGCCTGCTGGTCGGCGCGGCCGGGCTCTTCGGCGTCGCCGAGCTCGCCGCCGCCGCCGCGCCGAGCCTCGTGGCCCAGGGGGTGCTGCTCATCCCGCTCGGCGCGGTCAGCGTGACCTTCGCCGCCGGCGTCAACTCGTCGCTGCAGCTCGCGGCCGGCGACGGGCTGCGAGGCCGCGTGATGGCGCTGTACTCCGTCGTCTTCATCGGCTCCACCGCGCTCGGCGGGCCGGCCGTCGGGGCCCTCGCCCAGGCGGCGGGGCCGCGCACCGGCCTCGTCGCGGGCGGGGTGGCCGCCCTGCTCGCCGCCGCCGGCGCCGGCGCCGCCTACACCCGGCGGGGTGAGCTCGCTCCGCTTTACCCGCGGTTGACGCCTGCGGCCCTACCTTCTTCAGACCATGGGCCTGTGGACGGACCAGGACACGCGCGGCGGCGCCTACGAGTGGCTCCACGTGCCGGCGCGGCCGCCCCAGGCGTCGCCGCCTCCGCCGCCCGGTCCGCCGAAGCGCCGGCGCACGGGGCGGATGCTCGCCGGGCTCGCCCTGCTCATGGTGCTGCTCGCCGCCGGGGCGTCCCTGCTCGTCGCTGAGCTGCGCGACGGCGGCTCGCCGGACGCCCAGGAGGCCGCCGCCCCGCTGAGCGTGAGCAAGGGCGGCACCGCGCCCACGCGGATCAACCAGATCTACAAGCGCGTCGCCAGCGGCGTCGTGAACATCCAGGCGCGGCAGAGCGGTGGCGCCGCGACGGGCTCCGGGTTCGTCGTGGACGGCAAGGGCACCATCGTCACCAACGACCACGTCGTCGAGAACGCGAAGTCCGTCCGTGTCCGCTTCGACGACGCGGGCACCGCGATCCGCGCCCGCGTGCTCGGCACGGACCCGTCCTCGGATCTCGCGGTGTTGCGGGTCGACCCGCGCTCGGGCGTCAAGCTGCGCCCGCTGACCCTCGCCGACTCCAAGGGCGTCGAGGTCGGCGACAACGTGATCGCCATCGGCTACCCGCTCGGGCTCGACCGCACGGCCACGGCCGGCATCGTCTCCGGCCTCGGCCGGACGATCCAGGCGCCGAACCAGTTCTCGATCGACAACGTCATCCAGACGGACGCGCCGATCAACCCGGGCAACTCGGGCGGCCCGCTGCTCGACGACCGCGGCCGCGTCATCGGCGTCAACTCCCAGATCGCCACCGCGGGCAGCCAGGGCAACGTCGGCATCGGCTTCGCCGTCCCCTCCAACTCCGTGCGCGACGTCGTGCCGCGGCTCGAGCGCGGCCAGCAGATCGAGCGCGCCTACCTCGGCGTGCAGACCTCGGCCGTGCCCGGCCGACCCGGCGCGCGCGTCGGCAAGGTCAATCCCGGCGGCCCGGCCGAGCGCGCCGGCCTGCGCGCCGGCAGCGGCGTCACCGGCGCCGGCGGCGACATCATCACGAAGGTCGACGGGGACGTCATCACCTCGCCGGACGACCTCGGCGCGGCCGTCTCGGGTCGCAAGCCCGGGGAGCGGGTGCAGGTCGAGATCGAGCGCGGTGGCCAGCGGCAGACGCTCACCGCCACGCTCGGCAAGCGCCCGTCGGGCTCCGGCGCGTCCTCCAACGCCTCGCCGTGAGCCTCCAGGCCCCGCTGTTCCTGCTGCTGCTCCTCGGGGCGCCGCTGCTGGTGTGGCTCTACGTCCGCCACGAGCGCGGCGCCCGGCTCGGCCGCGCGGCCTTCGCGAGCCCGGCGCTGCTGCCCTCCGTGGCGCCCGAGCGTCCGCGCTGGCGGCGGCATGCGCCCATGCTGGCCTACGCGCTGGCGCTCGTCGTGCTCGTCGTCGCCCTGTCGCGGCCGCAGGTCACCGTGGCCGTGCCCGTGGACCAGGCCCGGATCCTGCTCGTCACGGACCAGTCGGGCTCCATGGCGGCGCAGGACGTCGCGCCGACGCGGCTCGACGCCGCGCGCCGCGCGGCGGGCCTGTTCCTCGACCAGGTCCCGAAGCGGGTCAAGGTCGGCGCCATCGCCTACAACCAGGGCGCCCGCGTGCTCCAGGCGCCGACCGCGGACCACCGGGCGGTCAGGGCGGCGCTCGCGCGCGTGACGCCCGCGGGCAGCACGGCGACCGGGGACGCGCTCCAGCTCGCGCTCAACGTCGCGCGCCAGGCGCCGCAGGGTGCGAAGCCGCCGCCCGCAGCCATCGTCCTGCTCTCCGACGGCAAGTCCGTCCGGGGTCGCGACCCGGTGCCCGTCGCCCAGGCGGCGCGCAAGGCCCGGGTGCCGATCTACACCGTCTCGCTCGGCACGCCGGAGGGGACGATCCCGAAGCGCAACCGCGACGGGACGACCGGCGTGCAGACCGTTCCGCCCGATCCGGCCACGCTGGAGCGGATCGCGCAGACGTCGGGCGGCCGGAGCTTCGACGTGCAGTCCGCGGGACGGCTGTCGGCGGTCTACGAGCGCCTCGGTACCCAGATCGCCCGCAAGCGGGAGCCGCGCCAGATCACCGCGGGCTTCGCCGGTGGTGGCCTCGCGCTGCTCGTGGCCGGCGGCGCCATGAGCCTGTTCTGGTTCGGCCGCCTGCCCTAGCCGCGCGGTTCGCGCTCAGGCGGGGCTGACGGGCGCGGCGGGGACGGGCGCGGCGGGCGACTCGTCCAGCGCCTCACCCACGCGCACGGGCGCCGGGATCAGCGCGGACCCGACGAGGATCAGCGCGAACGCCGCGAGGCGCACGAGGATGAGGAACGGGTCGTGGCCGACCCGGTCGCCGAAGACCGCCAGGCCGGCGATGATCGCCGAGAGGTTCGCCGCGACGGAGGTGACGGCGATGACCGCCACGCCGTCCCCGATCTGCAGGCTGCGGGCGGAGGCGAAGAACGAGAAGATCGCCGCGGTCACGATGACCGCGGTCCACGGGCTCAGCAGTCCGAGCGCCCCGCTGCCGAGGTCGCCCGACAGCGCCTTGATCGCCACGTCGGAGACGCCGAAGCCGAGCCCGGCGGCCACCCCGAGCAGGAGGCCGCGCTGCACGGGGATGCGATCGACGAGATGGGTGACGACGAGCAGCAGGCCGATGCCGACGCCGATGCCCTCGAAGACGATCATCCCGGCGATGGAGTAGCCGGAGTGCGCCTGCCCGCCGCCGCCGCCGGTCAACGTCAGGACGGCGAGCGAGAGCGCCACGAGGCCGATCCCGAGCCACTGACGCGCCCGGAGGTCGAAGCCGAAGAAGCGCTCGGAGAGCACGGCGAGGAAGACCAGGCCGCCGGCGAGCACCGCCTGCCCGACCGAGATGGGGGCGAGGGTGAGCGCGGCCACGTGCAGCGCGAACCCGACCACCGCCACGCCCCAGCCGATGCTCCACCACTTGGAGCGGAAGAGGTCGATCGCGCTGCGCAGCAGGTGGCGCATGCGGACGTCGGGGGCGGCGACCGCGCCCTTGTACTTCAAGAGGAACGCGAGGTTCGTCGCGAGCGCGGAGAGCAGCGCACAGATGAGGCCCAGGCCGACGGCCAGCGAGACGCCCATCTCGCCAACCTAGGCCGTTCGGCGACGGACCGGTAGAACTCCTTCGCATGAATCCCGACGGCGGCCACGTCGAGACCGTGGACGCCGACGTCCCCCGCACCCGCGACCTGCTGCGCCGCGCGGCCGGCCTGCTGGTCGTCATCGTGATCCTCGGGCTCGTGGTCAGCGTGCTCCCGGGCCTCGACGAGGTCCGCGAGCGCTTCGCCAGCGCCGAGCCGGCCTGGCTCGCGGTGACCTTCGTCTCCGCGTTCGCCTCGACCCTGAGCTATGTCGCGGCGGTGCGCGGGACGCTCTCCCGCCGTCTTCCGTGGCGGGGCGCTTGGAACCTCGGCATGGCCGAGCAGGGCTCCAACGTCCTGCTGCCCACCGGCGGGGTCGGCGGTCCGGCGCTCGGCGCCGTCGTGCTGCGCCGCGCGGGGGTGCCGGTGCGCTTCGCCGCGCCGCGTTCCGCCGCGCTGTTCCTGCTCACGAGCCTCGCGAGCTTCGCCGCCCTGATCGTCTTCGGCACGCTCACGGGGGCCGGCGTGCTGCCCGGGTCACCGGGATGGCTCGGGACGTGGCTGCCGGCCGCACTCGCCGCGCTCGTCGTCGCCGGGATGGCCGAGGTCGGCCGCCTGCCGCACCCGGACGCCGAGGAGGGGCGCAACAAGCTGACGCGCGCCTTCGCGCGCCTGGCCACGCTGCTGCGCGCCGGCGTGCGCGAGAGCGGGCGCCTGCTCCGTGGGGGCGACCCGCTCGTGATCGGCGGCTGCATCGGCTTCCTCGGCTTCGACGTCGCCGCCCTGGGGGCCGGCTTCCAGGCTTTCGGCGGCGGCGGTCCACCGCTCGGGGCCTTCGTGCTGGCCTACGTGCTCGGGCAGGCCGGGGCGCTGATCCCGACGCCGGGTGGGCTGGGCGGCACGGAGGGCGGGCTGATCGGCATGCTCGCGCTCTACGGCGCGCCGGTCGCGCTGGCCACCGCGGCGGTCCTCGCCTACCGCGTGTTCCAGCTCGGGCTGCCGGCCATCCTCGGCCTCGTCGCCTTCAGCCGCATCCGCACGCGCCTGCAGGACGACCGCGAGACGGCCCGGGTCGCCGCGGCCTTCGAGCGCTCCGATCCGCGCGTCTGAGGGGTGGCGCCCCGCCGCCGCGGCTTAGCCGCGCTTCACCCGGCACGGCTTGCATGGCGGCCATGCGCGCCGTCCTCGCCGCCGGCCTGATCGGGCTCGGCCTCCTCGGGGCCGGCCTCGGCGGCATCGCCCACGTCGGCGGTACCGTGGCCACCGCGGACCGGGTCGCGAGCGAGCGGTCGGTCAGGGCCCATCTCGCCGGGCGCGACTGCCACCGTCCGCCGGCCCGCCCGGCCGCGGACCCGCAGCGCGAGCTCTAGCGCGACGCGACGGAGTCGGGTGCCGGCGCGCCCGTCCCGACGCTCGCGGCGGGCAGCCGGACGACCACGTCGAGGCCGCCCTCGGGACGCGCCTCGAGTTGCAGCCGGCCGCCGTGGGCCTCGAGCACCGCGGCGACGACGGAGAGGCCGAGGCCGGTGCCGCTGCGGACGCCCGTGCGGTCGAGGCGCTCGAACGGCTCGGTGAGCCGGCCGAGGTCGGCCGGGTCGATCCGCGGGCCGTCGTTGACCACGCCGAGGACCGCCCCCTCCGGCCCGCTCGTCGTCCGCACCGCGACCCGGCCGCCCGGCCGGTTGTGGCGCACGGCGTTCTCGACGAGGTTGACGACCAGCCGCTCCAGCAGCGCGTCGTCGCCGGGGGCGAGCGCCGGCCCGGCCTCGAGCTCGACGTCGATCCGCGCCTCCGCCGCCTCCGGGCCGGCGTGCGCGACCGCCCGCCGCGCCGCCCGGGCGAGGTCGACGGTGCCGGCGCCGCGCAACTCCCGGCGGCTCGACGCGAGCACGAGCAGCGCGTCGAGCAGGGCGTCCGTGCGCTCCGTCGCCTCCAGCACGATCCGCCCCATCCGCCGCAGGTCGGCCTCGCTCGCGCGCGGGTCGGCGAGCGTCACGTCCGCCTCCGTGCGGATGACGGTGAGCGGGCTGCGCAGCTCGTGGCTCGCGTTGGCGATGAACTGCTGCTGCGCGGCCACGAGTGCCGTCTGGCGCTCGAGCGTCGCCTGCAGCGGCCGCAGCACCCGCCCGGCGACGAGCCAGCCGAAGGCCGCGGACACGAGCGCGAGCCCGGCGAGCACCAGCCCGTAGGAGCCGGCGAGGGAGCGCGTGGCGTCGTCGGCCGCCACGTCGGTCAGCGTCCGGTGCAGGTGCCCGGACACGAGTACCCAGCTCGTGACGAGCACGAGGGCCGTACCGGCGAGGAAGACCGCGCCGTAGACGAGGGTCAGGCGGGCCCTAACGCCCAAGCCGGTACCCCGCGCCGAGAACGGTGTGGATGACCGCGGGCTCGGCGAGCTTGCGACGCAGCGTGACCATTGTCATGCGGACGGTGTTGGTGAACGGGTCGGCGTGCTCGTCCCACACGCGCGCGAGCAGCTGCTCGGCGCTCAGCACCGCGCCTTCGGCGCTCAGCAGCGCCTCGAGCACGCCGGCCTCCTTGGGCGTCAGGCCGAGCGGGCGCCCGGCGCGCGTCGCCTCGCGCGTCGCGGTGTCGAGCGCCACGTCGCCGTGTTCGAGCACCGGTGGCCGGGCCGAGCCGGCGCGGCGGCCCAGCGCGCGCACCCGCGCCACGAGCTCCCCGAAGGCGAACGGCTTGGTCAGGTAGTCGTCCGCCCCGAGCCCGAGGCCCTCGATCCTGTCGCCGACCGAGCGGGCGGCGGTGACCATGAGGACCTTCGTGTCCGGCTGCTCCGCGTTGAGCCTCCGGCAGACCTCGTCGCCGTGCACCCGCGGGAGGTCCCGGTCGAGCACGACGACCGCGTAGGGCGTCACCCGGGCCTTGTACAGCGCCTCGCCGCCGTCGGGGGCGACGTCGACGGCCAGGCCCTCGCGTCGCAGCCCGCGGGCCAGCGCGGCGGCCACCCGCGCCTCGTCCTCGGCGATCAACACGCGCATGCGCCGAGTGTGCGCCGAGGGCGTAAGGACGGGGTAAGACGACGCCACCGACTTACGCCCCGTTGACGGCGCCGTCCCTAGCCTCTGACCGATGACCGACCCCTCGCGACTGAGCGCCGTCGACGGCGGCGACGAGCCGCCGGCGCCGCCGGCCGCGAGCAGCGCCGATCCGCGCCGCTCGCTCGAGTCCGTCCTCTACGAGACCAAGCGCGTCGTCGTCGGGCAGGACAACATGCTCGAGAAGCTGCTCGTCGCCCTGCTCGTCGGCGGCCACGTCCTGCTCGAGGGCGTGCCGGGCCTGGCCAAGACGCTCACGGTGCGCACGCTCGCGCGGGTCCTCGGGGGCTCGTTCAGCCGTGTGCAGTTCACGCCCGACCTCGTGCCCGCCGACCTCGTCGGCACCCGCATCTGGCGCCCGGACACCGGCCAGTTCCAGACGGAGCTCGGCCCCGTGTTCGGCAACCTGCTGCTCGCGGACGAGATCAACCGCGCGCCGGCGAAAGTCCAGTCGGCGCTGCTCGAGGTCATGCAGGAGCAGCAGGTCACGCTCGGCGGCCAGAGCTACCCCGTACCGACGCCGTTCCTCGTGCTCGCGACGCAGAATCCGATCGAGTCCGAGGGCACCTACCAGCTGCCCGAGGCGCAGCTGGACCGCTTCCTGTTCAAGCTCGTGGTCGACTACCCGTCGCTCGGCGACGAGGCCGCGGTCGTCGAGCAGGCGCTCGACGTCGCGCCGGCCGTCCGCGAGGTCATGCACATCGGCGAGCTCGACGGCTTCCGCGAGCTCGCCGCCCGGGTGTTCGTCGATCGCCGGGTGGTCGGCTACGCGGTCCGGCTCGCCGACGCGACCCGCCACCCGGATCGCTACGGGCTCGCCGACCTCGCGACGATGATCGAGTACGGCGCCAGCCCCCGCGGGCCGATCGGCCTCGCGCAGGCCGCGCGCGCCCTGGCGCTGCTGCGCGGGCGCGACTACGCGACCTCGCGCGACGTGCGCGACGTCGCCCTCGACGTCCTGCGCCACCGGCTCGTCCTCTCCTACGAGGCGCTCGCGGACGGGATCACCCCGGACGAGCTGCTCGAGCGCGTGTTCGCGGCGGTCGACCCGCAGGACGACG
This sequence comes from Solirubrobacterales bacterium, assembly GCA_038258425.1. GTDB lineage: Bacteria > Actinomycetota > Thermoleophilia > Solirubrobacterales > Solirubrobacteraceae > DATLGB01. The sequence goes on along the minus strand of JBBSPV010000021.1, from coordinate 2,297 downwards.
AGACCGCGCCCGCGTCCGGAGCGGTCCGAGCGCGCTGACCCGGCCGTGGCGCTCGTCAGGCCGACAGCACGGCAGGGCCCGGGACCGCTCCCGGACAGTGCCATGCGCACGATCGACGTCGCCATCGCGCGGCGCATCGAGGGCCGCCTGCCCGGCGAGCACCGCGCCGCCGGGGTCGGGACGGGCACGGAGATCGCTCAGCTGCGGCCCTACGTGATCGGGGACGACGTCCGCCAGCTCGACCCGGCCGCCACCGCGCGCACCGGCGAGGCGTACGTGCGCCAGCAGGTGCCCGAGCGGGCACTGACGACGTGGGTCGTCGTGGACGTCTCGGCCTCCATGGCCTTCGGGACCCAGGACCGCCTGAAGTCCGACGTCGCGGAGGGCGTCGCCCGCGTCGTCGGACGCATGGCGCTGCGGCGGGCGGGGCGGATCGGCATGCTCGTCTTCGGCGGCTCGGAGACGGAGCTCGTCGCCCCGCGCGGCGGCCGTCGCGCGATGATCGGCGTGCGCGCCGCCCTCGAGCGCGGCGTCGCCCCCGACGGGCAGAGCGACCCGCACGCGCTCGAGCGGGCGCTGCGGCGGCTCACGCGGCTCGCGCGGCGCGCCGGCCTCGTGGTGATCGTCTCGGACTTCCGCGACTACGAGGGGTGGGAGCGCCCGCTGAAGACGCTGTGCTCGCGCCACGAGGTCGTCTGCGTCGAGGTCGGCGACCCGCGGGAGAGCGAGCTGCCCGACGCCGGGACGACCGTGTTCGTCGATCCGGAGACCGGTCGCCAGCTCACCGTCGACCTGTCATCGCCCCGCCTGCGCGAGCGCTTCGCGACCGCCGAGCGGGCGCGGGCGCTCGAGGTCGCGGCGTCCGTGCGGCGGGCCGGGGCGCGCCACGTGACGCTCTCGAGCGGCGGGGACTGGCTGCGCGGCCTCGGTCGCGGCCTGGCGAGGCGCCGCGGATGAGCCTCTCGCTCGCCGCGCCGTGGTTTCTGCTCACCCTCGCGGTCATCCCGCTCGGGTTCCTGCTGCACCGGGTCGCCGCGCGGCGCCGGCGCCGCTACGCCGTGCGCTTCCCGGCCCTCGGCACGCTCGCCGGGCTGCTGGAGCGCCCTCCGGCCTGGCGCCGGCGGCTGCCGGTCGGCCTGCTGCTGCTCGCGGTGGCGGCGCTGGCGGTCGCGCTGACCCGTCCCGAGCGCACTGTCGCGGTTCCCGTCGAGCAGGCCTCGGTCATGCTCGTCACCGACGCGTCGGGCTCGATGGAGGCCACGGACGTCAAGCCGAGCCGGCTGCGGGCCGCGACGGACGCCGCGCAGACCTTCCTCGACCGGGTCCCCGGCCCGACGAAGGTCGGCATCGTCGCCTACTCGACGTCGCCGCACACGGCCCAGGCGCCGACCACCGACCGCGACCTCGTGCGCGCGACGCTCGATTCGCTCTCGGCCGACGGCGGCACGGCGACGGGCGACGCACTGGCCAGCGCGCTGCAGGCCCTCGGGCGCAACCCCGACGCGGCCTCGCCACCCAAGGGCCGCCAACCGCCGGCCGCGATCGTGCTGCTCTCGGACGGCAAGGCGATGGGCGGCCGCGACCCGGAGGGCGTGGCGCGGGCGGCCAAGCGGCTCGGCGTGCCGATCTACACCGTCGCGCTCGGAACGCCGCGGGGCGTCGTCGAGAGCCCGTACGGCGACACGATCCCCGTCCCACCCGATCCGAAGTCGCTGCGCAGGATCGCCCGTGAGTCGGGTGGCGAGTTCTTCAAGGTCAGCGACTCGGGCCGCCTGAACGCCGTCTACGAGCGGCTCGGCAGCCGCCTCGGGACCCGCGAGCGCCACAAGGAGGCGACCGCGGGCTTCGCCGGCGTCGGCCTCGCCCTGCTCGCGGTGGCCGCGCTGCTCGGGATGCGCTGGCGCGGCCGCCTGACCTGACGGCTACACCTTGCGGGCGCGCACGGCGGTGCCGTAGGCGCAGATCTCGGTCCAGGTGGTGCCGAGCTCGGAGGTGTCGAAGCGGAAGGCGATGATCGCGTTCGCGCCCTTGGCCTCGGCGGCCTCGATGAGCCGCTCCGTGGCGTGGTCGCGACCCTCGGCCAGCATCTTCGTCATGCCCTTGAGCTCGCCGCCGACGAGCGACTTGACGCTCGCGCCGATCTGCGAGCCGACGTTGCGGGAGCGCACGGTGAGCCCGAAGACCTCGCCCTCGACCTCCTCGATCTCATAGCCGGGAAGGTCGTTCATGGTCGAGATGATCATGTCGCGGCACCCTAACTCCTCCAGGCCCGGGGGGGTGGGGGGTGGGGGGGGGGG
>JBBSPV010000020.1:0-65081 GCA_038258425.1 Solirubrobacterales bacterium | reverse complement strand
GGGGCGGCGCGCCCGGGGGGGGGGGGGGGCGCCGGGCCGGGCGGCCGCGCGCCCGCCCCCCCCCCCCCCGCCGCGCGGGGGGGGGGGGGGGCGCGCCCCCCCCCCCCCCCCCCCCCCCCCCCCCCCCCCCCCCCGGCGGGGACGTAGCCTGCCCGGCGTGCACGGGCGACGCGCGGACGCCATCGCCCTGTTGGCCGCGGTCGGCGCGGGAGCCGCGCTGTCGCTGCAGAGCTACGTCAACGGCCGGCTGAGCGGGGAGCTCGGCTCGGCGCAGACGGCTGCCGCGGTCAACAACACCGTCGGCCTGCTCGCCCTCGTCGCGCTGCTGCTGGCGACCGGCGCGCACCGCCGGGCGCTGCGGACGGTGCGAGCCGGCGGTCCCGGGGTCCTGCGGGCCTGGTTCTTCGTCGGCGGAGCGTGCGGGGCGCTGCTCGTCGCGGTCAACACCACCGCGGCCCCCGAGCTCGGCGTCGCGCTGCTCACCGTCGCGCTCGTCTTCGGCCAGGCGACCGGGAGCCTGGGTGCCGACGTGGCCGGCATCAGTCCGGCCGGCAGGCGGCCCGTGACCGCGCCGCGCCTGGCCGGCATCGCCCTGGCGGTGGCCGCGGTCGCCGTCAGCGCCCTCGGGGCCAGCGTCTCGGTGCGGCCGCTGCTGCTGCTGCTCGCCGTCGCGGCCGGCGCGGGCTCCGCCCTGCAGCAGGCGGCCAACGGGCGGCTCGTGCAGGCCACGGGTGAGCCGCTCGCGGCCGGCGTGATCAACTTCGTCGTCGGCCTGACGCTGCTCGTCGTCGTCGCCCTGGTCGTGTCGGGTCCCGTGCCGCCGCACGGCTACGCGGCGCCGCCGCCGCTGTACCTCGGCGGCCTGCTCGGGGCCTTCGTCGCGACGACGGGCGCGATCGTCGTCCGCCGGCTCGGCGTCCTGCGGCTCGCGCTCGCGCTGACCGCCGGCCAGAGCGCCGGCGCGCTCGCCATCGACCTGCTCGCCCCGGCCCGGGGCGAGGTGATCGGGGTCGGGACGGTGCTCGGCGTCGCCCTCGCCGTGCTCGCCGTCGCCGTCAGCTCGCTGCCGCGCCTGCCCGGGGTCCGCCCGGGCCGGGGCCGTCCAGCGGCGCCTCCCGAGCCTCCGCCTCCCGCCTGAGGGCGGCGTCGTGCTCGGCGAACCACTCCTCGCCCTCGATGGAGACGTTCGGCACGACGCGGTCCAGCCAGCGCGGGAACCACCAGTTGGCCCGGCCGAGCATGAGCATGACCGCCGGCACGAGCAGGCAGCGCACGAGGGTCGCGTCGACGGCGACGGCGACACCCATGCCGACGCCGAACTGCTTGACCGTCGGGTCGCCGTTGATGATGAACGCGAAGAAGACGCTGACCATGATCAGGGCCGCCGAGGTGATGACCCGGCCCGTGGTCGCGATGCCGTGCACGACGGAGGCCCGGTTGTCGCCCGTGCGCAGCCACGCCTCGCGGATGTGGGTCATGAGGAAGACCTCGTAGTCCATCGAGAGCCCGAAGAGGATGGCGAACATCATCAGCGGCACGAAGGAGACGATCGGCACCTCCGAGTCCAGGCCGACGAGGCCGATCCCCCAGCCCTTCTCGAACACGGCCGACACGACGCCGAAGGCCGCCCCGATCGAGATGAGGTTCATCAGGCCCGCGGTGAGCGGGATGACGATGGAGCGGAAGGCCATGACGAGCAGCAGGAAGCTCAGCGCGACGACGACGAGGATGGTCAGGACCAGGCGGCTGGAGATCTCGTCAGCAAGGTCGACGTAGCCGGCGGTCGTGCCCCCGACGTCGGCGGTCAGCCCCTGGCCCTTGGTGGCCTTGGGGATCGTCGTGTCACGCAGGCGGCGCACGAGCTGCTCCGTCCTGCGGTCCGAGGGCGCGGTCGTCGGCGTCACGGTCATCACGGCGGCGGTGCCCTTGGGGTTGACCAGGGGCTGGGTTACCGACTTGACGCCGCTGGTCTTGCCCAGGTCGTCGCGCAGCGTCTGCAGGCGCGGGTCCGTCGCGCTCTGCTGCGCCTGCCTGCGCTTGTCGCCGTAGGACTTCGAGATCTTCGAGTCCTGCTTGTCGAGGCCGGGCTTGACCTGGGACTGCGCCTGCGACTGGGCCTGCTGGGGTGGCACGCCCTGCGCCTCGAGCTGCGCGGCGATCTGGTTCGCCTGCTCGTCGGCCGACTTCTTCGCCTTCGACTTGTCGGACTTCTCCGAGCTGTCGAGCTTGCTCAGCTGGTCCTGGTCGGCCTTCGCCGGCTTGGCCGAGAGGTCCACGCTGATGAGCAGTGGGCCGTTGGTGCCCGGCCCGAACCCGGCGGTGATGCCGTCGTAGGCGCGGCGGGCGTCGGTGCTCTTGGGCAGGGCGCCGTTGTCCTGCTGGCCGAGGTAGAGGTCGAGCGTCGGCACCGCGAGCAGCGCGAGCACGACGACCGCCCCCAGGAGCGCGGGCAGCGGCCGGCGGGCGACCGCCTCGCCCCAGCGGGCCCAGCCGTGCGGGTGGTCGTCCGCCGACGGGTGGCGATGCGGGAGCCTCAACCGGTCGATCCGGTCGCCCACGACGGCCAGCAGCGCCGGCAGCAGTGTGATGGCGGTGAGCACGGCGACGAGGACGACGAGCGCGGAGGTGTAGCCGAGCGTCGTCACGAGCGGGATGTCGACGACGATCAGCGAGAGCAGCGCGACGATCACCGTGGTGCCCGCGAACACGATCGCCCCGCCCGACGTGGCGGTGGCCCGGGCGATCGATTCTCGCGTGTCCATCCCCTCGCGCCGCTGCGCCTGGTGGCGGGTGACCACGAACAGCGCGTAGTCGATGCCCACGCCCAGCCCGATCATCGTCGCGAGCGTCGGGGCGACGGTCGGCACCTCGGCCACCTGGCTGAGCAGCGTGACGATCGACAGGCCGCTGACGAGGCCGATCAGCGCGGTGATGATCGGCAGGCCCATGGCCACGACGGTGCCGAAGGTCAGCAACAGCACGATGACCGCCATGCCGAGGCCGACGACCTCGCTGACGTGCGTCTCGGGCTTGGAGACCTTCTGGCCGAGGTAGCCTCCGTAGCCGACCGAGAGCCCGGCCTTGCGCGCCGGATCGGCCTCGCCGACCAGCCGGTCGGCGGTGTCCAGGTCGAGCTGCGACGGGCTCAGGCGCAGCTCGAGCGAGATGAAGCCCGTGCCCTTGTCCTTGGACAGGTTGGCCTTGCCCTTCTGGGTCAGCGGGCTCACCGCCGCGCGCACGGCCGAGTCGCCCTTCAGGGCCTTGGTGGTGTCGGCCACGGGTGTCGCGTACCTGGAGTCCGTGAGCTTCTGGCCCTGGGGGGCGATGAGAACCACCGGGTTGGTGCCGTTGGCCTTGGACGCGAAGCGCTTGGCGAGCACGTCCGTGGCACGCTGGCTGTCGCTGCCGGGCAGCGTGAGGTTGTCGTTGACGTTGGGGCCCTCCGCACGTGCCCACGCGGCGAGCACGATGAAGACGACGAGCCAGATCCCGACCACGACCCAGCGGTGCGCGACGCAGGCCCGGCCGAGCCGGTACAGCAGGGGGGTCACCCGGCCTTCCCCGAGGAGGAGTCCGGGACCTGCAGCCTCGCTGCAGCGCCCGCGACGTCGGGCACGGCGGCGACCGCCGCCACAAGGGCCGCGCACGTCGACGGGGCGACAACGGTGACCGGGAGCAGATGAACCCGCCGAACCTATCAAGCGACGAGTGGCTACGTGCCAATCATCGTGCACGCACCGTGACGCGGTCGTCGCGGTGGCGGTCGGCTCCGCCGACCGGGACGAGCGGTCAGAGCAGCCGACGCAGCGGGCGGAGCACGAGCTCGGAGAACTTCGCCGCGACCGGCCGGCCGCGCCACTCCTCCGCGCTCAGCCGGCGGGCGTTGGAGACATCGGCCGCGAAGATCGTCTCGAGGTGCTCGGCGAAGGCCTCGTCGAAGATCTCGACGTTGATCTCGTAGTTGCCCGTCAGGCTGAGGCGGTCGATGTTCGCGGACCCGACGGTGCTCCAGCGTCCGTCGATGGTCGCGGTCTTCGCGTGGACCATCGCGTCCTGGTAGAGCCACAGCGTCACCCCGCCGCGCAGCAGCGTCGTGTAGAAGCCGCGCGAGAGCCAGTCGGCGACGACGTGGTTGGAGGCCTCCGGCATGAGGACCCGGACGTCGACCCCGCGCCGGGCGGCGTCCAGCAGTGCGCGGACGACCTCGCGGTCGGGGATGAAGTAGGGCTGGGTGATCGAGATCCGCTCGTGGGCCCGGTCGATCGCCTCGAGGTAGATCCCCCGGATGGGATAGATGAGCTGGGCCGGCACGTTGCGGTACACGCGCAGGCGCGACTCCCACACGGACTCCCCGTGGCTGGCCAGCCGGGGCTGGCTGTCGGCCCGGTGGAGGTTCCAGAAGTCGACGAAGGCGTTCTCGAGCTCCCATGCGGAGGGGCCGCTGATCCGCAGGTGCGTGTCGCGCCACTTCTCGGCGTAGGCGCTGCCGACGTTGTAGCCGCCGACGAAGCCGACCTCCCCGTCCACCACAAGCAGCTTGCGGTGATCGCGGCCCGACTTGCGGAGGTCGAGAAGGAGCATCCCGGCGCGGAAGACCGGATAGCGGATGACGTGGACGCCGGCCGGGAAGTCGAAGAACGCGCGCGGTACGACGAGGTTGGCGAAGCCGTCGTAGACGACGAACACCTCGACGCCCCGCTCGGCCGCCTCGATCAGCGCCCGCTTGAACTCCTGGCCGACGACGTCGCCCTTGACGATGAAGGACTCGAACAGCACCCGCGAACGCGCGCCGCGGATCGCCGCGAGCATGTCCTCGTAGAGCGCCGTGCCGTACGTGTAGGTCGTGGTCACCGAGTCGCCGACCGGCACGTCGGCCGCCTCGGTGCGCGGGAAGCTCGCCGACTGCGGCCGCACCCGCTTGCGCCACGCGTCGGTGGCCGTCAGTCCGGCGACGATCGCCGCCTGCGCGCCCAGGACACCGAGCGCCGTGCGCCGGGCGATGCGCCCGGCGAGGGCGGTCCGTCGCGATCGAGCGGGCACGCGCGGTCAGTCCACGCCGAGCAGCACGTCGGAGGCCTTGACGATCGCCGTCGCCGGCTTGCCCGCCTCGAGGCCGAGCTCGCGGGCCGCCTCGACGGTGATCGAGGCGACGAGCCGCTGGCCGCCGACGTCGATCTCGACGTTGGCGATCGCCGCACCCTCGGTCACGGACTGGACGGTGCCCTCGAGCTGGTTGCGCGCGCTGAGTCTCATCCGCCCCTTCTTCCCCGACAGCGGCAGGGTCATCCGCCGGGTTCGAAACCGCCGGGGCGTGGGTAATGCGTGAGTCACGCACCTAACACCGAGAGGAGCGACATGAGCACGTTCACCGTCAAGCACCTGCGCGACGTCGAGGACTCCGCCGTGAAGTTCGGGTTCGCCCCCGACATGGAGGCCCGGTTCGCGTCCGGCGACCTCGGCCTGCAGGAGAGCGGCATGAGCCTGCAGCGCCTCGCGCCGGACTACGCGGCCCCGTTCGGCCACCGCCATCACGTCCAGGAGGAGCTCTACGTCGTGCTCGAGGGCAGCGGCCGGGTCAAGCTCGACGACGAGATCGTCGAGTTGCGGGCTTTGGACGCGATCCGCGTCGCCCCCGAGGTCAGCCGGGCCTTCGCCGCCGGGCCGGACGGGCTCGAGTTCATCGCCTTCGGCGCGCCCGCGGTGGAGTCGCTGCCGGACGACGTCGAGCAGCTGCCCGGCGCGTGGAGCGCGTGAGCGCGGTCGCATGAGCCGTCCCGAGCCGGCGGCCCTCGACCGTACCGCCAACGTCCTTGGCGCCCTCACCCTCGCCGTCTCGGACCGGATGCGCGACGGCGTCGGCCAGGCGGCGGGGCCGGCGGGGCGACCGGGCTCCGAGACGGCCGGCGTCGCCCTGTCGGCGCTGCAGCACTTCCTCGACCGTCCGACCATCGACCGGCTGCGTCAGGTGCTCGGCGTCACCTCCTCGGGCGCCGTCCGGCTCGTCGACCGGCTCGAGGCGAGCGGCCTCGTGCAGCGGGAGGCCGGGGCGGACGGGCGGTCGACCACCGTACGCCTGACGGCCGCCGGCCGCCGCGCCGCCGAGCGTGCGACCCGGGCGCGGGCCGACGTGCTCCAGGACGCGCTCGGCGTCCTGTCGCCGGCGGACCGGGCGGTCTTCGAGGGCCTGATCTCCCAGATGGTGGTCACGCTGATCCGCGAGCCCGGGGCGACGCGCTGGATGTGCCGGCTCTGCGACACCGGCGTGTGCGGGGTTCGCAGCCGCGAATGCCCGGTCAGCCGGGCCGCGCACGCCCGCTTCGCGCATCAGCCGGACGGCACCGCCACGGGGTAGACCGGCCCGCGACGTCGCCGCCACCACTGACCGGGATGGGTGACGACTCCGGACTTGACTGCGTTCTCGCGTCCCGTCAACGGAGTCGCGACGGCCTGCCGATGCGGACGTCCACGCCGGGCGAGTACAGCACGCGCGGCGGGCCGACGGGGGCGGGGAGGCCGGTCGCCGTGACCAGCCCGTCGTCGAGCTCGAGCAGCTCGGCGGCGCGCAGCGGCCACCGCTGGTGGGCGACGGGGGCGTAGGCGGTCGCGCCGTACCACCGGTTGTGCAGACCCCAGCGCGCCGTCAGGAAGTCGTCGAGCGGGTCGGCTTCCACGTCGCCGCCGAGGCGCACACGAAGGGTCGACCGGACACCGCCGCCCCGGCGGCGGGTGGTGTAGGTGAGCACGTCCGCGCGCTCGTGCAGGCGCATGGAGGACCACACGTAGGGCAGGCGGTAGCCGGCCCGGGCCGCCAGCACCGGAAGCAGGCGGTCGGCGTCCAGGCTCAGGAACACGACGCTGCGGCGGCCGCGGGCGTCGACGCTGTAGAGGCGCACGTTGGTCTCGAGGAACGCCGACAGATAGGGGAGGGGCGGCAGGCCGAGGACGCCGACCCGCCGCATCGCGAAGGCGATCAGGCCGACCCAGGTGACGCCGTCGACGACGTCGGGCCCGACCCCGCGGGGCAGGAGCGCCCGCACCGCCTCCGGGTCTTACGGCCAGTGCAGGTAGGTGACCCGGGTCCAGGCCTGCTCGAGGACCGGCCGGACGACGTCGTGCTCGGCGACCGCGGTGACGGGCTCCGCGGGACGGGCGGCGGGAACGCTCACGGTGTGGGAAGCCTACGAGCCGTCGGCGCTCGTCGTCGGGGAGCCTGAGCCGGGCCACCACGCCCAGGTGGACGGCGCAGCCGCTAGCTCTTAGCCACTAGATGCTAACCTAGCTAGCGCAAGCTCCACCAACCACAGGAGTCCCATGGCCACGCAGAGCAAGTCCACCCGTGTCAACGAGCCGTTCGGCAAGGCGGCCGAGCGCATCACCGAGTTCACCGACCAGGCCGCCGAGAGCGGCAAGAAGGCCGGGGCCGCCTACCTCGACACGTACGAGAAGGTCGTCCTGTCGACCCTCGACACCTACGAGCGGTCCGCCGCCGCCACGAACGTCGACTGGGTCTCGACCGTCGCCGCCGCCCAGACCGGCCTGACGCGCGAGGTCACGAAGGCCTACGTCGCCTCGGCGCGCGAGCTCGTCGGCTAGGGCCGCCCTCGCGGTCGGGCCCGGCGGCCCGTGAAGGCGTCGTAGACCTCCAGCAGCGCCTGGCGCTGGCGGGCCGTGAGCCGCGGGTCGGCCCTGACGGCGTCGGCGACCGACGGGCCGTCCTCGCCGGGCTCGGACTCCGCCGCCGGGCGGGCTCGGCCGGTCTGCTCGTAGACGGCCTCGGCCGAGAGCTCCAGCGCTCCCGCGAGCGCGTCGAGGACCTTCTCGGACGGCTCGCGGAGCCCGCGCTCGATCTGGGACAGGTACGGGTTCGAGATGCCCGCCAGCTCGGCCATGCGCCGCATGGAGACCTCCTGCAGCTCACGCTGCCGGCGCAGGTACTCGCCCAGCGGTGTCCGCCCGTCCGCCACCTACATGTCCATGCCGCCGTTGACGCCCCAGACCTGGCCGGTGATGTAGCCCGACGCGTCCGCGGCGAGGAAGTGCACGATCCGCGCCACCTCATGGGGCTCGCCGAGCCGGCCGAGCGGGATCTGCTCCTTGAGGGCCTCCTTGGCCTTCTGCGGCATGGCCTCCACCATGTCCGTGGCCACGAACCCCGGGGTGACGGTGTTCACCGTGACCCCGAGCCCGCCTGCCTTGCCGTCGCGCGTGAGCGCCGATGCCGCCTCGCGTGCGAGCGACTTCGTGAGCCCGAAGAGCCCGGACTTCGACGCCGCGTAGTTGACCTGCCCGATGTTGCCGATCTCGCCGATGATCGAGGAGATGTTCACGATGCGCCCCGACCCGCGCTCGAGCATGTGCGGGAGCACGGCCTGGGACATGAAGAACGCGCCCGACAGGTTGACCGCGATGACCTTGTACCAGTCCTCGTCGGACATCTTGAGCACCCGCTTGTCCGACGTGATGCCGGCGTTGTTGACGAGGATGTCGAGCCGGCCGTGGCGGTCGATGACCTCCTGCACGGTACGCCGGCAGTCGTCGGCTGAGCCGACGTTGCCCTGGTGGGTCGACGCCTCGGTCCCGGCCTCGGCGAGCTCGGCGCACAGCGCCTCGGCCTGCTCCTCACCGGAGTGGTAGCCGGCGGCGACGGTCGCGCCCTGCGTCGCCAGACTGCGGCAGATGGCGGCGCCGATGCCGCGCGTCCCACCGGTGACGAAGGCGACGCGGCCGGAGAGCTTGTCGCCGACCTGGTCTGCTGAAGGGCTCTCCTGCGTGGACACGGCTCTCTCCTCGTTTGCGGTCAACGGCCGGAGCGTGCTGCGAGCCAGTCGGCGAGATCCGGCCAGATCTCGCGCTTGGCCTTCGAACCGGCCATCAGGCCGATGTGACCGCCGGGGCGGTCGAGGTGGGTGATGTCGGCACTGCCGACGCGGTCGAGCAGCGGGACGGTGTTCGAGCGGGGGGCGATGTGGTCGGCAGCAGCGGTCACCACGAGCAGGTTCTGCTCGATGCGCGCCAGGTCGGCGCGCCGGCCGCGCAGGCGCAGCGTCCCGCGGATGAGGCGGTGCTCCTTGTACATCCACGTGACCCACTCGCGGTAGGCGCGAGCGGGGAACGGCGGGTTGTCGCCGACCCACTTGGCCATCGCCTGGTGACTCTCGCGCTGGTCGACGCCGTCGATCGCGTTGAGCAGCACCCGGCGGTTGGTCGACCAGAAATTCGTCACCGGCTTCATGAGCTTGTTGGCGAAGTCCACGGCGCGGCCGGGCACGCTGTCCCAGCGGTCCGCGACGAGGTCGACGTCGAAGGCGTCGCGACCGACCCACTTGCCGTAGAGCGAATCGGTCGTGTCGATCGGGGTCGTGAGCAGCATCAGGTTGCGCGCCGGCGACTCCGCGCCCACGGTGGCGGCGTGCAGGGTGCACAGGGTGCCGCCAATGCACCAGCCGAGCAGGCTGAGATCGTCCGCGCCGCTCGCACGCAGCGTCTCGCGCATGCCCCACGGGAGCGCGTCGCAGGCGTAGTACTCGAGCCCCGTGTCGGCGTCCTCGTCGTCCGGAACGCCCCAGTCGAGGAGAAACACGTCGAAGCCCTCGTCGAGCAGGAACTCCACGAACGAGTGGCCGGGCCGCAGGTCGAAGACGTCCGGACGGTTGATCAGGGCGAAGACGAGCAGGACGGGCACCGGGTGCCGGCGCTCCGTCGAGCGGTAGCGGTACAGCGTCGTCTTGCGATGCGTCCAGACGACGTCGCGCGGCGTCGCGCCGATGACCGCGTCGTCCGTCGTGAGCACGACGTTCGCCGCCTCGACGAGCGCGGTGGGCAGCCGCGTGACCCGCTCGAGCGTGGTCATGGCTGCGACCGCTGGGCGGCCAGCTCCTCGCGCAGGCGCTCCACTTCCTGCAGCACGCGCTCGAGCTTGTCCTCGGTGCGGCCGAGCTGGCGGCTCAGGCGCACGACGTCCTGTCGCCCCGCGAGCCGCAGGTTGCGCAGGGCGAGGTCGGCGACGTCCGAGCCGATCCTCGAGAGGGCGACGACGTTCTCGGTCATGCGCGCCAGCACGACCCCGAACGAATCGCGCGCGACGACGCCCTCGAAGGCCTTCGCCAGCTGGCTCTCGGCGTCGTCGTAGAGCCGGCGGATCTCCTCCTGCGGCGTGCCGTCCTCGCTCATGACCAGAGGCTTCCCGTGGCGCGTCGCCGCCAGTCACCCAATCCGCGGGCGCCCCGGAGGCGGCCGGGGCTCAGGCGACGGAGGCGCGGCGCCGCGGCCGCAGCCGCAGCCGGCGCCCACGGTCGCGTCGCTGCGCGCGCCGCAACTGCCGCGCCCGCTGGATCACGACGAACGCGAGCTCGCCGCTGGGGCGGAAGGGGTTGCTGATGGTCTGGAAGTCCTGCAGCGACACGGCGGTCCACAGCTCGCCGGTGACCTCGCCGACGAGGACCGGGGCGGCCGGGACGCGGGCGGAGTCGAGCTGGGCCAGACGCTCGAGGGCGTGGTCGTCGTCGACCGTGGCCCGGCGGATGGTCAGCGACGGTTGCGCCGGCAGGTGCCTGGTGGGTCCGAGAGTGGTCATGCGTCCAGTCTGCAGCTGAGGCGCGGGCCGCACATCGGGCGTTCGGTGGGGATCCGCGACGCGGATGCCTTAGGCGCCGTCTGGCCTCAGCCGGCGGCCACGAGGCGCTCGACGAGGTCGGCGTACCCGGCCTTCAGCCGGTCCAGGTCCAGGCCGCGGACGCGGTGCTGGTCGACGAAGGCCTGCGCGGAGAGGGCGCCGCCCAGCACGTCGGTGACGTAGTCGACGTCGCAGCCGGGCCGCGCCTGCTCGACGAGGATCCGGACGTGCAGCCGGCGCACGGCGTAGGGGCCCGAGCGCATCCACGTGCCGCCGCTGTGCAGCTCGGCCTCGAGCATGAGGTCGGCCTGCTCGGCCAGGAAGTCCAGGGCCGCGGCGCCGAAGGCGACGAGGCGCGCCGGCGCCGGCGCGCCCGGGCCCAGTGGCGGGGGCCCGCCGATCATCGCGTCCTGCAACTGCCGCTCGCGGGCGTCGAGCACGGCCAGGGCGAGGGACCCCGCGCCCGTTCGGCGCCTCCGTGCCGAGGTGGCCGCCGCCGACGCCGTGCTGATCTCGACGCCGGAGTACAACCACTCCACCCCGGGGCAGCTCAAGAACGCCCTCGACTGGCTCTCGCGGCCGCTGCTCGAGAGCCCGCTGCGCACCAGCCCGCCGCGGTCATCGGCGCCGCGACCGGGATGTTCGGCGCGGTCTGGGCGCAGGCCGAGACCCGCAAGGTGCTCTCGGCGATCGGCGCCCGGGTGCTCGACCGCGAGCTGCCGGTGCCCGACGCGGCCGAGCAGTTCCGCCCGGACGGCAGCCTCGGCGACGAGGACCTGGAGGCCGAGATCGCCGCGGTGCTCTCCGCGCTCGACGAGGCCGTGGCCCCGTCGGTCGCGTGAGCTAGGCCCCCGGCTCGGGGGCGTAGCGGTGGTGGAGGATGAGCGGGTTGCCGTCCGGGTCGAGGAAGACGGCCTGGTGGCAGACCCCGGAGTCCATCCAGTCGACGACGAAGGCCACGCCCCGCGCCTCGAGAGCGGTGCGCGCAGCCTCGACGTCGTCGACCTGCAGGGCGATCGGCGCGGGGTTGGGGCGCGCCGGCTCCTGGCCGAAGGCGCTCGGGTCCATGACCGCGAGGGTGAGGTTGCCGGCCTGGAACTCCGTCGCGGGCCTGTCGCCCCAGCGCTTGCCGCGCTCGAGGTCGAGCGTCTCGCCGTAGAACGCCACGGCACGGTCGTGGTCGCGCGTCGGCACGCAGACGAAGTCCACGCCGGTGATCAGGGGAGTGGCGGTGCTCATGGTGGCTCCTGAAGTCGTGAAACGGACGGCGGGTCAGTCGGCGGCGATCGGGTGGCCGACGGTCAGGGCGTCGCGCAGCCCGGGCTCGAGGCCCCGGAACGCCGGGTCCGCCCGCGCTCCGATCCCGTCGAGCACCTTGGCGAAGAAGCAGCGCGCCGCGGCCGCCAGGACGACCTCGAGGATCTCGGCGTCCGAGAGCCCGAGGGACCGCAGCCGGTCGACGTCGGCCTGCGTGACCGCCGCGGCGTCGTCGACGACCTGCTCGGCGAGGTCCATCACGGCGACGTCGACGGCGTCGAGGCCGGCCGCCCGGTGGTCGGTCACGACCGCGCGCACGGTGTCCGGCCCGAGGTAGCGGTCGGCGAGGATGCCGCCGTGGGCGAGCGCGCAGTAGCTCGACCGCAGGCGGCGCGCGGCCGCCACCGACGCCAGCTCGTAGCGGCGCAGGTCCATGTCGGCCTTGATCGCCCCGTTGAGCCGGCGCCAGGCGGCGTAGACCTCGGGCCGCAGGGAGAACGCCCGTGTGTAGTTCGGGAGATGGCCCGACGCTTCGGCGTCGGCTGCGTAGAGGTCGGCGAGCGGCCCGGCGGCGTCCTCCGGGCGCACCGTCTCGATGAAGGTCATGGCCCGGATCCTCTCACGCCGTCGCGGCCGGCGCGCTCGTGCTCCTGCAGCCTTCGCGCGGTTCGTCGTCGGCAGCGGAGTACGACGCCTACCGCCGGGCGGTGCCGGCCTGGTGGCCACGGCGCCGGCCGTGGGACGGAAGCTGACAGGATCGGGGCATGCCCCGCGTGCTCGCCTTCGACGTCAACGAGACCCTGCTGGACCTGCGCGCGCTGGACCCGCTCTTCGAACGGGCCTTCGGGGACGCCGGGCTACGGCAGGCGTGGTTCGCCCAGATGCTCCAGCTGTCGTTCGTCGGCATCGCCACCGGCCGGTACGTGGACTTCACCTCCGCGCAGTACGGCGCCCTGTCGATGCTCGCCGCGCGGACCGGCCGGGAGCTCGAGACGTCGACGGCGGACGAGATCGTCGGCGCGATGCGGCGCCTGCCACCCCATCCGGAGGTGGCGGGCGCTCTCCTGCGCCTGCGCGAAGCCGGGCTGGCGATGGCGGCGCTGACCAACTCCGTCCTTGAGGTGGCGGAGGCCCAGCTGGTCCATGCGGGGCTGCGCGACTGCTTCGACCGGGTGCTCTCCGCCGACGAGGTCGGGCGCCTGAAGCCCGCTCCCGAGCCCTACCGGATGGTCGCCGAGCGCTTCGGCGTGGCGGTCGGCGAGGTTCGGCTCGTCGCGGCGCACGCCTGGGACGTCTCGGGCGCCCTCGCGGCCGGCTGCCAGGCGGCGTTCGTGGCCCGGCCCGGCATGGTCGCCAGCCCGCTGGGTCCGGCGCCCGACGTGAGCGGGAAGGACCTGACCGACGTCGCCGAGCTCATCCTCGCCCGCGACGCCGGTCGGAACTGACTCCGCGGTCAGCGCTTCACGCGCCAGACGGCGCCGGTGACGTCGCCGAAGTACAGGCGGCCATAGCGCAGGCCGACGCCGATCAGCGGCGCGGGACTCTGGACGATCCGCCGCGAGTGCCCGTTGGGTCGCAGCGCGCGGAGCTCGGCCCCCGCCTTCGTGGTCCCGCCGAAGAACGCGGTGTAGAGCGTCCTCCCGCGGCCGACCATGCCGGTCGGCGACGCGTGCGGCGGGAACAGCAGGGACGGCGCGGTCTTGCCGGCGCACGCCGGAGCGCCGGCCTGGACCCACTGGCAGGCGGGGAAGCCGAAGTCGCTCCCGCGCACGGCGTGGACGATGAAGTCGGGCGGCGTCGGCTCGCTCTCGTCGCTCTCGTTGCCGACGTACGGGCTCTGGCTGCCCCGGACGAAGGCGATGCCGAACGGCTGGCGCAGGCCCTTGGCGAGCACCTCGAGCCCCGAGCCGTCGCGGCGCATCGCGAAGACCCGGCCGCTGAAGGGCGTGCCGAAGGGGCCGGCGTCGCCGGCGTCGCTCGAGCCCATGTAGAGCCGGCCGTCGTGGCCGACGGCCATGGTCTCGAGGAAGGGCAGCTGCGCGGGCGGGCGCCGGAAGACGACCGCGCGCCGGGTGAACCGCCCGTGGCGCCAGCGACTCCAGGCGAGGACCTTGTTCCGGCTCGTGGCGAAGAGCTTGCCATGCGTGAAGACGAGGCCGATGACCGGCGCCTTGGCGATCCGGTGGACGCGGTGACGGCGAATCCGGTACACCCCGGCGCCCTTGCCGGTCTGCTCGTCACCGGGTGAGGCGACGAAGATCCGCCCGTGGCCGAAGGCGATCTGCGTCGGCGAGGTGATGCCGCGCGCCACGAGCTGGACACGGTGCCCGCCCGTCGCCGTCGGTGCCGGCGGCGGGCCGCCCTGTGCGCCGGCGACCCCGGGGGTGAGCAGCGCGCCGCCGAGCACGGCGGCGGCACCGAGGGCGGTGCGCGACCGCGGCCGGCGGGGCGCGGCGGGGGCGCGGGGAACGTTCGGGGCGAGGGCGGGATTCACGGCGTCTCCCATCGGATCGGGCTGCAGGCGACTCGGCGCGCACAGCCAATCACCCGCGAACCGGCGGATCAAGGGCCGGGTGCCGCCGGCGGCCGCCGATGCGCACGCCCACGCTCGATCTCCCGGCGCACGGTCTCGAGGCTCGGCCGGTCCTCGGGACCGCGGCTGCGGTGGATCCACTGGACCCGCCCGTCCGGGCCGAGCAGCGCGTCGCCGCCGAGCTGGCGCGTGTCCTCGTGCGCGGCCTGCAGCCGGTGGCCGGCGCGCAGCAGCTGCCAGTAGCGCCGCCACACGCGCGGGTGCAGCCAGACGCGGGCCGTCGATCCGCGGCCGAGGCCGAACGCCGCGTAGCTGCGGCGCTCGGCATCGCTGAGCACCGGGACGTCGTCGAGGCCGAGGCGGTGCTGGTACTCGCCCAGCGCCCCGGCGGCGGCGAAGCCCACGACGACGACGCGCACGTCGAGGGCCGGCCGCTCGTTCAGCACCTCGACCAGGTGCTCGCGACACGGCAGTCAGGCGAGATGGCGGAGGAAGATCAGCAGGGTCTCGACCCCGCCGAGCGCGGCGAGCTGCACCTGCGTGCCGCGCGTGTCGGTGAGCGTCAGCTCCGGGACCGGATCGCCCGGGCCCAGCGGCGCCGGGACCATGGCGCGCGCGCCCCGGCGGCCGAGGCGACCCTTCACGTCCGCCCCAGCCGAGCCATGACCGCGTCCGCCCGCCCGGGGGCGGCCGGCCGCAGGGGCAGCGCGGCGAGGCCGTCCCGGATCCGCCGCAGCGACGCCAGCAGCGCCTGGCAGCGCGGGCAGCGCCCGGTGTGTCGCTCGACCCGTGCCCGCTGGGACGGGTCGAGCTCGCCGTCGAGGTAGGCCGACAGGCGCGGTCGCGTCCAGAGATGGTCGATCAGGTGCCGGGGGTTCACGTCAGTCGGGGTGCTGGCTGTCGAGGGTCGCGCGCAGTGCCCGACGGACGGCGAGGCGCGCGCGGTGCAGGCGGCTCTTGAAGGCGGCCTCGCCGAGCTCCATCACCGCGGCGGCCTGTTCCGTGCTCAGGCCCTCGATGTCGCGCAGGATCAGCGGCGCGCGGTAGCGCGCCGGGAGGTCGCGGACGGCGTCCTCCAACGCGGCGCGGAGGGCGTGGCGCTCGGCCTCGGTCTCCGGAGAGCGCCGGCTGTCGGGCAGTTCGGCGGCCGCCGCGTCGACAGCGCCCGCGCCGTCGCCCCGGGCCCGGCGGCTGCCCCGGCGCTTGGCCTCGTTGAGGCCGATCCGGCACAGCCAGGTGAAGAACTGCGAGCGCCCCTCGAAGCCGCCCAGGCCACGCCAGGCGCGCAGGAACGTCTCCTGGACGATCTCCTCGGCGTCGCCGGCGTCGCCACAGAAGCGCAGCACGATCGCGTGGAGCTGATCGGCGTGCCGGCGCACGAGGACCTCGAAGGCGTCCTGCCGGCCCTCCTGGGCCCGGCGCACGAGGTCCTCGTCGGGCGGTGTCCGAGCGGCGCTTCCCGCGCGGATGCGATCGGCAGTCACCGCCGGCCACCGTACCCGCACCGCTCGGCAGCGCGTGCGCGATGGGCGCGTCGGGACGGCCGATGCGGGTGGAGGGTGGGCCGGCGGTCACGGCTCTGCCCGCCCGGCGCGCAGCTCGCGGGCCGCCAGGCCGAGATTCACGACGGCGACGAGGGCCAGCGCGGCGGCGTAGGTGTGTGCGTCCTCGAGCACGTCGGGGAACCTCGCGGTCAGCGCGAGCACGGCGCCGCCAGCGAGAATCGTGACCGCGAGCCCGAGCGTGCTGACCGGCACCCCCGCGCGGTCGAGCAGGACGCCCGCCGCCATGCCCAGGCCGGCCCCCGCGAGGTAGAGCCCGGACGTGTCGAGGTCGGGGCGGGCGGCGCCCGCGTAGACCACGGCGGCGCCCCAGCCGCACAGCCCGCAGGCGGTGGCCCAGTGACCACCGTCGCGCCGGCCGAGGAGGGCGGCGGCGAGGTAGGTCACGCCGAGCGTCAGCGGCGTCCAGTAGAAGCGCCCGGCCTCCGGGGCCACGACGGCCGTGAGGAACAGCGCGCCGGTGAGCAGGGCGACGGCCTGGGCGGCGCGCAGGCTCGGGCGCTTGGCGTGCATCGGCGGTTGGACCCCGGGCCGCGACGATCGGTTCAGGGCCGCCGCGTAGGCTCTCGCCCGTGCTGGACGGCCCGCTGCGCGCTCGCTACGCGCCGACGCTGCAGCTTCTCGCGGACCGACTCGCGGCGCGCGGTGTCCGGCCGCTCGCGGTCACCGCGGCCGGCCTCGGGGTCGGCCTCGGCGCCTGCGTCGCCGCCGCGCTCGGCGCGTGGTGGGCGGCGCTCGCTCTGTGGCTCGTCAACCGCGGGCTCGACGGGCTCGACGGGGCGGTCGCGCGCGCCGGCGGCGGGGACTCGGACCTCGGCGGCTTCCTCGACTTCCTCGCCGACTTCGTCGTCTACGGCGGCTTCGTCGTCGGCGTGGCCGTCGCGCTGCCGGGCGCGCGGGTCGCCTGCACCGTGCTGCTCGCCGCCTACCTGCTCAACAACGTGGCGCTGCTCTCGTTCGCCTCGCTCGTCGAGAAGCGCGAGCCGGCCTTCCGGGACGAGCGATCACTGCGCCTGACCCCCGGCCTCGCGGAGGGCACCGAGACGATCGTGGCCTACGTCGCCGTGTGTCTGTTCCCCGGGGCGGCGGCGACCATCGCGTGGATCTTCGCCGGCCTGGTCGGGGTCACCGTGCTCCAGCGGATCCGCATGGCCGTCCTCGTCCTCGGCTGAGCCCGATGCCCCGACGACGGGCAGCCGCCAGAGCGCGTCCCGCGGCGCCTCGACGGCCACCACGGCGCCCGGCGCAACCGCGGTCCCGGGCGGCACGTGGGCGGTCAGCAGCTGCGCGCCGAGGCGCAGGGTGACCCGCACGTGGGTGCCGGCGTAGACCGCGGCGAGGATCTCCGCGCGCAGGTGCCCCGCCCCGATCCGCACCCGCTCGGGCCGGATGACGTAGGTCGCGTCGCCGTCGGCGCCGTCGACCGCCAGGCAGGTCCCGTCGTCCAGCCGCAGCCGGCCGCCGGTCACCTGGCCGCGCAGGACGTTGACGGCGCCGAAGAAGCGCGCCACGGCGGCGCTCGCCGGCTGCTCGAACAGCCGCCACGGCGGCGCCTGCTGGGCGATGCGCCCGGCGAGCATGACGGCGAGCGACTCGGCGAGCTCGGCCGCCTCGGTGCGATCGTGGGTGACCACGAGCGTCGTCAGCGCCCGCTCGCGGCCCACGTCGACGATCAGCCGCCGCAGCGCCTCCCGCCGGTTCGGGTCGACGGCCGCGAACGGCTCGTCGAGCAGCAGCAGCTGCGGGTCCCCGCACAGCGCCCGGGCCACGGCCACGCGCTGCTGCTCCCCGCCGGAGAGCCCGCGCGCCGGGCGGGTGGCCAGACCGGCGAGGCCGACCTCCTCGAGCCGGGCGGCGGCCGCGGCCCGCCGTGGGCCTCGGCCGACGCCGGCGGCCCGCAGCGGGAGGGCGACGTTGTCGTCCACCCGCGCGTGGGGGAGCAGCCGGGGCTCCTGGAAGACCACGGACACGCGGCGCCGGTGCGGCGCGACGGAGTCGTCCAGGCGCCGGCCGCCGAGCGCCACCGTGCCCGCGGCGACCGGCTGCAGGCCGGCGATGGCCCGCAACAGCGTCGTCTTGCCGGCGCCGCTCGGCCCGACGAGCACGGCGCGCTCGCCGGCGGCGACCGACAGGTCCACCCCACGCAGGACCGGCTCGTGGCCCGGTGCGACGACGAGCCCCCGGACGTCCAGCGCCGCGCTCACGTCGTCACCCGCAGGGCTCGCACCGTCACGACGAGGGCCGCGAGGGCCGGTGCGAGGAAGAGCACCGACAGCGTGGCGGCGACCTGGGGGTCCGTCCCGACGAACGGCAGCAGGAGCACCGGCAGGGTCGGCCGGGTCGGCGCGACGGCGAGGCTCGTCCCGTACTGGCTCCAGGAGACGAGCGCGCACAGCAGCGCCGCCGCGGCGAGCGTCGGGCGGACGACCGGCAGCGTCACCCAGCGCAGCCGCTGGACGCCCGAGAGCCCCGCCGCCCGGCCCATCTCCTCCAGGCGCCGCAGCCCGGGGCCGAAGCCGGGCAGCAGCAGCAGCACCGCGTAGGGCAGCACGAGGGTGAGATGGGCGAGCACCAGGCCGGCCGCGGTCCCGGCGAGGCCGAGGCGCAGCCACCACTCGGTGAGGCCGGTTCCGACGGCGTAGGGGGGGATGAGCAGTGGCATGGCGAGCAGCAGCGCCACCGGGCCGGGATGGCGCAGCCGGCGCTCACCGAGCACGCGGGCGGCCGGCCACGCGAGCACGAGGGCGAGGCCGGTGGTGACCGTGGCGACCGCGAGGGAGGTCAGCAGGGCAGCGCCGGCCCCGCCGGAGCCGAAGGCCAGCTGCACGCCGCGGGTGCCGAAGCGCTGCGGCACGAGTGCGGGCGCCCGCCAGACGTCGGCGAAGGCCTGCACGACCAGCGAGGCGGGGGGGAGGACGACGACGGCCACGAGCAGCGCGCCGGCGAGGGCGAGGAGCAGGCCCGCCGTGCGGCCGCGCGCCGTCGCGAGCGGCACCTCAGGCGCCCTCGACGTCGCGCGCGAAGCGGACCGCGATCGCGGCGAGCGCGACGGAGAAGCCCGAGACGAGCAGGAGGGCGGCGGCGGCCTGGCCCTGACCGGTGACGACGTCGCCCTGGGTCGCCTCGTAGGCGAAGGTCGAGAGCGTCGCAGGGAAGTTCGGCCCCACGAGCAGCGGAACCTCGAACGCGCCCGCCGCGTAGGCGGCGACGATCACCGAGCCCAGCAGCAGCGGGGCGCGGACGGCCGGCCACGTGACCCAGCGCAGCCGCTGCCAGGGCGTCGCGCCGAGCACGGCGGCCGCCTCCTCCCGCTCGGCGAGCGCCGGCCCGCAGCCCGCGAGCACGAGCAGCGCCAGGAACGGAGCCTCCTTGTACACGTAGACGAGCACGATCCCGAGACCGGCGCGGTCGCGCACGATGTCGACCGGTAGCCCGCCCAGCAGCCGGTCCGCCACGCCGCCGGGCGCGAGCCAGAGCACGGCGAGCGTCGCGGCCAGCAGGTGCGGCACCGTCACCGGCAGGGCCAGCAGCGAGCGCGCGACGACGCCCCGGCGCCGCAGCGCCGCGGCGAGCGCGAGCCCGGCGCCAGCCGCCAGCAGGGTGGAGAGCACGGTGACCTGTGCGGTGAAGCGCACGGCTTCGCCGAAGCCCGGGCTGTGCACGAGCGCGCGCCACGCCTCAAGGCCCGGGGGACCACCCAGCGGGACCAGCGACGTGCGCACCGCCCCCGCCAGCGCCCCGCCGAAGAGGACGAGGACCGTCAGGCTCGCCGGGGCCAGGCGGGCCAGGTCGCCCCGGCGACCGCCGGGGCGGCTCGTCATCGCAGGACCTCGCGCTTGAACCTGGCCTCCAGCCGTGGCACGTCAGCGGCCGCCAGCTCCTGCACCGGTCGCCCGAGGTCGGCCAGGAGGTAGGGCGAGCGGCTCGCCCGCACGGCGCGCGCGCGTGCGTCGGCCGGCAGCCGGGAGGGGTCGAGCACCGTCGGGTTGCCGAGCACGTCCGGGTCGGCCTTGATCGCCTGCTGGCGCGGGTCGAGCAGCAGATTGGCGAGGACCTTGGCCGCGGCGGGGTGCGCGGCGTCGGCCGGGATGGCGACGAAGGACGTGTTGGTCAGCGTGCCCCCGGCGAGCACGAAGGGGCGCGCCGTGCCGGGGAACTGCCCCTTGCGCACCGCGGTGAGCACGAAGCTCGCGTCGTAGGACATCGCCAGGTCGACCTGCCCGTTGGCGAAGAGGCCGTTGAGCTCGGCCTCGGACTTCGGCAGGACCCGGCCGCGGCGGTACATGTACGGCTTCAGCGCTCGCAGGTAGGCGAACGCCCGGTCCTCGCCCTTGGCCCGGACGACCTGGCGCACGAAGGCCGATCCGGTGAAGTCCGGCGGCGCGGGATAGGTGACCCGGCCCGGGTGCGCCCTGGCGTAGGCCAGCAGCGCGTCGAGGTCCTCGGGCGGATCGGGCACGCGCCGCTCGTCGGCCGCGAAGACGAACCCGGCGCGGCTCCAGGGCGACTCCTGCCCGTCGACCGGAACCTGGAAGTCACGGGCGATCGTCGGGTCGCCGCGGTCGACGTAGCGGGCGTTGGGCAGCGTCCGGGCCCAGTCGCGCAGCCACAGCCCGGCGCGCTTGCCCGCGGCGAAGTTCTCGCCGTTGATCCAGATGAGGTCGACGGCGCCGCCGGACGTCTTGCCCGCGCGTCGCTGGGCGACGACGCGCGAGACGGCGTCCGCGGTATCGGTCACCCGGACGGTCTCGAGCGTCACACCCGCGCGCGCGAGGGCCGGCTTCACCGAGCGGCGGACGTAGGCGTTGACGCGGGCGTCGCCGCCGTACAGCCACCAGCGCACGGTCTGGCCCTTGGCCCGCGCGCGCACGTCGGTCCACGTCTGGCGGCTCGGACCCGCGCCGGAGCCGGACCCCGACCCGCACGCCGCGAGCATGAGCGCGAGAGCCGGCGCGACGAGCAGCGCGACACCGGGGCGCGGAGGGGACGTCACCGCTCTTGGACCCCCGGGGGCCCGAGAGGGTTCGGCCCGGGCCGCGGCGAGCGGCGGCGGCGTCGCCCGCCCCGGACGTGGGAGGCGAGGCTGATCAGCGATCCGGCGGCGACCAGCGTGTCGGCCCGGGCGCGCCGGTTCGTGCCGGCGGCGAGCAGCCCGGCCACGCGCAGCGGCGTCGCGAGCCGCGCGGCGCGGGTCACGCCCGGGTCGGGACGCTCGAGCCACACGAGGTAGGCGAGGGTGGAGTACCCGACGCCCATGGCCAGGCGCAGCCGCTCGAGGGCGACGGTGGCCGGGGCCAGGCGGCCCGTGCGGGCAGCCGCCGACAGCGCGGCGAGGAACACGGCGCTGTCGACGAGGCCCTCGAGGTCGCGGCCGGCGCGCGTCGGCGCGGTCGCTCGCGCGAGGACGCCGTCGAGCAGGTCGGTCGTCGCCGCGCCGAGCAGCGCGGCGGGATGCAGGTCGTCGGCGACGACGGGCACGAGCCAGGCCCGGGCGAGGGTGAGGGCGTCGGCCGGCCCGAGCGGCCGCGGCCGGCCGTCCGCCGTCTCGAGCATGCCGAGATGCCACTCGAGCATCACGGCGACGGCGCCCCACCAGACCAGCCCGGGTGCGAGCCGGCGCCGGAAGGGCTCACGCCCGGCCGCGGCGAGCGCGCACCAGCCGAGGCCGCCCGTCGCCGACCAGCGGCGCGCCTGCCGCGCGAGCGCCGGCCGGTCGTGGCGGACCGTGCCGGCCCGCGCCGCCGAGGCGCCGAGAAACTCCGCCAGCGCGCGCGGCGCAAAGCTCGCCGCCCGCAGCCGCTCGAGCTCGTGGCGCGCCCAGCGCTCGCCCTCGGTGCCCGGCGGGGCCGCGGCCGTGGCGGTCATCGCGGCTTGAGCGTGCGGCGGGCCCACAGCAGCGGCCGCACCAGGCGCCGGTAGGCCGGCCGGCCGTAGCGCCGCCGCAGGTACTCGTCGGCGGCCCGCGAGGGTCCCTCGGCGAAGGTGGGGTAGGCGTGCACGGTGGTCGAGAGCGCGTCGAGCTTGTCGCCGGCCTTGACGCGGGCGGTGAGCTCCGCGATCGCCTCGCCACCGGCCGGCGCCGCGACGGTCGCGCCCACGAGGCGCCCGCGCGGGTCGCCGACGAGCAGCGCGAAGCCGCGCGTGTCGGCCTCGGTGCCCGCGCGGTCCAGGGTGGCGTAGTCGCTCTGGGCGACCGTCGCGCGGGCGCCCCAGCGCGCCCGTGCCTGCGCCTCGGTGAGGCCGACGCGCGCGACCTCGGGGTGGGTGAACGTCACCCAGGGAAGGACGTCGTCGACCCTCCGGCGCGTGCCGAGCAGGGCGTTGACCGCGGCCACCCGCGCGTGGTGGGCCGCGACGTGGGTGAACGGCAGCCGCGCCGTCACGTCCCCCGCGGCATAGATCCGCGGCGCGGCGGTGCGCAGGCGCTCGTCGACCACCACCGCGCCGCGCGCGTCGACCGTCACGCCCGCCTCCTCGAGCCCGAGCCCGGCGGTCCGCGGTCGCCGGCCGACGGCCACGAGCAGCCGGTCGAACGGCACCGCCGCGCCGTCGCTCGCGTCCTCGAGCGCGAGGGTCCGCGCCGCGCCGTCGCGGCGGGCGTGGAGCGCGGTGGCCCCGAGGCGGACGTCCACGCCGTCGGCGCCGAGGGCCCGGGCGACGAGCGCGCTCGCCGCGGGCTCCTCGGCGGGCAGCAGGCGGTCCTCGGCCTCGACGAGCACGACCGCCGAGCCGAGGCGCGCGAAGGCCTGGGCGAGCTCGCAGCCGATCGGGCCGCCCCCCAGGACCGCGAGCCGGGCCGGCAGCTCGCGCTCGCCCCAGAGCGTCTCGCTGGTCAGCACGTCGGGGGCGTCCAGGCCGGCCAGCGAAGGCACGACGGGCGCCGCGCCGGTGGCGACGAGGGCGGCGGCGAAGTCGAGCCGGTGCCCGTCGACCTCGACGGTCGCCCCGTCCACGAATCGCCCGGAGCCGCCGAGCACCTCCACACCCGCGGCGCGCAGCCGGGCCGGGGCGTCGTGGGGCTCGAGGGTCGCGATCGCCGCGTGCACGCGGTCCATGACGCGCGCGTAGTCGACCTCCGGCTCGACCGGGGACAGCCCGAGGTCGGCGGCGTGGCGCATGGCGTGCACGAGGCGAGCGGACGCGATCAGGCTCTTGCTCGGCACACAGCCGGTCCACAGGCAGTCTCCACCCGTGCGCTCGCGCTCGATCAGCACCACGCGCGCCCCGAGGCCGGCGGCGAGGGTCGAGGCGACGAGCCCGGCGGTGCCGCCCCCGACCACGACGAGGTCGTAGCGCCGGCTCACGGGCGCACGGGCAGCAGGCGCCGCAGGGCGAGGTTCTCCTCGGGGTCGAGGACCGCATGCTGCACGCACGCGGGGACGAGGCGCCCCGCGTCGGGGTGGGCCATGGTGTAGGAGCAGGCCTGCAGCCGCTCCTGCGCGGCCCGGACCTCGGGCTCGGCGGCGCGCTCGCCGCGCTGCAGGGCCGCCCACGCGGGGCCGACGACGTCGGCGTCCATGAAGGCGTGCACGACGAAGGTCAGCGGCCGCCAACGGCCGGTCAGCAGGCGCCGGAGGCCGGCGCGACGCCCGAAGCGCCACGCCCAGGCGGCGGCCAGCGGCACGGCGGACGGCCGCCGTGCGACCACGCGGCCGATCGCGATGGCCAGCGGCAGCGCCGGGCGCTCGAAGTCCATGCCGCCGAAGCCGGCGAGGAACGCGTCGCGCACGCGCAGGTCGCGCGCGTCGCGGTCGTCGAGCAGCGGGGTCCAGCGTCCGCCGGCGAGCACGCCGTAGGCGGCGCGGTTGCAGCGGGCGTCGCCCATCTGCAGGTGCGCCCACGGCAGCCGCGTGCCGGCGCCGCGCTCGAGCTCCCCCCACACGGCGTCGAGCGTCACCGCCCGGTAGTCCTCCTTCCACCGGCTGGGGTTGCCGACGTGCGCGGCGGGCTGGAAGGAGAGCATGCCGAAGCCGAGCCGCAGGCCGATCTGCACGACCTCGGCGACCTCGGCGAGGTTGCGCGGCGTGACGGTCATGTTGTGCGCGAGGTCGAAGGCGACGCCGTGGCTGCTGCGCAGCGCCTCGAACATCGCCACGAAGCTCGCCCGCGCCGCGTGCAGGTCGGCCTCGCGGCGCGGCCGCGGCATCCCGCGGCGGCCGAGCATCAGCGCGTCGAAGTGTCCGGCGACCCGCAGCCTGCGAAACCGCGGCCGTCCGTCGGGACGCAGCGCGAGAGCGCGCAGGTAGGCCGCGTCGAAGTCGCCGTGGGTCATGCTCATCGGCTTGCGTCCGTGGCGCTCCATCGCCTCCAGCGCCCGGGCGTGCGCCTCCGGCCCGAGCAGCGTCACCTCGCCGCCGATGAGCTGCGCGTGCTGCCCGGTTCCGCGAACCCGGCGCAGATGCGCCATCTGCCGCGCGACCTCGCGCAGCGTGTGGGGCCCGTCCGTGCGGACCTGCTGTGCGGCCTTCGCGTGGTAGCACGGCGTGCAGGCCAGGTCACAGCGGGGAAACACGCCGTGCGTGCCCTCGCAGCCGGTGCTGCGCCGCCCGAGCAGCTGGGCACGGGTGCGCACCGCGACCGGCAGGTCGAGCCACCGGCGCCGCAGGGCCGCCTCGGTGTCGGGGTGCACGGGGCGACTCGCCAGGCGCAGGGCACGGGCCCGGCCCCCGGCCGCGCGCAGCAGTTCGCGTGGCCACATGCGCCTCAGACCCCGCGGCGGGCCCGACGGTTCGCCTACGCCGCGGGGGCGCCGGGTCAGTAGCTGAAGACGGCGGCGCCGTCGCCGAGCCACTCGAGCATCGGGCTGGCGCCCGCCACGCGGGCGTTGGGCACGAACGTGTCGGCGTCCAGCCCGCGCGCCTTCACGCAGATCGGGCACACCAGCAGCTCGCCGCCCCCGTCGGCGAACTGCTCGAAGAGCCGCGCGAGCGGCGGGCACCCGTCGCAGGCGACGCCCTGCGCGTGGCCCGGCGTGGCGAGTCGCACCGCCTCCTTGGTCAGCCACATGGCGACGGCCTGGCCGCGCTCGGTCGCGGCGCCCGCCACGAGGAAGGCGACGGTGACGCGCTCGGCGTCCTCCAGACCCGTCGCCAGGTTGACCAGCACCTTGTCGGCCATCGCTGCGTCGCCTCCTCGAGCTCGGCGGTCGTTCTCGACACGGCAGCATCGCGCCGCGGGGGCCGGGGCGCAAGGCGCCGGCGCCCGCGCGTCGCCGCTACTGCATGTCGCGCAGGCGGTTGAGCGCGTCGAGGCCGGCGACCTTGTAGGCCTCGGCCAGCGTCGGGTAGTTGAAGACCGCCGAGACGAGGAAGTCCAGCGCGCCGTCGCGGTCCATCAGCGCCTGGCCGATGTGGACGAGGTCGGTGGCCTGCGAGCCGATCACGTGCACCCCGAGCAGCCGGCGATCCTCCGGGGAGACGAGGATCTTGAGCAGGCCGTCCTCCTCGCGCATCATCAGCGCCTTGGCGAGCTCCCGCCACCAGGCGACGCCGACCACGTAGGGCACGGCGGCCTCGGTGAGCTCCTCCTCCGTGCGGCCCACGTAGGAAATCTCGGGGATCGCGTAGATCCCGATCGGCACGAGGTCGGGAAGCTGGGCGACGGGCTCGCCGAAGGCGTGTAGGGCGGCGATCCGGCCCTGCTCCATGCTCGTGGCCGCCAGCCCCGGGGGGCCGGCGACGTCGCCGACGGCGAAGATGTGCCCGACGGACGTCCGGAAGTCCTCGTCGACCGCGATGCGTCCCCGCTTGTCGGCCTTGAGCCCGGCCCGCTGCAGAGCGAGGCCCGCGGTGGCGCCCTGGCGGCCCGTCGCATAGAGCAGCGTGTGCGAGGCGATGTGCTTGCCCGAGCGCAGGTGAGTGAGGACGCGATCGCCGTCGCGCTCGACCGACGTGACCTCCTCCTGGAAGCGGTAGGTGACGTTGCGCTTGCGCAGTAGGTACTGCAGTGCCGTCGCGATCTCGCGGTCGATCGCGGGAAGCAGGCGCTCGCGCGCGTCCACGAGCGTCACGCGGGTGCCCATGGCCGCGAACATCGAGGTGAACTCGACGCCGATGACGCCCGCGCCGACCACCGTCATCGTGGGCGGCACGTGGTGCTCGAGCCGCAGGATGCCGTCGGAGTCGATCACCCGTCGGTCGTCGAAGGCCACGCCCTCGGGCCGGGCGGGGCGGGTGCCGACGGCGATGACGACGTGCTCGGCGCTCACGGTCGTGTCCTGGACCTCGCCGCTCTCGTCGTGAATGCGGAGCGTGTGCTCGTCCTCGAACGCCGCGGCGCCCACGAGCAGCCCGACCCCGTTGCGGCGGAACTGCTCGCGCACCACCGCGGTCTCGTCGGCGACGACCCGCGCCGTGCGGTCGCGCAGGAACTCGGCCGCCGCGACCTCGTGACGGTCAGGGTGCAACGGATCGGGCACGTCGGCGCCGCGGCCGGCGATGTCCTCGAGGATGGCCTGGCGCAGCGTCTTGGAGGGGACGGTGCCGGTGTGGATCGACACCCCGCCGACGCGCTCGCGCCGCTCCACCACGCCTACGCGCTTGCCGAGCTTGGCCGCCTGGATGGCCGCCCGCTGGCCGCCGGGACCCGAGCCGATGACGAGGAGGTCGAGGTCCATGGCGCGCGCCCGGTGTCATACCAAGCGGGGAGGCCGAAGGCGAGCCCGCGCGGCGCGAGCCTCGTCGGGCGGGCGCACCTCGCCACGCGGCAGCCGGGCTGACCGCCGTCCCTCAGGACGCCACGGGCCCCGTGAGCTCGCGGTGCAGCTCCAGCAGCGGGCGGACCTGCTCGGCGGGGCGGCGGCCGAAACCGCATTCCGTGGCGACGCCGAAGTCCTCGATGGTGTCCTGAGCGGCCGCGATGCGCCGGCGGGCGCCCTCGGCGCCGTCGGTGTGGTGCACGAGGCCGAGGTGCAGCTGGGTCTCGGGGTGCAGGCGCAGGTCGCGCAGCGGTGCGAAGTAGGCGGCGTCGTCGCGCTCGCGCGGGACCGGGAGGTGCACCCAGGCGATCGGGCGCCCCACCGCTTCGGAGAGCCGGTTGGCGAGGGCCACGAGGTTGGCCGTGTCGGCGGGCTGGACGAAGTGCTCGTGCCCGTAGTCGCCGTAGCAGAGGTGATAGCCGAGCGCGACGTCGTCGGGGACGCGGGCCGAGATGCGGGCGAGGCGCTCGATGATCGCGTCGTGGACGTCGTCGAACCACGGGGTGAACAGCCCGCCGAGGCCCTCCCACATGCCGACCTCGATGGCCACGTCCCACTGGACGGCGAGCCGGTCGTGGGGGAGGGCGCGGGCGAGCTGATCGACCTCGCGCAGCAGCGCCTCCTCGTAGGCGGGCTCGACGGCGGCGCGCCAGTCGGGCGCCACGACCTGCGTCACCGGGGCCGCGGGCGTCGGCAGGCTGACCTGGAGGCGCACGTGGTCCGCGATCGCGCCCTCCTGCTGCAGCTCGGCGAACCGCGCGAAGGAGCGCTCGGCCTGCTCGGCGTAGCCGAGCCGCTCGAAGCGCAGGTGGGCCGGATCGGCGCCGGCGCGCAGGCGGTACTGGTCGAACGGTGCGTACTGACCCTCGGGCACCGGGTTGACCTCGAGGTCGGGGTGCTCGGCGAAGACGCCGGCCTGCCACTGGATCCAGATCGTCCGCTCACCCGTCTCGCCGTCGGGGATCGTCCGCAGCCGGTCGCCCAGCGTCTCGGCGGCGGCGCGGAAGACCGCGTCGGCGTCGGCGAGGGGGAGGCTGCCCACGAGATGGGCACCGGTCGGCATGGGGCGGCTCCTTGGCAGTTGGGAGGCCGACCCTACCGACTCGGTCAGCCGCGTTCGCGCGAGCGCTCGACCGGTGGCCCCCGCCGGCGCTCGACCCGACCAGGGCGTCGGCGTAGCGGTCGACGAGCCGCGCGCGGTCCGGCCCGTGGCGGCTGCGGGATGGCCGCACCCGCGCGCGCCGATGGTTCAGGCTCTGTGCATCGCCACCGCCTCGGACAGCACCCCGGACGGCGGTCGCACCGCCTGGGCGCGCAACCTCGCGGCGCCCATCCGGGCGTTCCTGTACGCCGAGACGGGCGGGGCGGTCGTGCTGGCGGTCGCGGCCGTCTGCGCCCTGCTGTGGGCCAACCTGTCGCCGTCGTCTTACGCCTCGGTGTGGGAGACGCGGCTCGCGGTCGTGCTCGGCGGTGGCGAGCTGGCCACCGATCTGCGCGGCTGGGTCAACGAGGGGCTGATGACGCTGTTCTTCCTCGTCGTCGGCCTCGAGGCCAAGCGGGAGCTCGACCTGGGAGAGCTGCGCGAGCGCACCCGGCTCGCGATCCCCGTCCTCGCCTCCCTGGGTGGCATGGCGGTGGCCGCCGCGACGTACCTGGCGATCACCGCGGGCGGCCGCGGCGCCGGCGGCTGGGGCGTCGCGGTGTCCACCGACACCGCCCTGGCCCTCGGCACGCTGGCGCTCGTCACGCGCGGGCGCGCGATCCGGCTGCGGGTCTTCGTGCTCACGCTGGTCGTCATCGACGATCTCGCGGCACTGCTGGTGATCGCGCTGGGCTACTCCGACCGCGTCTCGGTCGTCGCGCTCGTGGTGGCGGCGGGGCTCTTCGCGGTGCTCGTCGCCCTGCGCTGGGCGGGGTCGTGGCGCGGGCCGGCCGCGGTCCTCGTCGGGGTCGGGATCTGGCTGGCGATGTTCGAGTCCGGCGTCGACGCGGTGATCGCCGGCCTGGCCATCGGGCTCATCACCAGCGCCTATCCCGCGGCGCGCGGCGACCTCGAGCGCAGCACGGAGCTGACCCGCTCCTTCCGCGAGCAGCCGACGCCCGAGCTCGCCTACTCGGCGCGTGCGAGCCTCGCCTCGGCGATCTCGCCCAACGAGCGGCTCCAGTACCGGCTGCTGCCCTGGACGAGCCGGGTGATCGTCCCGCTCTTCGCGCTGGCCAACGCCGGCATCCGGCTCGACGGCGACCTGCTGTCGGCCGCGGTCACGTCGCCGGTGACGCTCGGCATCCTCGCCGCATACGTCCTCGGCAAGCCGCTGGGCATCATGGGCGCCGCCTGGCTGGGGACCCGTCGCGCGCTCGGTGGCGCCCGCCTCACCGTCACCTGGCCCGCGCTGGCGGGGGCGGCCGCGTCGGCCGGGGTGGGCTTCACCGTCTCGCTGCTCGTCGCCTCGATCGCCTTCGAGGGCCGCCTGCTGGAGGAGGCCAAGGTCGGCGTGCTCGCCACCGCCGTGCTGTCACCGCTGCTGGCGTGGCTCGCCTTCCGGGTCATGCTGCGCCTCCCGGCGGACATGCGGGCGCGCCAGCTCAACGCGACGGCCGACGTGCTCGTCGACCTCGCCGAGGACGTCGACCTCGAGCGCGACCACGTGCGCGGGAGCGAGGACGCGCCGGTCACGCTCATCGAGTACGGCGACTTCGAGTGCCCCTACTGCGGCGACGCCGCGCCGGTCATCGCCGAGCTGCTCGACGACCTCGCCGCGGAGCTGCGCTACGTCTTCCGCCACCTGCCGCTGACCGACGTGCACCCCGACGCGCAGACCGCGTCGGAGGCGGCCGAGTCCGCCGGCGCCCAGGGCGCCTTCTGGCCGATGCACGACCGGCTGCTCGAGCACCAGGACCGGCTGACGCCCGCGGACCTGTACCGCCACGCCGCCGATCTCGGGCTCGACCTCGAGCGCTTCTCGGAGGATCTGCGCCGCCGCCGCTTCGCGCCCCGGGTCGCGCAGGACGTGCAGAGCGCCGACGCCAGCGGCGTCTCTGGCACGCCGACGTTCTTCGTCAACGGCCGGCGACACCAGGGCGTCTACGACGTCCAGACCCTGGCCCGCAGCGTCAAGGCGGCCGCCCGGGCCGCGTCCGTCGCAGCTTCGTGAGAGGCTGCGGGTGATGGCGCAGGCCCGGCACCTGGTGCACCACGTGGCCGACCTCGACAGCGGCGAGGTCCTCACCTTCACCGACGACGGTCCCCTCACGGCGAGCACGCGCGCCTCGAGGCTGGCCCGCCTCGGCCACGTCTTCGACGGCAACACGGTGTTCGGCGGCCCGTCCTACCGGCTCACGCCCCGCCGGCCGTACCAGGCGTCGCCCGAGGCCTACCTGATCGCCTCCCACGTCGACGGCTACCTGGCCGACGCGGACGAGATCACCTGGGACCCGCCCGCCGACCTGGGCACGACCGCCGGCCTGCGGGGCCTGCGCGCGTCCTTCGCCGTGTCGCCGGACCGGCGCTCGGTCCTGAGCGTCGCGATGTCGGGCTCCGCCTGGCCCGGCCGGGTCGGGCACCTCCGCGTCCAGGCCTTCTCGGGCCCCGCGTCGGTGAGCTTCCCGATCTTCGACACGCCGTCGGCGCACACCGTGGACGTGAGCTTCGTGCCGCTCGGCGGCCGGCCCTCGGAGGGGCTGCTGACCCTGGAGGCGGGCATCCGGCGGCTGACCGTGACCGCGATCGCGTTCGCGCCCCAGCCGCCCATCGTCGAGGCCGCGCAGCCCTGACCCGCTAGTCCCCGAGCGGGTTCAGCAGGGCCGGCTTGCCCTCGAAGGCGAAGAAGAGCAGGTCGCGCATGTCGAAGGTCTGGTCGTCGGGCCCGAAGCGGGGCCGGAACGTCGGCTCGCGCACGATCGAGGCGCGGCTGCCCTCCATGGCGCGGTGGAAGGTCTCGGCCACGATCCGGGCGCCGACGCCGGTGAGCTTGCCGTGGTTGAGCTCGGCCTCGCGCAGGACGTAGAACCACAGCGGCGTGTGCTCGAGGAAGACGCCGCGCTGGGCGGTGGTCAGCTTCTCCAGCGTCGCGCCGTCGCCCGCGCGCAGCTGGCGCTTCGTGAGAGCCGTGACCCGGACGCCCCGGCCCTTGAGGAAGCGCACCATGTCCTGGCCCGAGGCGAGCCGGACCATCCGGGCGCGCGCGAGGTTGCGGAACGCGAGGTTCGCCACGAGCGGCTGCGACGGCGGCCGGGTCGCGCCGAAGGAGCCGGGGGGCAGCGCCGCGAGGGGGTCGACGAGCAGCGTGTCGATCCGCCGGGCCAGGTTGAACTTCGCGTCGGGGACCTTCAGCGCCGGCTGCTTGAACGCGTAGAGCCGGCGCCAGTCGGCGATCCAGGTCGTCGGCAGCCGGGCGCCGCTGCCGAGGTCGCCGCTCGTGCCCGAGAACGCGAAGAGCAGGTCGAGCGAGCCGGCGCCGTCGTCGAACTCGACGTTCCAGTTGTAGCTGCGCCGGACCATGCTGTGCCCGAGCCGGAAGGCAGCCACGGAGAACTCGATCGGCATCGTCGGCATCGCCGTGGGCGAGGCGCCGACCTCGAAGGCCTTGCGTCCGTGGGTGAAGACGTCGTCGACGACGGACGGGTCGCAGATCCGCGGCAGGTAGTCGTGGCGCAGCATCCACTGGTAGTGCTTGACGACCAGCCGCCGGGCACGGGCGAAGCGCTTCGCGGCGGAGACGGTGGCGAGCTCGTCGACCACGCGGTTGTGGAAGCGGGCGAAGGCGAGGTGGGTCTGGGCGACGGCGAGGTTCTCGTCGTTGCGGCGATCGGGAACCGTCGCGTGCTTGGCCGAGCGGCTGCGCGGGAGGTCGAAGCCCGGCCTGGCGCCCAGCCGGCCCGGGCCGGCGGCCTCGGTCGTGCCGAGCTTGAGCTTGCGCCCGTCGGCCGCGTAGAAGCGCTCGGACCCCGGATCGCCGGGCCCGGCGCCGTAGAGCGAGTCCAGGTCGAGGCTCGGCGACCGGCCCTGCAGGAGGTCTGCGGGGGAGACGTCGGCGCCGAGCGTCACCGTCGTCTTGTCGAAGGTCATGTCGTGGTCGGCGAACTGGCCGAGGTACGTGTAGCCCGCCGGGATCGCCGAGAACCCGCCGCCGCCGGCGGTCATCGCGGTGGCCACCCGCGCCCGCGTCGCGCGCGGCAGCGCCCGGCCCTTCGGGCCCATGCGGGAGAAGCGGAACGGCGGCGCCCCGGCGGCGGAGCCGAGCGCGGCGGCGCGGGCCTCGGGTGGCTCCCCGTCGGCGGTCGCCAGGCTCTCGCGGCCGCCGCGGCTCTCCGTGAGCAGGCCCTCGCCGAGCACGAACACCGATTCGGACCCGTGGCCGGGGCGCGGCTCGCCCGGCGGCTCGGGGAGCTCGGTCTCGGCTTTCGGGCCCTGGCCGGGCTGCGTCACGGTCATCGGCTGCTCCTCGTCTCCGGTCGCGGCCATCATCACCCACGGCCGTGGGGTCCGCAAGCCGCCCGGGGACGCACGGTGCACGACTCGGGGAGGATGAGGCGCGCATGACCCTCCCGACGCTCATCGTCATCGACGTCCAGCGGGCCTTCGACGACCCCGCCTGGGGGCCGCGGAACAACCCGGGCGCCGAGGCCACGATCGCCGCCGCGATCGGCGGATGGCGGGACCGCGGAGCGCCGGTCCTCCACGTGCGCCACGCCAGCGACGGAGCGGCCGGGCGGTTCGTGCCCGGGACGCCCGGGTTCGAGTTCAAGCCCGAGGCGGTCCCGCTGGCGCGCGAGCCGCTGATCACCAAGCACGTCAACAGCGCGTTCATCGGCACGGACCTCCAGGCCCGGCTGCGCGCGCGCTGCGTCGACGCCGTGGCGCTCGTCGGGCTCACCACAGACCACTGCTGCTCGACCACGGCCCGCATGGCCGGCAACCTGGGGTTCGAGACCTGGGTGCTGGGCGACGCGATGGCGACCTTCGACCGTCGCGGGCCGGACGGGGAGGTCATCGACGCCGACACGATGCATCGCACGGCGCTCGCGAGCCTGCACGGGGAGTTCGCCGAGGTGCTCACCACCCGGACGGCCCTCGGGCGCCTGAGCCACTGAGGCCCACGATGCGCGGTGACCGCGGGAAGGTTTCCGGCCGCCCGGC
Organism: Solirubrobacterales bacterium; assembly: GCA_038258425.1. GTDB lineage: Bacteria > Actinomycetota > Thermoleophilia > Solirubrobacterales > Solirubrobacteraceae > DATLGB01. The sequence continues at coordinate 32,282 of JBBSPV010000020.1, read as the reverse complement.
GTCCTGGGCTTGCAGGCGCCGGACCCGACCGGCGCTTCCATCGTCAGCCAGAGGAGTCCGACCATGCAGCTCTACATGATTCGCCGCCGGAGAGGATGGGGGTCCGTCGCGGAGCTCGAAGCGGCCGGCGCGCGCTCCATCGAGACCGCCGACCGCGACTTCCCGCAGGAGATCCGCTGGATCCGCAGCTACGTCATCGACGAGGGCGACAGCGACACCATCGGCACCGTGTGCATCTACGAGGGCAGCGACGAGGACGCCGTGCGCCGGCACGCCGAGGCCGTCGGGATGCCCGCCGACGAGATCAAGCCGATCGTCGACACGGTGATCATCCGCCCCGACCCGGCGGAGGCCGAGGCCTCCTAGCGGCTCCGGCGCCGTCGGCGCCAAGTCCCTGGAGGGCTTGGCGCCGGGGGCGTGCGGGACGGGCGGGTTTACGTCACCCTTATCGACGGGCAGGCGGTGCGGATCGGCGGCGACCGGCAGTCGCCGCAGCCTGACCTCGAGAAGGAGACGCACCCATGCGCAAGGTCCTCGCCGCCGCCCTTCTGGCGTGCGGCATGTTCGGCGCCGCCACGGCGGCCGACGGTGCCCCGAGCGGCACGCGACAGTTCGTCGTGCTCTACGAGCGCGGCGCCAGCCACGCGGCGGCCGAGGCGGCCATCCGGGACGCCGGCGGCCAGGTCGTCGACGAGAACACCGCGATCGGCGTCGCCACGGTGCGCACGGACGACGCGTCCTTCCCGTCGGACGTGGCCCGGTCGAGTGCCATCGTCGGCGCCGCGACCGACAGCGCCATCGGCAAGGCCCCGAACGACGTGGCCAAGGCTCGCCGGGACGCGGTGGAGAAGCCGGCCGTCTCCGACACCCGCGGCCAGGGCCGCAGTCGCCAGGGCGCGGTCGCCGGCGGGGATCCGCTGAGCCCGAAGCAGTGGGACATGCAGCTCATCGGCGCCACGCCGACGGGCTCCTACCGCCGCCAGCAGGGGTCGCACCGGGTGCGGGTCGGCGTCATCGACACCGGCATCGACGGGACCCACCCGGACATCGCGCCGAACTTCGACGCCCGGCTGTCGCGCAACTTCACCGTCGACGACCCGACGATCGACGGCCCGTGCGCGGACGAGCCCGACCAGTCCTGCCAGGACGCGGCGAACGTCGACGAGGACGGGCACGGCACCCATGTGGCTTCCACCATCGGCTCGCCGCTGAACGGGCTGGGCATCGGCGGCGTCGCGCCGAGGGTCGACCTCGTCAACCTCCGCGCCGGCCAGGACTCGGGCTACTTCTTCCTCGGCCCGACCCTCGACGCCCTGACCTACGCGGGCGACCACGGCATCGACGTCGTCAACATGTCGTACTACATCGATCCGTGGCTCTACAACTGCCGGGCCAATCCGGCGGACTCGCCGGCCGAGCAGCGGGAGCAGACGCTCGTCATCGAGGCCACCCAGCGCGCGATCGACTACGCCCGCCAACGCGGCGTGACGACCATCGCCGCCGAAGGCAATGGCCACACCGACCTCGGCAACCCGACGGTCGACGTCGACTCGCCGGACTACCCGGTCGACGAGAACGGCGACCCGGCGAACCTGCGCGATCGCCAGATCGACAACTCGTGCCTGAGCGAGCCGACGGAGGCCGACGGCGTGATCGGCGTCACCTCGGTCGGGCCCAGCGGACGCAAGGCCTACTACTCCGACTACGGGCTCGAGCAGGCCGACGTGGCCGCGCCGGGCGGCGACGCCTACGACACGGCCACGGGCCTCGTCCGTCCGGAGAACGAGGTGCTGGCCGCGTACCCCGAGTCCGTGGGCCGCATCGAGGACCGTGATGGCGACGGCACGCCCGACATCGACGAGAACGGCAACCCGACGACCCCGAGCGTGGTCAAGCAGGGCAACGCCTACTACCAGTGGATCCAGGGCACGTCGATGGCCTCGCCCCACGCGGTCGGCGTCGCGGCGCTGATCGTCGCGGAGTACGGGCACTGGGACCGTCGCCACGGCGGCCTGAAGCTGTCGCCCACCCGGGTCGAGCGCAAGCTCAGGGCCTCGGCGGTCGACCACGCCTGCCCCACCCCGCGTGTGCAGGTCTATCCCGGGCTTCCGGACGAGTACACGGCCACGTGCGACGGCGGCACGGACGTCAACGGGTTCTACGGCGACGGCATCGTCAACGCGCTGCGCGCCGTGACGGGCCGCCGTTAGGCGCGAGCCCACGCTGCGGCCCGCCGATCCGGCGGGCCGCAGCGGCCGGGCCTCAGGCCTCCGGCCGGAACGCCAACTGGCTCGGGCGGCCCTCCCGCAGGGCCGTCACGTGCTCGGCGAGGTTCGTCAAGGACGCGAGGTCGCGGCCCGCCGCCAACCCCTCGAGCACGGCGGCTTCCGCGCGCTCGATCGCCTCGGCGGCGTCGGCCGCGGCGGCGAGCCGGGCCTCGCCGGCGATCAGCACGCCGTCGTCGTCGGCGAGCACGAGGTCGCCGTCCGTGACGCGGATGCCGCCACAGAGCACGGAGCCGGGCGCGGGCGGGGCGAGCACCGCCGTGCCGGACGCGGGGGAGGTCCCGCGCGCCCACACCGGCAGGCCGACCGCGCGCAGCCCGGCGAGATCGCGGCAGAGGCCGTCGACGACGAGGCCGGCCATCCCGCGTCGCCGGGCCTCGGTGGCGAACAGCTCTCCCGCGACGGCGCGGTCGCCGCCGTCGGTCTCGACGACGAGCACGTCGCCCGCGGCGGCCTCGGCGATCGCCTGCATGACCGCGAGGTGATCGCCGGCGGCGACGACCGTCCGGGCGCGGCCGCTCATGCGCGCCGGCCCGGCGAGCCGGCGAATCCGCGGGGCCAGCGGCGTCAGCGTCTTGTCCGCGTCGCAGAGCGTCGACACCTGCAGCGCCGCCAGGCGGGCCTCGAGCGGCGTCATGGGACGCCGCCCGCCGCCGGCTGCAACGCCCGCTCGACCACCCCGGCGAGGCGGCGGACCGCGAGGTCGAGGTCCGGCTCGCTCAGGAGGCTGAAGGAGAAGCGCAGCTCGCGGGCGCCGCCCCCGTCGACGTGGAACGGGCGCCCCGGCACGTAGGTCACGCCGGCTTCGACGGCCGCCGGGCGCAGCCGCGTGGTGTCGAGGCCCTCCGGCAGCGTCAGCCACGTGAAGAAGCCGCCCGTCGGCTCGCTCCAGCTGCAGTGCGCGGCGAGGTGGGCGTCGAGCGCGGCGCGCGTCGCGGTCCACTGGGACGCGTAGAAGGCGCGCGCCGCCGGGAGCTGGCGCTCGAAGTGGCCGGCGCGCCCGTACTCCTCGACCATGCGCTGCCCGAGCGCCCCCGCGCACTGGTCCGTCGTCTGCTTGGCGGCCACGAGCGCCCGGATGAGCTCGGCGGGGCCCGTCGCCCAGCCGAGCCGGACGCCCGGGAAGAAGACCTTGGAGAAGGTCCCCGCCTGGATCACCACGTCGGGGGCCAGCGACCACAGCGAGGGCAGGGGCGCGCCGTCGTAGGCCGTCTCGCGGTAGGCGACGTCCTCGAGGATCACGACGCCGTGGCGGCGGCAGGTCTCCACGAGCGCGCGCCGGCGGTCGAGGCCCAGCGTGCGGCCCGAGGGGTTCTGGTAGTCGGGGATCGTGTAGACGAACTTCGGCCGGTAGCCGGCCTCCAGGCGCGCGCGGAGGTCGTCGACGAGCATGCCGCCCGCATCCGTCCCGACCGCCGTCAGCTGCGCCCGGTGGCCCAGGAAGACCATGATCGCCCCGAGGTAGGTGGGTCCCTCGACGGCGACGTCGTCGCCCGGATCCAGCAGGCTGCGGCTCACGAGCTCGAGGCACTCCATCCCGCCGCTGGTGACCATCAGCTCGGCGAGCTGCGGCCGGCGGCCCTGCAGCTGCGCCTGGCGCTCGACGAGGTAGTCGCGCACGCTCGGCACGCCCGCGCTGGGCGAGTACTGCAGCGCGACGCCGCGGTCGTCGCGCACGAGGCGGCCGGCGATCTCGTCGAGGACCCCCTCGGGGAACGTGCCGGGATTCGGGAAGCCGCCGGTGACGGCGAGCACGCCGGGAGGCGCCCCGCCCAGGATCGTGGCGAGCTCGTCGTCGCCCGCGCCCTGCGCGCGCAGCGACAGCGCGTGGTCCCACCCGAGCGCAGTCTCGGTCACGGGGCCGCCAGTGCGGTCACGGTCATGGAGGCGAGCGTAGGTCGCGCACCGGGACGGCGGGCGTCAGCCGTCCGACCCGTCGCCGTCCGGCGGTCGGCGTGCACCGCGTGCGTCGAGCCGATCGCCTCAGCCGGACCCGCCCTGGGCGGCGACCGAGACCGGTTCCCACTCGCGCCAGGTCGCGAGCCGGGACTCGTAGTCGGCGGTCGCGATGGCGAGGGGCCATCGCCGAGGAACACGCGCAGCGGCGGTTCCTCGGCGTCCACGATCGCCAGCACCGCCTCGCGGGACGCGACCGGGTCGCCGGGAGTGGCCTGTCGCTCGGCCCGGCGGCGCGCGGACTCCTCGCGCACCTCGGCGTAGGCGGGCAGCTCGGTGGCGCGCCGCGCGGACGACCCGCCCCAGTCGGTCGAGAAGCCGCCGGGCTCGATCAGCGTGACAGCGATCCCGAAGCCCGCCACCTCCTGGGCGAGCGACTGGCTGATGCCCTCGAGCGCCCACTTCGACGCGTGGTACATCCCGACGCCCATGAAGGCGGAGATGCCGCCGATCGACGAGACCTGGAGCAGGTGCCCGCCGCCCTGCTCGCGCAGGTACGGCAGCGCCGCCTGGGTCACCCACAGGGCGCCGAACAGGTTGGTCTCGATCTGCGCCCGGGCCTCCTCCTCGCTGATCTCCTCGACCATCCCGAACTGGCCGTAGCCGGCGTTGTTGACGATGACGTCGAGGCGTCCGAAGTGGTCGTGCGCCCGCCGGACGGCCTCGAAGGCCGCCTCGCGGTCGGTCACGTCCAGGGGCAGGGCGAGCACCGCGTCGCCGTGAGCCTCGACGAGGTCGTCGAGGCTGCCGGCGTCACGGGCGGTCGCCGCCACCCGGTCCCCGCGCTCGAGGGCGGCGAGCGCCCACTCGCGCCCGAAGCCGCGGGACGTGCCGGTCATGAACCAGGTCTTCGAGGGCATGATGGCGGTGCTGCCCCGCTCCGCCACCCCCGACACGCGCTCGGGCTCCGGGGCGCAGCGTCGCGTCAGTGCGTCGGCGCCCGGAGACCTCCGGGCGGCAGCCGCGGTTCTACGCCGTCGCGAGGTCCAGTTCGTAGCTCTGGCCGACGAGGTCGACGCCGAAGCTGCGGTGCGGGTCCTCAGCGACAAGCGCGAACCCGCGCGCCAGGTAGAGGCGGCGGGCGGCGACGAGCGGGTCGTTCGTCCACAGGCGCACCCGCGCGTAGCCCGCGGTGCGGGCGAAGTCCAGGCTCGTGTCGACGAGGCGCCCGCCGAGTCCGCGACCGCGTCCGTCGGGATGGACGAGCAGGATGCGCAGCTTCGCCGTCTCGCCGTTCTCGGCGACGCAGAACACACAGCCCGCCCGGCGGCCGTCGACCTCGGCGATCCAGGCCGCTTCGCGGGAGGGATCGTGGTCGGCGGCGTAGTCGGCGACGATGCGCGCCACCAGGGTCTCGAAGTCGGTGTTCCAGCCGAACTCCGAGGCGTAGACCTCACCGTGCGCCATCACGACCCAGCCGAGGTCACCGGGCCGGCCCAGCGGCCGGATCGTCGCCTGCACCTGTCCTCCGGCCATCGCCTGCGTCCCCTTCCGAGCGGGTCAGTGAAACGAGTGTTTCAGTAGCCTACCGCGGGTCGTGACCTCCGCCGTCCCGTCCGTGCGCCGCGACGAGCTGCTCGAGCGGGCCTACCGCTACGTCCTCGAGCACGGCCTCACGACGGTGTCGCTGCGACCGCTGGCCGTGGCGGTCGGGTCGAGTCCGCGCGTGCTGCTGTTCCTGTTCGGCAGCAAGGACGGCCTCGTCCGGGCGCTGCTCGCGCGGGCCCGGAGCGACGAGCTGGAGCTGCTCGACCGCCTGCGCCGGACGAACGCGGGTGAGGACCTCGCCCTCGTCGCCGGTGAGGTGTGGCGGTGGCTGGCCGCAGCGGAGCACCGTGCGGTGTTGCGGCTGTGGGTCGAGGGCTACGCCCGCTGCCTCGTCGATCCCGCCGGGCCCTGGGCCGGCTTCGCGGGCGCCACCGTCGACGACTGGCTCGAGCTGTTCGGGCAGGCGCAGCCGGCGCACCTGCGCGGGACGAGCGCCGCGGCGGCCGAGCGGACGCTCGTGCTCGCCGTGCTGCGCGGTGGCCTGCTCGACCTGCTCGCGACGGGCGAGACCGAGCGCGTCACCGCCGCCGTCCAGGATCACCTGGCGCGGCTCAGCCCGGCCTCGCCACGTCCCCGAGACGCGTGACGATCCGGGCGGCCTCCTCGGCCAGCTCCGGCGGCTCGAGCACCGTGAGCTCGGCGTCCATCATCGCCATCCAGACGAGGAACTCGCGGCTCCAGCGGCCCGTCGTGGTGACCACGCAGGCGTCGGGGCCGTCGGGGGCGACGGTCGCGTAGCGCGCGGGCACGCGGGTGCCGATGCCGTCGGCGGGTGCGCGCAGCCGGACGCGGCCGTGGACGACGTCGCCCTCGCCGCCGCGGATGGACCGCTTGACGAACGCCGCCGCGTCGCCGCCCGGCACCTCGCGGCGCGTGCCGCGCTCGCCGGTCCGCGGCCGGCCGGCGATGCGGTCGACGCGGAACGTGCGCCAGTCGTCGCGGCCGAGGTCGTAGGCAGCGAGGTACCAGCGCCAACCCGTGTGGACGACGGCGGCGGGCTCCACCTCGCGGGAGCTGGCCTCGCCACCCTTGGCCGTGTAGGCGAAGTGCAGCCGGACGCCGTCGCGGCAGGCACCGGCGATGAGCGCGAGCTCGTCGGCGTCGATCTGCGGGCCGTCGACGCGGAAGGTCGAGGTGGCGTCGCCCAGCGCGCGCACGCGGTCGCGCAGACGGTCCGGGAGGATCTGCTCGAGCTTGGCCAGCGCCCGGACGGAGTACTCCTCGATGCCGGCGATCGACCCGGACGCGGCGCTGCGCAGCCCGACGGCGACGGCGATGGCCTCGGCGTCGTCGAGCAGCAGGGGTGGCATCTGCGCGCCCGCGGCGAGCCGGTAGCCGCCCGCGACACCCGGCGCGGCCTCGATCGGGTAGCCGAGCTCGCGCAGCTTCTCGACGTCACGGCGGATGGTGCGCGGCCCGACCTCGAGCCGGCCGGCGAGCTCGGGGCCCGACCACTCCCGGCGCTGCTGCAGCAGCGAGAGCAGGGCGAGGAGCCGCGCCGAGGTCTGGACCATGACCGGCAGGGTCGCACACCATGCGGACTGCAGTTGACCGCATGGGCGCGCATGCGGACCGTAGCTGACCGCATGGCCGGAGACGATGCCGGCATGACTGCTCGCGCCAAGACCCTCGCCCTGATCCTCCTCGCCACGACGCAGTTCATGATCGTCATCGACGCCTCGATCGTGAACGTCGCCCTGCCGTCGATCGGCTCGGCGCTCGACATCGACCCCGAGTCGCTCTCGTGGATCGTCAACGCCTACACGCTGACCTTCGGCGGCTTCCTGCTGCTCGGCGGTCGCCTCGCCGACCTCCTGGGGCGACGCCGCATGTTCATCGTCGGCCTCGGCGTCTTCTCCCTCGCGTCGCTGCTCGGCGGCCTGGCCCAGTCCGAAGCCTGGCTCAACGCCGCCCGCGCGCTGCAGGGCCTCGGCGCCGCGCTCATCGCACCCGCCGCGCTGTCCATCGTCACGACGATCTTCGCCGAGGGCGCCGAGCGCAACCGCGCCCTCGGCGTCTGGGGCGCCGTGGCGGGCGCCGGCGGCGCCGCCGGCGTCCTGCTCGGCGGCGTGCTGACCGAATGGGCCGGCTGGGAGTGGGTCCTGTTCGTCAACGTCCCGATCGCCGCCGCCGCCGCGTTCATGGCCCCGCGCCTGCTCGAGGAGAGCCGCGCGGACGGGGCGCACCGCTCCTTCGACCTGCCGGGCGCCTTCACCGTGACGGCCGGGCTGGCGCTGCTCGTCTACACGCTCGTGGACGCCGAGAGCGCGGGCTGGACCTCGGCCGCGACCCTGCTGCGCCTGCTCGGCGCCGTGCTCCTGCTCGTCGCGTTCGTCGCCGTCGAGGCGCGCGCGGCGCACCCGCTCATGCCCTTCTCGATCTTCCGCCTGCGGACGCTGCGCGGCGCCAACGTCGTCGGCGTGCTCATCGGCATGTCGCTGTTCAGCATGTTCTTCTTCATCTCGCTGTACCTCCAGCGGGTGCTCGGCTACAGCGCGCTCACCACGGGCCTGTGCTACCTGCCGCTGGCGCTGCTCATCATCGTGTCCTCGGGGGTCGCCTCGCAGCTCGTCACCCGGATCGGCTTCAAGGTCACGCTCGTCGTCGGGATGCTCTTCGTCGCCGCCGGGCTGCTCTGGTTCTCGCAGGTCAGCGCAGACGGCAACTTCGGCAGGGACGTCCTCGGCCCGTCCATGCTGGCCGCGGTCGGCCTCGGGCTGTCGTTCGTCCCGGTCACGATCGCCGCGGTCACCGGCACCAAGCCCAACGAGGCCGGCCTCGCCTCCGGCCTGATCAACACCGCCCAGCAGCTCGGTGGCGCGCTCGGCGTGGCGGTGCTGTCGTCCGTCGCGACCTCGCGCACGGCGAGCTTCGGCGCGGGCGCCGAGCAGAACCCGGTCTTCGTCACGGAGGGCTTCCAGACCGCCTTCCTGGTCGGCGCGGGCTTCGCGCTCGTCGGAGCGCTCCTCGCGGCGACGATCATCTCCTCGCGCGACGCGCGCGGGCACGCGATGGTGGCGCGGGCCGGCGAGGCGCCGGCGGTCGCGTGAGCCGATGGGCCCGTCCGCCGCTGGGGCGAGCCGGCGGGCGGGTCAGCGGCCGGGAAGGTCGCGGGCCGGCGCTCCGAACTTCGACGCGGCGTACGCGGTGCCGTACTCGAAGCCGGCAAGTGCGAAGGGGAGAGAGGCCCCTCACGCCACCGGCTTCTGGAGCTCGTCCCGAGCGAGCGTCCGACGGCCTGAACTCGCGATGTTCGCTCCAACGCGGGAAAGGAGGGGTGCGCCGCTGGTGCGCGGGATGACCGCCGCAGTGCCAGGGATGGGGGAGGTGCGCGCCTCATTCCGCTGGGACGCTACTTCCAGCGACCGTCGGTTAGGCTGCGCGCGTGCCGACCCGTATCGCGCTCCGAGAGGACACCTCGATCGTGCGCGAAGGCGTGCCGCAGCCGCACGCTGTCGCGCCGGAGGTCGAGATCGGCGCGGCGGTGGGCGGACCAGCCCTCACTTCGCCAGGCCTGCGACCAACAGCACCCGGACGTGGGGCCACCGATGTGCCCATGCGACTTACCCACACCGACGAGGTGGCGGCGCAGCGGCGGATATCGACAAAGCGAAGCAGCCGGCCGAGAGCGGCGCGATCGCGCAGACCGAGTTTGACGCAATCAAGGCCAAGGCGCTCGTGTAGCGCGCAGAGGAGCTGTGAGTGACCGATCAGATTTCACGCGACGCGCTGCCGATCCCGGACAGGCCGTTCGACGGAACGCTCCCGTTCGACGCCAAGGACCCGGACGCGTCGTTCCCTGCGGTCGAGCCGCTGCAGCCACCGGCGGGCGCGCCCAACGTGCTCGTCATCTTGCTCGACGATGTCGGCTTCGGCGCGTCGAGCGCGTTCGGCGGGCCGTGTGCGACGCCGACGGCTGAGCGGCTGGCAGGGAGCGGCCTGACGTACAACCGTTTCCACACGACGGCGTTGTGCGCCCCGACGCGGGCTGCCTTGCTGTCGGGGCGCAACCATCACTCGGTGGGCATGGGGGTCATCACGGAGCTTGCTACCGCGGCGCCCGGGTACAACTCGATTCGCCCGAATACCTGCGCGCCGCTGGCCCGAACGCTGTTGCTGAACGGCTATTCGACGGCCCAGTTCGGTAAGTGCCACGAGGTGCCGGTATGGCAGTCGAGCCCGATGGGCCCGTTCGATGCGTGGCCGACCGGCGGCGGGGGCTTTGAGTACTTCTACGGCTTCATCGGCGGGGAGACGAACCAGTACTACCCGGCGGTCTATGAGGGCACGACGCCTGTCGAGCCCGACGCGACGCCGGAGGAGGGCTACCACTTCACCGAGGACATGACCGACAAGGCGATCAAGTGGACGCGCCAGCAGAAGTCGCTGATGCCCGACAAGCCGTTTTTCATGTACTTCGCGCCGGGCGCGACGCACGCTCCGCATCACGTTCCGACGGAGTGGTCGGACAAGTACAAGGGGCGCTTTGACCAGGGCTGGGATGCGCTGCGCGAGGAGATCCTGACTCGCCAGCGGGAGCTCGGGGTCGTGCCTGCGGAGACGGAGCTGACGGCGCGGCATGACGAGATTCCCCCTTGGGAGGACATGCCCGATGACTTGAAGCCGATTCTCGCCCGCCAGATGGAGGTCTACGCCGGCTTCCTGGAGCACACCGATCACCACGTCGGACGGCTCGTCGACGCGCTCGACGAGCTCGGCGTGCTTGAGGACACGCTTGTGTACTACATCATCGGCGACAACGGGGCGAGCGCCGAGGGCGGGATCAACGGCAGCTTCAACGAGACCTTCATCTTCAACGGCGCTGCGGCGCTTGAGACGCCCGAGTTCATGGCCGCGCGCATCGAGGACTTCGGCACGCCGAGGGCGTACAACCACTTCGCAGTCGGCTGGGCGCATGCGATGGACACGCCGTATCAGTGGACGAAGCAGGTCGCCTCGCACTGGGGCGGAACTCGCAACGGCACGATTGTGCACTGGCCGCGCGGGATCGCCGCGCGCGGCGAGGTGCGCTCGCAGTTTCACCACGTGATCGACGTCGCGCCCACGGTGCTCGAAGCCGCCGGGCTCCCCCAGCCGACAGCCGTCGATGGGGTCGCTCAACGGCCGATCGAGGGCGTGAGCATGGCGTACTCGTTCGACGAGGCGACCGAGGATGATCGCCACGAGACGCAGTACTTCGAGATGTTCTGCAACCGCGGCATCTACCACCAGGGCTGGACCGCGGTCACCAACCACAGCGTGCCGTGGGTGGTGGCGGGAGCTCTGCCTCCGTTCGAGGACGACGTTTGGGAGCTTTACGACACGAATACGGACTGGAGCCAGGCGCACGACCTCGCCGACGAGATGCCCGAGAAGCTGGCCGAGCTGCAACAGCTCTGGCTCGAGGAGGCCCGCAAGTACAACGTGCTCCCGCTTGACGACCGGCGCATCGAGCGCTTCAACGCCGAGCTCGTCGGCCGCCCGGAGCTTGTGAAGGGAAACTCACAGCTGCTCTTCGGCGGCATGGGACGCCTCAGCGAGAACAGCGTGCTGAACATCAAGAACAAGTCCCACGCGGTGACGGCGGAGGTCGTTGTGCCCGAGGCGGGCGCCGAGGGCGTACTCGTCGCCCAGGGCGGCGCGTTCGCCGGTTGGAGCCTGTACGCGAAAGCTGGGCGCCCGATCTACTGCTACAACCTGCTCGGCCTGCAGCGCTTCAAGATCGAGGCCGACGCCGCGATCCCGCCCGGAACGCACCAGGTGCGCATGGAGTTCGCCTACGACGGCGGCGGCCCCGCCAAGGGCGGCACCGCCACGCTTTTCCTCGACGGTCACAAGACCGGTGAGGGCCGCGTCGAGGCAACCGTGCCGCTGCTCTTCTCCGCGGACGAGACCGCCGACGTCGGACGCGACACCGCATCCCCAGTCAGCGACGACTACGACGGCGAGAGCAGCGTCTTTACCGGCACGGTCAACTGGGTGCAGATCGATCTCGGCGACAATGCTGAAGACGCCGACCACCTGATCTCGCCCGAGGAGCGTCTGCGCGTCGCGATGGCGCGCCAGTAGCGACACAGCCCGGGCCGGCCACGAAAGGAAGCGCGATGACAGATACAGCTCTCGATGACCTCGGCCCCGTCGACTACCTCGTCGTGGAGTTCCCAGCGGGAGCGAGCAGCTTCACCGGCGAGATGGCCGCAGAGCTGCGCGCGCTGGTCGACTCCGGAACGATCCGCGTGATCGACGTGCTGATCCTCACCAAGGACGAGGACGGTGCTGTCGATGCGATGGAGCTCGCCGACGTCGGTGAGCTCGGAGAGTTGCAAGCGATCGAGGCACAGCTGGCCGAGCTGTTGGCCGAGGACGACGTCGAGCACCTCGCCGCCGCCATGGATCCGGGGAGCACCGCCGGGGTGCTCATCTGGGAGAACCTGTGGGCCGCGCCATTTGCGTCGGCGGCGCGCCGTGCGGGTGGCCAACTGATCGCCAATGGACGGATTCCTCTTCAAGCGATCATCGCGTCGATCGAAGCCGATGAAGCATCCGAGACCGAAGGAGACTGAAAATGCCCCTGAGACGCGCGCGTGTCGGACGAGTCGGAGTCATCGGTGCCCCGGTGGCGAAAACCGCGGTGGTGGCCAGGGCCGTCACACCCGGTCGCGCGCCGGTCGCGAAAACCGCGGTCGTGGCCGCGGCCGTCACACCGGGACGGTCGGGTCGCCGCCGCCGAATCTAGTCCCGGACTGGAGGAGCGGAGACGCGGTACCCGACGCCGGCCAGCGTGCCGGCAATCCGCCGCTAGCCCCGAGGTCGCCCGTGCGTGGACGCCAACAGCCCTGGGGCATGCCATGAGCCGACGCGCGGGCTCTGCCGGACCATCAGGCAACACCAGGCGGCACCGCAGGGTGCACACGCCTGGGCCGATGGCGCTTGTCTGGATCACCGCCGCGCGCGGTGTGATGGCGATCGTCCTCGGCCTGGCGCTCGCCTTGCACCATGACCGCGCGCCCGCGGCGCTGGCGAACTTTATGGGCGTGTACTGGATCCTCAACGGGATCATCACGTTCCGGTGGGGCCTGGCGGCGGAGGGCCCACGCCGCCGACTGCCGCTCGCATCCGGTGCGATCGGGACCATGACCGGCGCGGTCGTGCTCGTGGCGAACGTCGGAACGACGTTCCTGCTCGCGATCCTGGGTGTCGTGATCGCGCTGACGGGGATCGCCCATCTGCTCGGTGGCTTCGAACTCGCCGAGAGATCGGGCCGGCGCTGGCGTCCCGGAGTGCCGCTGGGAATCCTCGAGATTGGGCTCGGGACGACACTGCTTCTGACGGCGGACCGCCATGATTCCCTCTCGACGTGGCTCGCGAGCGCATGGGCGGTCCTCGGAGGAGCCGTGCTCGTATCCGACGCAGTCCTGATGCGGCGCCGGTTGCTGGCTCACCCGGACGACCCTGCCGGCAGTAGTTCCGAGGTAGCGAGCTGAAATGACCTGGGCTCTGGCGACGATTGCGGCGCTGCTGATCGGCTACGCCACGGTCTCGCGGCGGCTAGAGCGGCTGAACGTCTCGGGTGCGATGTTCTTCACCACCGCCGGGCTGCTCGTCGGACCGGTGCTCGGGCTGCTCGAGCTGCAGGTGCGCGGCGAGCAGGTAAAGCTGCTCGCCGAGATCACGCTGACGCTGGTCCTGTTCGCGGACGCGTCGAGGATCTCCGTGCGGGCGCTCCACCGTGAGTACTCGGTGCCGCTGCGCCTGCTCGGGATCGGCCTGCCGCTCACGATCGTCGCCGGAGCGCTGGTCGGCGCGGCGGTCATCCCGGGAGTGAGCTTCGCGGAGGCACTGGTGCTCGCGATCGTGCTCGCGTGCACCGACGCCGCGCTCGGCCAGGCGGTCGTCTCAGACGAGCGCGTCCCGTCCCGGATCCGCCAAGGGCTCAACGTCGAGAGCGGACTCAACGACGGGCTCTGCGTGCCGCTGTTCTTCATCGCGATCGCGATCGCCGAGACCGAGGGGGGCACGGCTTCAGGGCACTCCGCTTCCCAGCTCGTGCTCGAGCAGATCGGCTACGGGCTCGTCGGGGGCGTCGCCGCCGGAGCGCTCGGCGCCCTCGCTCTGCAGATTGCCGCGCGCCGGCGATTGATCGAGCCACACTGGCTGCAGATCCTGACCGTCTCCGCGGCGTTGCTGGCCGCCGGCGTCGCGAGCGCGCTGGGCGGAAGTATCTTCATCGCCGCGTTCACCGGGGGGTTCCTGTTCGGCGCGCTGCGACGCGACACGGGCGGTGAGGTGAGCTACCTCGTCGACGAGGGTGGTGAGCTGTTCAACGCGGTGACCTTCATCGTCTTCGGGGCGGTCGTCCTCGGCCCGCTGCTGGACGAGGTGACCTGGCAGATCGTGCTTTACGCCGTCCTCAGCCTGACGGTCGTGCGTATGCTGCCCGTCGCGCTCGCGCTACTGGGAACCGGCGCTCGCCGTCCGACCGTGGCGTTCCTGGGCTGGTTCGGGCCGCGCGGCCTCGCCTCGATCGTGTTCGCGGTCATCCTGATCGACGACACAGAGTTCCCGCACCTTCATACGCTGCTGCTCGCGATCACCGTCACGATCGCGGTTTCCGTCTATGCGCACGGCCTCACGGCTAGGCCACTGACCGAACGCTACGCGCGCTGGTGGAACTCACATCCGCGTGACGCGCTGCCCACGATGGAGAGCGTGCCCGTAGCAGATCATCGCCTGCGCGTCCCCTCGCCCGCCGTTCGGCTCGACGGCACTCCCGACGCGGAGGAGCCGGGATCGGCGAGCCGCTGATCACGGGCCAGCGGCCCTTGGGGCCGCTCCGGACGTCCGCTACCTGGAACGCGTTCGCCCCGCCAGATCTGCTGCTTCGTGATGCGCGCCGGCCGGCTCCCCCTGAGGGTCTGCCAGCGCTCGGCCAGCCGGGCGCCCGCGGGAGTGCCGCTCCTCAATGACGAGTTCGAGTGCAATGGTGCACCCCACTGGGCGGTGGCGGATCACCAGGTCAGCTCGATCTCCAGTTCGCGCGCGTCGCTCTCCACCTCGAGCTCGATCCTGAGGTCGACTTCGTCGCGGACGTGCACTGTGAATCGCTGACCTCGTTGCTCCCGTGACACGCAGCGGCGCGCCTGCACGGGCGCGTTCCCATGCGAGGAAGCTCTTCGGCGCGCAATGCTCGGCTGCACCGGTTGGGGCCATGCGCCAGCTGGGAAGTCTTCATACTGTTGGGATATGGGTTTTCTGCGGCATAGTGGCGATCAGCCCGGAGGCGAGCGGTTTCTCATGCGCGAGAAGCTGCTGGCGATCGGCGATGACTTCTGGATCGAGAACGACCGCGGCGAGCGGGCCTACAAGGTCGACGGCAAGGCGGTTCGTCTGCGCCAGACCTTCGTCCTCGAGGACGCCTCGGGCGACGAGGTCGCGCGGATCCAGGAGCGCAAGTTGAGCATCCGCGACAAGATCGCGATCGAGCGCGGAGGCGACACCGCGGCGACCGTTCACAAGGCGTTGGTAGGGATCCGGGATCGCTTCGCCATCGACGTCGAGCAGGGCGCCGACATGAAGGCGCACGGGAATGTCGTCGACCATGAGTACGAGATCGAGCGCGACGGCGACACGGTCGCCACGATCTCCAAGAAGTGGTTTCGCGTGCGGGAGTCCTACGGCGTCGACATCGCAGCCGGCGAGGACGCCTCGCTCATCCTCGCGATCACCGTCGCCATCGACTCGCTGACCACCCGCGACTGAACTGACCCGCGACCCACGCTGCCGCCCCGCGCGAAGGGAGCACCGCTGCGAGCCGATCGACAGCGACGCTCGCGCTGCTCCTATCCACGGTCAGGGTTTGACTCCTACCTCGCGACGTCCTCCTGGTCGCCATCAACGGCCAGCCGTTTCTACGGCACAACCCCGTTGGTGCGCGCCGCCGGCGCCGCGCACGCCGAACCGATCCGCCTTGGCCGCCTGCGCCGCTCGATCGTGCTCATCTACCCCGACGTCCCCGACGCCGACATGAGCTGGGCCGAGGTTCAGGCTGACCTCGCCGCCGCCAAGGCCGACCCGCTCGCCCGCTGGAGAGTTGAGGCTCGTGCTGCGCTGGCGCCTTGGTGTCGGTTGCCGCGCGACCGCGGCTCGGTTCAGGATCCGTTTGAGAGGGCGGCTCGGAGAGCGCGGGAGAGCCCGGCTCGGTCAGCGAGAGACACGGTGGTGAGCAAGCCCGACGCCGCGAAGTGGTCGCTCGTCTCGTGGCCGGCCCGGTCGATGGCGGTTCCGAGCGCGTCGGCGGTGCGACCGGTCCCGACGAGTGCAATGACCGGACGGCTGCGGGCGAGGCTTTCGCCGACGTCTCGCCAGGCGATGTCTCCGCCGTTGATCAGCAGCGTGACGGATGGCGCTCCACTGGCGATGAGCGTGGCGACGGCGGCGAGCCACGGGACCTCGTCGCCCCAGGATTGCCCGGGTACCACGAGGATGTGGCTGTGGTTCGGCTCGAGTCGGTTGGTCCCTCGTTTCGTCACGACGCCGATGAGCGGGAAGGTCGCAGCACATGATCGGTGTCCGGAGCCCATGGCGGCCATGATGCCGGCGTCTGTGCCACCGTCGACCACGGCTGCGCCGAGGACCTCGAGGGTCGGCACGACGGTCGTGGCGAACAGGGCTTCGACCTGTCGTCGAGTCGCTGGGCTCATGCCGGCGGCGCCTCCGACGAGCGCCAGCGTTGGCCTTGGGCCGCCGAGTGCCAACGCGGCGACCGCGTGCTCGAGGTCGTCTTGGTTGTTGACGCGGACGGTGGCGGAGATCACGCGGCGGCGGGGCCGCGCCTCGTGGTTTCACGGCTCGTAAGCGTCGCGCGTTGCGGCCGGGCGGCGATGACCGCCAGCGGCGCTCCGACGATGAGCAGGGTCCGGACGACCTGCACGAACAGCTTGGCGACCGAGCCCCCGAAATCCGGCACCAACGACGCGATCGCGACGCCGGCGAGGGCGGCCAGCGTGCACTCGACCGCGCTGGCCTGGGTGCCGCGCGCGAGCACCACGGCAAGCGCCACGGCGGGAAGCCAGATTCGCATGGCCGTCGCCAGCTCGGGGGAGAGGTCGACCTTGGGTCCCAGTTCCGTCAGGGCGACCAGGATGCTTCCGCTCAGTGCACCGCCGATTCCAGCCGCGCTGGCGCCGACGAGGGCTTGGCCGACGGGGACCCGGACGTGGGCAAAGGTCGCCGCCGCGACCGCGGCGACGGCCGCCCCGACGATCGCCCAGAGGATGCCCCGTTCGAGCGCGGAGGGCGCCAGGTGCTGGGTGCCGTACAAGTCGTCGTTGGCCTGGTTGAGGGGAAGGGTTACCAGCGCTGCCAAGACTCGCGCGATGGCCGCGGCCGTGAGCGTCGCCAGGACGGCGGGCAGGACGGCCACCGGAGTGGCGACCGGCTCGGGCGGCAACGCGGGAGGCGGGATTGAGGGTGCAGCCTCGTATGGCTCGGACTCGATGGACGCCGGTTCAACCGCCTGTCGGATGCAGCGGCTGAGGACCTCGACGTCGTAGTCCCAGCGCACATCGGTGAGCTCGCAGGCGTTGCGGCGGGCCAGGCGGCGGAGCCCGCTCGGCAGGTCGTGCTCGGCGGGCATGCGCGCGCCGTCCACGAGCACCGGGATGACCTGCACGTCGGTACGTTCAAGGGCGCGCTCGATCTCCAAGCGCACGAGATCCTCAGGATCGTCGAGGCGGCGTAGACCCGCGGCGTTGGTGACGTGAGTCCACTGCGGGCCGATCACGGCGATGCACACCTTGCAGGCGTCCATCACGCGCTCGATGTGGTCGACGAAGTCGACGCCGGGGGCGATCGCGACGTCGCGGAACACTCGCTCGCCGCCGAAGCGCTCGCCGAGATCGCGATGCAGCTGGCGTGTCCATCCGGCTGAGTCCGAGCGCCGGTAGTTGAGAAAGATGAGGGCGCTCACGCCTCGACCATGGGGCGTTGCGGGTTCTCACGCCGGTCCTTGACCCACGCAGCGTGCTCGGTCGAGACGCGTGCCTCGACGTGTTCGGCGAGCGCGGCGTCGCGGTCGGCGCCGGGGCAGTACGGCCCCACACGAGAGAGGTAAAGGAGGCGCTCGTGCTTCAACGCCTCGGCGGTGGCGCGGTAGGCGGTCCAGTTCTGCTGGTACTGGAACAGCTGTTGCAATCCCTCGAGGACTACGACTGAGGCGCCCAGGACCCCGGCGACCGCCACCGGCGCCTCGAGCGCGGCGATGACGGGTATCGCGGCGGCGACCACGATCTGAATGACCTTCAGCCAATGGAACGCACGTCGGCAGTGCGCACTGTTGCGCTCGTACCAGCGCAGTTGATCCTCGAGTCGCTCCCAGGCGGGCGACGCTGAGGAGGGATCCGCCGCCGACGCGGGCGGCGGTGCGGCCGCAGGGATCTCGATCGTCTGGTCTGCCATCTCGCAAACCCTCGCAAGTGCCTGCACAGCGTAAAGTGCGATCTGTCACTTGTCACGTACGCGCTGCTTGACTTACCGGCTGGC
Organism: Solirubrobacterales bacterium; assembly: GCA_038258425.1. Taxonomy (GTDB): domain Bacteria; phylum Actinomycetota; class Thermoleophilia; order Solirubrobacterales; family Solirubrobacteraceae; genus DATLGB01. The sequence continues at coordinate 13,953 of JBBSPV010000020.1, read as the reverse complement.
GCTGGCTTACTGTCGGTTCGCCTCGAAATACGTCCGTTGACCGACTGCCAAGCGATGGGAGCCATGCTTACCCCGAATCGGGTCGTTGCGGTACTGACGCCGATCGTCTTCGCCCCGCTCGCGGGTGCCATCGCCGCCCTCCTGGCTGAGCACTTTCCCGGCATCTCAGTCGACAAGGGCTCGATTGAGCAAGTCTTCATCGGTGGGGCCCTGATTGGCCTCGCCCCCGCCCTGCAGTGGCTGCACGGGTGGCAGAAGTACGAGGCCCGGCAGGCCGGCTTCGCGCACGAGCTGGCCCTTGCTGAGGCCGGGGCCGAGGGTGGTCTGACGATCGCAGCCGCCGGCACCGCCGAGGCGGCCTCGGGCGTCGACCAGCTCGGGTCGGCGCCCGACGAGGTCGACGACGACGTCGACGACCTCGATGACCTCGATGACCTCGAAGAGTCCGACGGGGCAGGCCTCGTCACGGAGTACGACGAGCTTGACGAGCTCGACGAGCTCGACCGGCTCGACGCGCTCGACGGCGAGACGGCCGCGCCGAGGAGTTGACGGTGGGGGCCTCGCTACAGGGGCTCGACCGCGGCGATGCACCCCCGGCGGTGCTGGCGAAGCGGATGCTCGACCACATCGGAGGCAAGTGGTGGAACGTCTACATCGGCGGCCCGAGCACGCGCGCGAGCGGCTGGACACCTGAGCTGGTCCACGAGTACGCGGGCCTCGGGATCGAGCGCTTCATGATCACCTACGCGGGCCAGGGGGCTCGAGGGGCGCTGACGTCCGCCCAAGGTGAGCGGGACGCCCACGACGCGCTGGAGCGAGCGCAGCGCTTCGGCTACGGCGGCAACTTCCCGCTGTGTCTCGACGTGGAACTTCCCACGTACAACCACGCTCCGGGAGCTGTCGTCACGTACGTCCGCGCTTGGTGCGCCGCGGTCCGCAAAGCCGGAGCGCGGCCCGGCGTCTACGCGAACCCGGAGCCACTCAAGGCCTTCGCCCGGGGCAAGGTCCATGCCGACTTCGTGTGGGTCGCCAGTTGGGTGACGCACGGCGTCGTCGCCCATGACGCGTACGCCGCCCAAGGCCTGCCGGCGAGGCTGTGGCACAAGCCCGGCCAACGCGCGTGGCAGTACGCCGGGGCCTACGGCGGGCACAGCTGCGACGTACTCGGACAGAACGTCGACCTCAGCGTCGCGGATCCCCGGTGCCTCGCCCCGCCTCCGGGCATCCACGCCGCGAGGCGACCGGCGCGTCCGACCCGGCCGCTGCGTCGGGGAGACCGCGGAAGCGAAGTCGTGCGGCTCACGCGACGGCTCTCGGTGGTTCCGTCGCGCAAGACCGGCGCGCCCTATCTCGACGGTGCCCGCCGGCACTTCGACGCGGACACCCTCGCCGCCCTCAAGGCGTTCCAGGCCGAGCACGAACTCCCCGCCAACGGCACGTACGGCCACGAGAGCGCCCATGAGCTACGGCGAGCCGTCCGGCGCATCAAAGCTCGGCGCGAAGCTGCGAAGCCGGGCTCTGCGGCGCCGGCCGCCGGGGTCAGGGCGGGGGTTCGGCCCGCGCGGCTCGTCCAGCTTGTGCACGCCTTCCAGCGCTTGGACGCCGAAGCGGACAAGGCCTGGCAGCGGATCGAGGCCTACGGGCACCGGCGCGAGCGCCTATTGACCCATCTGGGTGCCGGCGGCACGACAGACCCACCCGGCCCGGCAGGCAGTCTTCAGCGCATCGAGCATCAACTCGAGATCCTCGTGGAGCTCGAGCGGCGTGAGCTGGCCGTCGAGGAGGCTGAACTCGCACGCGGGCGCGAACCCGTCGGCGCGGCTGTCGTTGAAGCCGGTTCGACGGCCATCAGCCCGCCGCTCGGCCCGAACGGCTCCCAGGCACCAGCTGCCAACGAGGCGGCGGCGCCGGCGGAGGCGCGACGCTCTCGCTTCGTCGATCTCTCCGACGGGGATCTCGACGGCGTCATCGACCGACTCGACGTCCGCCTCGGGAGGGCGCGCAAAGAACGCATCGCGCGGCTCGCGCGTGTGGAAAGGCGTCTGATGCCGCACGTGCACCGCCACGGGCAATCTGGCAGCCCGCCAGTCGAGTCACGTCCACATCCACCCGCGTCGAGCGGGCCTAAGGGCGCACAGCCCAACCACCGGTCGACCGCGAACGACGCCGAGACCTACAACGTGGTCACGCCATACATGAAGAGCGACTCGATCGCGTCGCTACAGAAGCTGCTCAACCATCGCTTCGAGCGTTGGCGCATGCGCAAGCGCATCGATGTCGACCGTGAATACGGCGAAGAGACTCATCGAGCGGCTCACCAGATCTGCCACGGCCTCGGGCTCAACCCGAGCAGCTACCGGGATGGCCTGACACCCGAGGCCAGAATCAAGATCCGCCATCCCTCGAGACGCAGCCCGAGCGAACACGAGCGCGGCCGCCGACGCAAGCCATGGCGCGCGGCACTGCGCAAGCGGCTGGCGTCGCAGCACGCCGGACCGGCTCGAGCGATCGCCTACGGCCGGCACCATCTCGGCGTCCACGAGATCCCGGCCGGATCGAACACCGGCCCCCAGGTCAACGCGTGGAACCGGGCCGCCGGTGTCCCACCCGGACCGCACGCCTACTGGTGCGGCTCGTTCGTCAACGCGTGCCTGCACGCCGCCGGACTTCCGAACCAGCCATGGCTGCGGGCCTGTCCCACCATCGAGCACTACGCCCGCGGCGAAGTCCACGGCTGGTCGTGGCATCCGAACCTCGCGCACGGACGGCCGGGCGACCTCGTCCTCTACACCGAGCCGGGCAGCGCGGTCGCCGCTCATGTCGAACTGTTGGTAACCGCCCGACCGTTCGACGTGATCGGCGGCAACACCAGCGCCAACCCGGGCAGCGGGAGCCAGTCGAACGGCGGCTGCGTCGCCGAGCACCGGCGCGATCCGTCCAGCCCCGCCCTCAGATTCAAAGGCTACGCGCGGCCACCCTGGCATCTATGACGCCCGCCTGTCCGTGAAGTATCCGACCAGCCACGACACCACCGGTCGACGGGCACGGACCCGGTCGCCATGACCCGTCGGCTCGTTGTCTGCTGTGACGGAACGTGGAACCGACCGGACGAAGTCGTCGACGGCGTGCCGGCACCGACCAACGTCTCGAAACTCGCCCTTGGCGTTGCGCGGGTGGATGACGACGGAGTCGCCCAGCCGCTGTTCTACGAACCGGGCGTCGGGACCCGCCGCTTCGAGCGGCTTCGTGGCGGGGCGTTCGGGCTGGGCCTCGGACGCAACGTCCGCGACTGCTACCGCTTCCTCGTGGAGACCTACCGGCCAGGCGACGAGCTGTACTTCTTCGGATTCAGTCGCGGTGCCTTCACGGCACGAAGCACCGTGGGCTTGGTGCGGAATTCTGGAATTCTGCGTCGCGAGCATGCGGCCCGCATTGACGACGCCTACCGGCTGTATCGGTCGCGGGCGCCGACGACGCACCCGGAGGGACTCGAGGCGCAGATCTTTCGCCGCATGCACTGCCACGAGGCGTGCGACGTGCACTTCGTCGGCGTGTGGGACACGGTAGGGGCGCTCGGCATCCCGATCGACGGGCTGCGCCTGCCGTTCGCCCAGCGGCTCTGGGGCTTTCACGACACGACGCTGAGCCGTCATGTGCGCTTCGCCTACCAGGCGCTGGCCATCGACGAGCAGCGGGGCCCGTTTCGGCCGACGCTGTGGCAGCGCCAGGCCGATGCCGACGACCAGACGCTGGAGCAGGTCTGGTTCGCGGGCGTCCACAGCGACGTGGGCGGCGGCTACCCGAATCCCGCGCTGGCCGAGATCGCTCTGTTGTGGATGGTGCAACGGGCGCGCGAGTGCGGCCTGGCCTTCGACGCCGATCACTTCACCCGGCCGGCGGCGCCCGTCCCCGCGCGACGCCGGCAGGGCGCCGACACCGCCCCGGACGCCCTGGGCGTGATCCACAGCTCCCGCAAGGGCCTGTACGACCTTATGCCCCGACACGTCAGACGGCTTGACGATTCGGACGGTTCGGCCTTGTCGCTGGCCTCCAGTGCCGTGCGCCGGCGGTCCGAACGATCCGACTATGCGCCCGCGAACCTCGACGCGTACGCGCGTGCCCAAGGGCCGGTGACCCAGGTCGAGGACCGTCCCGCCCCGTCTTAGTCGCGCGTGGCGGCGAATACCTCGTCGAGCTCCATCGCCGCAAGCTCGACGCGCTCGGTCTGCGGGTCACACGGCCACCGCACGAGCCGGATCTGACCGTCGGCGAGCTCGATCCCGGTGATGTCGCCGTCCCCGAACGAGCAGCAGCCGGTGTTGAAATAGCACGGGGTCGTCAGCGGGATCGGACGCTGGCGCTTGAGCCGTTCGAGCTCCGCCTTGGCCCATTCCGCGCGCGCGGCGCTGAGGGCCTCGGCCTCCGCTGTGTCCGTCGGGCCGTCGTCCTGCTCCGGCGGGGCCGGGAGCGGTTTTTCGTGCCCGAAGAAGACGGGCAGGTGGGTATGGCCGGCGACCACGACGCGATGGCGTTCCGTCGCCCAGTACGCCATGTGCTGCGCGTGCTCGCCGCGCAGCTCCCAGTCCATGGACGGGCTGTTCCACGGCCGGTCAAGCAGCCGCTGCAGGCTGCGCCAGCCGTAGTGGACGAACAGGCGGCTCAGCGTGGCGTGGCGGTCGCTGTCGGCGGTGCCCTGGTGTCCATGCACGAGAAACAGCTCGCCGCCGCCGGAGCCGTCCACGACGAGCCGCAGCGCCTCGATCGGGGCGACGCCGTCGTAGCCGAACGTCCCCATGCGCGCCTTGAACAACTGGGTGTCCTTCCAGGCCAGGTCATGGTTGCCCCACATGCGCGTGTACCCGCCGCGGGCGTGGAAAGCGGCTGCCAGCTGCAACGTGGCCGGGTAGCTCGCAGCGACCTCCTCGAAGGTGTTCTCCCACAGCTCCTCCACGTCGCCAAGCTCGAGGAGGTAAAAGCCCAATGCGTCGTAGTAGGTCAAGGCGGCGTTGTAGGTGCGCTCGGAGCGCTGGAAATCATCGGCGCCGTCCCGCGCCCCCTTGTGATGGTCGGAGAAGACGACCAGTCGATCCGCACGGGCGTCCAAGGTGCGGGTCGGGGCCGCCGCGTAGGCGCGATCGAGCGCCGCAGCGATCTCACGGCCGGTGCGCTTGCGCTTCTGCGCCTGCCACCAGCTCCACCAGGAATTGATGACGCCCATGCGGCACGTTATCCCGCGAACCGCGAGCCACCGCAAGCCCTATGCGCCAATCGCCCCATCGGGGCGGCGCGCCGGGGAGGGCGCTGGACCGGATGCCCTTCTCCGTCGACCGAGGCCGGGCGACGCGCCTCGCCGGCCTTGACTCTGACCCCCGACTCCGCCCGGGCCGCGGCCGCTCACCGCTGGTCAGGCGACGCGTTGGGCGAGCACCCGCGTCACCACCCGGCGGGCGTTGTCGAAGAGGATCGCGTCGGCGTCGGTCGGATAGGCCTCACGGATGCCGTCCTCGAGACGGGCGAGATCGACCGCAGTCTCGATGCCGCCCATCGTCGGCTTGATGAACCCGTCGAGATCGGAACCGAGGCCGGTGTGCGCATGCGAGCCGGTGATCTCGGCGATCCGGTCGACGTGGCGGCGCATGATCGCGACCGTGTGGTCGATGCCCTCGCCGTCGGACAGACCGCCCTGCAGCTGATGGCGGGCAAGGATCAGGCCGATGACCCCGTCGCGGGCGGCGATGGCGCGGATCGTTGGCTCGTCGAGCATGTAGGACTGGTCGCCGAAGCGATAACCCGCATGGGAGGCGATGACCGGGTACTCGCGCGGATTCGTTCCGTTGCGGGCGTCGAGCTCGTCGAGCAGCGCAAAGGTTTCCGTCAGGGCGCCGGCGCGCATGTGGCTGACGTCGATGAGGATCCGCTGCTCATACATCGCCGTCACCGCCGCCCGTCCCAGCGCCGTCAGACCTCGGTCGGGCTGGCCGAACAAGCGGTCATACCAGGCGTCGGAGAACATCGGCAGCGCCGGGGCGTTGGTGGCCACACCCCGGTAGAAGAGGTGCGCGAGCGTCACGTACCCGACGCCGCGGCGCGCAAGCTCGGCGACATTGTCAGCGACCGCTTCCGGGGTGGCGCCGAGGTGGAAGCCGCCCTCCACGCAGTGCACGACGGCGACCCGGTCGGCCGCGACCGCCGCGTCGAGCTCGACCGCGCTCCCGACCACCTGCTGCAGCCCGGCGTGCGGGCCCTCCTCGAGGTCACGCTCCACGGCCTCGAGGTGGTCGATGAGCTCACCGAAGTAACCGGCCTCCGGGTTGGCGAGGGCAGGCTTGTCGAGGTCGATCTCAGCCCACGGAACGTAGAGCACCGACAGCACCAGGCGGGCCCCGCCGGTATGGAGGCCGGCCAGGTCGACGCGCCACTGCCGACCCGCGCGGCCGCGGTAGTTGAAATGGCGTGCGAGCACGAGGACCGCCAGAGCACGCAGCCGGTCACGCCAGCCGTGACGGTGGCGGACACGGACTATCCGGTCGTAGGTGTGCGTCGTCGACGCATCCTCGCCGAGGAGGTGCATGGGGTAGTGGCAGTGCAAGTCGCCGAACACGCTGACCCATCATCGTCCCGCCCCGCCCGCGGCGCAATGGGCTGGCGGGTGACGGCTCCGCCGCAGCGCACTTCTGGTGTTCGTCGGCATAATCGTCGACCACCCTCTAGTCGGCTGGACCGCCAAGACCGCCGCCGTTTGTGCCAACGGTCCGGCCGCCTCCAGCCATGGCTCGTCAGCGGAGCGTGCCGTCGCGGGCCCGGTCGAGCACAACGCGGAGCCAGTCGTCTGCGAGTCGCTTCGTGAAGTGGCCGGCCGGCGGACGACCACGACCGGTCCATGCCGGGCCGATGGTGCGCTGCACCCGTCTGCCGTCGGGGAGCCGGTAGAGGGCCCACCCCACCGGTCGACGAGCGCCCCAGTGGAGGATGACGTGCCCCGTCGGAACGGCCGTCGCCATGCACAAACGGTACCCGTCCTTTGGAACACGATCGGCAAATGGCCTTTGCCGTTCACTGGCGAAGTCGCCCGCTTGCAGCCAATCTGCGATGCCGGAGGAGGGACTCGAACCCCCGACACGCGGATTATGATTCCGCTGCTCTAACCGACTGAGCTACTCCGGCGGGGAGGCGGCAGGATAGCGAGCGGGCCGCGGTCGATTCCTAGTCGAGCGCGACGACCATCTTGCCGACGTTCGCGCCGCGCAGCAGGTCGATGAAGGCCTGTGGCGCGGCCGCGACGCCGCCCTCGACGACGGTCTCGCGGAAGACGACCCGGCCGTCGCGCAGCCAGCCGCCGACCTCCTGGGCGAAGGCGGCCTGGCGGTCGGTGTGGTCCATGACGATGAAGCCGCGCAGCGTCAGCCGCTTGCCGATGGCCTGGGCGAGGTTGCGCGGTCCCGGCGGCGGCTCCGTCGCGTTGTAGGCGGAGATCGCGCCGCACAGCGCGACGCGCCCGCGGGTCCGCAGGGCGCCCAACGCCGCCTCGAGGTGCTCGCCGCCGACGTTGTCGAAGTACACGTCGATGCCGTCCGGGGTGGCGGCCCGCAGGCTGTCGGCGACCGGGCCGTCGTGGTAGTCGAAGGCCTGGTCCAGGCCGAGCTCGTCGGTGAGCCAGGCGACCTTCTCGGCGGAGCCGGCGCTGCCGATCACCGTGTGGCCGCGCAGTTTGGCGATCTGGCCGGCGAGCGAGCCGACGGCGCCCGCCGCGCCCGACACGAAGACGACGTCGCCCTCGCGCAGGGCGGCGACGTCGAGCAGCCCGACGTAGGCGGTCAGCCCGGGCATCCCGAGCACGCCGAGGTACGCGGACATCGGCGCGAGCGACGGATCGACGGGCCGGACGTGGTTGCCCGGCAGCCGCGCGACCTCGCGCCAGCCGTGGTTGTGCAGGACGACGTCGCCGTCGGCGATGCCGTCGGCCCGCGAGGCGACGACCTCGCCGACGGCGGCGCCCTCCAGCGGCTCTCCGATCGCGAACGGGGGCACGTAGGAGCGCACGTCGTTCATGCGCCCGCGCATGTACGGGTCCACGGACATGAAGCGGTTGCGGACGACGACCTCGCCGTCGGCCGGATCCTCGACCTCGACCGAGGCGAGCCGGAAGTCGTCGGGCACGGGCTCGCCGTCGGGGCGGGCGGCGAGCTGGATCTCCTGAGAGGTGTGGGGCATCAGGCGGGGAACTCTCGCAGCACCCACGCCGCGTCGAGCTCCGACCGCCGGTAGGAGCGGCCCATCACCGGCAGGTACTCGCCCGTGCGCGGGTTCATCGGCAGGTCGCGCTCGACCGGGTACCACTGGTTGTGCTGGCGGACGAGGTCGTTGACCTGGCCGAAGTCCCACGTCGCCGCCACCTCGGCCCAGCGGGCGGCGAGGACGGCGGGGTCGGCGATCGACTCCCGCAGCTGTCCCAGCCGCCGCTCGAGCGAGCGCCAGTGCTCGCGCGTGTAGCGCTCGATCTCCATCAGCCGCTCGCTCCACCGGGGCCGGATGCCCGCGCGCAGGTAGGACTCCAGGGAGCGCTGGGTCTCGAGCGTGCGGCGCGAGAGCGGCTTGCCCCGGTGCTCCTCGAGGTCGCGGGTAATCAGGCGCTCGACGACCTCGGGGTCGAGCGTGTCGGGCTTGTTCGGCGGCTCGGGAACGGCCGCCAGGGTAGAACGTGACGACGAGCCTGCCGGGGCGCCGGCGTCAAGCCCCGCGCGAGGTGGTCGAGGTTGAGGCCCATGGTTGTCCCTAACCTCGACCACCCCCACCCCGACCCCCAGGGCGCGCCCGCGCCCGAGCGCCACGCAGTCACCTAGCCTCGCCGCCGTGCTGCTCGCGGTTCCCAACGTCTCCGAGGGCCGGGACGCGGCGGCGCTGGACGCCATCGGCGCGGCCTTCGCGGCCGGCGGCGCGCGCGTGCTCGACCTCCACGCCGACGCCGACCACCACCGCGCAGTGTTCTCCCTCGCCGCCGGCCCCGGCCTGCTCGCCGGCGCCGTGCTCGCCGGCGCCCGGGAGGCGGTCGCGCGGATCGACCTGCGCCGGCACGCGGGCGTGCACCCGCGCGTCGGGGCGCTCGACGTCGCGCCGATCGTCTTCGCGGACCCGGCCGAGCGCGGTGCGGCGATCGCCGAGGCGCTCGTGCTCGCCGACCGGCTCGGGCACGAGCTCGGGCTGCCGGTCCACCTCTACGGCGAGCTCGGCGGCGGCCGCACCCGCGCCGAGCTGCGCCGCCCCGGCGGCCTCGATGGGCGGCCCCCGGACTTCGGGCCGCCCGCGCACGCGAGCGCCGGCGCGACGCTCGTGACCGCCCGTCCACCGCTGATCGCCTTCAACGTGCAGCTCGGCCCGGCCCACGACGTCGCCGACGCCCGCGCCATCGCCGCCCGCATCCGCGAGGGCGGGGCCGAGGGGCTGCCCGGCGTCCGCGCCCTCGGCGTCCAGCTCAGCGGCGCGGCGCAGGTGAGCACGAACGTCGAGGCGCTCGAGCGGGCGACGCCCGGCCAGGTCGTCGCGGCCGTCCGCCGCCACGCGGCCGTGGCGCGCGCGGAGCTCGTTGGCCTCGCGCCCGAGCGGGCGTTCGCGGACTTCCCGGCCGACGTGCCGATGCCCGGATTCGAGCCCGCCCGGCAGCTCCTCGAACGGGCCCTCGCCACGTAGACTCCCCCAATGGCCCAGACCAAGCGCAAGCGCCGGACGAAGCACCGGGGAAACGCCGCGGGCGCGGTCGAGGTCCGCGGGCGCACGAGCAAGCCGCGCGACGGGGCGCCGCGACCGGCCGGGACGAAGGGCGGCCGGGGCGGGGCGCGCGAGCTGCGCCCGCCGACGCTGCAGTCCTCGGCCGTCAAGGCGCTGATCGGGGCGGCGATCCTCTTCGCCTTCTTCCGCTTCCTCTCCAAGGGCACGACGACGGGCCAGGCGCTGCTGATGTCCGCGGTGGCGCTGCTGCTCTACACGCCGATCATGTACCTCACGGACAAATGGATCTACACCCGCAAGCTCCGGCAGCAGACGGGCGGCGCGCGCCGGCGATGAAGATCCGCATGGCCACGGTGGGGCCGCTGCAGGAGAACTGCTTCATCTTCAACGCCGACGGGTCCGACGCCGCCCTCGTGGTGGACCCCGGCGACGAGGCGGAGCGCCTGCTCGAGGCGATCGAGGCCGAGGGCCTGCGCGTCGAGGCGATCCTGCTGACCCACACGCACTTCGATCACGTCGGCGCGGTCGCCGCCCTCGCGCGCGCGACGGGCGCGCCCGTGTGGTGCCCGGAAGCCGAGGTCGAGGTGCTCGCCAACATCAACGACTACCTGTTCCCCGGCTTCGGCCCGCTGGAGGCCTACGAGGCCGACCACACCGTCGCCGGCGGCGAGACGCTGCGGCTCGCCGGCCTCGAGCTCGAGGTCCTCTTCGTCCCCGGCCACTCACCGGGCCACGTCGCCTACCACGTGGCCGAGGACGCCGCGCTGTTCGGTGGCGACGTGCTCTTCCAGGGCTCCGTGGGCCGGACGGACCTGCCGGGCGGCGACCACGGCCGCCTGCTGGAGTCCATCGCCATGCTCCTCGAGCGCCTGCCCGACGAGACGCGCGTGCTGCCGGGGCACATGGGCCCGACGACGCTCGGCGCCGAGCGCGCCACCAACCCCTTCCTCCAAGAGCTCGTTTGAGCGAGCGGCTGCAGGTCCCGAAGGGCACGTTCGACGTGCTCGGCGACGACGCGCTCGCCCGCGACGCGCTCACCGCCACCGCCCAGGCGATCCTCGAGCGCGCGGGCTACGCGCGCATCGAGACGCCGACGTTCGAGGCGACGGAGCTCTTCGCCCGCGGCGTCGGGCGCTCCACGGACATCGTCTCCAAGGAGATGTACTCGTTCCAGGACGCCGGCGGCCGGTCGCTGACCCTGCGTCCCGAGGGCACCGCGCCGGTCTGCCGGGCCTACATGGAGCACGGGATGCACAAGCGCCCCCAGCCCGTGAAGCTCTGGTACCTCGAGTCGTTCTTTCGGGCCGAGCAGCCGCAGGCGGGGCGCTTTCGCCAGTTCTGGCAGGTCGGGGCCGAGGCGATCGGGTCGGACGACCCGGGTGTCGACGCGGAGCTCATCGTCCTACTCTCCGAGCTCTACGAGGCACTCGGGGTCCAGGGGGTCCGGCTGCGGCTCACGAGCCTCGGGACGCCCGCGTCGCGCGCCGCGTACCGCGAGGAGCTGCAGTCCTACCTGCGGGGGCGGGCCGGCGAGCTGTCCGCCGAGGTTCGCGACCGCATCGAGCTCAACCCGCTGCGCGCCTTCGACGCCGACCATCCCGGCACGCGGGCGGTGATGGCCGATGCCCCCCGGCTGCTGCACCGCCTGAGCGGCGACGACATCGAGCACTTCGCCGCCGTGTGCGAGCGCCTCGACGCCGTCGGGGTGGCCTACGAGCTCGATCCGACGCTCGTGCGCGGCCTCGACTACTACACCCACACCCTGTTCGAGTTCACCTCCGATGCTCTCGGCGCGCAGAGCGCCGTGGGCGGCGGCGGGCGCTACGACGGCCTGGTGGAGCAGCTCGGCGGGAAGCCGACGCCCGGCTGCGGCTGGGCCGCAGGCGTCGAGCGGATGCTGCTGGCCTCCGAGCGCGCTCCTGTCGCGCCGGTCCCCGTGGACCTCTACGTCGCCGCCGCCGCGCCGGAGCACCGGGTCGCGGCCTTCCGCCTCGCGGGCGACGCGCGCCGCGTCGGGCACGCCGCCCAGCTCGAGCTCGCGGGCCGGTCGGCCAAGGGCGTGCTCAAGCAGGCCGACCGGATCGGCGCCCGCTACGTTGCCGTGATCTCCGACGAGGGCGCGGTGCTGCGGGACATGGAGTCCGGCGACCAGCAGACCGTCGGGGTCGACTCCGTGATCCACCACATGCGGAACTGGCTGTAGTGCGACCGCCGCGCGCCAACGGCTACCGCGACCGCTGGGCGGGAGACCTGCGCGCCGCCGACGTGGGCGCCGAGGTCCGTGTCGCCGGCTGGGTGCACCGCCGCCGCGACCACGGCGGGCTGATCTTCATCGACCTGCGCGACCGCACGGGCCTCGTCCAGCTCGTCTTCGGGGCGGGCGGGACGGCCTCTGCGGACGAGGCGCACGCGCTGGCCGAGACGCTGCGCGCCGAGCACGTGCTCAGCGCACGGGGAGCCGTGGTCGCACGCGAGCCGGGCAACGTGAACCCGAACCTCGCCACGGGCGAGATCGAGCTCTCGGTGGCCACGGCCGAGCGCCTGGCGGAGGCCGACACGCCGCCGTTCCCGGTCGACGACGAGGGCCCGGTCGACGAGCTGCTGCGCCTGCGCCACCGCGTGGTCGACCTCCGCCGCCCGCAGATGGCGCGCAACCTCCAGCTGCGCCACGTGGTCACGCGCGCGATGCGCGACTACCTCAACGCCCACGACTTCCTCGACGTCGAGACGCCGGACCTCACGCGCTCGACGCCGGAGGGCGCGCGCGACTTCCTCGTGCCCTCCCGGCTGGCGCCCGGCTCGTTCTACGCGCTGCCGCAGTCGCCCCAGCTGTTCAAGCAGCTGCTGATGGTCGCCGGGGTCGAGCGCTATTACCAGATCGCGCGCTGCTTCCGCGACGAGGACCTGCGCGCCGACCGCCAGCCCGAGTTCACGCAGCTCGACCTCGAGATGTCCTTCGTCGATGAGGAGGACGTCGTCGCGGTCACCGAGGGGCTGCTCGCGCGGGTCTTCGAGGATGCCGGCTTCGCCTGTCCGCCCGCGCCGTGGCCGCGGCTGTCCCACGCCGAGGCGATGCTGCGCTACGGCTCGGACAAGCCGGACCTGCGCTTCGGCCTGGAGATCGCCGACCTCGGCGACGCCGTGGCGGCCACGGAGTTCCGCGTCTTCGCCGGCGCGCTGGCGGCGGGCGGCGTCGTGCGCGGGTTCAACGCGGGAGCCCGGGAAGTGGTCCGCCGCGAGCTCGACGAGCTCACCGAGCATGCGAAGCGCTTCGGGGCCAAGGGGCTCGTGTGGGCGGTCGCCGGCACCGAGGGGAGCTGGGAGCGGACCTCGGCCGGGCCGCTCGGCGAACCGGAGCGCGCCGCCATCTCGCGGGCGCTCATGGCCGGCCCGGGGGATCTGCTGCTGCTCGTCGCCGACGCCGAGCCCGTCGCGGCCACGGTCGCCGGCGAGCTGCGGCTCGAGATCGCGCGCCGCTTCGAGCTCTTCGAGGACCGCCACGAGCTGCTGTGGGTCGTCGACTTCCCGATGTTCGAGCACGACCCGGCCACCGGCCGCTACGACGCCATCCACCATCCGTTCACCGCCCCGACGGGCGACTGGGCCGATCCGGCCGGCATGCTCTCGCGCGGCTACGACATCGTCCTGGACGGCTCGGAGATCGGCGGCGGCTCCATCCGCATCCACGACGCCGAGGAGCAGCAGCGGGTCTTCGACGCGCTGCACATCTCGCCCGCGGAGGCCCAGGCGCGCTTCGGGTTCCTGCTCGACGCGCTGCGCTACGGCGCCCCGCCGCACGGCGGGATCGCCCTGGGCCTCGACCGGATCGTCGCGCTGCTCGCGGGCGAGCCGTCCATCCGCGACGTGATCGCGTTCCCGAAGACGGCGGGCGGCGCCGACCCGCTCACGGGCGCTCCGGCGCCGGTCGACGAGCCGCAGCTGCGCGAGCTGGCCCTGCGCTCGACGGCGCCGCCGCCCGGCGGCTGATCCGCCCGCCCGGCCCGCCGGGCCTCCAGAACGCGCGCGGGGTGCCGATCACCGAGCGGGATGGACCAGATCTCCCCGCCCGTCCGGATCGTCGCCGTGGTGGCGCTGCTCTTCGCCGCCCTGTGGTTCACCATGCTGCGGCCCGAGGACGCCACCACCGCGCCGCCCGCGGCCGCCGCCACGCCGAGCCCCACCCCGGCCGGCGCGGCCGCGGACCCGGACGGCCCGAAGGCGGCCACGGGC
>JBBSPV010000019.1:0-68361 GCA_038258425.1 Solirubrobacterales bacterium | reverse complement strand
CGGCCGCGCGGCCGGGGGCGCGGCCGGCCGCGCGGCGGCTGGTGAGGGCGAGCCCCTCCGAGGCCCAGGCGGGCGAGCCGGCCGAGCTCCAGTCGCCCAGCGGTCGCCCCAGCGACCACCACACGACTGACGCCCCCCGGCCACCGCGAGCCGGCCGAGCTCCAGTCGCCCAGCGGTCGCCCCAGCGACCACCACACGACTGACGCCCCCCGGCCACCGCAGGCGGCGCGAGCTTCAGCCCCCGGCCACCGCGAGCCGGGCCTGGCCTTCCACATCGGCGCCTCCCTCACCAGCCGCCGTTCGCGGCGCCAGGCCGGTGAGCGCGCGCGACGAGCTCGCGCCACCCCCGGCCTGGCGACGGTTCCCGCTAGATCCCGAGCTCCTCCGACGCCAGCCGGGCGCCCTCGACGCGCGCGGCGATCTTCTGCATGGCGATGTCGCGCGCGAAGTCCGGCGAGCCGTGGGCCGGCTTGAGGTCGCGGCTGAACGGCGAGAAGCCGCAGTCGTCCGTCGCGCCGAGGCGCTCCTTCGGGATGTACTTCGCGGCCTTCACGAGCCGGTCCTTGACATCCTCGGCCGTCTCGACCTCCGGGCTGAGCGGGTTGATGACGCCGATGAAGGCCATCTGGTCCTCGCGCAGGTTGTCCCCCACGAGCTTGTAGACGGACTCCTTGTCCTCCTCCGAGGCGCACTGGATGAGGAAGTAGCCGGCGTCGAGCTCGAACATCTTGTCGAGCAGCTTCTCGTAGGGCACCTCCTTGGAGTGCACGGAGTCCTCGTCCCCGCCCGGGCACGTGTGGATGCCGATGTTCCTGCGCTCCTCGGGCGTGAAGCGCTCGAACACCCGGTTGTTGAGGTCGATGAACTCCTGGAGCATGTCCTTGCCCGTCCAGGGGTTGCGCGCGTCGTTCTTGTTCGCCAGGCGGCCCTCGGTGAAGTCGACGGAGACGCGCTCGGCGCCCGCCGCGAACGCCTGGCGGATGTCCTTCTCCACCTCGTCGACGACGTCGTCGAGGAACCGCTCGCGCGGGTAGTCCTCGAGCTCCTCCTCGAGCGGGTAGAGCAGCATCATCATCGAGGCCGAGATGACGGCCTGCTTGACCGGCTTGGTGGCGATCGCCTTGTTCTTCTCGACGAACTCCGAGGCGAACGTCTTGTAGCGGAACGGCCCGCCCGTCAGCCGCGGCAGCTGGCGGTGGTGGCCGTCGTCGAAGATCGCGAAGAACTGGCCGTCCCCCGCGAGGTTGTCGGCGAGGCCGGTGCCGGCCAGCGTGTCGGTGATCGGATAGGTCGCGAAGCTCGACTCGCGCTGCTCGCCGTCGGTGACGTAGGTCTCCCCCGTCTGCTCGAGGCGGTGGATGGAGTCCTCGGCGGCGGCGTCCTGCTCCCGCTGGAGGTCGGCGAAGGTGATCTGGCCCTGGTCGAGCGCCTCGAAGGCCTCCTGCAGCTTCAGCGGCCGGGGAAGCGACCCCACGAGCTCGGTGGGTATCGGCATGCACGTGCTCCTCTCCTGCGGATCCGAGCGCTGGGACGACGCGCCCCTGATGGTTCGAACCTAACCGGCGGGCGCGTGCGGTACGCCTCCCCGGCGCTCCGGCCGGTCAGAGCGCCGCGACGACCGCCTCGAGCTCGGCCACGACGTCGCCGTCGAGGCGGACCGTCGCGTCGGCGTCGTAGGGCGTCGGGCCGGCCGTGACGATCGCCACCTGGCCGCCCGCGGCGAGCGTGAGCTGAGGCAGGCCCGCGACGGGATGGACCTCGAGCGAGGACCCGATGCAGAGCAGCAGGTCGGCCCGGCCGGCGACCTCGAGGGCGCGCTGGATGGCCGCCTCGGGCAGCAACTCGCCGAAGAGCACGACGTCGGGCTTGAGCGCGTGGCCCGCCGCACAGCGCGGCACGCCGTCCGGCGCCGCCTCGATCCGCTCGCGCACGTCGTGCAGCGCGACCCGCTCGCCGTCGTGCGGGCAGGCGGCGTGGGCGATCGACCCGTGGACCTCGATCACGTCGCGCACGCCGGCCGCGGCGTGTAGGCCGTCGATGTTCTGCGTCACCACCGCGTCGAGCAGACCTCGGTCCTCGAGCTCGACGAGCGCGTGGTGCGCGGCGTTGGGCAGCTTGCCGTCCAGCAGGGCGAAGCGCTGGCCGTAGAAGGCCCAGAAGCGCTGCGGGTCCCGCCGGAACACGGAGATGTGCGCGACGGCCATCGGGTCGACGTTCGCCCACAGGCCAGTCCCCGGCGTGCGGAAGTCAGGAATGCCGCTCGGCACGGAGATGCCGGCCCCGGTGAGCGCGACGGCCGAGCGCGCGCCGCGCAGCAGCCCGGCAAGCCGCTCGGCCGGGGTCAGGAGCCCGGCTACGTCCCGGTCCACTCCGGCGCCCGCTTGGCCAGGAACGCGCCGATGCCCTCGCGCGCGTCCGCCGACCCGAACGCGGTGACGAAGCCCTCACGCTCGGCGGCGAGGCCCTCATCGAGGTCATCGCGGTGCGAGGCCCGCTTGATCTGCTCGACGGCCACCGGCGCCTGCCCGGCGAGCTTGCGGCCGAAGGCGAGCGCCGCGTCGAAGAGCTCGTGATCGGCGACCACCCGGTTCACCAGGCCGTGCTGCCAGGCGTCCTCCGCGCTGATCGCCTCCCCGGTGAGGTTCATCTCGAGCGCCTTGGCCTCCCCGGCGAGGCGGGCGAGGCGCTGCGTGCCGCCGAAGCCGGGGATGATGCCCAGGTCGACCTCGGGCTGGCCGAAGGACGCCGAGGCGGCGGCGAGCCGGACGTCGCAGGCCATGGCGAGCTCGCAGCCCCCGCCGAGGGCCATCCCGTTCAC
Organism: Solirubrobacterales bacterium; assembly: GCA_038258425.1. Lineage (GTDB taxonomy): Bacteria > Actinomycetota > Thermoleophilia > Solirubrobacterales > Solirubrobacteraceae > DATLGB01. The sequence continues at coordinate 65,543 of JBBSPV010000019.1, read as the reverse complement.
CGCCGCGATCGTCGTCACCCGCGAGCGGCCCCACGCGCCGAGCAGCGCGTGGACGCGCTCGAGCAGCGCGCGGCCGGCGGCGGCGTCCATCTGCGTGAACGCCTTGATGTCGGCGCCCGCGCAGAAGAGCGCGGGGTTGGGCGAGGCGAGGACCAGCGCCCGCGCCGGGCCGTCCTGCACCGCGGCCCACACCCGCTCGAGGCCCTCGATGACCGGCCCCGAGATGGAGTTGGCCGGCGGGTTGTCGAGCCACGCGACGGCCACGTCGCCGCGCGTGTCGAGCTTCACCGGCCCCTGCTCGTACCCGGGGTCGGGCTGCGGATAGGGGTAGAAGCCCTGCCCGGCCTTCGCCCCCAGGCGGCCCTGGGCGACCATCCGGCGCAGGCTCGGCGGCGGCTCGAACGCCTCGCCCCAGCGGCCGGCGGCGGTCTCCATGGCCGCGAGCGTGTCGTCCAGGCCGCGCAGGTCGGCGCGAGCGAACGGGCCGGGCGCCATGCCCGTGCCGAGCATCATCCCCAGGTCGATGTCACGGACGCCCGCGACGCCCTCCTCGAGGACCCGGCAGGCCTCGGCGAAGGCCTTCAGCTCGATCCGCTCACCCAGGCCGGCGTGGTCAGTCATAGGCGTAGAACCCCCTGCCGCTCTTGCGGCCGAGGTCGCCGCGCCCGACGAGCTCGGCCATCTGCGCGTGGACGCCGAAGCGCTCGTCCCCGTAGGCGTCGCGCAGGTCCTGCGCGACGTGGACCGTCGTGTCGAGCCCGGTGAGGTCGGCGAGCCGGAACGGCCCCATCGGCACGAACCCGAGCCTCTCGACCTCGGCGTCGACGTCCTCGACGGAGGCGCCCGTCTCCTCCTGGTGGCGCCACATCTCCGTCGCCGTGGCGAGCAGGATGCGGTTGACCACGAAGCCGGGGCACTCCGCGCAGCGGATCGCGGTCTTGCGGATCGCCTGGGCGAAGGTCAGCGCCGTCTGGAGCGTCTCGGGCGACGTCTCGTCGCCCTCGACGACCTCCACGAGCCGCATCGTCGCCGGCGGCCAGAAGCAGTGGAAGCCGACGACCTGGTCCGGGCGCTCCGTGGCGTCGGCGATCTCCGTGATCGAGAGCCCGGAGGTGTTGGAGGCCAGCACGGCACGTCCGGGCGTGGCCGCGTCGAGCTCGGCGAAGACCTGCTGCTTGAGCTCCAGGCGCTCCGGCACGGCCTCGATCACGAGGTCGGCGTCCCCGAGCGCGGCGGCGTCGAGCGTCGCCGTGATGCGGCCGAGCGTCTCGGCGACCTGCTCGGCTGCCCCTTCCTGCGTGAGCCGGTCACGCTCGACGAGGCGGCCGGCCTGGGTCTCGGAGACCTTGCGCGCCCGGGCCAGGCCGGCGTCCAGCGCGCCCTGGTCGACGTCCTTGAGCGCGACGGGGATCCCCGCCCCGGCGATGACCTGGGCGATCTCGCCCCCCATGGTGCCCGCCCCCACGACGGCGGCCTTGAAGACGAACATCACGGCAGCGTACCTCCGGGCCGCCCGTCGGTACGATCCGGCCATGAGGGAGTTCGCCATCGAGCGTGTCGACGACACCGTGCAGATCCAACTGCGGCTCAAGGGGGATCTGGACCTCTACAACGCGCCGCAGCTCGACGACGTCCTGGTGGAGGCCGAGGGAGAGAAGTGGCCGGTGATCGTGCTCGACCTGCGCGAGCTCGAGTTCATCGACTCCATGGCCCTGCGCCTGGTCATGCGGACGCAGGCGCGCGCCGAGCAGGACGGCCGCCAGCTCGTGCTCGTCCGCGGCCCGGCCTTCCTTGACCGCGTGCTCAGCCTGTCGGGCCTGGAGGAGCACCTCCACCTCGTCGACGAGCCGCCGGCCGCGCCGGCGAACGAGCAGGCAGGACCGTCGTGACGATCCGGCATGTCCTCGCCGTCGTACCCGTCTCGGACCTGGAGCGGGCCGACGCCTGGTACGAGGCGCTCTTCGGGCGCCCGGCGGACAACCGGCCGATGCCGTCGCTCGTGGAGTGGCGGGTGACCGACGCCGGATGGGTCCAGGTCACCGTCGACGCGGTCCGCGCCGGGTCCGGGCTGCTGAACCTCGCCGTCGACGACTTGTCGGCGAGCCGGGTGCAGCTCACGGCGCGCGGCGTCGAGACGGGCGAGATCCAACCCGTCAGCAAGGGCGTCGAGCTGTTGCCCACCACGGACCCGGACGGCAACGCCATAACCCTGATCGGCAACTTCCGGGAGGTCTACTGATGAGCGAGATCCGAGGACTGGACTTCCTCGGCATCCCCAGCCAGGACGCCGACCGCGCGCGGGCGTTCTACCGCGACACCCTCGGCCTGCGCCCCGACGAGCACGGCGAGTACGAGTGCTGGGCGGGTGACACCTGCCTGGGGATCTGGATGCCGGAGCAGATGGGGCTGCCGTTCGTGGCGCAGAAGGGCAATCCGCTTCCGCTCGGGGTCGAGGACGTGGGCGCCGCGCGAGCCGCGCTGGAGGCCAAGGGCGTGACCTTCTTCGGCGACACGCTCGACACGGGCGTCTGCCACATGGCCTTCTTCACCGACCCCGACGGCAACGACCTGATGCTCCACCACCGGTACGCGCCGTATCCGGACCAGCCGAACGGCTGAGCTCCGGCGGGCCCGCGCGGGCGCCCGCTCCGGGATCGCGAAGGCGCGGGCGCACGTATCCCAGGCATGACCACCACCGCCCCCGACGAGCGCCGGACCGCCACCAACGTCCTCGTGATCGGCACGGGCGCCGCCGGCCTGCGCGCGGCGATCGAGCTCGCCGAGGCCGGCGTCGGGGTCCTGCTGGTCGGCAAGCGCCGCCGCGACGACGCCCACACGGTCCTCGCCGCGGGCGGGATCAACGCCGCGCTCGGCACCATGGATCCCGAGGACAGCTGGCAGCAGCACGCCGCGGACACGATCCGCGAGGCCTACCACCTGGCCGACCCGGCGACGGTGGAGATCCTCGCGCGCGAGTCCCCGGGCGCGATCGACGACCTCGTGGGCTGGGGCGCGGACTTCGCCCGCGAGCCGGACGGCCGGCTCACCCAACGCTACTTCGGCGCCCACACCCACCGCCGCACGTGCTTCGCCGGCGACTACACGGGCCGGGAGATCCAGCGGGCGCTCGTGCGCCGCGCCGCCGAGCTCGGCGTGCAGACGCGCGACGACGTCTACATCACCCGCCTGCTCGTCCACGACGGCCGCGTGTTCGGCGCCTACGGCTTCGACGTCGACGACGGCCGGCGGCTCGTCGTGCTCGCCGACGCGGTGATCCTCGCCGCCGGCGGCCACACGCGCATCTGGCGGCGCTCCTCCTCCCGCCGCGACGAGAACACGGGCGACGCCATGCGCCTCGCCGCCGACGCGGGCTGCCGCCTGCGTGACATGGAGCTCGTCCAGTTCCACCCGACGGGGATGATCACGCCGGAGGAGGCGGCCGGCACCCTCGTCACCGAGGCGGTCCGCGGCGAGGGGGGCGTCCTGCGCAACGCCGCCGGCGAGCGCTTCATGGAGCGCTACGACCCGCAGCGCCTCGAGCTCTCCACCCGCGACCGCATCGCGCTGGCCAACTACACCGAGATCGCCGAGGGACGGGGCACGCCGGCGGGCGGCGTGCTGCTCGACATCTCCCACCTCGACCGGGAGCTCATCCTCTCCCGGCTGCCGCGCATGTACCGGCAGTTCATCGACCTCTCGATGCTCGACATCACCCACACGCCGATGGAGGTCGCCCCGACGGCGCACTACTCCATGGGCGGCGTGTGGGTCGACGCCGACAGCCATGCGACCGACGTCGAGGGCCTGTTCGCCGTCGGCGAGTGCGCCACGGGCCTGCACGGCGCCAACCGCCTGGGCGGCAACTCGCTCGGCGAGTGCGTCGTCTTCGGCCGCATCGTCGGGCGCCAGGCCGCCGCGTGGTCGGCCTCGCTCGACGTCCTCGCCCGGGACCGCGACGCCATCGCCGAGGCCCGCGCCGAGGTCGACGCGCTGCTCGCCCAGCGTGGCGGCGAGGAGTTCCCGCGCCCGTTGCAGCGCACCGTGCGCGACCTGATGAGCGAGCACGCGGGCGTCGTGCGCTCCGAGGCGGGCCTCGACGCCGGACTCGCCGGGCTCGACGCGGTGCAGGAGCGGCTCGCCGCGATGGAGGTGCGGCCCGACATCGCCGGCTTCGACGACCTCGTGCACGCCTTCGACCTCAAGGGCTCGATCCTCGCCGCCCGCGCCACGCTCGAGTGCGCCCGCGAGCGCCGCGAGACCCGCGGAGCCCACAACCGCTCGGACTTCCCCGCGGCGGATCCCGCGCTGCAGGTCAACCTCACCTGGCGCCCCGGCGAGCCCGTCGCCCGCGAGGCCGTCGGCGAGCCGTCCGCCGAGGTGGCGGCGCTGGTCGCGTCCGGCGGCGAGGTCCAGGTGGCCGGGCGGCTGCTCGAGTAGCTCAGCCCGGCGCCGCGAGCTCGGCGTCGGAGACCGCCTCGCGGGCGTAGCGCGCGAGGGTCCGGACCAGGGCGTCGCGCAGCGCCCGCCGCACGAACAGGCGGTCGAGCACCGGGGTGAGCGGCGTGCGCTCCGTGAGCCGGTAGTCCAGCTCGAGCCGGACCTGGCTGCCGCCCCCGGGCGCCGGCGCGAACTCCACGGCCTGCGTGCCCGCCAGGCGCGCGTCCTGGATCGCCACCACGACGCGCGCGTCGGAGCGCTCGAGCACCCGCTCGACCACGGCTCCACGTCCGTGCGGCTTGGACTGCCAGACGAGGCGGCCCGCGTCCGGCCAGGACGGATCGGCCCGCACGACGTGCGAGAAGCCGTCGACGAAGGCCGGCCAGCGCGTCCGGTCGAGCCACAGCCGCTGGGCCTCAGCGGCCGGCAGCGGCACCTCGGCCGCCGTCCCCACGCGCCCCATCAGCCGGGCTCTGCGGCCTCGGGGACCGCCCCCTCGAGCTCGCGCCGGATCGCCGCGATGGAGCGCGAGATGCGCCGCAGCCGGGGGCCGACCTCCTCGATCAGGCGGTCGCGCTCGGCCCGCCCCGCGGCCGTCGTCGAGTAGTAGCGGCGCCCGCGACCCGCCGGCGCCGCCGGGTCGCCCGCGAGCAGGCCGCGGGTCTCGAGGCGGCGCAGCAGCGGATACAGCGTGTTCGGGTTGACCTGCACGGCGCCGGAGGTCAGCGCCGCCACCCGCTCGCGCAGCTCGGAGCCGTAGCACGGCGCGACGGCCGCGAAGTGCAGGACGAGCAGCGGCAGCAGTCCCCCCTTGCGGAGGTCGCCGACGAGCGGGTCCTGGGACCCGGCGCCGCGCGCGGCGTCCCGGACCTCCTCCAGCAGGGAACGATCCGAGGCGGAGGGCATGCCGGAGCACCCGCGCGGCGACGGCCGGCTACGCGGCGGCGGGCTCCTCGAGGCGGCGCGGCAGCAGCGTCTCGCGTGCGATGACGAGGCGCTGGATCTGGGCGGTGCCCTCGTAGAGCTGCATGATCTTCGCGTCGCGCATGAGCTTCTCGACGGGATACTCCTTCATGAACCCGTAGCCACCGTAGACCTGCACGGCGTCCGTGGTCACCTCCATCGCGGAGTCGGCCGCGAAGCGCTTCGCGTGCGAGGACTCGATCGTGTTGCGCGCGCCGGAGTCCAGCAGGACGGCGGACATCCACATGGCCAGGCGCGAGAGGTGCACCTTGGTCGCCATGTCGGCGATCATGAACTGGATCCCCTGGTGCATGGCGATCGGCACGCCGAACTGGACGCGCTGCTTGGAGTAGTCCGTGGCGAACTCGAGCGCCGCCCGGGCGATGCCCGTGGCCAGCGCCGCCACGCCCGGACGCGTGCGGTCGAGGGTCATCATCGCGAGTTTGAAGCCGTGGTTCTCCTCGCCGATGAGGTGCTGGGCGGGGATCTCGGTCTCGTTGAAGGTGATGGTCGCGGTGTTGGACGCCCGCTGGCCCATCTTGTCCTCCTTCTTGTCCACGGTGACGGTGTCGTCGCGGGGGACCATGAAGGCGGAGATGCCGCGGTGGCCGGCCTCCTTGTCCGTCTTGGCGTAGACCGTGTACCAGTCGGCGTACTGGCCGTTGGTGATGAAGCACTTGGAGCCGTTGAGGACGTACGTGTCGCCCTTGCGGACCGCCGTCGTGCGCATCCCGGAGACGTCCGAGCCGGCGTCGGGCTCCGTGAGGCAGAAGGACGCGAGCAGCGGTGCCTCGGAGAACTGCGGCAGGACCTTCTGCTTGAGCTCCTCCGAGCCGCCGAGCACGAGCGGCGCCAGGGCGAGGCCGTTGGCGGTGAGCGACGTGCCGATGCCCGAGCAGCCCCAGCCGATCTCCTCCGCGATCAGCGCGCCCTCGAAGAAGGACGCTCCCGGCCCGCCGTACTCCTCGGGCATGTGGGCGTTCATGAGGCCGAGCTCCCAGCCCTTCTCGAGGATCTCCTGCGGCCAGGTGCCGTCCTTGTCGAACTCCCAGGCCTTGGGGCGCATCTCCTTGGCGGCGAAGTCGTGCGCCATCTCGCGCAACGCCTTCTGCTCGTCGGTCAGCGTGAAATCGACCACTGGTGGCTCCTTGATCAGCCCGGCGACGCGGTCGGCCCGGGGACGATTGACTGGTCAGTCAACGATGCTGGACAGCAGGATACCCCCTCCCGTCCCCCGGGGCGGCAGCCCGTCCGGCACACTGTCTGAGCATGCAGGACGCCTTCGCCTACGTCCTCTTCGGCGCGGTCGCGGTGGGCGTCGTCGGCGCGCTCGTCTCCCTCGCGCTGTCGGCCAACGCCTACGACGAGATCGGCAAGGGCGGCCTGTTCGAGGAGGACGGGGCCTCCGGCGGCCCGCCGACCGGCTCGGCGGCCGGCCTGGCGGAGCGCGACGCCGAGATCCGCCAGATGCTCGAGGCGCGCAACGCGCGCCGCGCCGCGGCTGGGCGGGAGGTCGTCGACGTGGAGGCCGAGCTCGCGCGGCTCACCGCGCCCGTGGTCGACGCGGGCGTTCGCGCCGAGGTCCGCGACCTGGTCGTGGCCCGCAACCACCGGCGGATGCGCCGCGGCGAGCCGCCGCTCGACGTCGAGGCCGAGGTCGAGCGGCGCGTGCGCGAGCTCGAGGGCTAGCTGCCGACGTAGGCCGCGAGGTGCTCACCGGTGCGCGTGGAGCGAGCGCCGACGAGGTCGGCGGGTGTGCCCTCGAAGACGATCCGGCCGCCGTCGTGGCCGGCGCCGGGGCCGAGGTCGACGATCCAGTCGGCGTGCGCCATGACCGCCTGGTGATGCTCGATGACGACGACCGACTTGCCGGAGTCGACGAGCCGGTCCAGCAGGCCGAGCAGCTCATGGACGTCCGCGAGGTGGAGGCCGTTGTTCGGCTCGTCGAGGACGTAGACGCCGCCGGGCTCGGCCATGCGGGTGGCCAGCTTGAGCCGCTGGCGCTCCCCGCCGGACAGCGTGGTGAGCGGCTGGCCGAGGCTGAGGTAGCCGAGCCCGACGTCGGCGAGCCGGTCGAGGATCTTGTGTGCCGCGGGCGTGCGCGCCTCGCCGGCGCCGAAGAACGCCTCGGCCTCGGTCACCGGCATCGCGAGCACCTCGCTGATGTCCTTGCCGCCGAAGGTGTAGTCGAGCACCTCGGCCTGGAACCGCTTGCCCTCGCACGCCTCGCAGACGGTGGCCACGCCGGCCATCATCGCCAGGTCGGTGTAGATGACGCCGGCACCGTTGCAGTTGGGGCAGGCGCCCTCGGAGTTGGCGCTGAAGAGCGCCGGCTTCACGCCGTTGGCCTTCGCGAACGCCTTGCGGATCGGGTCGAGCAGCCCGGTGTACGTCGCCGGGTTGCTCCGTCGCGAGCCGCGGATCGAGCCCTGGTCGACCGGCACCACCCCGTCCCGGTCGGACACCGAGCCGTGGATCAGCGAGCTCTTGCCCGAGCCCGCCACCCCGGTGATGACGCAGAGCACGCCGAGTGGGAGGTGGACGTCGCCCTCCCGCAGGTTGTGGGTGCTTGCGCCGCGGACCTCCAGCACACCCGACGGTGCCCGTACCTCCTCCTTGAGGGCGGCCCGGTCGTCGAGGTGGCGGCCGGTGATGGTGTCGCTGGCCCGCAGCCCCTCGACGGTGCCCTCGAAGACCACCTCGCCGCCCTCGCCGCCGGCCTTCGGGCCGAGGTCGACGACGTGGTCGGCGATGCCGATCGCCTCCGGCTTGTGCTCGACGACGAGCACGGTGTTGCCCTTGTCCCGCAGCTGCAGCAGCAGGTCGTTCATCCGCTCGATGTCGTGCGGGTGCAGCCCGATCGTCGGCTCGTCGAAGACGTAGGTGACGTCGGTGAGGGAGGACCCGAGGTGGCGGATCATCTTGGTGCGCTGCGCCTCACCGCCCGAGAGCGTGCCCGACGGGCGGTCGAGGCTGAGGTAGCCCAGCCCGATCTCGACGAACGACTGCAGGGTGTGCTCGAGTGACGCGAGCAGCGGTGCCACCGATGGCTCGTCCAGTCCGCGCACCCACTCGGCGAGGTCGCTGATCTGCATCGCGCAGGCGTCGGCGATGTTGAGCTTCTCGATCTTCGACGACCGCGCCTGGTGGCTGAGCCGGGTGCCGTCGCACACGGGGCAGGTGGTGAAGGTCACGGCCCGCTCCACGAAGGCGCGGACGTGCGGCTGCAGCGAGTCGACGTCCTTGGAGAGCATCGACTTCTGGATCCTCGGGACCAGGCCCTCGTAGGTCAGGTTGACGCCCTCGACCTTGATCTTGGTCGGCTCCTTGTACAGCAGGGCGTCGAGCTCCCGCTCGGTGAACTTCTCGATCGGCGTGTCCGGGTCGAAGTAGCCGCAACCGGTGAAGATCCGGCCGTACCAGCCGTCCATGCTGTAGCCCGGGATCGTGAGGGCTCCCTCGTTGAGCGACAAGCTGTCGTCGTAGAGCTGCGTGAGGTCGATGTCGTTGACCGCGCCCCGGCCCTCGCAGCGCGCACACATGCCGCCGAGGATGCTGAAGCTTCGCCGCTCCTTCGTCGTCCGGCCGCCGCGCTCGAGCGTGACCGCGCCGGCGCCGCTGATCGAGGCGACGTTGAAGGAGAACGCCTGGGGTGGGCCGATGTGCGGCTTCCCCAGCCGGCTGAACAGGATGCGGAGCATCGCGTTCGCGTCGGTGGCGGTGCCGACCGTGGAGCGCGGGTCGGTGCCCATCCGCTCCTGGTCGACGATGATCGCCGTCGTCAGTCCGTCCAGTACGTCGACCTCGGGCCTGGCCAGCGTCGGCATGAACCCTTGGACGAACGCGCTGTAGGTCTCGTTGATCAGTCGCTGCGACTCCGCCGCGATCGTGCCGAACACCAGCGAGCTCTTGCCCGAGCCCGAGACGCCGGTGATCGCCGTCAACCGGCGCTTCGGGAGCTCGACGCTGACGTCCTTGAGGTTGTTCACGCGCGCGCCCTGGACGCGGAGCCGGTCGTGGCGGTCGGCCGCGTGCGGCGCAGGCGACCGCGTGTCCGTCGTCGTGGCCATGCTCAGCGCAGCTCGTTGATGCGGATCAGGTTGCCCGCGGGATCGCGGACGGCGCAGTCGCGCACGCCGTACGGCTGCTCGGTCGGCTCCTGGACGACCTCGGCGCCGCCGGCCTGCACCCGCTCGAAGGTGCCGTCGAGGTCGGGCGTGGCCAGGTTGATCATGGCGTAGGTGCCCTTGGCCATCATCGCGGCGATGACGTCGCGCTCGTCGTCGGTGATCCCGGGCATGACGCCCGCCGGGTGCAGCACGATCGACGTGCCGGGCTGCTCGGCGGGACCGACGGTGATCCAGTGCATCCCGCCGTGCTCGACGTCGTTGCGGACCTCGAAGCCGAGGGTGTCGCGATAGAAGGCCAGGGCGGTGTCCGGGTCGTCGTGCGGGAGCATGCTGGAGTGGATGGTGATGTCCATGGCCGTCACGCTACGTGCGGCTCGGGGTCCGCGCTTCTCGATTCCTGACCGGTCTGGTCACCTGCTTGGCCACGCACGACAACAGCCCCGCGGTCGCGTCCGCCTCGTGGCGCCGGTAGGCGCTCGGCGGCATCCCGACCAGTTCGGTGAAGCGGCTGCTGAAGGTGCCCAGCGACGAGCAGCCGACCGCGAAGCAGACCTCGGTGACGCTGAGGTCGCCGCGACGCAGCAGCGCCATCGCGCGCTCGATGCGCCGGGTCATCAGATAGCCGTACGGCGACTCGCCGTAGGCGCGGCGGAACTCGCGGCTGAAGTGGCCGGCCGACATGTGCGCGTCGCGGGCGAGCGCCTCGACGTCCAGCGGCTGGACGTACTCGCGGTCGATCCGGTCGCGGACGCGGCGCAGCCGCGCCAGGTCGTGCAGGTGCTGCGCCGCGGCGGGACTGCTGGTCACCCGCGAGATCGTGTCACGTCGCGCCGGAGGTGCCCAGCGCCGCCGGCGCACGGCACTAGGTGGCCCCCCTGAGGCGAGCGCCGCGGACCCCCCGTAGCTTCGCGCCATGTCCACCACCACCGCGTCCCCGCCCCTCGACGAGGACCGCCTGAACGAGCTGCTCGGTCAGGCCGTCGTCGAGTTCGGCGCCACCGTCAACGCCGCGCTGGTCGTCATCGGCGACCGCCTGGGCCTCTACCGCGAGCTGGCCGACGCCGGCCCGCTGAGTTCCTCCGAGCTCGCCCGGCGCACCGGCACCGCCGAGCGCTACGTCCGCGAGTGGCTCAACGCCCAGGCCGCCAGCGGCTGGGTCGACTACGAGGCGGCCGGCGAGCGCTACTCGATGTCGACCGAGCAGGCGATGATGTTCGCCCACCCCGACAGCCCGGCGTTCGTGGCCGGCGGGTTCCGGCTCGCGCTCGGCTCGGCCGACGCGCGCGACGACATCGCCGAGGCGTTCGCCACGGGCACCGGCTACGGCTGGCACGAGCACACGCACGACGTCTTCGAGGGCTGCCGGCGCTTCTTCGAGCCCGGCTACCGCGCGAACGTCGTCGGGGCCTGGATCCCCGCCCTCGACGGCGTGCACGAGCGCCTCACCCGCGGCGGCCGCGTGGCCGACGTCGGCTGCGGCCACGGCGTCTCGTCGATCCTCATCGCGCAGGGATACCCGAACGCGACCGTGGACGGGTCCGACGCCCACGCCGGCTCGATCGAGGAGGCCCGCCGGCTGGCCGCCGAGGCCGGCGTCGCGGACCGCACCTCGTTCACCGTCGCCCCCGCGGACGCCCTGGCGCCCGAGGGCTACGACCTCGTCACGAGCTTCGACTGCCTGCACGACATGGGCGACCCGGCCGGCGCGGCGCGGCACGTGCGCGCCGCCCTCGCGCCCGACGGCGCGTGGATGATCGTCGAGCCGCGCGCCGGCGACAGCGTGCAGGAGAACCTCAACCCGGTCGGGCGCGCCTACTACGCGTTCTCGACGCTGCTGTGCACGCCGAGCTCGCTCTCCCAGGACGTCGGCCTCGCGCTCGGGGCCCAGGCCGGCGAGGCGCGGCTGACCGAGGTGCTCGAGTCCGCCGGCTTCACCCGCGTGCGCCGTGCGGCGGAGACGCCGTTCAACCTCGTGCTCGAGGCACGTCCCTGAGACGATCCCCCTCGGCATGCACGACGAGCAGACCCGCGCCCTCTATCCGGACGAGACCGGCCACGTCGAGCGCGACGGGGTGCGCGTGGCCTACGAGGTCTACGGCTCGGGCGACCCGACGGTGCTGCTGCTGCCGACCTGGTCGATCGTCCACTCGCGCCACTGGAAGGGCCAGATCCCGTATCTGGCCCGCCACGCGCGGGTGGTGACCTTCGACGGGCGCGGCAACGGCGGCTCCGACCGGCCGGGCACCGCCGAGGCCTACGCCGAGCGCGAGATCGCCGCCGACGCGCTCGCCGTCATGGACGCGACGGGGACGGCGCGCGCCGTCCTGGTCGCGCTGTCGGCCGGGGTCCTGTGGGGGACGCTGCTGGCCGCCGAGCACCCGGAGCGGGTCGCGGGCGCGGTCTTCATCGCGCCCGCCGCGCCGTTCGTGCTCGACGCCGCCCACGTCACCCGGCCCTTCGACGAGCAGCGCGAGACCCACGAGGACTGGGGCATGTACAACCGCCACTTCTGGCTCGACCACTACCGCGAGTTCCTCGAGTTCTTCTTCGGGCAGGCGTTCACCGAGCCGCACTCGACGAAGCAGATCGAGGACTGCGTCGGCTGGGCCCTGGAGACGACGCCCGAGACCCTCGCGCTCACCGTCCTCGGGCGGGAGCTGCACGACCCGGAGGCCTTCGCGCGCCTCTGCCGCCGAGTCGTCTGCCCCGTGCTCGTGATCCACGGCACCGACGACGCGGTCCGGCCGTACGTCGTCGGGGAGCGGGTCGCCGAGGAGATCGGGGGCTCGCTCGTCGCGCTGGAGGGCTCCGGGCACTGCCCGCACGCCCGCGACCCGGTGCGCGTCAACCGGCTGATCCGCGAGTTCGTCGCGCCCCCGCCGGCGACGAGGACCTGGACGCGGGCCGGCAAGCGGGGCAAGCGGGCGCTGTATCTGTCCTCGCCGATCGGGCTCGGCCACGCCCGGCGCGACGTCGCCGTCGCCCGTGAGCTGCGGCGGCTGCACCCCGACCTCGAGATCGACTGGCTCGCGCAGCATCCCGTGACCGCGGCGCTTCAGGCCGCCGGTGAGCACGTGCACCCGGCCAGCCGGCACCTGGCCAACGAATCCCACCACATCGAGTCCGAGTCCGCCGAGCACGACCTGCACTGCTTCGGCGCCTGGCGCAGGATGGACGAGATCCTCGTGGCCAACTTCATGGTCTTCGACGACCTCGTGCGCGAGCAGCCCTACGACCTGTGGATCGCCGACGAGGGCTGGGAGATCGACTACTACCTGCACGAGAACCCCGAGGTCAAGCGGGCCGCCTACGCGTGGCTCACCGACTTCGTCGGGTGGCTGCCGATGCCCGACGGCGGCGAGCCCGAGGCCGGTCTGACCGCCGACCACAACGCCGAGATGCTCGAGCAGATCGAGCGCTTCCCGCGCGTGCGCGACCGGGCGATCTTCGTCGGCGACCCGGAGGACGTCGTGGCGGAGACCTTCGGTCCCGGCCTGCCCGCCATCGCCGACTGGACCGGCGCGCACTACGACTTCGCCGGCTACGTCACCGGGTTCGATCCGGCTCCGCTCGCCGATCGCGAGAAGCTGCGCGCCGAGCTCGGGTACGGGCCGGACGAGCAGGTCTGCCTCGTCACCGTGGGCGGCTCCGGGGTGGGCCGATCGCTGTTGGAGCGGGTGATGCGCGCCTTCCCCGAGGCCACCCGGCGGGTGGACGGGCTGCGCATGGTCGTCGTGGCGGGCCCGCGCATCGACCCGGCGTCGCTGCCGCGCCACGACGGGCTCGAGGTCCGCGCCTACGTCCCCGACCTCTACCGGCACCTCGCCGCCTGCGACCTCGCGGTCGTCCAGGGCGGCCTGACCACGGCCATGGAGCTCACCGCCAACCGGCGACCGTTCCTGTACTTCCCGCTGCGCCACCACTTCGAGCAGCACTTCCATGTGCACCACCGGCTCGAGCGCTACGGCGCCGGGCGCCGCATGGATTTCGAGACCGCGACGCCGGACGTCATCGCGCAGGCGATCGCCGAGGAGATCGGGCGCGAGGTCGACTACCGCCCCGTCGAGACGGGCGGCGCGGAGCGCGCGGCGGCGCTCATCGCCGAGCTGCTCTGACCGGCCATCACCTCGGCCAGCGCGGCGCGCGAGTGCACGCCGAGCTTGAGGTACACGTGACGCAGGTGGTACTCGACGGTCTTCGGGCTGAGGTAGAGCGCCGCCGCGGCCTGACGGGTCGTCGCGCCCTCCGACAGCATCACCGCGATGCGCAGCTCCTGCGGCGTCAGCTCGTCGAGCGTGCTCGGATCGCGCCGGCGGACGGTCTCGCCGGTCGCCCTGAGCTCAGCGGCGGCCCGCTCGGCCCAGGGTGCGGCGCCGAGCGCCTCGAAGCCGTCGAGCGCGGATCGCAGCGGCGCGCGCCCCTCCGCACGGCGCCCCGCGCGGCGCAGGCGCTCGCCGAGACACAGCTCGGTGCGCGCGGACTCGAACCCGTCCGGCTCCTGACCGTGCAGCGCGAGGGCGGCGGAGAAGCGATCGAGCGCCGCCTCGTCGTCGGCGACCACCAGGCCCTCGGCGCGCCGGGCGCGGGCGAGCGCCCACGGGCGGCCCTTGGCCTCGGCGGCGGCGACCGCGCGCTCCGCGAGCTCCCGCGCCGCCCCCTCTCGGCCGAGCCGCACGTGCGCCTCGACGAGCTCGGGCGCCGGCGAGAGGTCGGGATCGCCGAGCCGGGCCTGCTCGAGCACGCGGAGCTTCGCCTCGAAGGCGGCGACCGCGCCCTCGAGGTCGTCCCGCCCCCACGCGAGGTCACCCTCGGCGTGCATCGCCCACGCCTCGAACAGCGGCATGCCGAGGGCCTGCGCCTGCGCGAGGGCCGCCCGAGCGTGCGCCTCCGCGGCGCCGGCCCCGCGGCGCGCCTCCAGGCGGGCGAGCCCCGCGCGCGAGGCGGCCGCGTCCACGGGTAGGCCGGCCTCCTCCGCGAGCCGCACCGCCTCCGCGAAGCTCGCCGCCGCCTCCGTCCAGCGCGAGCTGCCGAGCGCGCCGGCCCCGACGAAGAACAGCGCGAACGGGAGCACGCCGACGGCGCCTCGCTCGCGGGCGCGCATGACCGCGTGCGCCAGGGGCCCGTACGCCGCGGGCTCGGCGCGCAGGAAGGTGGCCGGGACCCCGAGCAGCGCCGCGACGTGCACGTCGTCGCGCAGCGCGGGCGTCACGTCGATCAGAGCGGCAGCCTGCCGCAGCCAGCCCGCGGCCTCGGCGTCGCCGCGCAGCACCAGGGCGGCTCCGAACGCGAGCGCGGCCAGGCAGCGCGCCCGGGCGTCGCCCGCCGGGGCGAGGCCGACGGCGCGGCCGGCGAGCCGGAACATCTCGTCCCCGGCGCTCGTGTACGCCGCCGCGTATGCGGCCTCGGCGAGCATCTCGCTCGCCTGCGCGGGCGCCTGGGGGGCGATCCGCTCGGCGCCGTCGCGCAGCACGGCGACCGCCAGCGGCACGGGGCCGTGGCGCGCGAGCACGCGGCCGCGCAGGTGAGCGGCCGCAGCGGCCGCGACGGCGGAGGCGGGAAGCGCTGCGGCCTCCTTCAGCAGGGCCAGCGCCCGGGGCGCGTCGCCGCCGAGCCACGCTGCGTCGGCCGCGCACCGCAGCCGCTCGGCGCGCCGGGCCGGCTCCGGGGTCAGCCGCGCCGCGTGCTCGAACGCGGCCGTGGCGGCGGCGTGCCCGCCGCGTGCAGCGGCCCGGGTCGCCGTGGCGGCCAGCCCGCCCGCGACCGCCTCGGCGGGCTCGACCGCGCCGGCGGCGGCGTGCCACGCGCGACGGTCGCGGAGGGCGAGCGCGCCGCCGCCCACCGGACTTGCGGGCGCGTCGCCCTCCGGGCCGAGCGCGGCGGCGTAGGCGCGGTGCGCCGCGCGCCGCTCCGGCCCGCCGGCGCGGGCGAGGACGACGGAGCGCACGAGCGGGTGGCGGAACGCCACCCGACCGGCCCCGAGCGTGACGAGCTCCTGCGCCTCCGCCGCCTCGAGGGCGGCCAGCGTGCCGCCGAGCTCCGCGGCGGCGGCCAACAGGGGCGCGGCGTCCTCCGTGTCGGCGACGGCGGCGGCGAGCAGGGCGGGGCGCGCGGCGGGCGGCAGCCCGTCCAGCCGGCGTCCGAGCGCGCGCTCGAGCCGCGGGCCGACCGGCGCGTGGTCGGTGACCGGCCCGGGCGGCAGCCGGGGGACGTCGCGGGCGAGCTCGACGAGCGCGAGCGGGTTGCCGCCCGTGGCCGCGTGCAGCCAGCCGGCGGTTCCCTCCGACACCGGGTGCCCGGCGTGCGCCTCGAGCAGCGCGCGGGCGTCGGCGGCCGTGAGGCCATCGAGCGTCAGCTCGTCGAAGCCGACGGCGCCGACGGGCGAGGTCTCCCCGGCGCGCAGGGTGAGCACGACCGTCACGGCGTCGGCCAGCAGCCGTCGGGCGGCGAAGGCGACGGCGCCGGCCGACGGCGCGTCGAACCACTGGACGTCGTCGACGAGGACGAGGACGGGACGCTCCTCGGCCAGCGCGCCGAGCAGCGCCAGGGTCGCGGCGCCGACGAGGTGGCGCTCCGCGGCGTCCGCGGCTTCGAGGCCGAGCGCCGCACGCAGCGCGGCCGCCTGCCGGGCCGGCACGCGGCCCAGCTCGCCCAGGACGGGTGCCAGGAGCTCGTGGAGCCCCGCGAAGGCGAGCTCGAGCTCGGATTCGACGCCGCGGGCCCGCAGGATCCGCGCGCTCGCGGAGACGCTGCCGGCCACGTGGTCGAGCAGGGCGGTCTTGCCGATCCCCGGCTCGCCCCGGACGACGAGCACGCCGCTGGTCCCCGCCCGCGCCCGCGCGAGCAGACCTTCGAGGCGGTCGCGCTCCGCCACTCGCCCGAGCAGCATGACGGGAAGCCTACGTCGGGTGCGAGCGCCGCTCCGTGGGGCGCTCAACGTCCTCGGCGTGCGATGTCCAGGCCCGTTGCGCTCCGGCAGGCTGCCGACTCGATGCTGCCGTCCTCGCGGTCTCGCGCGCCGAGATGGCCCGAGCCAGGCGTCTGATGCCATCCTCGATCGCCCGCTCGTCGAGATTCGAGTAGCCGAAGATGAGTCCGCCGCGTGGCGCCGGCGAGAGCCGGAAGGGTGAGACGGCCGCGACGCCGACTCCTTCGGAGGCGGCCGCCGCGACCACCGACGTCTCCTCGAGACTCTCGGGCAGCCACGCGACGAGATGCAGCCCGGCCGCGATTCCGGCCGGCTCGAACTCAGGCAGATGCCGGGCCAGCGCGGCCATGAGCGCGTCGCGCCGGGAGCGATAGACGGGGCGCATGCGTCGCAGATGGCGATCGAACTCGCCTCGGGAGAGGAAGTCGGCGAACGTCAGCTGGTCCAGGATGGGCGAACCCCGGTCGGCGAGCAGCTTGGCCTCGGCGACCGGTTCCACGAGCTCCTGCGGCAGGACGAGCCAGCCGAGCCGGAATCCCGGGGCCAGGGTCTTGCTCGCGGTTCCCGCGTATGCGACCCGGTCCGGGTCGAGTCCCTGGATGGCGCCGACCGGGGCGCGGTCGTAGCGGTACTCGGCGTCATAGTCGTCCTCGAGAACCAGCGCCCCCGTCTCTTGCGCCCACGCGAGCACCGCAGCGCGCGCCTCGGGGGAGAGCACGCCCCCGGTCGGCCACTGGTGCGAAGGGGTGAGGACGAGGACGTCGGCGTCCAGCTTCGCCAGGGCGTCCACCCGCACCCCGTCGTCGCCCACCGGCACGCCGACCACGTCTATGCCCAGCGCCTGCGCGATCGGACGGGCGTCGTCGATGGAGGACGGGTCTTCCACGGCCAGCGTCGTGGCGCCACGGCCGGCCAGCACACCCATCAGCAGCGACGCCGCCTGCGCGTAGCCGTTGGTGACGACGATCGAATCGGGGTCGGCATCCGTCCCGCGCACGCGGTTGAGGTAGGCGGCAAGCTCCGAGCGCAGCTCCACCGCGCCGCGGCCGTCGAGGTAGCCGAGACGCTCGTCGGCGGCCTCGGTGAGGACGCGGCGCACCGAGCGCAGCCAGGCGGCCCGCGGGAAGGCCTGGGGGTTGCCGCGACCGTAGCCGAAGTCGACGACGGGGTCGGACGGCGGCGACCCGGCCGGCCGCTGCACGGCCGCCGGCCGTGCGGCGGTCGCCCCGGGCGCCACCTGCGTGTAGCCGCCGCTGCGGCTGGTCAGGTACCCCTCGGCCACGAGCTGCGCATAGGCCTCGACGACGACCCCGCGCGAGACATCCAGCTCAGCCGCCAACGCGCGGGTCGGCGGCAGCGCGATGCCGGCCGGCAGGCCCCCCGAGCGGATGCGCGCGCGGATCGACGCCTCGATCTGACGGTGCAGCGCGGCCCCGCCGTCGCGGTCCAAGTCGATGACCAGCTCCGACACCGGTGACAAATTGGTCCTCAAGGACACCGTAAGAACGGACCTTATCAAGTGGACCGATTCCTGGAAGCCTCCACGTCATGACCACCGCGCCCGAAGCTCCCGCCAGAAACGCTCGCGGTTCGCGCCTCGCCGGTCAGCTGCTCGCCCCCGGCACCCCTGGATACGACGCCGCGCGGTCGGTCTGGAACGCGATGATCGACCACCGCCCCGCGCTCATCGTCAGGTGCGCCTCGATCGATGACGTCGTCACCGCGGTGCGCACGGCCCGTGAGCGCGAGCTGGAGGTCGGCGTGCGCTGCGGCGGCCACAACATCGCCGGCCTCGCCGTTCCGCACGGCGGGCTCATGATCGACCTCACCCGGCTGGACGGCGTCAGTGTCGATCCCCTCGCGCGACGTGCCCGGGTGCAGGGCGGCGCGAGGCTCGGAGCCCTGGACGAGGCGTCCCAGGCGTTCGGCCTGGCCACCACGGCGGGCAACGTCTCGCACACCGGCGTCGGCGGTCTGACACTCGGCGGCGGCATGGGCTGGCTGGCGCGCCAGCACGGCCTCGCCTGCGACAACGTCGTCTCCTACACCGTCGTCACCGCGGACGGCGACGTCGTCCGGGCGTCCGCCGACGAGCACTCCGACCTGTTCTGGGGCCTGCGCGGGGGTGGCGGCAACTTCGGCATCGTGGTCGAGTTCGAGTTCCGGCTCCACGCCGTCGGCACCCGAGCGCTGGTCGCGGACCTGACGTTCCCGCTCGATCGCGCCGCCGAAGCGCTGCGCGGCTGGCGCGACCTCGCCGAGCAGGCCCCGCGCCGGGCCACCCTGACCGCAACCATCTCCCGCGACGCCGCCACCCTCGGCTACGTGTGGGTCGGCGACCCGCCCGCGGGCCGGGACCTGCTGGGGGCGCTGCGCTCCGTCGGCACACCGCAAGACGAGGCGGTGCGCGACCTCTCCTACCGGGCGCTGCAGACCCGCGACGACACCATCCAGGGCCACCGGCACCGTCGCTACTGGAAGGGCCACTACCTCGCCGACCTGTCCGACGGCGCCATCGAGGCGCTCCTGGACCGAGACCCGGCCGACACCACCCTGCCCGACGTCAGCCTGCAGGCCTACGGCGGCGCGATCGCCGACGTCGACGACGACGCCACGGCGTTCGGTCATCGCCACACACGCTTCGAGTACGTCGCCGCCACCAAGTGGATCCATCCCGACGAGGACGGGCCGCGCATCGAAGCCGCGCGACAGACGGCCGCCAAGCTGGAGCCGTTCGCCACCGGCGCCTACGTCAACGCCCTCAGCGACGAAGGCGCGACGGGCGTCCGCCGCGCGTACCCCGAGGCCAAGCGCGCGCGCCTGATCACGGTCAAGGACGCCTACGACCCCGAGAACGTCTTGCACCTCAACCACAACATCCCCCCTACCGGCCTCGCGAGCCCGAAGCGCGAGCGAGGCACGACGCGACAGGAGCAGGCATGAGCACCGTGCGCTTCGAGATCAGCGCGTCCCTCGACGGCTACACCACCGCCTCCGATCCGACCCTCGTGGAACCGATGGGGCCGGGCGGCCAGATCCTGCATCATCACTGGTCGGCCGACACCGTGAGCAAGCGCCTGCTGGCCGAGAGCCAGGCCGGCGTCGGCGCGAGCCTGGCCGGTCGGCGCACCTACGACCGCTCCATCGAGTGGTGGCAGGCCGACGGCCCGGGCGACGAGCTGCGCACGCCGACCTTCATCGTGTCGCACTCCGTGCCCGACGACGTGCCGGAGGGCGGGGTCTACACGTTCGTAGGCTCAGCCGAGGAAGCGCTCGACCAGGCTCTGGACGTGGCGGGCGACAAGGACGTGGACGTGTTCAGCTCCAGCGTCGGTGCGCAGCTGCTGCGGGCGGGTCGAGTCGACGAGGTGCACGTCCACCTCGTGCCTGTGCTGCTCGGCGCCGGCACGCGCCTGGTCGACGATCTCGGCGGCCGCCCCGTGCGCCTGGAGCAGCTCGACAGCGTCCAGAGCCCGAACGCTACGCACCTGCGCTATGGCGTCATCCGCGACTGATCAGCCGCCCGGGCGGTCGGTGCCGAAGCTCCAAAGGTTGCCTTCGCGGTCGCGAGCGCTGTAGCCGCGCTGGGCGCCGTCGAAGGCGTCGTGGGGCTCGTTGAGGACCTCGGCGCCGGCAGCAAGCGCCCGGCGCCAGTGGGCGTCGGCATCGTGGACGGCCACGTACACCCATCCCTGCCCGACGTGGGTGCCGTGCAGCTCCTCGGGCAGGTCGGGCTGCAGCAGCACGCGACCGTCGCCGTAGCGCACGGTGCAAGCGCGCAGGGTCCCCGCGTCGTCGAGGATGCGGTCCTCGACCTGAAGGTCGAAGGCCGCCTCGAGCTGCTCGACGGCGGCCTCGAGGTCGCCGTACGTGAGTGAGGGATAGACATCCATGTGTCACAGCCCTACTGCATCAGGCGCGGAAGGCGCGCACGCGGAGCCTCAGACGAACAGGAACGTCGCGCCGAGCACGACGTAGACCGCGAGCAGCTGGAAGCCCTCGAACCACGTCGACTCCCCGTCGCCGGTGACGTGGATGGCGATGAGGACCGCGAGCAGGACGCTGGCCACCTCGAAGCCGTTGAACACGAGCGCCATCGGGAACGGACCGACGACGAAGCTCAGCAGGACGAGCACGGGCGCGACGAAGAGCGCGATCTGCGCGCCGGAGCCGATCGCGATGTTCATCGAGAGGTCCATCTTGTCCCGCACGGCGACGGACACGGCGACCCAGTGCTCGGCGGCGTTGCCGACGATGGCGACGACGACGAGGCCGACGAAGAACGGCGACAGGCCGACGCTGGAGGCGGCCTCCTCGATCGAGCCGACGAGGATCTCCGACATGAGCCCGACGGCCACGCCGGCGATGGCCAGCAGGCCCACGGAGCGCTTGACCGACCAGGTCCCCGCCACGGCCTCGCCCTCCTCCCTGCCGTGCCCGGGGTTGAAGAGATCCTTGTGGGTGCCCAGGGAGAAGATCAGACCGGCCGCGTACGTGGCCAGCAGGATGACGGACACGATCACCGAGATCGCCTCCAGGTCGCCCCCGAACTCCTTGGACTCCGCAGTCGGCGAGGGCAGGCCGCCGCCCGACACGAGCTGGAAGATCGCCGGCAGCACGAGTGCCGCGGACGCGAGCAGCAGCATGCCGGCCTGGGCCCCGGCGGCGGTCGGATCGAATTTCTGCACCCGGTACTTCAGGCCGCCGGCGAGCATCGAGGCGCCGAGGACGAGGAGGACGTTGCCGAGCACGGAGCCGATCAGGGACGCCTTGACGACCTCCTGCAAGCCGGCGCGCAGGGCGAAGAAGGCGATGATCAGCTCGGGCGCGTTGCCGAAGGTGACGTTGAGCAGCCCGCCGATGCCCGGCCCGGAGCGGGCCGCGAGCGCCTCCGTGGCGCGCCCCATGAGCGCCGCGGTCGGCACGACGCCGAGCGCGGACGTCGAGAACACGAGCGTCGCCGACGCCCCCGCGATGTCCAGGGCGACGGCGATGGGGATGAAGGGCGCCAGGAGGTACGGCCACCCTCCGCCGCTGAGCAGGAACCGCCGCAGGCCGGACACGCCGGGAACCCTAGGTCCCCGGCGCCCCGGCCTACGCGCTCAGCCGAGCAGGGAGGCGCACTCCTGGGCCTTCGCGGTGTCCGAGCCCGCCTTCTTGAGGCAGTCCGTGTACTTCTGCAGATCCTCCTGGCTCGCCGAGCCGCCCGAAGAGCCCGACCCACCGGAGCCCGACCCGCTGCCCGAGCCCGACCCCGAGCCGCTCCCCGAGCCCGAGCCCGCGCCGAGCCCGCCGCCGAACTGCTGCAGCAGCTGGTCGAACGGCTTCGTGTTCGACGGCTCGGGAAAGTCCTGGCTCTGGCCGACGTCGGTCAGCTGGAGGTCGAAGGTCGCGTCGACCGCCTGGGAGCTGTTCTTGTCCTTCGCCTTGAACGTGACGAGCATCCGCCGCAGGGAGGAGTCGGACTTCGCCGCGTCCATCTCCACCTTGACGTCCTGGACCGCGTCCATGACCTGCTGCTTCTGCTGCGGGGTGATCTGGGAGGGGAGATTGGCCCCGCTCGCGCCGAGCTGGCCGGCCTTGGAGAGCGCTGTGTTGATGTCGTCGAGCATCCGGTCGAGGTTCACGCCGCCGGTGATGCGCACCACGTCCTCGTCGCCGACCTTGCCGTCGCCGGCGTTCTTCGGGTTCGTCAGCCAGCTCTTGGGGTCCAGGCCGAGCTGGGCGAGGCCCTGCTTGTCCTTGCCGTTCTTCTTGCTCTCCCGGGCGGACTTCTCGTAGCCGTCCTGGAACTGCTTGAAGACCTGGTCCGAGACGGCGTAGTCCTGGCCGTTGAAGTTGACGAAGCCCTTCTCGCCCGTCGACTCGGCGCCCGCCTTGACGTTCTGGCCGCCGCCGGAGAGGGCGACGTCGAAGTCGAACTTCGGGAGCTTGCCGGTGCCCTGGGTCTCGAACGGGCCGGAGAGCGAGACGTCGAAGGCGCCGGGGCTCGAGCCTCCGGAGACGTCGCCCTTCAGCGACAGGGAGAGCTTGCCCTTCTCGAGCTTCTGGTCCCCGCTGAACATCTGGTCGAGGATCGTGTTGACGTCGGTGTCCGAGCTGGCCTTCTTGCCGCCGCCCGTGCCGCCGTCGGACCCGCCGCAGGCGACGATGCCGGCCGTCACCGCGACCAGCGCGGCCAGCAGCAGGAGGGGACGCAGGATGCGTTGCACGATGGAGCTCCTGTGGTTCATGGGGAACCGGCGAGCCTACCATCGGTCCTCGTGGCCAGGGCCAGGCTCAACGCGCCGTTCACACGGCTTGCCGGACTGCTCCTCGGCGCGCTGCTGCTCGTTCCCGCGGCGGCGGACGCGGACGTCGTCCCCGTCCTGGGCCCGCACGGGCGGATCGACCGCCGCGAGGCTCCGGGCGTCGCTGCCCGCGAGCGCCTCCCCGCCGCCGCCGGGGCCACGCACCTGGGGGAACGTCGCCGGCCCGGGTCGGCGAGGGCCGCTCGCCGCCGCACCGTGCTGGGCGAGCTCCGCCGGCTGCGGGCCGCCGGCGCCCTCGACGCCGCGACGCGTGACGCCCATCGGGCGGAGTACCTGCGCGACCGGCGGCTCGCGCGGCGGCTGACCGGCCGCCGGCGCGTCGAGCTCGCCGGCGTGCTCGCGACGCTCGACGGCCTGGCCGCGCGCGGCTCGCTGACCGCCTCGCGAGTGCCGGTGCTCTTCCTCACGCTGCAGCGAAACCGCGAGTGGTGGGCGAGGGGGCCGCTGCTGGCCTCGGGCCAGCGGGTCTCCTTCGACGGCTCCCAGCTCGTGTGGCAGTACGTGCCGGGAGCCGGGCTGCAGTTCCATCCGCTGGCGAACTTCGGCAAGCTCAACGCGCTCTTCAAGGCCCGCACGGGGCTGGTGAAGATGACCCGGCTGCTCGACGAGCTGCTCCCGCTCGCCGCCGACCGCGCCGGCGGGATCGCCTGGGAGTACGACTACGCCTTCGACGGCGGGCTGCCGCCCTGGGTCTCGAGCCTCGCCCAGGGGACGGGACTGCAGGCCATGGCGCGCGCGGCGGTCCGCGCCGGCCGCGGCGACGAGCTGCTGCCGCGGCTGCGGCGCGGCCTGCGGGTCTTCGAGGTCGCGCCGCCCGCGGGGGTTCGCACCCGCGCCGACGGCGGCCTGCACTTCGTCCAGTACTCCTTCGCCCCGCGGCTGCGGATCCTCAACGGCTTCATCCAGTCGCTCGTCGGCCTCTACGACTTCGCGCAGATCGCCCAGGACCGGACGGCGGGGCGGCTCTTCGCCCGCGGCGACGCCGCGGCGCGCAAGGAGGTGCCGACCTTCGACACGGGTGCCTGGTCGCTGTACTCGCGCGGCACGGCCACCTACGAGTCCGACCTCAACTACCACGAGGTGCTGATCGGCTTCCTCCAGTCGCTCTGCGACCGGACGACCACGGCGGTCTACTGCGACGCGGCCTCGCGCTTCCGCCGCGACCTGCGCACACCGCCGCGGCTGTCGGTGCCCGCCCAGCGCCTGCGGGCCGGCCGGCCGGGGCGGCTGCGCTTCCGGGTGTCGAAGCTGTCGCGCGTGACGGTTCAGCTGCGGCGCGGCGGCCGGCTCGTGCTCAGCCGCACCTCCATGCTCGGGCGCGGCCGGCAGTCCGTCCGCGTGACGCCGCCGAGGCGGACGCGTGCGTACGAGGTGACGCTCACCGCCACTGACCTCGCGGGCAACGCCGCCGGTCCCGTGCGCGCCGCCGTCGCGGTCGCCGCGCCCGCGCGGCGCTGACGTAGAGTCCTCCGTGAGCCATGGCGCCGAGGACGATCCTCTACACGGGGAAGGGCGGGGTGGGCAAGACGTCCGTCGCCGCCGCGACGGCCCGGCGCATCGCCGCCGGCGGCGCCCGCGTCATCGTCCTCTCGACGGACCCGGCGCACTCGCTCGCCGACGTGCTCGAGCAGCGCGTGGGAGGGGAGCCGACCGACGTCGGTGGCGGCCTGTTCGCCCAGCAGGTGCAGGCGCAGGACGAGCTCGAGCGCAACTGGGCCGCGGTGCAGGGGTGGCTCGGCGGCCTGCTCGCGGAGCGGGGCGTGGACCGGATCGCCGCCGACGAGCTCACGGTGCCCCCCGGCGGCGACGAGCTCTTCAGCCTCCTGCAGATCAGGCGCCACTGGGACTCGGGCGAGTGGGACGCGATCGTCGTGGACTGCGCGCCCACCGGGGAGACGCTGCGCCTGCTCTCCTTCCCCGACGTCGCGCGCTGGTGGCTCGGCAAGCTGCTCGGCCGCGAGACCCAGCTGCTGGCCGCGGCGCGCCCGTTGGCGCGCGCGTTCCTCGACGTGTCCCTCCCGGACGAGCGGGTCTTCGGCGAGGTCCAGCAGCTCATCGCAAGCCTGGTGGAGCTCAACGACATCCTCCGGCACGAATCGACCACCCTGCGGCTCGTGATGACGCCGGACCGCATGGTCGTCAAGGAGACGATGCGGACGTTCACGTACCTCAACCTGTTCGGCTACCTCACGGACGCGGTGGTCGTCAACCGGGTCTTCCCGGCCGCGGTGGACGGCACGTACTTCGGCGCCTGGCGGGCCGTGCAGCGTGAGCAGCTCGAGCTCGTGGAGTCCGGCTTCGCGCCCGTGCCCGTGCTGCGGGCCCCGTACTACGAGCACGAGGTGCTCGGCGGCGCGCAGCTCGACCGGCTCGCAAGCGACGTCTTCGACGGCACGGCGCCCGAGGCCGTCCTGCATGCCTCGGTGTCCCAGCGGCTCACGCAGGTCGGGGAGCGCGCGGAGCTGCGGCTCGAGCTGCCCTTCGTCGCCAGGGGTGACGTCAGCCTCAAGCAGGTGGGTCTCGAGCTCGTCGTCCGGGTGGAGGGAGCCAAGCGCACGATCGCGCTGCCCGCCTCGCTCGCGGCGATGCAGCCGTCCGCGGCGGCGTTCGCCGACGGCGCGCTCGTGGTGACGTTCGAGCCGGTCCCGGAGCCCGTCGGTGGCTGACCCCGGCCCGCCGACCGACCCCACCGCGCAGCTGCGCGGCCACGTCGACGCTGCCCACGCGGCCGCGGATCGGCTCGTGCGCGAGGCGGCCGAGCGCGCCCGGGCCGCCGACGAGGCGTTCCGCGAGCGCGTGGGCGACGTCCCGCCGCGCGGCTGGGCCGTCGGGGACGAGCCTCGGCCCACCGAGGAGGCCCGGCCGAGCGAGCTGCAGCTCGTCGTCTCCCTGCTCGAGGCGCTGCGCGGCGCGATACCGGACGAGCTCAGCGCGCAGCTCGCCGAGGCGGTGCGGGAGCTGCTGCTCGCGGTCCGCGCGCTGATCGACTTCTACCTCGACCGGCTCGAGCGCGGCGCCCGCGCCGAGGCCGAGGCCGGCGCCGAGCGCGTCCGCGACATCCCGATCGCGTGAGCGCCCTGCGCGAGCTCGGCCGCGAGCAGCGCCTCGCCGGGGCCGCGGCGGTCGGGCTGCTGGTCTGCATGTTCCTGCCCTGGTACCGGACGAGCTTCCCCCTGCCGCGGGCCGGGACGATCCAGCACGGGAACCTGACGGCCTTCGGCGTCTTCTCGTTCGTCGAGGCGGCGGTGCTGCTCGTCGCCGCCGCGGTCCTCTACCTGCTGTGGGCGCGCTCGCAGCGGCGGGCCTTCCACCTGCCCGGCGGGGACGGCTGGGCCGTCACCGTGGCGGGCGCCTGGGTCGTCTTCCTGCTCGTCTGGCGGCTGTTCGACAAGCCCGGCGTGCAGCGCGGCACGATCGGCGTGCAGTGGGGCATCTTCGCGACCATGGTCGTCGGCGGCCTGCTCGCCGCGGCCGGCCAGCGGCTGCGCGCGGCCCACGTGGCCGAGCCGCCGAACCCGGCGGCGGATCCGGGGTGGGAGGCCGCGCCGACGCCGCCCGGCGGCGAGGACGGCGGGGCGCGGGAGCCCGCGGACCCGGGAGCGGTCACCCGCGTGCTCGCCCGCCGGCCCGCATGGGAGGACGCGCCCACCCGCCGGCTCGGCGAGGACGCCGACGAGGACGAGCCGACGACGCGCCGGCTCGGGGCAGAGCCGCCGCCACCACCTCCACCGCCGCCGCCCCCACCTCCACCCCCGAGCGGGACGAAGGGCGGCGGGTGAAGCAGGCGGCCCACCTGCGTTCCAGCGCCTGAGCCCGCGCCGTCTCCGCTGGTGCGCACCGACCACGCCCTGGCCTGCCTTCCCAGCATTCTGCGGCCGCGAGACGTCTGGGAGCTGCGCGACAGGCGGGCGCGCCGCGCCCCGCCCGGCCCCTTAGCTCCCGCCCCTTAGCTCCCGCCGCCGAAGACGATCAGCGGCAGGATGATCGTCCCAGCGAGGATCAGGCCGATCCCGATCGCGATGGTCACCGTCGAGCGATAGACGTGCCCCGCGATCCCGACGACGAAGCCGAGGAGCGTCAGGACGATGAAGACCGTCAGGTCGGGGTCCCCGGTCGGGACGAGGTCGCCGAACACGGTCGAGGTCCCCACCTCGGCGAAGCCTAGACTCAGCCGCCACATGGCGGTCGCTCCCACGCACGTCGACGAGGTCACCGCGGGCCTGCGCGAGGCCGGCTACCTGCCCGGCGGCTCCACGGCGCTCGTCGCCTACCTCGCCACGCGCATGGGCAAGCCGGTGCTCGTCGAAGGGCCGGCCGGCGTCGGCAAGACGGAGCTCGCGAAGGCGCTCTCCCGCTACCTCGACCGCGAGCTCGTGCGACTGCAGTGCTACGAGGGCCTCGACGAGGCCAAGGCGCTGTACGAGTGGAACTACCGCAAGCAGCTGCTGCGCATCCAGGCCGAGCGCGAGGGCGAGGCGTGGGACACGGTCCAGGGGGACATCTTCGGGGAGGAGTTCCTCCTCGCGCGCCCGCTGTTGAGCGCCATCCGCTCCGAGCTGCCCGTCGTCCTGCTGATCGACGAGATCGACAAGACCGACCAGGAGTTCGAGGCGATGCTGCTCGAGCTCCTCTCGGACTTCCAGATCACGATCCCGGAGCTCGGGCGCGTCGAGGCGCGCACGCACCCGGTGGTGCTGCTGACCTCGAACAACTCGCGCGAGCTCACCGAGGCGCTCAAGCGTCGCTGCCTGTACCTGTGGCTCGACTACCCGACGCCGGAGCACGAGCTCGAGATCGTCCGGCTGCACGCCCCGGAGCTCTCGGCCCAGGTGGCCGAGCGGCTCGTCGAGGTCGTCGGCCTCGTGCGCGAGCTCGACCTCAAGAAGCCGCCGTCCATCGCCGAGTCGATCGATTGGGCCCGCGCGCTGCTGCTGCTCGGGGCCGAGGACGTCACGGAGGACGTCTTCCGCCAGACGATGTCGATCCTCGTCAAGCACCGCACGGACCTCGACGTCGTGGCCGAGCGCGTCGGCGTGCGGCTCGGACTCGCCGCCTAGCGCCCCGGGGATTCGCCGATGCGCTTCGACGGCCAGCTGCTCGCGTTCGGCGACGAGCTGCGCCGGGAGGGCATGGCGGTCGGTACCTCCGAGCTGCTCGACGGCTTCGCCGCGCTCGGCGAGGTCGGCTGGGCCGAGCCCGAGACCTTCAAGGGGGCGCTCGCCGCGACGTTGGCGAAGTCGCCCGAGGACCGCCAGCTCTTCGACCTCGTCTTCGAGCGCTTCTTCTTCCGCGCCGCGGAGGCCGAGGCGCTCGCGCGCGGGGTTCGAGAGCAGGGCGGCGACGAGGCCGCCGCGGACGGCGCCCAGGGAGACGCGGGTGCCGCCGGCGACCAGGACGCCGAGGGGGGCGAAGGCGACACCGGAATCGACTTCGACGCCCTGCGCGAGGCGGTGGCCCAGGCCATCCGCGACGGCGACGAGTCGGCCATGCGCGACCTCGCCCGCCTGGCGATCGCCGCCTTCGGGCGCCAGGGCCAGGGCTCGGGCGTGCTCGGCGTCGACGTCCAGCGCATCCGCCGGGCGCTCGGCCTGCGCACCGAGCCCAGTCGCCGGCCGCCCGGCGAGCCGGCCGTGGAGGAGGCCGAGGCGCCGCCGCCGTCTCGCGAGCAGGTGCGCCGCTTCGAGCGCCACCTGCGCCGCGAGCTCGAGCGCATGCAGATCGAGCGCAACCGGGCCCTGCCGCCCTCCCGGCCGCTCAACGACCTCGACCGGGCCCTGCCGTCCGGCCCGCTGCAGGACCTCGCCGCCGTCCACCGCGTGGTCATGCAGCTCAAGCGCCGGCTCGCGACCCAGGGCCGCGAGGCGCGCGGCAGCCAGCGCCACGCCCACGTCGACGTGCGCCGGACGATGCGCGCGTCGCTGCAGACGGGGGGCGTCCCCGTCGAGCTGCGCTTCCGGCCGAAGCGGCCGCGGCGCCCCGAGATCTTCGTCCTCTGCGACGTCTCGACGTCCGTGACGTCGGCCTCCGTGTTCTTCCTCAGCGTCCTGCACGCCCTGCATGACTCGTTCCGCAAGATGCGCTCCTTCGTGTTCGTCGAGCGCATCTCGGAGGTCACCGATGTCTTCGAGCGCGAGCGCGACTTCAAGGCCGTCTCACGGGCCATCTCCTCCGACGCCGGGGTCGCCGACGTGTCGGGCTACACGGACTACGGCCGGGTGTGGCGCGAGTTCATCGAGCTCACCGAGGAGGACCTGCACCCGCGCGCGACGGTCATCGTCCTCGGCGACGCGCGCACGAACGGCCGCGATCCGCGCGCCGACCTGTTCTCCGGCCTCGCCGAGCGGGCGGGCCGCACGTTCTGGCTCAACCCCGAGCCGCGCCTGTACTGGAACTACGGGGACTCGGTGATCGCGGCCTACGAGCGCCACTGCGAGGCCTACGAGTGCTGGACCACGAAGCAACTCGAGGACTTCGTGCGCGCCCTCACCCGCCCGGTGCGCTGAGGGGGCGGTCGGCTCAGCCGCCGCGACGCGAGCGACAGCCGCGGCGGGGCACGCCGAGGCGAGCGTCAGTCGCGCTCCGGTCGCCAGGGCGACCGCACGGCGACTGCGGCTCCGATCGCTGCGCGCCCGCGTCGAGCGTCAGTCGCGCTCCGGTCGCCAGGGCGACCACACGGCGACTGCGCCACGAAGCGACGTGCATGACGAGCACCTCGCCGGCCCGCTCGGCCAGGTGCTGGCAGCAGGACGTAGAGCCCACCCCGGAGGATGGTGACGTTCTCCCCAGCCGCCGTACCGGCCAGGTACATCGTGAGACGGTCAGCGCAGTCACGCCAGCACCACGAGGACCGCGGACCCTCGGGACAGCCGGCGACGCTGCCACTTCACCGCGCGCCGGCGCGGCGCAGGCGCAGCGTCGGCACCGGCTGCTCGAACCCCTTGATCCGCTTGGCGCCGGCCTCCGAGAGCGCGTAGTCCGTCGCCGCGTCGCCGAGCGCCTCGGCCAGCTCACGCGTGACCAGGACGGACTCGGACCGGGCCCGGGCGGTCAGGCGCGAGGCGAGGTTGACCGGCGTGCCGAACCAGTCACCGAGCCGCGAGACGGCGCGGCCCCACGCGATGCCGGCCCGCAGAGGCGGCAGATCGTCGTCGGCCGCGGCGGCGTCCACGAGGTCGAGCACCGTCTCGACGAGGCTCGCGGCGTCCGGCGAGACGAGCATCACCGCGTCCCCGATCGTCTTGACCACGCGCGCCGGCCGCCGCACGCGCTCGCCCGCGAGGACGTCGAGGCGCTCGGCGATGTCGGTCAGCGTCGACTCCGGGACGTCCTGGCCGAGCCGGGTGAAGCCGACGAGGTCGGCGAAGGCGACGGCGACGTCGACGGACTCGGGCAGGGTTCCGGCCGCGCGCTCGGCGAGCCCGACGGCGTCGTGGCGGGCGAAGTCGCGCAGGTGGTGGCGCAGCAGGTACTCGAGGTCGGCGGCCGCGAGCGGCATCAGCGCCTCGGCCATCTCGCGGTAGCGGGTGGCGAGGTCCGGCTCCGAGTCGCCGGCCCGCAGGTAGGACTCGGCGAACAGGCGGCGCATGGGCTCGGCGGCCCGCGCCATGGCCCCCGACATGACGCGCAGGACGCGGCCGGCGTCGTCGAGGTCGATGCCGTGGCCGACGTAGGCGAGCGCGCGCCGGGCGGCCTCGACGTCCTCGTCGCCGAACGCCGCGACGTCCGGGTCCTCCGGGACGGACACGCCCATCACACGCAGACGCAGCTCGACGAGCTCCGCCGGCACGCCGGCGCGTTCCGCGACCTCGGCGAGCGTGAAGCGCGGCGGCGACAGCAGCGCCCGCTCGATGGGCAGCAGGACGAGCCGGTCCTCGGCCACCGCCGCGCGCAGCTCCTGAAGCCCGACGCCCGCGTCGAGCAGGTCGTCGAGCAGCGCGGCCCGCGCGGCCCGCGCCTCGCCCTCGAGGCCGTCCAGCAGGCCCTCGGCCGCCCAGTCCATGGCGGCAGACCGTACCGGCGCCGAGTGCGTGGCCACCGCGGACGCGGACCGCTACGCCGCCGTGAGCAGGCGGTCGACCGACCGTTGCGCACGCTCGAGGGCTGCGTCGTCACGCAGGAGGCGGTGCGCCCAGTTGGCTCCCATGAACGCGGCGTTGAGCTCGAAGGCGAGCTGGCGCGGGTCGGTGTCGGCCGGGAGCTCGCCAGCGTCCCGTGCGAGCTCGGCGTCGCGGCCGAGCAGCCAGAGCCACCGCCTCATGGTGGTGGCGACCTCGTCGCGGATCGGGCCGGGCCGGTCGTCGAACTCGAGGGAGGCAGCGCTGAGGAAGCACCCGCCCGGGAAGACGCCGCGGCGCAGGTACGACAGCCAGGACGCGCACAGCGCCCGCAGCCGGACGAGGCCCCCGGGCTCCTCGGCGACGGGGTCCCACACCTCCCCGGTGAACCGCGCGGTCGCCGCCTCGAGCGCTGCGAGCTGCAGGTGCTCCTTCGTGCCGAAGTGCCGGATGAGCCCGCTCTTGCTCATGCCGACCTGCTCGGCGAGCCGGCCGATGGTCAGGCCCTCGAGGCCGTCCGTGGAGGCGACGCTGACCGCCCGATCGACGATCGTCGTGCGCGTCCGCGCGGTCTCGCCTCGGGTGCGTCTCGGCATACCCTCCAGTTTACAACACGAACGATCGTGCGCTATAACTCTCGCTGCATGTCCCTCCTCGACAGTTGCACACGGTGATGCGCGTCCGCGCGCTCGGCTGGGCCGGGCTCGAGCTCGAGGCCGACGGGCACCGCCTCGCCGTCGACCCGTTCCGCGACCCCGGCCCGTTCGTCAGGATGATGCTCGGTCCCAGCCCGGAGCTGCTCGCCCCGGAGGGCCCGCTCGACGCCGCGCTGCTCACGCACCTGCACCGCGACCACGCCGACCCGCCCACGCTCGGCGGCGCGCTGCGCCCGCACGCACCCGTGCTCTGTCCCGTCCCCGGCGAGGGCCCCGGCCACGAGAGCGTCGACGGACCGGAGCGCGAGCTGGCCGAGGCGGGTCTGACGCTCAGACGGGTCGAGCCCGGAGCGTCCGCCGTCCTCGGGCCGTTCACCGTCACGGCGGTGGAGGCGGTCGACGGTTTGGGCGACGCACAGGTCTCGTGGGTCGTCGCCTCCGATACCGCGCAGATCTTCCACGGCGGGGACACCGTCTGGCATGGCGCCTGGTGGCGGCTCGCGAAGCGCCATGGCCCGTTCGACGCGGCCTTTCTGCCGGCCAACGGTGCACGCGTCGCCTTCCCGTGGATGAGCCCGGCGGCCGACGTCCCCGCGGCGATGACGCCCGAGCAGGCCGTCGCGGCGGCGCGCGCGCTCGGCGCCCGGGAGCTCATCGCCATCCACCACGGGGTCCTCGAGCACGACGAGTACTACCGCCCCCACCCCGACGTGCCGGGGGCCATCGCGGCGGAGGCCGAGCGGTACGGGTTCCCGGCCCGAGCGGCGGTCGCGGGCGACACGTGGTCGTGGTGAGCCTGCGACCCGCCACGTTGCTCGCCCGGGCGACGAACCTCACGCCGTCGACGCAGCGGCTGCAGCGCCGCCTGGGCCGGCGGCACGCGCGCGTGCTGCGCGCCAGCGGCGGCCGGCGCCTGAACCACTGGTTCGGCGCCCCGGTCCTCGTCCTCGAGACGGTCGGCCGGCGCACGGGACGGCCGCGCGCCACGCCCGTCGTCTACCTGCGGGACGACGCGGGCCTGGTGGTCGTGGCCGCCAACGGCGGGGCCGACCGCGTTCCGGCCTGGTGGCACAACCTCGAGAGCGCCGGGCGCGGCAGCGTCGTGGTCGACGGCTCGCGCCAGTCAGTCGTCGCACGTGTGGCGACCGGCCGCGAGCGCGACCGGCTGTGGCGCGCGTTCGCCGCGCTGTACCCGCCGGTCGACGACTACCTGGCCCTGACGGACCGAAACCTGCCCGTGGTCGTCCTCGAGCCGGATCCCGGCTCGGATCGGCAGCGGCGATACGCTCGCGGCATGGACGACGAGCACCCGAGCCCGGAGGAGCTGGCGGCGGCCCAGGCCGAGCGGGAGGCGGCCGAGCAGGCGCGCGCCCGGGCCGCCGACCTCGACGAGGAGGAGCACACGGCGGAGCGCCGCGCCGACAAGGCGCACTATCTGCGCGAGAAGCTCGAGGAGCAGCGTCAGGCCGACGAGCGCTGATCCGACGGCCCCGGCGTCCGGCTAGGCGGGTACTAGGCTCAGGCGTGCAAACAGGGGTGCCGGGACGGTCGCCCGGCTGAGACTGGTTCACGACGGAACCTGACCCTTCGAACCTGTGGGGTAATGCCCGCGAAGGGAGTCCCGTGACCGCGGACAGCGCGGTGGCAGCCCAGTCCTCAAGCGTTGCACCGGTGCCGGCGGAGGTCACCCTCACCGGCGTGTCGAAGGCCTTCGGCCCCGTCGAGGCGCTGCGCGGCGTGTCCCTGCGCGTGCGCCAGGGCGAGACGGTCGCGGTCGTCGGCCCCAGCGGTTGCGGGAAGTCCACGCTGCTTGAGCTCGTGTGCGGGCTGTCGCCCCCCGACGCCGGGACGGTGGCGGCCCCGCCGGCGGCGCTCATGCCCCAGCGCGATGCGCTGCTGCCCTGGTTGTCGGCGGTCGACAACGGCGGCCTCGCGCTGCGCGTCGCGGGCCACTCCCGGGCACAGGCCCGCGCCGCGGCGCGCCCGTACTTCGCGCCCTTCGGCCTCGCGGGCTTCGAGGACGCCCGGCCCGCCGCGCTGTCGGGCGGCATGCGCCAACGCGTCGCCTTCCTGCGCACGCTGCTCGCCGGCCGGCCCGTCCTGTGTCTGGACGAGCCGTTCGGCGCCCTCGACGCGCTCACCCGGGTGCAGCTGCAGCGCTGGCTCGGCGACGCGCTGGAGCACGAGCCGCGCACGACCCTGCTCGTCACCCACGACGTGGAGGAGGCGGTCGTGCTCGCCGACCGCGTCGTGCTGCTCTCCATGCGGCCGGGTCGCGTCCTCGCCGAGCTCGAGGTCGACCTGCCCAGGCCCCGCCACCGCGCCGACCCCGGCGTGGGCGAGCTCACCGGCCGGGCCCTCCAGGTGCTCGGGGTCGACGCCTGATGCCGGCCGTCGCCCTCGTCCTCGTCCTGCTCGGGGCCTGGGAGGCGGTTGTGCGGGCCGGCTGGGTGGATCCGCTCATCCTGCCCGCTCCGACGAGCGTCGCCCGGGCGCTCGTCGACGACTCGGGCGCCCTGGGCCACGACCTGTGGACGACGGGGGTCGAGGCCGTCCTCGGCCTGGTGGCGGCGGTGCTGCTCGGCGTGCTGATCGCCGTCGCCATGCACGCCTCCCGCGGCGCCCGGCGCACGCTGCACCCGCTGGTGGTGGGGTCCCAGGCGCTGCCGGTGGTCGTGCTCGCGGCCCCGCTCATCCTCCTGCTCGGCTTCGGGCTGGCGCCCAAGGTCGCGATCGTCGCGCTCGTCTGCTTCTTCCCGGTGACGGTCAACCTCTACGACGGCCTGCGCGCGGTCGACCCCGAGCAGCGCCAGCTGCTGCGCTCGATGGACGCCTCGGCCTGGCAGCGGCTGCGGCTGCTGGAGGCGCCCGCCGCCCTGCCCCAGGCCTTCACCGGCCTGCGCGTGGCCGCCGCCGTCTCGGTCATCGGCGCGGTCTTCGCGGAGTGGAGCGGCTCCGAGCGCGGACTGGGCCACGTCGTGCTCATCTCGCTCGGCCAGCTCGAGTCGGCCCGGACCTTCGCCGCCACGGTCCTGCTCTTCGCCCTCGCCGTCGCGCTCTACGGCCTCTTCGCCGTCGCCGAGCGCCGCCTGCTCCCGTGGGCGCCCCGCACCGATCCCGGAGGACCATGATCGCCCGCCCCACCCTGCTGCTGGCCCTCGTCCTGACGCTGCTCGTCGCCGGCTGCGGCGAGAAGACCGAGCCGTCCGCCGGCGGCGGTGCCAAGCCCGAGCCGTTCACCGTCGTGCTCGACTACTTCCCGAACGCCGACCACGCCGGCCTCTACGCGGCCCAGGCGTCGGGCGAGTTCCGCCGGGCCGGCCTGGACGTCCGCATCCTCACCCCGCCGGATCCCTCCGCCCCGCTGCGGGTGCTCGCCGCCAGGCGCGCCGACCTCGCCGTTACCTACGAGCCCGAGCTGTTGCTCGCGCGCGACAAGGGCACGAATCTCGTCGGCGTCGGCGCCCTCATCACCCGCCCCCTGACCTCGGTGATGGCGATCAAGGGCAGCGGCGTGCGCTCCGTGGGCGACCTGCGCGGCAAGACGGTCGGCACCGCCGGCATCCCCTATCAGGCGGCCTACCTCGACACGATCCTGAAGCGGGCCAACGTCCCGGCGGGCAGCGTCAAGCGCGTCGACGTCGGCTTCAACCTCGTGCCGGCGATGGTCTCCAAGCGCGTCGACGCGACGCTCGGCGCGTTCTGGAACTACGAGGGCATCGACCTCGCACAGCGCAGGAAGGACCCGACCGTCCTGCGTGTCGACGACCTCGGCGTGCCGACCTACGACGAGCTCGTCCTCGCCGCCCGCCGCACCTCGCTCACGCCGGCGGAGGCGTCGCGGATCCGGCGCTTCTTCCAGGCCCTCGCGCGCGGCACGGCGCGGGTGCGGCGCGACCCGCAGGCCGCCGTGGACGCCCTCGTGGAGGCCAACCGCGACCTGGACCCCAAGCTGCAGCTCGCGGCGGTCAAGGCGACCTTGCCGGCGTACGTCCCGCGCAACCCGAAGGCGCCGTACGGCTTCATGGACCCGGGCGCCTGGGACCGCTACGGCCAGTGGATGCTCCGCAACGGGCTCATCCAGCACGACCCGGTCAACGCCGATCCCGTCACCAACGAGTTCCTGCCCGGCCAAGGCCTGCCGGAGAAGACGCAGCCGTGAGCGACGCCCTCGCCGAGCGCGCCCGCCGGCTGCGCGAACTGCACGAGGCGCCCGGCCTGCTCGTGCTCCCCAACGCCTGGGACGCGGCGAGCGCCCGCGCGCTGGCCGGCCTCGGGCACCCGGCGCTCGCGACGACCTCCAGCGGCGTGAGCGCGGCGCTCGGCTACGCGGACGGGGAGCGCACGCCCCCGGCGGCGATGCTCGCGGCGGTCGCCGCCATCGCCTCCGCGGTCGACGTGCCGGTGACCGCCGACCTCGAGGCGGGCTACGGCCTCGAGCCGGCCGCCCTCGTCGAGGGCCTGCTCGCCGCCGGCGCCGTCGGGCTCAACCTCGAGGACTCCGACCACGCGAGCCCCGATCGACGCCTGGTGGACGCCGGCCGCCACGCCGACCGCCTGGCCGCGGTCAAGGGCGCGGGACGGGCCGCGGGCGTCGACCTCGTGCTCAACGCCCGCGTCGACGTCCACCTGCGCGGGCTGGAGCTCGAGGCGGGCCTCGAGCGCGCGCGCCGGTACGCGGCGGCCGGCGCCGACGTCGTCTACCCGATCGCCGCGCCCGCCGCGACGCTCGCCCGCTGGGTGGCCGAGGCCGGCGCGCCGGTCAACGCGCTGCTCGTCGACGACGGCCCCTCCCCGGCCGAGCTCGCCGAGCTCGGGGTGCGACGGGCGACCTTCGGCGGCGGGCTCTTCGACCGCGCGCTGGCCGCCGCCGTGAGCCATCCGTGGGCGGCGGATACGCGCAGGTACTCGCCCGCGAGCCCGCTCCAGGGCTCGTAGGGCTCGAAGAAGCCGCGCACCTCGGCCTCGTCGGCGCGGGCCCGCGGGTTGCCGGTGACGAGGCGGCCGACGAGCTTGAGGTAGCCGACGTCGGCGGCCGGGAGCTGGTCGTCGCGGCCCTGGCCGTGCAGCGCGAGCATCTCGACGGTCCATGGCCCGATCCCGGGAATCGCGCGCAGGCGGTGCCAGCCGGTCTCGTGGTCGGCCGCCCCGAGGTCCACCCGCCCGCGCGCGACCTCGAGGGCGGCGCGGCGCAGGGTGATGGCGCGGTGTTGGACGAGGTCGAAGCTCGCCAGCTGGGCCGGCGCCGCCCCGGCCACCCGCGCGGCGGAGGGCGCGTCGCGCAGCCCCGTCCGCTCGCACCGGGCGCCGAGCGCCGCGACCAGCCGGCGCTCGATGGCCACCGCGCGCTGGAACTCGATGAGCTGCTCGCAGATCGCCCAGGCCAGCGCCTCCCACGGATCGGGCCGCCGCCGGACGCGCAGGTGCGGGAAGGCGCGCAGCGCCCGGCCGAGCCACGGGTCCCGGCGGTGGGCCTCGTGGAAGGCGCGGTGGTCGCAGTCCACGCCGACGGCGAAGCGCATCCGCTCGATCCCGGCGCGGCACGCCTCGCTCGTCGCCGCGCGGGCGCCGAAGCGCACCCGCTGGGGACCGACCTCGACGGCGCCGACCACGACGGGCTCGCCGCCGACGTGCACCAGCCGCTGGACGGCCGCGCCGCGGCGGCGGAAGAGGCCGTCCGACGACGCGCCGCGCAGGCGGAACGGCCACGCGGCCGTCACGTCGAGGCGCAGCTCGACGGGCTCACCCGGACGCGCCGGGCGCCCGGGCGCGGGCATCAGTCGCGGCGCAGGACGTGGACGTCGACGAGGAAGGCGTTGCTCGAGACGACCTCCCCGAGCACCGGCCGGCCCTTGCGCCGGCCGACCGGCCGGCGCACGACCCGGGTCCGCCGGCGGTTGACGAGCGCCGCGGTGAGGGCGCCGGCCATGAACGTCGAGGCGGCCACGAGCGCCGCGGGCTTGTTGGCCGCGACGAGCTCGAGGACCCCGGGCGTGGCCGCGGGCTCCGCGAGGCCGGCCGGCGTCTCCTCGGCGAGGACGGGCAGGCCGTCGACGATCTCGGGCTCGTCGGGATGGGGCGTCGGGTCGTTCGTCACGGGATCAGGGTGGCGGACGCTCAGGACGACTCGCCGGCGCCGCGGGCCGGCCGCTGCTGTGGCGCGGTCCCGAACACGTGGTCCCACCAGGGCGCCGAGACGCCGAACCCGCGCTCGTGGTCCTGGAAGTGGTGGCGCATGTGCAGCTCGCGCAGCCGCTTGCCCACCCGCGTGCGCGGCTTGTGGTGGTGCACGTGGTAGTGCAGCGTGTCGTAGAAGAGGTACCCCGCGAGGAAGCCGGCCGCGAAGCCGGCCCAGCCCGCCCCGAGGAGCAGCCAGAAGGCGACCACGAAGATCGTCGCCAGCGGCAGCGACGCCGAGGGCGGCATGACGAGCCGCAGCCGGTCGTTCGGGTGGTCGTGGTGGACCCCGTGGATCATCCAGTGGAAGCGCTGGGCGACGGCGTTGTCGGCCTCGAAGTGGAACACGAGGCGGTGCAGCCAGTACTCCGTCAGCGTCCAGAACAGGTAGCCGCCGGCGATCCAGGCCACGGCCCACGCGCCCGCGTCCCCCACGCCGAGCACGGCGAGGACGACGATGGCCGGGCCGAACAGCGCCAGCGGCACGAGCGGATGCACGCGCGTGAAGAAGTCGAGGACGTTGGACTCGAACATCCTCGGTGAGGCCTTGAGCAGCTCGGCACGTCGCACGACCGTGAGGGTACTACCGCGGCGCAGCGCCGTCAGCGGCCGCGATCTCGCGCTCGAAGATCCGGTAGCGGGCGAGGATCGTGCCGCCCATGCCCTCCATGGCCCGGTTCATCGGGACGTTGGACTCGAGGATCCAGCCCGTCTCCCCCGACTTCTGCGGCGTCCGCTGCGCCGCGTCGTAGTGCATCTCGTAGAAGCGGGCGGCGACGCCGGTGTGCTGGTGCTCGGCCTTGACCCCGAGGGCGAAGACCCGCACGCGGTCGATCCTGCGCCGCCAGTAGAGGAACTTCGCCCACCCGAGCGGCAGCAGCCGGCCGTTCATGTGCTTGAAGACCTGGTTGTAGTCCGGAAGCGACAGCGCCGCGCCGACGACCTCGCCGTCCTTGAACGCGAGCATCGCCCAGTTCTCGTCGAGGATCGGCCGCAGTTGCTTGGCGTAGTGGCGGACCTCGGAGGCCGTCAGCGGCACGAAGCCCCAGTTGCGCTCCCAGGCCGCGTTGTAGACCTCGAGGAAGCGGCCGACCTCGGCCTCGAGATCGCCCTTGCGCATCGTGCGGGTGGTGACGCCGTGCTCGGACTCCGACTTGGCCGCCATCTCCCAGATCGCGGGATGCACGCGATCGCGGTCGGATACGTCGAGGTGCCACATGAGCGTGTCCATGGCCGGGGCCAGGCCGGCGCCCTCGAGCAGGGCCGGGTAGTAGCGGTGGGTCCAGTTGAGCAGGATCACCGGGTCCTCGTCGAAGCCCTCGACGAGGACGCCGCACTCGTCGTTGGTCGTGAAGTCGAAGGGCCCGACGAGCCGGTCGCAGCCCCGGGCGGTGACCCACGCCTGTGCGGCGTCGATCAGCGCCCGCGCGGCCTGGGGGTCGTCCTCGCACTCGAAGAAGCCGAACTGGCCCCAGCGGTTGTCCTGGAAGGACTGCAGGTGGCGGTCGACCTGGGCGCTGATGCGCCCCACGACCCGGCCGTCGCGACGGGCGAGGAAGTACTCCGCCTCGCCATGCTCGAAGAACGGGTTGCGCCGCCGGTCGAGGAAGCGCTTGCGGTCGAAGATCAGCGGCGGGACCCAGTGCTCCTGACCCTCGTAGAGCCGGAAGGGCAGCTTGACGAAGCGGTCCAGGTCGCGCCGCGAGGCGACGGGGGCGATCTCGACCGGGCCGGGCATGGGCGGCGCGGACCCTAGTGGCCGGTCCGCTCGAGCGCGCGACCGGCGGGCCGGGTACCGTCCTTCGCCATGTCCGAGACCGTCGTCGACGTCTTCGAGAAGGTTCGCCGCCACGAGCGCCTGGAGCAGCTCAACGCCGCGCGCGAAGCCGATCTGCTGCCGTACTTCCGCCGGCTGGAGACCGCCGCCGCCCCCGTGGTGGAGATGGAGGGCGCCACGCGGATCATGCTCGGCTCGAACAACTACCTCGGCCTCACCGGGGACGAGCGCGTCAAGCAGGGGGCGCGTGACGCGCTGGAGCGCTACGGCACGGGCCTGACCGGCTCGCGGCTGCTCAACGGGACGATCGACCTCCACCTCGAGCTCGAGGCCGAGCTCGCGGCCTGGATGGGCACGGAGGAGGCGCTCGTGACCTCCACCGGGCACGGCGCGAACCTCGCGGCGCTGGGAACGCTGCTCGGGTCGGGGGACACCGTGGTGGCCGACAGCGGCGACCACGCGTCCATCCTGGACGGGTGCCTGCTCTCGCGGGCCAAGCTGCGGCCGTTCCGCCACAACCGCATGGACAAGCTCGACAAGCAGCTCGAGCGCGCGGCGGCCGAAGGCAGCGGCACGCTCGTGGTCGTCGACGGCGTCTTCTCCATGGAGGGCGACATCGCCCCGTTGACCGACATCGTCGCGCTCTGCCACGAGCACGGCGCCCGCCTGATGGTCGACGAGGCGCACGGGGCCGGTGTGCTCGGCGCGCGGGGCGCCGGCACCGCGGAGCTGCTCGGGGTCGAGGACGAGGTCGACCTGCGGATGGGCACGTTCTCGAAGTCGCTGGCCTCGTGCGGCGGCTTCCTCGCCGGCTCCCACGAGGTCATCGACTTCCTGCGCGTGCAGTCGCGCGCCTTCCTGTTCACCGCCTCGGCGGTGCCCGCCGCCGTCGGGGCCGCGCTCGCCGCGCTACGGGTCGTGCGCTCGGCGGAGGGGCCGCAGCTGTTCGCCGCCGTGCTCGACAACGCGCGCTACCTGCGCGACGGCTTGGACCAGCTGGGGTTCCAGGTGGTCGAGCCCCAGCCGCTGCCGGGCGGCGGCGACGCGGTCACCACCATCGTGCCCGTCGTCGTCGGCGACGACTGGACGGCCGTGCTGCTCTGGCGCGCGCTCTACGACGCCGGGGTCTACGTCAACGTCGCCCTGCACCCCGCCGTGCCGCCCGCCGGCGCACTGCTGCGCACGAGCGTCATGGCCACGCACGACCGCGCGACGCTCGACCGCGCGCTGGCCGCATTCGCCGAGGTCAAGCGGGCGTTCGAGGCCGAGCACGGGCCACTGCCCGGGCCGCTGCACACCTGACCCGCGGCGTCCGCGGGCACGTCGGCACCCGGTGACGCCATCGGTCATCCGTCGAGTTTCCGCGTGCTGACATCCCCGGCGAATAACACCCGCTCTTTGCGAGTGAGGCGCCCGTCGTGCGTTGCGCAACGAACTCGGGCTCGTCTACGGTTGCGCCCGTCGAGCGCTTCGACGCATCGGGGGAAGGCAGGTGACGACGGCGGTCGCACGCGGGGTCGTCGTCCTGCCCGTCTCCGGACGGTGGACGCCCAGTGGCGTCGAAGCGCTCCACGGGGATGGACACGAACACGAGGCCAGGCGACGCGGAGTCGTCGAGGCGGGGAGGTTTTCCGACATGGAATCAGCGCCGGCGGCGCCACAACACATGCGCGCCCTGGACCGGGCCAACCGCGTCCGGCTCGCCCGGGCGGAGCTCAAGCGGCAGATCGCCGAGGGTGATCGCACGGCGGCCGACGTGCTCCAGGAGCAGCCGTGGGAGGCGGCCAGCATGACCATCGCCGACCTGCTCATGAGCCAGCACCGCTGGGGCCGCACGCGCTGCCGGCGCTTCCTCGCGCAGGTCCCGATGGCGGAGACCAAGACCGTCGCCTCGATGACCGACCGCCAGCGCGAGCAGCTCGTCGCCCGGCTCACCGGCCGCCCGGTGGTCGACCCGTTCGCGAGCATCGCGGGCGACCCCCGCCTGGCGCTGGCCTGACCTGACGGTGGTGGCGAAGCCCGGGAGACCGGGCTTCGCCCTCCTTCCGGCTTTCGGCCTGCGGTTCCTCGCAAGCTCGGGAGACCGGGCTTCGCCCTCCTACCGGCTTTCGCCGTCCGGTCGTCGCAAGCTCCTCCCTCCCGGCGACGTTACGAAGCGGGGCGGGTGGCGATCTCGACGATGTGACCGTCGGGATCGCGCAGGTACACCGAGGCGAAGCCGCCACGCTCGAACACCTCGGAGCACTCGACGTCCTGCTGGCGCAGGTAGTCGCCCCAGGCGCCGAGCTCGTCGGCGGACTCGACGGCGAGCGCGAAGTGGTGGGTGGAGCCGCGGCCGGCCACGCCCTCCGGCAGGTCGGGGTACTCCATGGCGCTCACGAGCCGCCCGGGCGCGCCGTCGACGGCCCCGAACCACACGTGGCGGACGCCGGGATCATCCTCGCTGGAACCGTCGCGGACGACGCCGAGCCCCAGGACGTCGCGGTAGAACGCGATGGTCCGCTCCATGTCGGAGCAGATCAACGTGAGATGGTGCAGCCCGGTGAGCTGCATGCGCCGCGGCTCGCTCATTGCGGGCAGGAGGCTACAAGCGCGGTCAGCGCTTGTAGCCCACGCCGGCGCGGCGCCGGAACGCCCGCCGGGCGAGCGCCGAGCCGCCGGCGAACACGGCCGCCCCCGCGAGCACGCCGACGAGCCACGGCGCGTGCAGGACCGCGAGCACGGCGACGGTGAGCACGCCGGGCAGCGCGCCGAGCAGCGTCGAGTGCGACCGGTAGCCCGTGAAGTGCTCGCGCGCCGCGGTGTCGAGGCCGGCGAGCGAGGCGAGCGACAGCCCGACCGCGATCGCCAGCCGCCCGCGCGCGGCGTCGGCGTTGAGGAACCCGACGACGAGCAGCACGATGCCGATCAGCACGGAGGCCTCGACGAGCGGCACGGGGTGCCAGGGCGGCTTCGGGCGCTCGTCGGCGCGCTCGAGCATCCGGTCCACCCGGCTCTTGGGCCGCGCGACGCGCCGGTCGGTGTCGCGCGTGACGGGGGCGGCCGCGGGCCGCGCCGACTCGGCGCGCAACGGGCCGGCCGTCCGCTTGCGAGAGCGCTTGCCCATCAGGGGCGGGGCGGGACGGTGGCGGCTGCCACGATCCCCAGGCGGATGACATTCCGGGGCCCACCTACGGCGGACACGGCTGGTTCGCCGGAGGCCGCGCGCTGGGCGCCGCCTCCGGCACCCCTAAGGGACACCCGGAGGAGACCTTGACGTGCCACCAGCCGGCGAGCATCCCGATCACCCCGAGCCGCGGGCGCACGTGGTAGCTCTTGCAGCCGGGCTCGCCGAGGTCGGCGTTGGAGACCCGCAGCCACTTGTGCTCGGACGGGGCGAGGAGCATCCGCTCGACGAGCAGCCGCGCGGCGGCCTGGCGGTCGGCGTGCTCGCGGCGCGCCTCGCGCAGGGCATGCGTGCGGGCCGCCAGCTCGTCGCGGGTGCGCTCGAGCTCGCCGAGGCTCAGCAGCCTCGGGCCGGCGCCGCCGGCCGCGGCGGGCGGCACGGCCAGGCGTGGCAGCGCCGAGGTGGCGACGGCGACCAGGTCGCGGTCGAGCCGGGCGATCTGCTCGCGCAGGGTGCGCCGCGCGGCGCGCTCGTCGACCCCGACGCCGGGAGTGGTGTGGATGGGCCGCTCGAGTACGGACATCAGGACGCCGCCGGACGGCGTGGGCCGGAGGCTATCAACGGGCGCGCCGGCCGGGAGCAC
Organism: Solirubrobacterales bacterium; assembly: GCA_038258425.1. Taxonomy (GTDB): domain Bacteria; phylum Actinomycetota; class Thermoleophilia; order Solirubrobacterales; family Solirubrobacteraceae; genus DATLGB01. The sequence continues at coordinate 22,364 of JBBSPV010000019.1, read as the reverse complement.
CCGGGCGCGGCGACGCCCTCACGCCTCGAGCATGTCGGCGACCGTCCACAGCGCCTCGGCGACCGACACCATGGCGACGCCCGCCACCTGCACGCTGAAGAGCACGACCTCGCGCGTCTTCGGCGTCGCCTCGTGCCCGGGGGCGACGTCGCCGAAGAGCACGGCCACCGGCCCGGCTCCGTCGGCGACGACGAGGCGCCCGCCGGGCAGCCACGGCGCCCGGTCGTCGCGGCGCCCGAGCGGCTCGCGGTCATCGGCCGCGCGCAGGCGCAGGACGCCCGTCACGCCGGCGGCGTCGAGCGCCCAGAGTGGCACGGAGGTCTCCATCACGGCCACGGTGACCGCGTCCTGGAGGAAGGAGTAGGGCTTGAACGCGCCGGCCTGCAACCGCTGGACCACGAGCGCCTCGACCGGCACCCGGTGCACGTCGGGGTCGAGGCCGATGTGACGGAAGAAGACACGGTACGCGTGCGGGATCGGCTGGCCGCGCAGGGCGATGGCCTGCGGGCCGCGCAGCCGGTCCGACATCGCCCGCAGCCGCGCGCGGACCTCGGGTGGGCTGCGCTCGGCGGGCACGCTCACCGGCAGCCACCAGAGCCGCAGCTCCGGGTGCTCGGCAGCGATCTTCCGGTCCACCTCGCCGCGCCGCGGCTCGTCGTCGGTCACCGCTCGAGCGCCTCGATCCGGCGCTCGAGCTCGGCGGCCGAGGCCTGCCCGAGCAGCGTGTCCTGGACGCGCCCGCCGCGCCGCGCGAAGGTGATGGTCGGGCAGACGGCGATCCCGTAGACGTTGGCGACCGCCCCGTCGCGGTCGTGGCCGACGGGCAGGCCCCAGCCGCGCGAGCGCACGAGCCCCAGGACGTCCGCGCGGTCGCCGCGCACGGCGACCGCGGCGAAGGCGACGCCGCGATGCCGCCGGCGCAGCCGGTCGAGGGCGTCGATCTCGTCGATGCAGCGCTCTGACCGCGTGGCGAGGAAGGCGAGGACGAGCGGCCGGTCGCGCGCAAGCGCGCACGAGTTGATCGTGCCGGCCAGGTGCACGTCGCACGCCTTCGGCACGCCCTTGCGCGCCTTGACCGCGACGTTGGCGTCGCCTTGGACGTCGCTCGTGACGAGCGGCACCGCGAACGGCGGCAGCGGCTGGCCGTCGGCGACGCCACGCGAGCCGACGGCGTCGGAGTGCAGCGTGTTGTAGGTGACGTAGGCGAGCAGCGCGACGATCGCCACGCCGGCGATCCACGACGCCTGGTTGGACCGGCGCGGCTGCCGGCCGGCCGCCTTCCGAGCCGGGCGCTCCCGCGTCATCCGACGAGCGCGGGCGCGCGGTCGCCCGCGTCCTCCGCCCGCCGGGCGCTGCGGCCCCGCCGCCGCGCCCGCCGCTCGGCGAGCGTGAGCACCGCCGGCAACACGGCGAGCACGCCGAGCAGCGACACCGTCAGGTCCACGACGGTCACGCGCCCGAAGTCCTGGAGCATCCGCACGTCGGAGAACGCGAGGACGGCGAAGCCGGCGACCGCCGTTGCGCCGGAGGCGAGCACCGCCCTCCCCGTCGACGCGTAGGTGCGGCGCAGCGCGGCCGGGACGTCGAGCCCCCGCTCGCGCTCCTCGCGGAAGCGCGCCGTCAGCAGCACGGCGAACTCGGTCGAGATGGCGATCACGAGCACCCCGAGCGTCGCCGACATCGGGTTCAGCGGCACGCCGAGCAGCCAGAGCACGAGCGCCGACCAGCCCGTGGCCAGCGCGATCGGCACGAGCGGCACCCAGGCCCGCTCCCAGCGGCGGTAGACCGCGAGGAGCACGAGCGCGACCGCGAGCAGCCCGGCCAGCAGCGTCCCGAGCCGGCGCCACGGGGAGGACAGGTCGGCGTTGGCCTGCGACACGAGCACGGGCAGCCCCGCCAGGGCCGCGTGCACGCCTGCAGGGGGGTGCAGCTCGTCGCGCATGACGCCCAGCAGCGCCTCCTGGCGCTCCAGGGGCATGAGCTTGACGCCGAAGGCGAGCACCGCCGTCCGGCGGTCGCGGGTGATCACACCGTTGGAGAAGTAGGGCGGGACGGCACCCAGCAGGGCCCTGATGCGGGCCTGGCTGGCCACGGAGGCGTCCGAGCGGAACAGGTCGGTGAGCGACAGGGCCGGGCACAGGTCGGCCTTCCCGCAGCCGTTGGACGCCGAGTAGCCGTAGCGCTCGGTGACGCGCGCCCGGTAGTCGCGCATCCAGCGGATCACCGCCGGCCGGGTGAGGTCGTCGCCCTCGACGAGGACGTCGACCTCGCCGGCGACGCCCGTGGTGTCCTGCAGGAGCTGGAGGTCGCGCACGGCCGGCGTGTCGCGCGGGACGAGCTCGCGGACGTCGGAGACCACCGCCGTGCGCGAGTCGACCGCCCAGCCGGCCCCGGCGAGCAGCGCCCCGGCCGCCAGCACGGCCACGGGCCTCCGCAGCGCGAGCGCCGTGGTCGCCCGGCCGAGCCGATTGGCGGCGCCACCGACAGCGGCCGCGGGTCGGGCCGCCGGCCGGCCGGCCGCGCGCAACAGGTCCGCGGCGCCCCGGCCCGACGCCGCCAGGCGCCCGGCCGACGCCCGCGGCCGGCGGGCGAGGGCCACGAGCACCGCGGTCCCGGCCGAGAGGGCCAGCACGAAGGCCACGACGATGCCGGCCATGAGGATGAGCCCGAAGCCGCGCACCATCGGCACGGGCGACAGCAGCAGGACGCCGAAGCCGACCACCGTGGCCAGGCCGGCGGTGGCGATGGTCGCCAGGGCCCCACCGGCGGCCCCGTCCACGCCGTCCTCCTGGACCCGCGACTGGTACTGGATCGCGTAGTCGACCCCGAGGCCGAGCAGCACGGGCAGCACGGCGATGGACGCGAGCGTGAGCTTCACGCCGAGGGCCGAGAGCGCTCCGAAGACGATCGCCGCGGCGCCGAGGGCGACGCCGAGCGGCAGCATCCGCGCCCGCCCGCGGAACACCGCGGCGAGCACGAGCGCCATGAGCACGAGTCCGCCGACGAGCAGGCCGACGAGCGACCGGGTGAGGTCGGCGGCGACGTCGGAGAGCAGCACGGGCGCACCGGTGACCGTGTACGTCGCGCCCTTGGAGAGCCGCCACTGCGGCATCCGCGTCGCCGCCCGGATGCGCGCGATCGCCGCCGCCCGCTGGGCGTCGTCGAGCCCGGGTCGCAGCCGCACCTGGATCGCCGCCGAGCGCCCGGACGGGAACAGGTAGGCGAACCGGGCCTTGGGCGCCGTCGCCCCGCGCGCGGGATCGAAGACGAGGTTGTAGACGAAGTCGGGGTTGTCGAGCTGCGGGTTCGCCGCCCGGGTGGAGAGCCCGTAGCGCAGCGCGAGCTGCAGCAGGTCGCGCGTGAACTGCGCCTGCACGAGGCCCGCGGCGTCGCGGCCGGCCCGTCGCTGCTCGGCCGGCGTGCGGCCCTGGCGCGCGGCGAGCCCGCGCGCCGCCGCGGCCGCCGCCCGCTGCCGCCGCTGCGCGGCCTGGATCTGACCGGTGAGCTGGCGCTGGATCTCCGTCACCGCCGAGTTGATGAACGTGCCGGGCCCGTAGACGACCTGGACGGGCTTCGTCCGGGCGAAGGCCGCGCACGGCCCCCGGGGGCCGCCCGGCACCTCGGCCCCGGCCGGGGCGTTGCCGGCGATGCAGCCCTCGAGCCCGAGCAGCCGGCCGAGGTCCGCGGTCAGCACGAGGTCCTTCACCGAGCCGCGCACGAGGATGACCACCGCGTCGTCGCCGAAGCGCCGGTGCAGCCGGTCCGTCGCCGCGAAGGCGGCCGAGCCACGACCGACGAAGGTGTCCGTGGCGGCCGTCGGCTGCAGGCGCAGCGACAGCAGGGCGCCGAGGGCCACGAGCAGGCCGGCGACGAGCAGGACCCGGCCGGGCCGGCGACCGGCGATCGACACCGTGCGCTGCAGCAGGGACCGCATCACCGCGTCCGCAGCCTACCCGCCGGTCGGGCTACGGCCGCGGGCGAATCGTCGGGAACTGGCTCGTCCGCCCCTGGAAGGTGAACTTGCCCTGCTGCTTGCACGGCGGGGCGGGCACCTGCCCGCCCGGCAGGATGAGCGAGTTGATGCCCTCGATGACGCTCGGCGCCAGCAGCGCCGGAAGCCCGTCGACTCCCGGCGACAGGGCCGGCACCCCGCGGCCGCACTGCCGCGTCTCGTAGGACTCCAGGCCGCTCGCGAGCTTGTCGAAGCCGCCCGGCAGCATGTAGGCGTTCGGCCGGTTGGAGCCGATCCGCTGCGGATACGCGGCGAGGATCTCCGGGGTCAGCGGGTTCGTCGTGCGCAGGTAGTGCTTCTGGACCCCGTCGGCCTCGTTGGTCGCCTGGCTGGCCGCCACGGTGTTGGCCAGGAAGGCGGCCGCCTCGCGCTTGTACAGGCCGAGGAAGGCGAGGATCGGCTGCAGCTGCTGGAGCGCGGGGTGCGCCTGCTGGACCAGGGGCTTGAGCTCGCGCAGCAGCCGCGCGGCGGCGGGGAAGCCCGTCCGGGACGCGTCGATGAGCGGCCCGAGATCGCGGAACAGGGCCTTGAGGTCCGGCGCCGTCTTTTGCAGGTCGATCAGGGTCGGCGACAGCTCGCGCGCGGCCGGGCGCAGCTGGGTCACGAGCGGGTCGGCGTTGTCGGCGAACGCGTCGAGGCGCTTGAGCGTCGTGCGCGCCTCCCGCTCGAAGGTCGGCAGAGCGACGACGGCCTGCTTGAGCTCGGCGTCGCGCCGGCCCGTGGTGGCGAACACCGTGTTGAGGCTCGTGATCATCTGCCGCAGCTGGCCGTCGCGCTCCGACAGCGCGTCGAACACCGTGCCGCCGTTGGCGACCAGGGCCTTCACGGCGGCCTGCTGGCGGTTGAGCACGCCGACCACCTGGTTCGCCTCCTCGGCGAACGGCCCGAGGTTGCCCAGGGCCGCGTTGACCTGCCGCGCGTAGGGGCCGATGGCCTTCGACTGCTGCTGCATCCACGTCTGGAAGGCCCGCCGCGTCGTCGGATCGAAGGCGCGGAAGATCTCGTCGAGCTGAACCGACTGGGCGACTGCGGCGTTGGGCAGCGACCCGTTCTCGGGGATCGTCCGGTCGCGCCGCGAGCCGGGGGTCAGCTCGACGTAGGTCTCGCCGAGCAGGGTCTTCTGCCGCAGGATCGCCCGCGTGTCGGCCGGCAGGGGCGCGTACTTCGCGTCGATCTGCATCTCGACCTTCGAGCGGCCGGTCCCGTTGCCGGGCTCGATGGACTTGATCTTGCCGACCGGCACCCCGGAGATCCGCACGTCGGCCTCGGTGGCCAGCGTCGTGGCCTCCGTGAACTGCGCGGTGATCCGGTAGCCCTTCGGCTGCAGGGGCACGGGGCCGCCGAAGGACAGCCACAGGAACAGCAGGAGCCCGAAGCAGGACAGGGCGAACGCCGCCATGATGGCGGCCGCGCGCGGCTTGATGCCGCCGGTCATCATGGCGTGGACTCCAGGGCGGCCGAGGCCTTGGACGTCGCGGGCGCGGGCGGCAGCGGCGGCAGCTCGGGCCGCAGGCCGGGCGGCGTCCCCGGCGGGTCCGTCGCGCCGGGGCAGAGGCCGACGGGGTTGACGAGATTCGTCAGCCCCAGGGTGGTGCCGACCGCGGGGCTGATGGCCGTGAGCGTGTTGAGCAGCGTGAGCGTCGGGCAGTCGGCCACGATCAGGCCCCGACGGATCGGCCCGTGCGCGTCCTGGAGGTTGAAGATCGAGGCGCCGAGGTGGTTGACCCACGCGAACCAGAAGAGGAAGCCCTCCTCCTTGCCGGCGGGGTTGTAGGCGAGCAGGTCGACGAAGCGGTTGACCGTCCGCAGCGAGCGCGTCACGTCCGGCGTCGCCGCGGAGAGGTTGCGCAGGGTGGGTCGCAGCTCGTTGACCAGGGGACGCGCGGTCCGCACGAGCGGCCGGATCTCGTCGCGGACGGCCGGGGTCGTGCGGCGCAGGAACGGCTGCACCGCGCGGGCCGTGGGGCCGAGGGCCCGGGCCCCGGGCCGCAGCGACTGCAGGGCGGGACCGAGCGCGTCCGCGAGGCCGCCCGTCTTGGCCAGCGCGGTCCGGGTCTCGGCCAGCGCCGGGGGGAGCCCGCGCACGGTCGCCCGCAGGTTGCCCTCCTCGGCGGCCAGGGCGCCGAGGGCGGCGTTGGAGGACGTCACGAAGGCGGCGAGCTCGTCGTCCTTGGAGCCGAGCTCGGCCGCCAGGCGCGAGAGGTTGTGCGTCGCGCGCCGGAGGTTCGTCTTGCGGGTCGCGAGGGCGCCGGTGAGCTTCACGAGGGCCGACGCCGTCGGCTTGAACGCCCGGAAGGTGTCGCCGAGGTCGCCGCCGCGCCCCTTGAGCCCCCCGCCGGCGCCGGACACGAGGGCCCGCAGGTACGTCCGCGTGTCGTCGTCGAGCGCAGCCAGCACCTCGTCGAGGTTGACGTCGGGCTGCGTCTGGCTCACGGGGATCGTGCCGCCCTCGGGCAGACGCCCGGCGCGGGACGAGCCTGGGTTGAGCTCGACGGTCATGTCCTTGAGGCCCGTCTTCGGGCGCAGCAGCAGCGTCGCGTCGCGGTACGGGCGCACGCCGGCGTCGTCGAGCTTCATGCCGACGACGGCCCGGCCGTCCTCCAGCCGCACGCTGGAGATCTCCCCGACCTGCACGCCGGCGACGTTGACCGTCTGGCCCTGGCCGGGCGTGACGGCCTGACCCGTGGTGAACGCGCCGTTGAACGCGTAGAAGTTCTTGCCCACCACGGGCACCCAGCCCGGCAGCGTGACCCGCTGGTGGCCGAGGATGACCACGGCCACGGCCAGCGCGACGGCCAGCAGGACGAGGATGGCGACGAAGTCGCGAGCGTGGTCGCGGATCGCCTTCACGGCTTGGCCCTCGCGGCCTTGGCCTTGGCGGCGACCCCCAGCGGAGCCCCGGGCGAGGGCACCGCGGGCAGGCCGGGCGTCGTGGTTCCGGCGGGGCCGGCGAGCACCGTGCCGAAGCCGCCGGCCGCCCCCCAGGGCCCGTTGAGGTCCGGGCGGGCGGACCGGTAGCACGGCGTGTCGGCGTCGAAGGCCGGCTTGCGGGCCGGCATCTTCGGCTGCGTGCCGTTGCCGGGGAAGCCCTGGGCCAGCGGCGAGGCGAGGTTGGGCGCGCCGCTGCCGAGGGCGAGGGTCGTCGGGCCGCCACCCGGCTGGAAGTGCACGTACTGGCCGTTGCCGTCGCCGTTCTGGCTCTCTCCGGCCAGCCCGACGAGCGAGTAGGCGAACTCGCGGTAGTTCGGCTGACCGGTCGCGAAGCGGTCGCGGATGGGCACCTCGCCGGTGGGCAGGATGACCCGGCTCGCGCACTTGGCCAGCAGGTCGGCCTGCGGGAACAGGCGCTGGGAGGCGTTCACGAAGCCGGCCAGATCGCGGGAGGCCGGGGACGCGTCGCGGGCGAGCCCCCGCAGCTCGGCGGGCTGCACGAGCCGGCGCACCTGAGCGATCCACGGCAGCCCCGCGCGGATCACCGCCGGCGTCTCGCGCACCCCGGGGAGGATGTCGCGGGCGAAGGCCCGGGTCGGTGGGAAGGCGCGGTTGAGCGACGTGAGCGCCCGGTTGGTCGTCGTCAGGGTCGGGCCGAGGTCGCGGACGGTCTGGCGCAGGGCGCCCTGCTCGGCGGCGAAGGCTCCCATGGTCGTCGAGAGGTTCGTCACGAGGTCGCGCAGCTGGGACTCGTGCCGGTTCAGGCCGCCCGTCGCGCGCGCGAGCCCGCTGATCAGGCGGCGCACGTCGCGACCGGGCTCGGTGCCCAGCAGGGCCTCGTTGACGATCGCGACGTCGCGCTCGGCCGGGGCGATGTCGTCGTAGGCGTCGTTGAACGCCTCCGCCCCGGTCTGCCCGCGCGTCGAGGGATCGCCGCGGCGGTCCTGCGCGAGCGTCGGCTTGGCCGACAGCGCCGTGCCCAGCTCGTCGAGGATGACCTTGAGGTCATTGCGGGTGTCGTCCTGCAGCGCGGTGAGCACCTGGTCGAGCTGGACCGGCGTGGCGGTCTGGGTGACCTTGAGGGTGTCGCCGTTGCCGAGCTCGGGGGCCTCGGGCGTGCCCGTGGTCAGGTCGACGAAGAAGTTGCCCTCGAGGAAGATCCGCGGGCGGATCTTCGCCGTCGCGTCGGCGTGGATGGGCAGGCCCTTCTTGTCGATCTGCAGCGTGAGGACGGCGGTGTCGGAGTCGCCCTCGCCGCTGATCGACTTGACCTTGCCGACCTGCACGCCGGCGACGCGCACGGGCGAGTTGGTGCGGATGGAGTTGGCGGACTCGAACACCGCCTTGATCTCGAACGGCCGCGTGAACGGGATGTCCTTCGTGAAGCCGAGGAAGGTCCCCACGACGATGACCACCAGCGCGATCAGGCCGACCTGCACCGCGCTCATCCCGCGGCGCCTCATGGCGTGGGCTCCGCCGCGATGGGGTCGACGTAGGGATCGGTGTAGGGGTCGACGCCCTTGAGGTCCGTCTTCGCGGGCTGGGTGCCCGGCACGTTGCCGATCACCGTGCGGCCGGCGAGGTACGGCTCGTTGGCCGCCTCGCACTCCCGCGGCTGACCCGGGGCCGCAGTGTTCGGGAACGGGTTGGCGTGCAGGTGGTTGTCCTCGCCGGGGCCGTTGGCGGGCGCGGAGGACGGCAGGCCCTCGCTGTTGGGGCCCGCCGGGGCGTTGATGATCGTGAAGCGCTGCGTGGTGCCGGGGCCGACGCTCGTCGAGAGCAGCGAGGACACGTTGCGGAAGAAGTCGGCGGCGTAGTTGCAGACCGTCTGGGCGGGCGCGAGGAACTCGAGCGTCGGGCGCAGCGTCGTCACCGTGGCGGTGAGGTCCCGGACGCCGCGCGGCACGATCGGGTCCTCGGAGAAGTCGCCCAGCGAGGCCAGCACGTCCCGCAGGCGCCGGTTGAGCGCCGGCGTGCGCCGCAGGGTCGTCGTGCCGAAGCGCAGCGCGTCCGAGAGGACCGGCGCGGCGGTCCGCAGGGCGCGCACGCCCGGGCGCAGGTCGCGCACGAGCGCCGTCGTGTTGCGCAGGAAGGGCCGCTGGCGCCGGAAGGTCCTGATGCCCTGGTCCAGGGTCGCGGGCCCCTCCTCGATGGCGTCCTGCAGGGAGGGCCGGGCGACCTCCGCCAGCGCGCCGAACGTCCGCTCGAGATTGACGAACAGGCTGGCCTGGGTGCCCGCGACCGGGGCGACGATGGCCGCCGTCCGGCCCAGGGCCCGCACGAGGCGGACGAGACCCGTGTCGGGCGCGCTGAGGTTCTGCGCGACCGGCACGAGGTTGCCCAGCAACGGCTTGAGCGCTCCGATGGCCTGGTTGAGGCTCGAGCCGCGGCCGGCCAGCGCGGTCCCGAACCCGACGGTGTTGCGGGCCATGGCCTTGCGCGTCGGAGCGTCGAAGGTATTGATCAGCTCGTCGAACTCCACCTGCGGCGGCGTCGACGCCGCCAGCGGCACGGTGGCGCCGTCGGCGAAGCCCCGGCTCGAGGTCCCGCGCGTGATCTCCACGTACTTCTGTCCGAGCAGCGACCGGGGCCGCACGAGCACCGTCGAGTCGCGCGGGAGCGGCTCCACGGACTTGTCGAGCTCGAGCGTCAACTGCGCGACGTTGCGGCCGTTGCCCAGCGTCTTGACGCCGAGGTCGGAGATCGCGCCGACCCGGGCCCCCCCGATGCGGACCTCGTTGCCCGCGACGAGGTTCGCGCCGCTGGGCACCTCGAGCTTGAGCTGGTAGGTCGGCACGAACGGCAGGCCGGCGTTCGCGTTGTAGGCGAGGAACACCGCGACGAGCACCACGAGGATCGTGGCGGCGCCGATGAGCACCGGGTTGCCGGCGACGGAGGATCCGCGGCCCCTCACGGCGCGTCCTTGCCGAAGAGGAAGTCGAGCAGCTCGGAGGACGGGGCGTCGGCCGCGGGCGAGGCCTGGCCGGCGGCGGCCCGCGCGGCCGCCGTCGGCTGCGTGGCCGTGTCGGCCGCGGCCGGCGTCCGCGCCGGGCGCGGGGTCGGGGTCGGGGTCGCGGTGGGGGTCGCGGTGGCGGCCGCCGCCTCGGCCTCGGGCGCGGCCGCGTCGCCGCGGTTGGAGAAGTTGGCCGAGCACGCCTCGGCGGCCGTGACCGTGTAGATCGAGCAGGCCGGGTTCACGAACAGCCCGGCGCGCAGGTAGTGGCCGAAGGAGTCGAAGCCGTTGACCGCCTGGGCCTGGAAGTAGAAATAGTCGAGCAGCCGCTTGAGCCCGCTGTTGTCGCTGAAGGAGGTCAGCACGCTCGCGAGCGTGCGCCCGACGGGACGCAGCTGCGTCGCGAAGCGGCGCAGGTCGCGCGTCACCGGCAGGGACGCCCGCAGCGCGGGGATGCCGGGCTTGGAGACGTCCCCGAGGCTGAGCAGGGCCGGGGTCCCGGCGCGGGAGAATGGCCCGAGGCGCCGGATGAGCTCGTTGATCGCGGGCGCCTGGTCACCGAGGTCGGTGGCCACCGGCGTGAGCTCGTCGGCGAGGGCGCCGAGGCGGCGCATGGTCGGGCGTGACTCGGCGAGGAACGTCGGCAGGCGCCGCAGGCTCGCCTGCAGCGCGGCGCGCCGCTCGGCCGTCGCGGCCGCGACCGTCTGGGCCTGGGTGACGAAGCCCGTCACGTTGCGGCGCTTGGCGGCGAGCGGGCCGAGGATCGTGTCGGAGTCGACCGCCAGGCGCGTCAGCGTCCGGTTCTGGGACGCGAGCAGCTTGAGGACCTTGTCGAGCTCGAGCAGCGCCGGCGCGGAGCGCCGCACGACGGCGTTGAGGTCCTCGCCCCGGCCGGCGACCCCGATGCCCAGCTCGTTGATGATCAGCGTCAGCCGCTGGCGCACGGGCATCCGCAACGTGTCGCCGACGAGGTCGAGCGCGACGCTCGTCGTGGTCTGCTGCACGGGCAGCAGCCGCTGGCCCTTCCCGGGCCCGGAGTCGATCGTCCGCAGCGCCGGCGGCTTGGCCTTGCCGGGCGCGCGCGGCTGGGTCGGCGTGCACTCGACGTACTGCTCGCCGATCAGCGACTGGGGACGGATGGAGCACGTCGCGTCGGTGCGGAAGTCCTGGAAGGCAGGGGCGTCGATGTCGAGCACGACCGCCGCCTTGCGCTGCGGCGTGACGGACAGACGGCGGATGGTGCCGACCTTGACCCCGGCGACCTTGACGTCCTCGCCCGGCACGGCGAAGCCGGCGTCGTCGAAGATCGCCCGCACGCGGTAGGCGCCTTCGTCGCCGCCCGGGCGCAGCACGACGACGAGCACCGCGACGACGACGAGCGCCAAGACGCCGATGGCCAGCAGCCGCCTCATGGTCCGGGCGGCGCCTCCGCCGGATCGCAGGAGCCCGCGGGCAGCCCCGCGGCGGAGTTGCCCGAGCCGTCGGCGGCCCGCTGGCTGGCCGCGCCGGGGCAGCGCTCCCTGTTGCCCCGGTCGAGCCCGGCGAGGCGCGCCGCGGGCGCCTGCGGCGTCAGCACGCCACCGGCCGGGTTCGCGTCGTAGGAGAACGCGTTGGCCACCGGCGAGATGCGCGCGAAGTGGCCGTTGGCGTCGTAGTTGGCGGTGCTCTGGCCGAAGTCGCGGAACCAGCCCACGAGCTCGGTCGTGTACGGGCGATAGAACTCGAGCACGGGCTGGGCGCGGCGCAGGGCCGCGACCCCGTTGGACAGCGCGGGCCGCGCGGTGCGCTCCAGGCCCGGGAGCTTGCGGGTCGCGTCGACGAGATCGTTGTCGCCGCCGGGCCGCGATACGAGCGTGCGCAGGTCGGCGATGGTCGGCCGCGCGTCGCGCACGAGCGGGCGCAGCCGGCGCAGGAACGGCGCGAGGTCCTTCGTGGCCGGCTTGGAGACGTCCACCAGCGTGTCGAGGTCCCCGAGCGTGGCGCGGAGGTTGACGAACGTCGAGTTCGCGCGCCGCAACGTCGTAGGCAGCACGCGCAGGGCGGAGTCGAGGCTCGCGTTCTCGGCCGCGATCGCGCTGGCGGTGCGCTCCGTGTTGGCCACGGTCGAGGAGAGGTCGTCGCGCCGGTCGGCGAGGGCGGTGACCGTCTTGGACGAGTTGAGCAGGAAGCTCGTCAGCTCGCCCTCGCCGGCCGTGAGCTGCTGCAGCAGCTGTCGCGAGGTCGACAGGGCGGGGTTGAGATACTTCGCCGCCTGGCCGGCGGAGTCGCCCTCGCCGTCGTACTGGGTGGCGAAGCCGCGGATCACACGCTGCAGGTGCTTGCGCGTCGGTGCGTCGAACGTGTCGATGAGCTGGTCGAGGTCCACGATGGTCGTCGTCGAGTCCGTCCCGAGCTGGGCGTCGTCGTCGAGCTCGGGGCCCGACTGCGGGCCCGGAGTCAGCGCGATGTAGCGGTTGGCCACCCCGGACAGCGAGGTCGCCCGGATGACCGCGCTCGCGCCCTCGTGCAGCGGCGCGAAGGGGGCCTGGACCTCGACCGTGATCTGGGCCTGGTCGTCCTTGGTGAGCGAGATCTCCTGCACCGAGCCGATGCGACGGCCGCCGACCTGGACGTCGTTGCCCTTGACGAGCTGGCCCGCGCTCTGGAAGACGAGGCGGTAGCGGTGGGCGTCGCCGCCGCCGAGCAGGATGACGGCCACGACGACCGCGGCGAGCAGCACGGCGGCGACCGCGGCGATGCGCGCGATCACGGCTGCGGGTCCTCTCCCCTGGCGGTCCGGTGGCTCAACGTGCTGCTCTCCCCTGCCCGCCGGCGCGACGCCGGCCGGCGGATCGTACGGGCGTTGTGTTCAGTGCGGGTTAGACGGGTCCTGCGGCGGCGGCGCCGGCCTCACTCCATCCCGAGCGGCCCGCGCGACGCCCCGGAGAGGAACTGCCGGACGAACATGTTCTCCGAGTTGAACAGCTCCTCCGCGGGCCCGGATTCCACGATGCGCCCCTTCCACAGCACGGAGATGTGCTCTGCCACGCGCTTGGCGCTCATGATGTCGTGGGTGATGACCACGTAGGCGCCGCCGTTCTCCTCGTGGACCTCCTGGATGAGCTCGCAGAGCAGGGCGGTGCGGACGGGGTCCAGGCCCGAGTCGGGCTCGTCGAAGAGGACGATGTCGGGGTCGAGCACGAGCGCGCGGGCGAAGCCGGCGCGCTTGCGCATGCCGCCGGAGAGCTCGTTGGGCGCCTTGTCAAGCGCGGACTCCAGCCCGACCTCGCGCAGGCGGCGCATGACGATGTCCTCGATCTCGTCCTCGCCCTTGTCCGTGTGCTGGCGCAGGGGGAAGGCGACGTTGTCGTAGAGGTTCATCGAGCCGAACAGCGCGCCGTCCTGGAACAGCACGCCGAACTTCTTGCGCACCTCGAAGAGGCGGTCGTCGACCATGTTCGGGATCGACTCGCCGTGGACGAGCACGTCGCCGTCGTCGGGGTACAGCAGGCCGACCATGTGCTTGATGCACACGGACTTGCCCGTCCCGGACGGCCCGAGGATCATCGAGATCTTGTTCTCCGGGATGCCCATGTTGAGCCCGCGGAGGATCTGGTTGCGGCCGAAGGCCTTGTGGACCTCGACGAACTCGACCGCGTCCTGGGTGCCCGTCTCGCGGATCCGGCCCGTGTGCCAGCGGTACTCGTCTTCGGGGTCGCCGCCCGGCGGGACGAGCGAGCGCGCGTACTCCTCGCGGGCCTGCGCGCCCGGGATCTTGTCCGCGAAGTACGGGTCGTTGGCCGGATCGAACTCCCCCCGGTCGTCGTCCTCGTCCGCGCGCCGCGGGCGCTGCTCGAGCTCGTCCGCGCGCATCGGCGCGGCGGCCTCGGCGGCCCGCTCGTCCTCGTCCCGCGGTTGGTCGTCCATCCCCATCCGGCCTCCTCAGCCCCCGATCGGCGCGCGTGGGTTCGCGCCCCAGAACACCTGCGTGCCCAGCATGCCCACCAGGTGGACCATGACGATGTTGAGCACCATCGACTTCGCGGTCGCCGTCCCCACCCCGACCGGGCCGCCGCCGGCGTTGTAGCCGTAGTAGCAGCCGACCAGCACGATGATGGTGGCCATCGCCATCGCCTTGATCAGGCTGTAGAGCAGGTCGGGTGGGTTCTGGAACATCCAGAAGATGAGGAAGTAGCCGCCCGAGGACACCTCCCCGATCTGCTGCACCACCGCGAGGTAGGAGGCGAAGAAGCCGGCGCCGATGCCCGCGATGTAGAGCACCGGCAGCACGAGCCAGGCGGCGAGCAGGCGGGTCGCGCACAGGAACGTGATCGAGGAGATGCCCATGACCTCGAGCGCGTCGATCTCATCCGAGATGCGCATGGAGCCGAGCTCGGCGACGATGCCCGTGCCGACCTTGGCGGCCATCATGTAGCCGAACGCATAGGGCACGAGCTCGCGCAGGTCGCACCAGGCGGCGAACACGCCCGCGTAGCTCGGCGAGCCGACGGAGCGGTTGAAGTACGCGCCCTCGATCCCGCACTGCAGGCCGATGATGAAGATCAGGCCCCAGATCACGATCGTCGAGGAGACGATCAGCACCCCGGCCTGGCGCAGCGCCTCGCCGAAGAACTTCAGCACCCGCAGGCCCCACACCTCGCCGACGATGCGGGCGCAGAACTTCACGATCTCGCCCATGGAGGCGATCCAGTCCCGGGGGACGGCGAGCCAGTCCATCAGTCAGCCACCTACTTGATCACCGTGATCTCGGGGTGGGTGGCCAGCAGCGTCTGGGTGAACACGTAGTTGAACGCGAACACGCCCATGATCGCGATCACCACCGCCTGGTTGACGGCGCGCCCCACACCCTCGGCCCCACCGGACGCGGTCATCCCCTTGTAGCAGCAGACGATGGCGATGATCGCCCCGAACATCGTCGTCTTCAGGACGGAGCCCCACAGGTCCGTGATCGAGGCGTTGGTGAAGAACGTGGCCCAGAAGGGGCCCAGCGGCGCGCCGTTGACGAGGGTGGCGAGGATGCCGCCGAAGATGCCGAACAGCAGCGCGTAGATGTTGAACAGGCCCGTGACGAGCATCAGGGCGAGGAAGCGCGGGACGACGAGGTTCTTGACCGGGTCGACCCCGAGCACCTGCAGCGCGTCGAGCTCCTCGCGGATCTTGCGCGCGCCGAGGTCGGCGGTGATGGCCGTGCCGGCCACGCCGGCGAGCACGATGGCGGTCACGAAGGGCGCGAACTCCCGGATGGAGGCGAGCACGAAGAAGCCGCCGAGGCGGTCCAGGGCGCCGAAGAGGACGAGGAAGTTCGCCGCCTGCAGGCCAGGGGCGCCGTAGCCGAAGGCGACGGTGGACACCACGAGCGGGAACCAGCAGAGCTTCAGCGCAAAGAGGAACTGCCCGACGAACTCGCCACCGTAGGGGTAGGGCGGGCGCACGGCGGAGACGATCGTCTTCCCGGTGAGGATCATCATGTCGCCGACCTCTTCGAGGAGGCTCTTCGTCGGTAGGAAGGCTCGATCGGCGATGCCGCGGACTGCCATGTGGCGCTCTCTCCCTGCTGCGGGCCAGGCGCCCCCGGTCCCTCCGGGCGCGCCGGTGGCGAAAGATAGGTGTTCCGGCCTCCTGGCGCCACCGGCAACCGCCGGCGCAACCTGCGCGCAACCCGAGCCTGGCACCCACGCCCTCCGCGGCTGGTAGAACTCCGCGCAGATGCGGGGGACGCGGACGTGGGCGGGCCTGCTGGCGGCGACGGCGTGCGCCGGCGGCCTCACGGCCTGCGGCGGCGACCGCCAGGACGCCGGCGAGTCGGGGCGCGGCTACGAGCTCGAGGTCGTGGAGGCGTCCTTCGCCAAGCGCCAGACCGTGGCCGACTCGGAGCGGCTGCGCATCGTCGTGCGCAACGTCGACTCCGCGGCCGTGCCCAACGTCGCGGTGACGATAGAGACGACACCCGGCAAGGCCGGCGGCGCGCCGCAGGCCTTCGCCGCCGACATCTCCGATCCGGCGGCCGCGGACCCCTCCCGGCCGATCTGGATCGTCGACCGCCCGCCCCGCGGCGGCGACACGGCGGCGACGAACACCTGGGCGCTCGGCCGCCTGCCGGCCGGCAGCACGCGCGCCTTCATGTGGTCGCTGACCGCCGTCAAGCCGGGCACCTACACCGTCGGCTACCGCGTCTCCCCCTCGCTGACGGGCCGGTCGACGACGACCGGTGACCGAGCGCGCGGGAGCTTCAGGGTGACGATCGGCGACGCCCCGCCCGGCGCCCGCGTCGACGCCGACGGCAAGGTCGTCGAGACGCCACCGGACGCGCAGTAGCGCGGGCGCCGTCCACCTCGGGTGAGCGGCCCCCGGCGCGTGGCGCGGACGCCCGACATCGAGCGTGACCGCCGAGGCAGACTGATCGCGTCGCGCCGGCGCGGGCCACAGCCCGGGCGACCCCGTAGGATCGCAGCGCCGAACCGCCCTGCGCGTGATGACCGACGACACGACCACCGACGACGCCGCACCGGGCGACACCACGGCGCGCCACGGGCGGCGACTCGAGCTGCTCGTGACGATCCTGCTCGCGATCGCCACGGTCGCCACGGCCTGGAGCTCGTATCAGTCGGCGCGCTGGAGCGGCGTGCAGACGGTCAACTTCAGCAAGGCGAACGGTGCCCGCGTCACGGCGACGGGACTGTCGAACCGGGCCGGGCAGCAGACCCAGATCGACGTGACGACGTTCGTCGCCTGGGCGGACGCCTATGCGGGCAAGGACAAGTTCCTGGCGGACTTCTACTTCAGGCGCTTCCGCCCGGAGTTCAAGCCCGCGGTACGGGCCTGGATCGCCACCCGCCCGCTGAAGAACCCGACCGCCCCGCTCAGCCCCTTCGCCATGCCGCAGTACAAGCTCGGCGCGCAGGACCGCGCGGCCGCCCTCCTGCGCACCGCGGACGCGGCGACGACGCAGGCGAAGATCGACAACCAGCGCTCGGACAACTACGTGCTGGCGGTCGTGCTCTTCGCCTCCGCCCTCTTCTTCGCCGGGATCAGTACGAAGCTCGACAGCCTGCGGGCCCGCGCCTCGATCGTCGGCCTGGGCTACCTGCTTTTCGTCGGCACGCTGATCTGGGTCGCGACGTTCCCCGTGACCGTGGCGATCTGACGGCCACCGGCTGCTCAGCGCCGGCGCGCCGGACCCTCAGCCGATCCGCTCCGCCAGCTCGACGATGATCCCCTCCGGGCCGCGGAGGTGGCACAGCCGGTAGCTGTCCTCATAGCGCTCCACCTCGCCGGCGAGCTCCGTGCCGCGGGCTCGCAGGCCGACGACGACGGCGTCGATGTCGTCGACGGCACGTGCTCCATGCGGCCGATCGTCATGCGCTCGACGCCAACTCGGCGGCCCGCGTGCGGGCGGCCCGGCGGACGAGGTGGTCGCGCTCGGCGACGTTCGTGGCCCGGCGGGCAGCCTCGGCGTAGGCCGTGGCGGCGGCGGGCAGGTCGCCGCCCAGCTCGTGCAGGTGGCCGCGGACGGCGTGCCAGCGGTGCCGCTCGCCGATCACCTCGCACAACCGATCCACCTCGCGCAGCCCAGCGGCGGCGCCGGCGACGTGGCCGACCGCGACCGCGCGACCGAGCACCGCGGCGGGGTCCTCGCGCACCGGGTCGTCGGTCAGGGCGACGAGGTCGTCGTACCAGGCGAGGATCTGCGGCCAGTCGGTCGCCGCCGCGCTCGTCGCGTCGTCGTGCAGGGCGGCGATCGCGGCCTCGATCTGATACCGGCCGGGGGGCCGCTCCTCGCTCTGCGCGACCAGCGCCGACTGGAGGACGCGCACGCCCTCCGCGATCTCGCGGGTGTCCCAGCGGCCGCGGTCCTGCTGGTCGAGCGTGACGATCCCGCCCTCGGCGTCGACGCGCGCCGGCAGGCGCGCGTGGTTGAGGAGCATCAGCGCGAGCAGCCCGCGCGCCTCCGGCTCCTCGGTGACGAGGGTGAGTTGGCGGGCGAGCCGGATCGCCTCGCCGGCCAGGTCCAGCCGGGCGGGCGGGCCGGTATGGCCGGCCGTGTAGACGAGGTAGAGCACGCGCAGCACGACGGCGACGTCGCCGGGCTGGTCCAGGCGGCACCCGTGCAAGGCGCGCTTGGCCCGGCTGATCCGCTGCGCCATCGTCGCCTCCGGCACGTAGAAGGCGTCGGCGATCTCCCGGGTGGTGAGGCCGCCGACCGCGCGCAGGGTCAGCGCCACCTGGGAGGCGGGCGCGAGCTCCGGGTGGCAGCAGCAGAAGAGCATCAAGAGCGTGTCGTCGCCCTCCTCCGTGGCGGCGGGCCGCGGCTCCGCGTACGTCTGCTCCTCGCGGCGGTGACGGGCGACGTCGCTGCGGCGGGCGTCGACGAGCCGCCGGGTCGCCACCGTCGCCAGCCACGCGCGCGGGTCGCGCGGCGGATGCTCGGGCCACACCCGCAGCGCCTCCAGCAGCGCCTCCTGCAACGCCTCCTCGGCGGCGTCGAAGTCCTCGCCCCGCCGGACGAGGCTCGCGAGCACCCGCGGGATGAGGTCCCGCCCGACCCCGCGCAGCGCGCCCTCGTCCGGCCGTCGCGCCGGCTCCTCGGTCACGCGCACGTCAGTCCTCCGACGGCGCCTCGGACATGACCTCCCGGACGTCGATCCACTCGTACAGCGACTCCCCGCCCGGGCCGGGCTCGGAGGAGACGTACGCCGCGAGCTCGACCGCGCGCTCGTGCGACTCGACGTCGATCATGTACCAGCCCGCCACGAGATCGCTGGTCTCGGGCAGCGGGCCGTCGGTGGTGACCGGCGCGGCGTCCGGGCCGCCGTAGCGCACCCAGGTGCGCGCCGGCGTGAGCGCCTGCCCATCTACGTACTCGCCGTTCTCCTCGAGCAGCTCCCTGACGTGCCTGAGGAAGGCCATGTGCGCCTCCACGTCCTCGGGGGCCCACTGGTCCATCGGGGGAAAGGGATGGTGCGGCTCCGGGCCGCCCCGGTAGTGCTTGAGGAGCAGGTACTTCGGCATGGGTGGTCTCCTGGTGTCGTGGGCCGCCGGTCGTGGCCCTTCACCTGGTGAGCGGAGCCGGTCGGTCCTTCTCGACATGGAATCACTCATCGAGCTCCGAGAGCGTCGCGTCGGCTACGGAGCGCAGCACGAGGCGTCGCCGGCGTTGGCGTCATCGCCGAGCACCTGCCGGCGGCGATGAGCGGCTGGCGGATCGGCCGCTCGGAGCGCTGCGGGGGCGCCTGCGCCCCCCGCCACATCCAAAGTATCGCGGCCGGGGGGGCTTGTTTCAAGCCCCCGGGTTTGCTCGATACTCGCTCGCCGCAAGCGACGAAGGGAGCAACGCGATGGGCACGCAGGAGCATGCGGCGGTGGTCGCAGGAGGCGGTGCGCAGGGGATCGTCACCTCCCGGCCCGACGGCCACGTGGTGGATCTCCGAGGGATCGACGAGACGCAGGTCGCGGTCGTCGGTGGCAAGGGGGCGCACCTGGGGGAGCTTTCGCGCCTCGAAGGCATCCGCGTGCCGCCCGGCTTCTGCGTGACGACGGACGCCTTCCGGCGCAGCATGGAGCAGGCGCCATCGATCGACGATCGGCTCGATCGGCTGTCGCGCCTGGACGCGGAGGACCGGGAGGCGATCCGCACGCTCAGCGCGGAGATCCGCCGGACCCTCGAAGGGCTCCCCATCCCCGACGACGTGGCGGCGGCGATCACCCGCGCGCTCGCCCGTCTGGGCGAGCAAGCCGCGTACGCCGTCCGATCGAGTGCGACGGCAGAGGACTCGCCGACGGCCTCCTTCGCGGGCCAGCAGGACACGTACCTCAATGTCGTGGGGCCGGCGGCGATCCTCCGGCAGGTCGGCCGGTGCTGGGCCTCGCTGTTCTCCGAGCGGGCCGTGACCTACCGGCTGCGCAACGGCTTCGACCACCGGAAGGTCCACATGGCCGTGGTCGTGCAGCGGATGCTCGTCCCGCAGGCGGCCGGCATCCTCTTCACGGCCGACCCCGTCACGGGCAACCGCAAGGTCGCCTCCGTGGAGGCCGGCTTCGGCCTCGGCGAGGCCCTGGTCTCCGGCCTGGTGAACCCGGACGTCTTCAAGGTGCGTGACGGCGAGGTCGTCGCCGAGGCGATCGCCACCAAGCGGCTTGCCACCCACGCGGCACCGGCGGGCGGGACGCAGGAAGTGGCGATCGAGCCGGCGCGGCAGCGGCAGCCGGCGCTGACGGCTGCGCAGGTCGTGCGGCTCGTGCAGCTGGGGCGGCGGATCGAAGCGCACTTCGGGCGCCCGCAGGATATCGAATGGTGCCTGGTCGCCGATGGCTTCCACATCGTGCAGAGCCGGCCGATCACCACGCTGTTCCCCATCCCCGCGACCGGCGACGGAGAGCACCACGTCTACGTCTCCGTCGGTCACCAGCAGATGATGACCGACGCCATGAAGCCCCTGGGGGTCTTCGTGTGGCAGCTGACGGCCATGGCGCCGATGCACGAGGCCGGCGGGCGGCTGTTCGTCGACGTCACCCGGCGCCTGGCCTCGCCGGCGAGCCGCGCCGGCCTCCTGGCGATGGTGGGGAGGTCCGATCCGCTCATCGGGGACGCGCTGGAGACCATCCTCGCCCGCGACGACTTCGTCCCGTCGCTGCCGGACCCGGGTCCCGGCGCGCCGCCGGCCGGTGGCGCGTCCGCCCCGATCGAGCCCGATCCGGCCATCGTCGCCGAACTCATCGAGCGCAGCCGGGCGTCCCTCGCCGCGCTGCGGCGCGACATCCGGGCGACGTCCGGACCGGCGCGGTTCGACTTCCTGATGGAGGCCTTCGAGGAGCACAGGCGAGTCCTCAGCGATCCGCTGAGCCTGCAGGTGATCATGGCCGGGATGGAGGCCACATGGTGGCTCAACGACAGGCTGCAGGAGTGGCTGGGCGAGAAGAACGCGGCCGACACGCTCACGCTGTCGGCTCCCGGCAACGTCACGTCGGAGATGGGCCTGGCGCTGCTGCACGTCGCGGACCTCATCCGCCCGCATCCGGAGGTGGTGGCGTTCCTGCAGGGTGTCGAGGACGAGGGCTTCCTGGACGGGCTGGCCGAGCTCGCGGGCGGGACCGAGGCGCGCGACGCCATCGGGGCCTTCCTCGACCGCTACGGCATGCGCTGCGTCGGCGAGATCGACATCACGAGGCCGCGCTGGAGCGAACGCCCTACCACGCTCGTGCCCGTGATCCTCGACAACGTCAAGCTCTTCGAGCCGGGCGCCGGCGAGCGGCGCTTCGAGCACGGGCGGCACGAGGCGGAGAAGAAGGCACAGGACGTGCTGTCACGCCTGCGGGCCCTGCCGGACGGAGAGCAGAAAGCCGACGAGGCCAAGCGGATGATCGACCGGGTCCGGACCTTCATCGGCTACCGCGAGTATCCGAAGTACGGGATCGTCAGCCGGTACCTCGTGTACAGGCAGGCCTTGGTGGAAGAGGCCGAGCGCCTCGTGCAGGCCCGCGTGCTGCCTGACAAGGAAGACTCCTTCTACCTCACGTTCCAGGAGCTCCACGACGTCGTGCGCACCAACCGGGTGGACGACCAGCTCATCTGTCGGCGCAGGGACGCGTTCAGGTCCTACCAAGCGCTCACACCGCCCCGGGTGCTCACGTCGGAGGGCGAGGGCATCGCGGGGGCGTACCGGCGCGACGACGTGCCGGCCGGTGCCCTGGTCGGCCTCCCGGTCTCCGCCGGCAACGTCGAGGGGCGGGCCCGCGTCATCCTCGACATGGCGCAGGCCGACCTCGAAGCGGGCGACATCCTGGTCACGGCCTACACCGACCCAAGCTGGACGCCCCTGTTCGTCGCGATCACGGCCCTGGTGACGGAGGTGGGGGGCCTGATGACCCACGGCGCCGTGATCGCACGGGAGTACGGCCTGCCGGCCGTCGTCGGGGTGGAGCACGCCACCCGGCGGATCCGGGATGGGCAGCGGATCCGCGTGCATGGAACGGACGGGTACGTCGAGCTCCTGCCCTGACGACCGCGCTCGCGCCCCTCAGCCGCCGAGGTGCGCGGTGTCGTTGAAGCCGCGCAGCAGCCGCCGGCCGTCGGCCAGCACGACGACGCGGGTGATCGACGCGTTGTCGGCGTTGAGGAACGCGAACGGCCGGCTGTCGGTGAGCTGGCGGCAGAGCTCGGCGATCACGCCGCCGTGGACGACCAGCACCGCGGTGGCGTCGGGGCCCGTGCGCCTGAGCACCCGCTCGAAGCCGCGGGCGACGCGCTCGGCGAACGCCTCGTTGGTCTCGGCGCCCGGGATCACGTCCCAGCGCTGCTCCGTCCACAGCCGCACGGCGATCGGGTCTCGCGCGGGCGCGCGCCCGCGCAGCTCGCCCTGCTCCCACGCCCCCAGGCCGCCCTCGCGCAGCTCGTCGATCGCCGCCGGCTGCAGGCCGGGAGCGAGCGTCAGCGGCGCGGCCGGCTGCGGGGTGCGCGTCCACCACGGCGTG
>JBBSPV010000018.1:0-69060 GCA_038258425.1 Solirubrobacterales bacterium | reverse complement strand
GTGCGCAGCGCCGCGGCCTGCGCCGCGAGCTGGCCCGTGGCCGCGGTCCGCTGGCGCGCCTGCGGACGTGGCTGGCCCTGCCGCCGCGCCGCCGGCGCGGGCGATCGACCATCTAGAATCCACGCGTCCGCATGGACTCCACGTACGACCTCTACACCCGGGGCATGCGCCTGCTCGCCGACGGCGACCACCACGCCGCCGCGGTGTCCCTGCGGCGCGTGCGCGACCTCGAGCCGGACAAGACGTCGGTCCGCGAGGCGCTCGGCCGCGCGCTGTTCGGCGCCCGCGAGTTCGCGGAGGCCGAGCGGGAGTTCGAGGCCGTGGTCGAGCGGGCCCCGACCAACCACTACGCGCTCTTCTGCCTCGGTCGCGCGCGCCAGTGCCAGGGCCGCCACGCCGAGGCGCGCAACCCGCTCGCGCTGGCCTCCGGCCTGCGCCCCGACCGCTCGGACTACCGCGAGTACCGCGACCGCGCGCGTCGGCGCGCGGCCTAGACGGGGGAGCGGACCTCGGGGCCGCGAGGGGGCAGAGCCCCCGTGAGCCCGCCGGCGCGCCGCCTGCGCGGTGCTATTCTCAAATCACGTTCTTTCAGCGGCCTGCGGGCCGGTTCCTGAGAAAGCGGGCTCATGCCCGCTTTTTCTTTGTCTGCAGGGAAGGAGGACCCACATGAGCAGCATCCAGGAGCGCATCGAAGCCGTCCTGGCGTCGGCCGAGCCCGACGTGGAGGTGCTGCTCGCGGAGGTCGTCGGCGGCACGAAGGTCCGCCTGTTCATCGACCATCCAGGGGGCGTCACCCTCGCGACCTGCGAGCGCGTCACCCGGCACCTCGGCGCGGTCCGCGAGCGCTACGCCCTCGAGGTGTCCTCGCCGGGCACGGAGCGCCCACTGTCCAAGCCGGAGCACTTCCGCCGCTTCATCGGTCGCACCGCGCGCGTTCGCACGCGGGGCGACCACGACGGCCGCCACCACTTCACCGGCGAGCTGCTCGGGGCCTCCGAGGACGAGGTCACCGTCGCCGCCGACACCGGGGTGGTCTCCATCCCGTACGCCGACATCCATCGTTCCAACCTCGTGAAGGACTGATCATGTCCAGAGAGATCGTCGAAGCCGTCCGCGCGCTCGGCGTGGAGAAGGGCATCTCCGAGGAGACGCTCATGACCGCGCTGGAGGACGCGCTGCTGTCGGCCTACAAGAAGCAGCCCGGTGCACACCGCTACGCGCGGGTCAAGCTCGACCGCGACGAGGGCGAGTTCCGGGTGGAGCAGCTGATCATCCCGGAGGAGCTCGAGGATGACCTGCTCGACGCCGTGGAGGAGGCCGCCTCGCTCGACGAGGAGGGCACGGGCCGGCGCATCGACCCGGAGACGGGCGAGCTCGTCGTGCCCGAGGCGCCCGACATCCCGCTCGACGTGCTCGAGCAGCACATGGACGTCATCGAGACGCGCGACGTGACGCCGGAGGGCTTCGGCCGCATCGCGGCCCAGACCGCCAAGCAGGTCATCCTCCAGCGCGTCCGCGAGGCGGAGCGCGACATGATGTTCGAGGAGTACCAGGACCGCGTCGGCGAGCTGATCACCGGGATCGTCCAGCAGACCGACAGCCGCTACACGCTCGTGCAGCTGCGCGAGCGGGTGGAGGCGCTGCTGCCGAAGTCCGAGCAGGTCGAGGGTGAGCGCTACGACCACGGCCAGCGCATCAAGGCGGTCATCAAGGACGTCTCGCACTCCACCCGCGGGCCGTCGATCATCGTCTCGCGCCGCGACACGGACCTCATCAAGGCGCTGTTCGAGCTCGAGGTGCCCGAGATCGCCGACGAGCTCGTCGAGATCCAGGGCGTCGCCCGCGAGCCGGGCTACCGGTCCAAGATCGCCGTCGTCTCCCACGCCGACGGGGTCGACCCCGTCGGCGCCTGCGTCGGCCCGCGCGGCTCCCGGGTGCGGATGGTCGTCTCCGAGTTGCGCGGCGAGAAGATCGACATCATCCCCTACAACGACGAGCCCGCCCGCTTCGTGGCCAAGGCGCTCTCGCCCGCCCGCGTGCGCGAGGTGCTCGTCGACGACGAGGCCAAGCAGGCGACGGTCATCGTGCCCGACGACCAGCTGTCGCTGGCGATCGGCCGCGAGGGCCAGAACGCCCGCCTCGCGGCCCGGCTGACGGGCTGGCGCATCGACATCCGCTCGGAGACGGACTTCGCGTCGGAGGGCGAGGAGGATGAGTACGCCGAGGAGGAGACGGGCGGCCGCTGCGCCGCCGTCAACCGCAACGGCCGGCGCTGCCCGAACGCCGCGCTGCCGGGCTCGCGCTACTGCGGCCTGCCCGCCCACCAGGCGATGGAGGCCAAGGAGGGGGACCAGCTTCCCGCCTGAGCGCACCTGCGTCGGCTGTCGGGGCAAAGCCGACCAGACACGCCTGCTGCGCTTCGCTACGGTGGACGGGCGGGTGGTCGCCGATCCGCTCCGCCGCCTCCCGGGGCGGGGGGCCTGGCTGCATCTTGACCCCTCGTGCCTGGAGCTCGCCCGGCAGCGGCGCGCCTTCCACCGGGCCTTCAAGACCGCCGTGGCGGTCCCAGACGACACCGTAGAATCGATACTCACATGGCAAAGAAGCGCGTCAACGAGCTAGCGAAGCAGTTCGACCTGCCCTCGCAGGAGATCGTCCAGCGGCTCGAGAAGGCCGGCATCAAGGTCAAGGCCGCCGCCTCGTCCGTCGACGAGGCCACCGCCGTGGCCGCGATCAAGGGCGAGAAGCTGCCCGACGCCAACGGCGCCGCCGCGCCCCGGCGGGCCAAGCCGCAGACCGGCCCGGGACTCGGCCGGCCGCTCGGCACCGGCGACGGCCCCGCGCGCCCCTCCAAGCCGGTCAACCCGTCCGCGCGCCGCGCCCAGGAGCAGAAGGAGCGCGAGCAGCAGCAGCGGGCCGAGAGCAGCCGCAGCAACAACCAGAATCGTGGCGGTGGCCAGCGCGGCGGCCGGCCGACGCGCTCGAGCGTCTCCGGCGGCGAGCGCGCCCCCGGCGGTCCCGGCGGCGTCCGCCGCGTCGTCATCGACTCGCAGGCCGCTCGGCGCGGTCCCGGCGGTCCCGGCGGCCCGGGCGGTCCCGGCGGCCCGCAACGCCGTCCCGGCCGCGGCGGTGGCCGCCGCCGCCGGCGCTACTTCGACCAGGAGCCGGAGTCCCTCGAGGCCAAGAACGCGCGCGCCGTCGCCGAGGACGTCATCCGGATCAACTCCGGCTCGACGGTCGGCCAGGTCGCCGAGTACCTGCAGATCTCGGCCGCCGAGATCATCAAGAAGCTCATGCAGATGGGGGAGATGGCGACGCTCACCCAGACGCTTCCCGACGAGGCCATCGAGCTGCTCGCGACGGAGTTCGAGAAGAAGATCGAGATCGTGTCCGCCTCCGACGACACGGCGGACGAGCCGGTCTACGAGGACGCCGACGAGGACCTGCAGTGGCGCCCACCCGTCGTGACCATCATGGGTCACGTCGATCACGGCAAGACGTCGCTGCTCGACGCCATCCGCACGACGGAGGTCGCCGCCGGCGAGGCCGGTGGCATCACCCAGCACATCGGCGCCTACCAGGTCCGCCACGACGACAAGGCGATCACCTTCCTCGACACCCCGGGCCACGAGGCGTTCACCGCCATGCGCGCCCGCGGCGCCGACGTCACCGACATCGTCGTCGTGGTGGTCGCCGCCGACGACGGCGTGCGCCCGCAGACGCGCGAGGCGGTCGACCACGCCAAGGCCGCCGACGTCCCGATCATCGTCGCGGTCAACAAGATCGACAAGGAGGGCGCCCAGCCCGACCGCGTCCGCACCGAGATGACCAACCTCGGGCTGCAGCCGGAGGAATGGGGCGGCGACACGATGTTCGTCGACGTCTCCGCCAAGGCCCACACGAACCTCGACGAGCTGCTCGAGTCGATCGTGCTGCTCGCCGAGGTCGAGGACTACCAAGCCAACCCGGACACGGACGCCTCGGGCGTCGTCGTGGAGTCCCGCCTGGACCCGGGCCGCGGCGCCGTCGTGACCGTGCTCGTCCAGCGCGGCACGCTGAAGATCGGTGACGCCGTCGTCGCCGGCGCCCACTGGGGCCGCGTGCGCGCGATGAGCGACTACCGCGGCGAGCGGGTCAAGACGGCCGGCCCGTCGGATCCCGTCGAGGTGCTCGGCTTCGACTCCGTCCCGGAGGCCGGCGAGAACGCCCGCGTCGTCGAGAACGACCGGACGGCGCGCTCACTCGCCGCCGAGCGCGGCCACCGGCTCAAGACGGAGCAGATCGCCCGCCGCCAGCGCCGCCGCGTCTCGCTGGAGAACTTCTTCGACCAGAACACGCAGAGCCGGCAGGAGCTCGCGCTGCTGCTCAAGGCCGACGTGTCCGGCTCGCTGGAGGCGTTCCAGGACGAGGCGGCCAAGCTGCCGCAGGACGAGATCCTCGTCGACATCGTGCGCGCCGACGTGGGCGGGATCACCGAGTCCGACGTCAACCTCGCCGCCGCGACGGACGCCGTCATCATCGGCTTCAACGTACGGCCGGTCGGCGACGCGCGGGCCCTCGCGGAGCGCGAGGGCGTGGAGATCCGGACCTACGCGGTCATCTACCGCGCCTTCGACGACCTGCGCGACGCCATGCAGGGCATGCTCAAGCCGGAGGAGGTCGAGGAGACGGTCGGCGAGGTCGAGGTCCGCCAGACCTTCCGCGCCTCGCGCATCGGCGTCATCGCCGGCTCCTACGTCACCGAGGGGCGCGTCACCCGCGGCGCGTCCGTCCGGCTCGTGCGCGACGGCACCGTCGTGTGGACGGGCGAGATCGAGTCGCTGCGCCGCGGCTCCGACGACGTGCGCGAGGTCAACACCGGTTTCGAGTGCGGCATCGTGCTGCGCAACTTCCAGGACGTCAAGGAAGGCGACGTCCTGGAGGTGTTCGAGACCCGCCAGGTCGAGCGCACGCTCTCCTAGGCGGGGTCGAGGAGGAAGTAGGGTGACCGCTTCCGGACGGATGCGACGGGTCGACGAGGCCATGCGCGAGGTGCTGTCCGACGCCGTCACGCAGGACCTGAAGGACCCACGCATCGGCTTCGTGACCGTGACCGCCGTCGACACCGCTCCCGATCTGCGCCACGCCAAGGTGTGGGTGTCGGTGCTGGGCGACGAGCAGGCCGGCAAGCTCACCCTCGAGGGCCTCGAGTCCTCGCACGGCTACCTGCAGAGGCGCGTGGCGGCGGAGCTGCGCCTCAAGCACACGCCGCAGCTCGCGTTCATGCTCGACGACACCGCCGCGCGGGCCGACCGCCTGGAGCGCCTGCTGCGCGAGGGCCCAGGCGCGTGACCGGCGGCCGCGCCACCCTCGAGCAGGTCGTGGCCGAGCTGCGCGACGCCGAGCGCTTCGTGCTGTGCACGCACGAGCATCCGGACGGCGACGCGCTCGGCTCGCTCGCCGCGACCCAGCACGCGCTCACCGCGCTCGGCAAGGACGCGGTGTCGTTCATGTCCGCCGACGAGTTCCCGCTCTCCTACGAGTACCGCTTCCTCACGCTGGACCGGCTGGTCAGCGAGCCGCCCGCCGACCTCGAGGGCCGCACCATCGTCTTCCTCGACTGCGGCAACGTCGATCGCAATCCCGCCGGCGACCAGCTGCGGCGCGCCGGCGAGCACGTGGTCAACATCGACCACCACCACGACAACACGAACTTCGCGGCGGTCAACTACGTCGTCCCGACGGCGTCGTCGACGGCGGAGATCGTCTGGTCGCTGCTGCGGCCGCTGGGCGTTCCGCTCACGCTCGACATCGCCGAGGCGCTCTACGTCGGGCTCGTCACGGACACGGGCCGCTTCTCCTACGAGAACACCGGGCCGGCCGCCCACCGCATGGCCGCCGAGCTCCACGAGGCCGGGGTGGACGCTCAGGGCATCTACCGGCGGCTGTACGAGAACGTGCCCCAGGGCAAGCTCGAGCTGCTCGCCCGCGGCCTGGCCAACGTCCGGCGCCTGGACGACGGCGCGCTGACCCTCACGCACCTGACCCGCGAGGACTACGAGCGCTCGGGCGCCGAGCCTGGCTACTCCGAGGGGGTCATCGACCACCTGCGGGCCGTGGAGGGCACGATCGTCGCCGCGCTCGTGCGCGACCAGCCCGGCCCGGCGCGCTCCGGTCGGCGCAAGGTCTCGCTGCGGGCGGCGGACGACCGCGTGGACGTCTCCGCCATCGCCCGCGCGCACGGCGGCGGCGGCCACCGGCGGGCCGCCGGGTTCAGCACCGACGACGGGCTGGACGAGCTCGTGGCGGCGCTGCGGCGCGAGGTGGCCGGGCAGCTCGGCGCGGTCGCGCCGGTCTGAGCCGTCGGTCGTCGTGGACGGCGTCCTGCTCGTCGACAAGCCGGCCGGCGTCACCTCCCACGACGTCGTCGCACAGCAGCGGCGACGGCTCGGCCGCGGCGTCAAGGTCGGCCACGCCGGGACGCTGGATCCGTTCGCCACCGGCCTGCTGCTCGTGCTCGTCGGGCGCGCCACCCGCGTGCAGCGCTACCTCATGGCACTGCCCAAGGCCTACGAGGCCGTCGCGCGGCTCGGCTGGACCTCGAGCACGGGGGACGTCGACGGCGAGCTCGCGCCGGGCCGCACGCCGCCGGATCCCCTGCCGCTGCCGACGGGCACGCTGCTCCAGCGCCCGCCCGCCTACAGCGCGGTGAAGGTCGGCGGCCGGCGCGCCTACGCGCTGGCCCGGGCGGGGGAGGCCGTCGAGCTCACGCCGCGCGAAGTCGAGGTCACGCGCTTCGAGCAGGCCTGGCGCGACGCCGAGCGCGCCGGCCTGCGCATCGAGTGCTCCTCGGGCACCTATGTGCGCTCGCTCGTGGCCGACCTCGGTGACGCGTACTGCGAGGCGCTGCGGCGCACGCGGATCGGGCCCTTCGACGTCGCCGACGCCGACCCGGAGCGCCGGCTCGGCCTCGGCGACGCGCTCGCCTTCCTGCCCCAGCGGCGGTTGGAGGGCGACGACGCCCGCCGCGCCGGGCACGGGGTCGCCGTCCCGGGCGCCGCCGAGGGACCGGTCGTGCTGACGGACGCCGACGGCGTCATCGCCCTCGCCGACCCCCGCCCGGGCGGCCTGCTCAAACCGGTGGTGGGCTTCCGCGGGTGAGATCTGCGTCTGGCGCATCCCCGGTGACCGCAGTTCCGGCAGCCGGGCGGCCGGAAGCGCGGTCACCCGGAGGGGCCCCGGACTAGGCTCCGACCCCGCATGCGCGTCACCTGGCTCCCCGACGCCGAGCACCGCCCGCGCAAGGTGGCGGTCGGCGAGTTCGACGGCGTGCACCTCGGCCACCGCGCGGTGATCGGCGACGCCGACACGGTGCTGACCTTCGACCCCCACCCGCGCGCGGTCGTGTCACCCGAGAGCGCCCCGAAGCTCCTCACGCCGCTGCCGGTCAAGGCCGACATCGTCGCCGGCCTGGGCGTCCGCGAGCTCGTCGTCATCCGCTTCGACGCCGCCTTCGCGGAGCAGTCGGCCGAGGCGTTCGTCTCCGAGGTGCTCACGGACCGGCTCGGGGCCACGGGCGTGCGGGTGGGGGAGAACTTCCGCTTCGGCCACCGCGCCCTCGGGGACGTCGAGCTGCTGCAGCGCCGGGGCGACTTCGAGACGACGGTGGCCGACATGGTCGAGGTCGACGGCGAGATCGTCTCCTCCACGCACATCCGCGGGCTCGTGGTGGCCGGGGAGGTCGAGCGGGCGGCAAGCTTCCTCGGCCTGCCGTTCCACCTGCGCGGCATCGTCCAGCACGGCGACGCGCGCGGCCGCACGCTCGGCTACCCGACGGCCAACCTCGTCCCGGACAACGCGCTCTGCTACCCGGGCAACGGGGTCTACGCCTGCCGCGCCGCGCTCGAGGTCGACGGGAGCTGGCAGTGGTGGCCGGCCGCCGTCTCCATCGGCGTGCGCCCCACCTTCGTCACCGGCCGTGGCGTCCTCGTGGAGGCCTACCTGATCGGCTACGACGGCGACTGCTACGGCCGGGAGCTGCGCCTGGCCTTCGTCCGCCGGCTGCGTGGAGAGAAGCGCTTCGACTCCGTCGACGTGCTCGTCGAGCAGATGGCCGCCGACACCGAGGCGGCCCGTCTGGTGGCCGGCTGAGCCCTCGGACCCGCTGCTACCCTCGACCGTCGCATGCCCGCCCTGACCGCAGACGACAAGCGCGAGATCGCCGAGAGGTTCGGGTCCTCCGACGCCGACACCGGCGCCACCGAGGTCCAGGTCGCGTTGCTCACCCGCCGCATCAACCACCTCACCGAGCACCTGCGCGAGCACACCCACGACCATCACTCCCGCCGCGGGCTGCTCATGCTCGTCGGCCGCCGGCGCCGGCTCCTCAACTACTTCGCCAAGAAGGACCTCGAGGGGTACCGCACGCTGATCCGCGAGCTCGGTCTGCGCCGCTAGGCGCCGGCCGGCGCATCACCTCGTCGTGTCGGTCCTCGCTCCCGGGACGACGGTTCCCGACTTCTCGCTGACGCGCCTGGACGGCGAGGCGTTCACGCCCGCCGACCTCGAGGGCCGTACGACGGTCCTCGTCTTCTATCCGTTCGCCTTCTCGCCGGTCTGCACGGACCAGCTGTCGATCTACTACGAGGTGCTCGACGACTTCGGCGCGCGCGGCGCGACGCTCTACGGCGTGTCCTGCGACGCGACCTACTCGCAGGAGGCGTTCCGCACGCAGATCGGCGTGGAGATCGAGCAGCTCTCGGACTTCGAGCCCAAGGGCGCGGCCTGCGCGGCCTTCGGCGTCCTGCACCCGGGCGGCTTCCCCCAGCGGGCGCTCGTCATCGTCGGCCCCGACCGCACGGTCCGCTGGAGCTACGAGGCGCCCTCGCCCGGGGACCTGCCCGGCGCCAACCTCATCTTCGACGGACTCGACGCGGCCTGAGCCCGTGCGCGACCTGCGCAGCGCCCCGCCGCCGCCCCTCGGGCCGGACGACCGGGTGCGGGGCGCGTCCGACGCGCCGCTCGTCGTGGTCTACGCCGACTTCGAGTGCCCCTACTGCGCCGCCGTGGAGCGCCGGCTGTGCGAGCTCGCCGTCCGGGTGTGCTTCCGCCACTTCCCCGTGCGCTCCAAGCACCCGCGGGCGTGGGCGGCCGCGCAGGCCGCGGAGGCGGCCGCGGCCCAGGACGCCTTCTGGCCGATGTACGACGCGCTGTTCGCGGACCCGGCCCGCCTGGAGGATCCGCACCTGTGGGCGCGGGCGGAGCGCCTCGGCCTCGACCTGACCCGCTTCCAGGCCGACCGTCGCGCCGACCCGGCCCGCGAGCGCATCGAGGCCGACTTCCGCTCGGGCATCCGGGCCGGGGTGGCGGCCACGCCGACGCTCTTCCTCCCGGACGGCGAGCGCGTCTCGGGCACCCCGGAGGCGAGGGTCTGGGAGCGACTCCTCAGGGTGGCGGAGGCCGCACGCGCGGCCCCGTAGCGCGCCGGCCGGCCGTGTCGGCCGCAGGCGGGCCCGTGCTCAGTACCGCGAGCGCGTGGGGAGCTTGACCACGGAGACGAAGAACTCGTCGATCTGGCGCACGACGTCGATGAAGCGCTCGAAGTCGACGGGCTTGGTCACGTAGGCGTTGGCGTGCAGGTCGTAGGAGCGCAGCACGTCCTCCTCGGCCTTGGAGGTCGTGAGCACGACCACCGGGATGCGGCGCAGCTTCGGGTCGGCCTTGACCTCGGCGAGCACCTCGCGGCCGTCCTTGCGCGGCAGGTTGAGGTCGAGCAGGATCAGGTCGGTGTCGGGCGTGTCGGCGTAGGGCCCCTCCGAGCGCAGGAACCGCAGCGCCTCGACGCCGTCGGCGGCGACGTGCAGGTCGTTGTGGACCTTGTTGTGCTCGAAGGCCTCGGTGATCAGCACGACGTCGCCGGGATCGTCCTCGACGAGGAGGACCGAGATCGGCTGGCAGAGGTCCGGCTTGTCGCTCACGCTGGGTGCTCCTGGTCCTCGATGGCGGGAAGGGTGAAGTGAAAGGTCGTGCCCGCGGCGACCTCCGTGTCGAGCCAGATGGCGCCGCCGTGGTACTCGACGATCTTGCGGCACATGGCGAGGCCGATCCCCGTGCCCTCGTAGGCGGCCCGGGCGTGCAAGCGCTGGAAGATGACGAAGATCCGCTCGGCGTACTGCGCTTCGATGCCGATCCCGTTGTCGGCGACCGTGAAGCGCCAGTCCGGGCCGTCGCGGTGAGCGCTGAGCCGCACGTGCGGCGGCGCGTCCGCGTGGAACTTCATGCCGTTGGCGATGAGGTTCTGGAACACGAGCCCGAGCAGGGACGCCTCCCCGCGGACCTCGGGCAGCGGCCCGGCGTCGATCCGCGCCCCCGTCTCCTCGATCTGCGCGGCGAGCGCGACCGTGGCCCGCTCGACGAGATGGTCGCAGGAGACGACCACCTGCGGCTCGGCGACCCGGCCGACGCGCGAGAAGGCGAGCAGGTCGTTGATGAGATCCTGCATCCGGCGGGCGCCGTCGACGGCGAACTCGATGTAGGACTCGCCGCGCTCGTCGAGCTGGCCGCCGTAGCGGCGCTGGAGCATCTGGCAGAAGCTCGCGACCTTGCGCAGCGGTTCCTGCAGGTCGTGGGAGGCGACGTAGGCGAACTGCTCGAGCTCCGCGTTGGAGCGCTGGAGCTCGTCGCGGGCCGTCTCGAGCGCCTCGAGCTCGCGGACGATGCGCACCCGCATCTCGTCCACGTCGCGCCCGAGCTGCTGGACCTCGCGGGCCCCGCCGGCACGCAGCCGGCGGTCGAAGGCGCCGCCGGCGACGTCGCGCACACCGCGCGCCAGCGCGCTGAGGGGCGCGACGATCGCCTGCCGCAGCAACACCGCGGTCATCAGCACGGAGAGCAGCAGCAGCCCGCCGAAACCCACGAAGATGGCGCGCCCTCGGGCGGCGGCGTCGCGGAGGTCGGCCCGTGCCCCGACCCGGCCCGCGCCCAGGCGCGTCGTGAGGCGGGCGTTGGCGGAGCGGAATGCGTCGAAGCGCCGCTTGCCCAGCGCCTCCTCGCCGCGGGTCGGCGGGGTGCCACCGGCGCGTACGCGGGCGATGGCGGGCGTCGCGAAGTCCTGCCGCCAGGCCCGCGCCGTCGCGGCCGCGGCGTTGACCTCGCCGGCGACGCCCACCCCCGGGTCCGCGGCGAGCCGCCGCAGCCGGGCGACGAGCCGTCGCTCGGCGCGCTGGCCGGCGGCGTACGGCGCCAGGAATGCGTCGTCGCGCGCCAGCACGTAGCCGCGGACGCTCGTCTCCTGGTCCAGCAGCGCCGAGGTGAGCCGCAGGGAGGCGGCGTTGGCCGGTTCGATCCGGTCGGAGAGGAGCCGGCGTGCCTCGTCCTGTCGGTGCAGTGCCACGAGTCCGACCACGAGGCCGGCGACGGCGATCAGCACGAGGCCGCCGATGGCGATCGCGAACCACTCCACGACGCCGAGCCGAGCCGCCCGCCGGCGCTCGTCGGCCTGCGCCGCGACGGCGCTCATCGCGGCCCGATGGCGAGCAGGACGAGCGCCACGTCGTCGAGCAGCGGGCCGCCGTTGGCCTGCTCGACGCGCTCGACCACCTGTCGCACCTGCGCGTCCGGCGCGCCGGGGTGCGCGTCGCGCGCGGCGGCGACGAGGCGGGCCAGGCCGCGCTCCCCGAGCCGTCCACCGCCCGGCACGCGGCCCTCGACCGCGCCGTCCGTGTAGAGCAGCACCGCGGCGCCCGGGGGCAGCTCGAGGCGTGCCGGCGACCAGACGGCGCCGTCGACGACGCCGATCGGCGGGCCGCTCGACGCGTCGGCGAGCGGTGCGATCCCGTCCCCGGCGGCCAGCAGCAGCGGCGCCGGATGGCCTGCGGTGCGCAGCTCGAGCGTCCGTCCGTCCGGCGCGATCCGGACGGTCGCCAGGGTCGTGAACACCGCCTGGCTGTGGCGCTCGGCCAGCAGGACTTGGTGCAGCAGCGGCAGCACGTCGTCGCCCCGGGCACCCGACAGGATCAGCGTGCGCCAGGCGATGCGCAGCGCCACGCCGAGCGCGGCCTCGTCCGGGCCGTGGCCGGCCACGTCGCCGATGACCGCGTGCACGGCGCCGTCCACCGAGCCCACGACGTCGAAGAAGTCGCCGCCGAGCAGCGCCCGCCGACGCCCGGCCCGGTAGTGGGTGGCGACCTCCACGCCGCCGTCGGCCAGCAGCGGTGTGGGGAGCAGTCCGCGCTCCAGGCGCGCGTTCTCGGCGGCCTGGCTCTCGGCCAGCAGGAGCC
This sequence comes from Solirubrobacterales bacterium, assembly GCA_038258425.1. Taxonomy (GTDB): domain Bacteria; phylum Actinomycetota; class Thermoleophilia; order Solirubrobacterales; family Solirubrobacteraceae; genus DATLGB01. The sequence goes on along the minus strand of JBBSPV010000018.1, from coordinate 56,803 downwards.
GTCGCTGCGCGTCGTCCGCGCGCCGGCGGCCGACCGCGTAGCGCAGGGAGCGGCTCAGCAGCTCGCCCGAGACGCGGCCCTTGACGAGGTAGTCCTGCGCGCCGGCGTCGACGGCGGCGGCGCCCTGGCGCTCGTCGTCGAGTCCGGTGAGCACGAGGATGGCCAGGTGGTCGAAGGCCGCTCGCAGGCGGCGCAGGCCGTCGACCCCGGACGCGTCGGGCAGGTTGAGGTCCAGCAGCACGCAGTCGAAGCGGTCGCCGGCCGCCAGTGCCTCGGCGAGCGAGCGCACGTGGGTGAGCCGCACCCGCTCGGCCGCGGACTCGAGCAGGTCCTCGACGATCAGCACGTCGGCGTCGTCGTCCTCGACGAGCAGCACGCGCAGCGCGGGCCCCTCGGCGAGGACGTCCTCGCCGGCGCCTCCGCCGCCCGTGATGGGTGCCCGCATGGAGATGGCCGAATGCTATCCGCGCCGACGGCCGGCGGCCTAGATGCGGCGGGCGACCTCGGCGGTGCGGAAGTCGAAGATCCGCTCGAGGTCGCGACGGATGAAGAGCCGGTGGGCGAGCTCGCCGAGCGGCCCGTAGGGAATGGCGTAGCGGACGGTGTCGCGCATGAGCGTCGCGCCGGGTCTCGCCGTCGGCTCCGCCGGCTCGGCCGGCTCGAACTCATGCGTGTGGTGCCACAGGGCGTAGGGCCCCGTGAGCTGCTGGTCGACGAAGCGCACGCCCGGCTCCCACTCCTCGATCCGCGTCAGCCACGAGATGGGCAGGCCGTGGAGCTTGAGGCGGTACTCGATCAGCGCCCCGACGCGCATCTCGATGGGGCGGGGGGTGACGATGTCGAAGCCGAGCCAAGGGGGCGTGATCGCCTCGAGATTGCCGGCGTCCGCGAAGAAGGGAAAGACCTCGTCGGGACGGCCGGGGAGGCGCTGCTGGCGCCGCAGGACGTGATGACCGAACACGTGGGGCCTACGGCGCCGTCGCTAGCATGGACCACAGCAACTACCGACGCGTTGAACGCAGAGGGGCTCGCCGACGAGCGGCGGGCAGTAGAAAGGACACACATTGTCTGACGTGACCAAGGTCACCGTCGAGGTCGGCGGGTCCGAGATCTCGTTCGAGACGGGCAAGATGGCCAAGCAGGCCTCTGGCGCCGTCCAGGTCCGCTCCGGGGACACCGTCGTCCTCTCCACCGCGACCGCGGGCAACCTCCGCGACGTCGACTTCCTCCCGTTGACGGTGGACGTCGAGGAGCGCATGTACGCCGCGGGCAAGATCCCCGGCTCCTTCTTCAAGCGCGAGGGCCGGGCCGGCGAGAAGGGCACGCTCGTCGCGCGCATGATCGACCGGCCGCTGCGGCCGCTGTTCCCCAAGGGCTGGCGCTACGAGACCCAGCTCGTGACGATCCCGCTCTCGATCGATCACGTCGTCTCCTACGACATCCTCGGCATGAACGGCGCCTCCGCGGCGCTCATGATCTCCAACATCCCCTTCCCGCAGCCCGTCGGCGCGGTGCGGATCGGCAAGGTCGACGGCAACTTCGTCGTCAACCCCGACGAGCAGACGATGTTCGAGGGCTCCGACCTCGACCTCGTCGTGTCCGGCACGGAGGAGGCCATCCTCATGGTCGAGGCCGGCGCCAACGTGATCTCCGAGGCGGAGATCCTCGACGCGCTCGATATCGCCCACTCCGAGATCAAGAAGCTCTGCGGAGCCATGCGCGAGCTCGCCGAGAAGGCGGGCAAGCCGAAGCTCGAGGTCGTCGCCGCCCAGGTCGACCCCGGCTTCTACGAGGAGGTCAAGGCCTCCCACGGGGCCCAGCTCGACGAGGCCACCCAGATCTTCGACAAGCTCGAGCGCCAGGACGCCAGCAAGCGCGTCAACGACGCCGTGCTCGACCGCTACAGCGGCGCCGCCGACGACCCGGAGTACGCGGCCCGTCGCGCCGCCGCCCAGCAGGTCTTCGACAAGCTCGAGAAGACGATCATCCGCGAGCGGATCGCCGTGGCCAAGAAGCGCCCGGACGGCCGCAACACGACGGAGATCCGTCCCATCTCGATCGAGGCGGGGCTGCTGCCGCGCACCCACGGCTCCGCGTTGTTCACCCGCGGCCAGACCCAGGCCGTCTCCGTCGTCGCCCTCGGGACCACGCGCGAGGAGATGCGCCTGGACACGCTCGGGCTCGAGACGACCAAGCGCTACTTCCACCACTACAACTTCCCGCCGTTCTCGGTGGGGGAGGCCGGCTTCATGCGCGGCCCCAAGCGCCGCGACATCGGCCACGGCGCGCTCGCCGAGCGCGCGCTGGTCCCGATGATCCCTTCCCAGGAGGACTTCCCCTACACGATCCGCGTCGTGTCGGACATCCTCGAGTCCAACGGCTCCTCCTCCATGGCCTCCGTCTGCGGCTCGACCCTGTCGCTGATGGACGCCGGCGTGCCGATCCAGGCCCCCGTGGCCGGGATCGCGATGGGTCTGATCAAGGAGGGCGAGGACTACACGGTCCTCACCGACATCGCCGGCGTCGAGGATCACCTCGGCGACATGGACTTCAAGGTCGCCGGCACCTCGGAGGGCATCACCGCCCTCCAGATGGACATCAAGATCACGGGCGTGACGTTCGAGATCCTGCGCGACGCGCTGACCCAGGCGCGCGAGGCGCGGCTGTTCATCCTCGGCGAGATGGCCAAGGTCATCGACGCCCCGCGCGAGGAGATGTCCGAGTGGGCGCCGCGGATCTCCTCGATCAAGATCGACCCGGACAAGATCGGCCTGCTGATCGGCAAGGGCGGCGAGACGATCCGGTCGCTGCAGGAGGAGTTCGAGGCCCAGATCGACGTCGACGACACCGGCCAGGTGCGCGTCTACGCGGCCACGGGCCAGCAGGGCGACGGCCTCGTCGATCGCATCCGGTCGATGACCAAGGAGGTCGAGATCGGCGACGAGTTCAACGGCAAGGTCGTCAAGACCATGCCGTTCGGCGCGTTCATCGAGCTCGCCAAGGGCACGGACGGCCTGCTGCACATCTCCAACGTCGCCCCGGGCCAGCGGCCCGCGACGGTCGAGGAGGTGCTCGAGAAGGGCCAGGACCTCAAGGTCCGCGTGGTCGAGGTCGACCGGGAGCGCGGCCGCATCGGCCTGCGCCTCTCCGACGACCCCGAGGTCAGCGGCAAGACGGCCGCCGAACTCGGGACGGTCACCTCCGGCGACCGCGGCCCGCGCGGCGGCGGCGGTGGCGGCGGCGACCGCGGGCCGCGCCGCAACGGCGGCGACCGTGGGGACCGCGGCGGCCGGGGGCGCGAGCGCGACCGGGCCAATCGCGCCGGCGCTCCGCGCCATACGGACCGCGACCCCGAGCGCGGGTAGTCCGCTGAGCCACGAGCTCACCACGCTGCCCTCGGGGTTGCGGGTCGCGACGGAGCGCATGGAAGGGGTGCGCTCCGCCGCCCTGGGCTTCTACGTCCACAACGGGTCCCGGGGGGAGACGGAGCAGCAGGCCGGCCTCTCGCACTTCCTCGAGCACCTGCTGTTCAAGGGCACGGCGAGCCTGCCGTCGGCGGAGATCGACCGGCTCTTCGACGGTTGGGGCGCCGAGCTCAACGCGGGCACGGACAAGGAGTCGACGACGGTCTACGCGCGGCTGCTCGACGAGCGGCTGCCGGACGCCTTCGCCGTGCTGGCCGACATGGTCGCGCGGCCGGCCATGCGCGACGTCGATCCGGAGCGCCAGGTGGTGCTCGAGGAGAGCGCGATGTACGAGGACGATCCGCAGGACACGGTCTTCGACGTCCTCGGCGAGGCGGTCTTCGGCGACCATCCGCTCGGTCGTTCGATCATCGGCCGCGCGCCGGTGATCGCCGACACGCCGCTGGAGGAGATCCGCGCCTTCCACGCGGCGCGCTACGTGCCCGAGCGGATCGTCGTCGCGGCCGCCGGCTCCGTCGACCACGACGCCGTCGTGGCCCTCGCCGCCGACGCGTTCGCCGACCTGCAGGGCGGGACGGTCGCGCCCGACCCCGAGCACGCGCCGCAGCGCCCGGCGCGCTCCGTGCGCTTCCAGCCCAAGGACACCGAGCAGGTGCACGTCTGCCTCGGCGGCTACGGGCCGCCGCGGATGGACGGGCGGCGCTTCGCCATGCGGGTCCTGGACGCGATCTTCGGCGGCCTGTCCTCGTCCCGGCTCTTCCAGGCCGTGCGGGAGGAGCGCGGCCTCGCCTACAGCGTGTTCTCCTTCGCCGGCGCCTACGCGGACGCGGGCCAGGTCGGCCTCTACGTCGGCACGCGGCCCGACAACCTGGCCGAGGCGCTGGCGGTGGTGGGGGAGCAGCTGCGACGGCTGCGCGAGACGCCGGCCACGCCGGAGGAGCTCGAACGGGCCAAGGAGAACGTCAAGGCGCGCATCGTCCTCGGACTGGAGTCCTCCGGCGCGCGCATGAACCGGCTCGGCGCGTCCGTGCTCTACGGCGTGCCGCTGCTCGAGCCGGACGAGCTGATGGCCGAGATCGACCGCGTCTCGCTGTCCGATCTCGAGGCGCTGGCGGCCGAGCTGTGGGCGCCCGAGCGGCTGTCGGCCGCCGGCATCGGTCCGGACGAGGACGCCTTCCGCGCCGCGGTGGACGCCTTGGCCGGGGCCGCGGCGTGAGCGACATCCGCGTCGCGGTGGCCGGTGCCGCCGGGCGCATGGGCCAGGCGGTCTGCACGGCCGTCGACGCGGCGGAGGGGATGGCGGTCGTCGCCCGGGCCGATCCGGCCCTCGGCGTCGCGGTCGCCGACGTGCTCGCCGAGGCCGACGTGCTCGTCGACTTCACGCAGCCGTCCGAGGCCGTGGGTCACGCCCGGACGGCCTGCGCCGCCGGGGTGCACACGGTGATCGGGACCACCGGGTTCGCGGCCGGCGAGCTGCGCGAGGCGGTCACGGGCGCGCCCGGCAACTGCTTCTGGGCGCCGAACTTCGCCATCGGCGCGGTGCTCATGATGCGCTTCGCCGCCGAGGCGTCGCGACACATGGCCGCCGCCGAGATCGTGGAGTACCACCACCCGGCCAAGCTCGACGCACCCTCGGGGACGGCGTCCCGCACCGCGGAGCTCATGGCGGGCGAGGTCCCCATCCACTCCGTCCGGCTGCCCGGGATCGTCGCGGACCAGGAGGTCGTGCTCGGCGACGTCGCCCAGACCCTGCGCATCGCCCACGTGACCACGGACCGCACGAGCTTCATGCCCGGCGTCGTGCTCGCCGTGCGGCGGGTCGCCGATCTGCCCGAGTCCCCGCTCGTCGGGCTCGAGCACCTGCTGCAGGCGTGACCCGCCCGCCCGTGTCCGTCGCCGTCACCGACCACGCCGTGGAGCGCTTCCGCCAGCGCGTGAGCGGCGGCTCCGGAGCGCTCGACGTGCGGCCGGAGATCGTCGGGCGCGTGGCCCACGCGTGGGCGGCCGGCCGCGTCACGGACGGCGAGCGCGCGACGGTGCGCGTCGCCGACGCGCGCCGCGCCGACGTCGTCTACGTCTGCCGCTGGGACCAGCCGCGGGGCGAGCTCGTCGTCGTGACCCTGTGGGAGCGGGGCGAGGACGCCGCCGTCCCGCGCCGCTACACCGAGGCGCTGCGGCGCATGCGAGACTAGGCGGATGCCCGCGCTCGCCGGACTGCTCACCGCCATGGTCACGCCCTTCGCCGCGGACGGCCGGGTGGACGAGGACGCCGCGGTCGCGCTCGGCCGGCACCTGCTCGCCCACGGCTCGGACGGCCTGGTCGTCGCCGGCACCACCGGCGAAGGTGCGACGCTCTCCGACGAGGAGCTCCTCGGCCTCGTCCGGCTGCTCGCCGCCGAGCTCGGCGACGAGGGGCTGATCGTGGGCGGTACGGGCTCCAACGACACCCGGCACGCCGTCGAGCTCACCGAGCGCGCGGTCGCGGACGGGGTCCACGCCGTGCTGAGCGTCACCCCGTACTACAACCGGCCCAGCCGGCGCGGCCTGCGCGCGCACTTCGAGGCCGTCGCCACGGCCGCGGGCGGCACGCCGGTCATCGTCTACAACGTCCCGTCCCGCACGGCCACGAACCTCGACCCGGACCTGCTCGCCGAGCTCGCCCAGATCGACGGCATCGAGGGCCTGAAGGAGTCCAACAACGATCAGGCGGCGCCCGTCGACGGCCTGGCCGTGTTCGCCGGCAACGACGACCTGCTCGCCCGCGCGCTGGACTTCGGCGCCGTCGGCGGCATCTGCGTCGCCTCCCACGTCGTGGGGGAGCCGATGCGCCGGCTGCTCGACGAGCCCGACCGGCGCGCCGAGTTGGACGCCGAGCTGCGGGGCGTCTACCGCGCCATGTTCTGTACTGCAAGCCCCGCGCCGGTCAAGGCCGCGCTGACCATGCTGGGCCACCGCGTCGGTGGCCTGCGCCTCCCGCTCGTCGCCTGTGACGAGGCGGAGGAGGCCGTGGTCCGCGAGGCCCTCCAGACCGCCGGACTACTGACGGAAACGACTTCCACATGAATGACACCCTCCGCGTCCTCCCGCTCGGCGGCCTGGGCGAGATCGGCAAGAACCTGACCGTCGTCGAGTGGGACGGCCGGATCGTCGTGGTCGACACCGGCCTGCGCTTCCCGACGGCCGAGATGACCGGCATCGACCTCGTCCTGCCCGACTTCACGTATCTCCGCGAGCGGGCCGACGCCATCGAGGCCTTCGTGATCACCCACGGCCACGAGGACCACCTGGGCGCGCTGCCCTGGATCCTGCGCGAGCTCGGTCAGGACAAGGTGCCGGTGACCTACGGCGGCCAGCTCACGATCGCCATGGCGCGCTCCAAGCTCGACGAGCACAAGCTGCGCGAGGCCGAGCTCGAGGTCCTGCAGATCGGCGACGTGGTCCAGGCCGGCCCGTTCGGGATCGAGCTCGTCCACATGACGCACTCCATCCCGGACGCGTGCGGCGTGGCGCTCACCACGCCGCTCGGGACGATCTTCATCACGGGCGACTACAAGTTCGACCAGACGCCGGTCAACGGCGCGCCGGCCGACGTGAGCCGCCTCGCCGAGCTCGGGCGCGACGGCCTGCTGCTGCTGTGCGGGGACTCGACGAACGCCGACCGGCCGGGCTGGTCGCTGTCCGAGTCCGTTGTCGGCCCCAACCTGCGCGAGCGCTTCGGCCGCGCGAAGGGCCGCATCGTCGTCACGTCGTTCGCCTCGAACATCCACCGCGTGCAGCAGGTCATCGACGCCGCCGCCGCCCATGGGCGCAAGGTCGTGCTCGTCGGCCGCTCCATGCGCAAGAACGTCAACATCGGCCGCTCCCTCGGGCACATCAAGGCGCCCGACGGGATCTTCGTGCAGCCCCGCGAGCTCGACCAGTTCCCCGACGACAAGCTCGTCGTCGTGTCCACCGGCAGCCAGGGCGAGCCGCTCTCGGCGCTGCGCCGGATGGCCTACGACGACCACCGGGCCGTGCAGCTCAAGGCGGGCGACACCGTGATCTTCTCGGCGACGCCGATCCCGGGCAACGAGCGGGCCGTCAACGACGTCATCGACCGGCTCTACCGGATCGGATGCGAGGTCGTCACGGCCGCGGACGGGCCCATCCACGCCTCCGGCCACGGCTATCAGGAGGAGCTCAAGCTCATGCTCAACCTGACCAGGCCGCGCTTCGTGATGCCCATCCACGGCGACGCCAAGCGGCTCACGCTCCACGCCGGCCTCGCGACGGCCGTCGGCGTGCCCGAGGAGCGCGTCTTCGTCATGGACAACGGCCTGCCGCTCGAGCTCGACGCCCGCGGCGCGCGGCCCGGCAAGCGCGAGCGCGCCGGCATGGTGTTCGTCGACGGCGTGGAGATCGGCGACGTCGCCGACGTGGCCCTGCGCGACCGGCGCACGCTGAGCGCCGACGGCATCTTCATCGTGGTCGCGACGATCTCCGCCGAGGACGGCTCGAGCGTCGTGCCGCCCGAGGTGCTGGCCCGCGGCGTCCCGTTCATCGGGGACGGTGGCGGCGACGCGTTCGTCGACGATCTGCGCGAGGCCGTCGAGGACGCCCTGGACCGGGCCGCCGACCAGCAGATCTCCGAGCTCGAGCCCCTACAGCAGCTCCTGCACGACGATCTCGCCACGTTCGTCTACGAGAAGCTGCGGCGGCGCCCCATGATCCTCCCCGTCGTCGTCGAGGTCTGAGTCGCGCAGCAGGTCGCGCCCGCGCACCGCGCCGACGACCACGAGCACCAGCACGCCGCCGCCTGCGGTGAGGTACGCCGCCGGGGGAGACAGCAGCGCGGTCAGCAACCCGCCGGCGACGTACCCGAGCGCGGGCGCCGCCGCGTTCACGCTCTCCAGCAGACCGGAGACCCGGGCCTGGAAGTCCTCCGGAGTCGCCTCCTGCAACAGGGTGACGACCGACACCCACTGGATGCCGTTGCCGAGGCCGCCGACCACCGAGAAGGCGCAGGCGAGCGCGACGCTGCGCGAGACGCCCATGCCGGCGTAGCCCAGGCCGATCGCGGCGCTCGACGCGAGCACGAGCACGAGCGAGGGGGCGCGCGCCAGGCGCACGAAGGCCAGGCTGCCGACGAGGATCCCGCCGCTCCAGCACGCCAGCAGCAGCCCGAGCACGCCGCTCGCCGCCCCGAGCGTCTCCCGCACGTAGACGACCTCGATCGGGATCACGAGCACGAAGAACACGACGGCCAGCCCCTGCCAGGCGATCAGGCGCCCGGCGAGCCGATCGGACCGCACGAAGCGCAGGCCCGCGGCCAGGCGGGCCCGGAACGGCTCGCGGTCCTCCAGCCGCGCGCCCGCGGGGAGGTGGCGGCTCGCCGCGAGCAGCAGGGCGATGAGGCCGAACGAGGCGGCGTCGACCAGGAGGGCGACCTGCAGGCTCGCCGCCGAGACGAGCAGGCCGCCGGCCGCCAGGCCGACGACCGACGCCACGCCGAAGGCGACGTTGACGAGCGCGTTGCCCTCGCGCAGCAGGCCGCGCGGCTGCAGCAGCCGCGCGATCGCGCCGCGGCTGAGCCCCCGGGCCGTCAGCGCGAGGGTGCCGTCGACCGCCGCGATCAGCAGCACGAGCGGCAGCGAGAAGCTCGCCACTTCGAGCGCCAGCAGGCCGAACAGCGCCGCCTCGACCCCGTAGAGCGCCGGCAGCACACGGCGGATCGACGGCTGATCTACCCGCGCGGTGACCGCCGGGGCGAGGAGCGCCGGTAGCATACGCGCGCAGAGGAAGAACGCCATGAGGGCGAGCGGGCTGTCCGTGCGGTCGAACACGAGCACGGACAGCGCGACGAGGCCGACCGCATCGCCCGTCTCGTTGATCGAGTAGGACGCGAGGAGCGGGCGGTAGCCGGGCAGGCGAACCGGCGCGAACGACGAAGCCACGATGCCTACGCTATCCGAGAGCCACGAGCCCCGCCAAGACGGGCGGCGGCGGGTTCGTGGCGGACCCCAAGCGACTCAACTTATGCCTGCAGAGGCCGATACGCGAGGTATGGCCACCCGCGCCAAGGTTGTTGACTGTGTGCAGATCCTGCTCCTCGCAGGGTCGCTCGCAGGCGCGGCGCTGACCTTCGACGCCAGCGACTGGCAGCCCCTCTGGCTGCCAGTGGCGCTGCTCGTGGTGGCGGTCGCCAGCGACGCCATGGCGATCGAGCTTCGCACGGTGCGGGTGTCGGCGTCCTTCTCGATCCTCGTGCTGCTCATGGTGCTCGCCGGGCCCTCGACGGCCGTCGCGGTCAGCGTCGTTGCCGTGGCCATCGACGCGCTCCGCAACCGGCTCGAGCCGGTCAAGGCGCTGGACAACCTCAGCGCCTTCGCCGTCTTCCCCCTCGTGGGCGCGCTGCTCGCCGGCAGCGTCCCGCTGCCGTCGGACGCCCTGAGCCGGGCCGGCCTCGTGCTCGTCGTCTTCCTCGTCACCGTGACGCTGAACTTCTCGCTGATCTGGACCTCGCAGGCGGTGCGCAACGGGTACAACCTGCTTGCCGGGTTCCGGGAGATCCTCCTTCCGACCCTGCCGGCGCAGCTGGCCACCGCGGTGATGACCGCCGCGCTCGCGGTCGCCAGCCAGCGCTTCGGCCCGGTCTCGCTGAGCGTCCTGGGCTTGCTCGTCCTGATCTTCCAGTACCTGCTGCGCTACGCGAAGGAGGCGCAGGATCGCAGCCGCGAGCTCGAGGAGCGCAACCGCCAGCTCGCCTCGCTGCACGTCGGCCTCATCTCCACGACGCTCAAGACCCTGGCCCTGCGCGACCACACGACGGCGCGCCACTCCGCGGCGGTGGCCCGCTACGCCCGCGCCGTGGCCGAGGCCATGGGCCTGCCCGAGCGCGAGCAGGACATCATCCACACGGCCGCCCTGTTCCACGACGTCGGCAAGTTCATCTTCCCCGACCACGTGCTCCTCGCCCACGGCCAGCTCACGGAGGAGGACCGGGCGGTCATCCGCCGCCACCCCGAGGTCGGGGCCGAGCTCGTATCGGAGATCGAGGGCTACGGGCCGGTGGCGCAGATCGTGCGCAGCCACCACGAGCAGATCGACGGTCTCGGGTACCCCGACGGCATCGTCGGGGCCGCCATCCCGCTCGGCTCGCGCATCATCTCCGTGGCCGACGTCTACGACGTCATCACGGCGCGCGACACCTACCGGCGCCCGGTGTCGATCGAGGACGCGTTCGCCGAGCTGCGGCGCGTGGCCGGCACGCAGCTCGACGCGCAGATCGTCGAGGTCTTCATCGACCTCGTGGAGCGCCGCGGCGTCCGCTTCCGCCACTCGACGGCGCACGACTTCGAGACGGAGCTCGCGCTCGAGGCCCGCGTCCGCAGCTACGCCGAGCCGCTGCAGGTCGTCTAGGAGCTGGCGCGTTGGCGCGCTCAAGGTTCCGGCGCAGCTGCCGTTAACGAGAACGAGCGCCGCAGCAACGGCGCTCGCTCCAATAGGTCCAGCTATCTCAACCTAGTTGCGGTAGCCCATTTCAGCCCCTTCCTGGATTCAAAGGTCGGGTGCGGCAACACCCGGTCCAACGTCTTCGCAAGTTCCGACAGGGCGAAACGTAGCCAAGCAGCGGCTGATAATCAGCGGTTCCCAACCGCCTTCGGCCCCGGCTGAAGGTGCGTTGGGGCCGTTTTGGCTCTGCACCGCGCAATATGACGGGTAACGTCTACGCGCCAAGTTCTGACCCAAAACGTGCAGGCGTGCGTCAGCGCTCACGCGCGCAAGGCGTCGGCTTCCACGTGCGCGTGCCCGGCGACCGGCAGGCGCACGACGAAGCGCGCGCCACGCCCGTCCTCCGGGTCCTCGAGCGCGACGGTGCCGCCGTGCGTCTCGGCGACCGCCCGGACGATGGAGAGGCCCAGGCCGCTGCTCGAGCCTCCGCGGTCCGACGTGCCGCGCACGAAGCGCTCGAACGCGCGCTCGCGCAGCTCGACCGGCACGCCGGGGCCGTCGTCTTCCACGGCGAGCACCGCCTGACCGCCGGCGACGCCGACGCTCGCGGAGACCGGTGTGCCCGGTGCCGTGTGCTTGAGCGCGTTGTCGATGAGGTTCAGCGCGAGCCGGTGCAGCTCGTCACGGATGCCGAGGACGAGGACCGGGGCCGGCGCCTCGACGGTGATCGCGTGCTCGGCCGCCACCGGCTCGAGCTCCGCCGCGACGTCCACGAGCACCGCGGCGAGGTCGACAGGCTCGTGCGGCGCCGTCCGGCTGGCGTCGGCCCGGGCGAGCAGGAGCAGGTCGGCGACGAGGCGGCGCATGCGGCGCGTGGAGCGCAGGGCGGAGCCCACCGCGTCGCGCTGGTCGCCCTGCAGTTCCTCCTCGAGCAGCTCGAGGTTGGCCAGCACGCTGGTCAGCGGCGTGCGCAGCTCGTGGGAGGCGTCCGCGACGAACTCGCGCTGGCGCCCGAGGGCGGCCTCCGTCTCCTCCTGGGCGTCGTCGAGGGCGCGCAGCATGCCCTCCAGCGTGTCGGCGAGCTCGGCGACCTCGTCCTCGGCCTCGGGCTTCGGGATGCGCTGGGACGGGTCGCGCGTGCGCGTGATCTTGCGGGCCGCGTCCGTGAGCTCGGTGACCGGCCGCATCGCGCGCCGCGCCGTGGCGAGGCCGGCCAGCAGGGCCAGCGCGGCGCCCCCGAGCACGCCGAGGGCGAGGAAGAAGCGCACGCGGGCCGCGGTCTCGTCCACGTCGGACATGCGCCGGGCGTACTGGACCCAGATCGCACCGGGAGCGACCCCCGTGACGTTGAGCGGCCGCGACTCGACGCGGTAGTCGCCCACCTCGTTCGTCGGGACGTTCGGCGACCCGAGGTAGGGCGCGCCCTTGGACTGCTTGTAGGCCTGGCCCCGGAGGTTGACGATCCGCACCACGGCCCCCCGCTGGGTCTTGGCGTAGTCCGTGAGGTTGCGGATCGGGCAGGAGGCGACCTGGCAGTCGAGGTCGCCGTCGATGCCGAGCTTGAGCTGCAGCGACGTCTGCAGCTCGTCCGAGGCGGCCGCGACCTGCCGGTCGAAGTCCTGGTGCAGCCGGCGCACGGTCAGCACGCCGACGATCGAGGCGAAGCCGAGGAGGATGACCAGCGTCAGGACCGCGGATCCGCCGGCGAGCCGCCAGCGGATCGGCAGGCGCCTATACGCGGAGGACGTAGCCCGCGCCGCGGACCGTGTGGAGGAGGCGAGGCTCGCCACCGGCTTCGAGCTTCCTGCGGAGGTTGGACACGAACACCTCGATGGTGTTCGTGATGGAGAACGGGTCGTAGCCCCAGACCTCGTCGAGCAGTCGCTGCCGCGAGATCACGAGGCGCTCGTTGCGCATGAGGTACTCGAGCAGCTCGAACTCGCGCTGGGTGAGCTCGATGCGCCGCTCCGTGCGGAACACCTCGTGGGTGTCCGGGTTCAGCGTCAGGTCGCCCACCGCCAGCGGCGCCATGCCGCGCGGGGGCCGGCGCCGCAGCAGGGCGCGCAGCCGGGCGAGCAGCTCCTGGCGCTCGAAGGGCTTGACGAGGTAGTCGTCGGCCCCCGTGTCGAGCCCGGCGACGCGGGACTCGAGCGCGTCGCGCGCGGTGAGCATGAGGATCGGCACGTCCTCGCCGTCGGTGCGCAGCCGCTTGGCGACCTCGATGCCGTCGAGCCGCGGCAGGCCGAGGTCGAGGACGAGCAGGTCGGGCAGGAAGGCGTGGAACTGGTCCAGCGCCTGGACGCCGTCGCCGGCCAGCTTGACCTCGTAGCCCTCCAGGCGCAGCGAGCGCTGGAGCACCTGGGCGATGTCCTCATCGTCCTCGACGACGAGGACCCGGGCGGGGCGGTCATCCATGTCCGCCCGGACTGTAGGCCGCGGGGCGGGCCGCCCAGGCAGGTTTCACGCGTCCTTTAGCGAAGGGTCTGCCGCGATGGCCTCCCGTACCCGCGCTCCCTCGACCAAGCGCCGCAAGCCGCCGGCGCGCGGCCGGCGCGGAGCCCGGCGCCCCCGGCTCCCCGTCCTGGAGCGCCACCACGCGGACGTCCTCGGGCTCGCGCTCGTCGCGCTGGCCGTCTTCTACGCCTTCGTCGTGTGGCTCGGCTGGGAGGGCGGGGCGGTCGGCGAGCGGCTCGTCGACGCCCTGCGCTGGGCGATCGGCGCCCTGCACCTCGCGGCTCCGGTGATCCTGATGGCGGCCGGCGCGTGGCTCGTGCTGCGCCCGCAGCTGCGGGCCGTCCGTCCGGTGCGCACGGGCCTGCTCCTGCTCTTCGCCGGGCTCACCCTCGGCCTGGCCTCGGGCACGCTCGGCCTCGGTCCGGGCGGCGAGCGGTTGCGCGAGCTCGACCCCGTCTACGCCCGCACGCACGGGGGCATGGTGGGGGAGGTCCTGCACTGGGCCGTCGGCGGCGCCCTGGGCCAGGTCGGCGCGCACATCGTCTGCGTCTTCTGCATCCTGGCCGCGGCCGTGCTGCTGACCGGCGCGTCCGTCGCGAGCGTCCTGCAGGTCACGGGGGCGTCCGTGACCGCATCGACGCGCCGGGTCCGCGAGGGGGCCACGGAGGTCACCGCCGCCGTGCGCCGGCGGCGGGTGGACGAGGAGCTCGAGTCGCTCGAGCGCCAGCCGTCGCGCGTGCGGCGGGCGCCGCCCGGCGTCCAGGCGGGCGAACCGGACCCCGGCGCGCCGTTCTGGCCCGAGGCGGATCTCGACCCCCTGCCGCTCGAGGCCGAGATCGAGGCCCACGCCGATGCGGCGGGGCCCGAGCCGGAGGAGGAGCTCGACCCGGAGCCGGAGGCCCAGGCCGAGGTGCGCTCGGAGGGCCTCGCCGAGGACGAGGACCAGCCCGGCGTCGAGAAGCTCGAGCTCTCCCAGCTCGACCTCACGCCCCAGGGCCGCCTGCGCTCCCACGTCACCGACGACCCCGGCTTCCAGTGGAGACTGCCCGACGCGGGCGAGCTCAAGCGCTCCTCCGAGGCGGCCAACCGGCCGGACACCGCGGGGCAGGAGAAGACGTCGGCAGCGCTCGTGGAGGCGCTCGGCCACTTCGGCATCAGCTCGCAGATCGTCGGCATGGTCGCCGGGCCCCACATCACCCGCTACGAGCTGCGCCTGGCGCCGGGCATCAAGGTGGCCAAGGTCGCCCAGCTCAAGGATGATCTCGCCTACGCGCTCGCGGCCTCCGACATCCGCGTCCTGGCCCCGATCCCGGGCAAGCAGGCGGTCGGCGTCGAGGTGCCGAACGCCCGGCGCCGGATCGTCCACCTCGGCGACGTGCTCGTGCCGCGGGCCGAGGGTTGGTCGCCGCTGACCGTCTCGCTCGGCAAGGACGTCGCCGGGCGCGCGATCACCGCCGACCTGGCGAAGATGCCGCACCTGCTCGTCGCGGGCACGACCGGGGCGGGCAAGTCGGGCTGCGTGAACGCCATGCTCTCGAGCATCCTGCTCAACGCGACCCCGCACGACGTGCGCATGGTCCTCGTCGACCCCAAGCAGGTCGAGCTCAACCACTACGAGTCGATCCCGCACCTGCTCACGCCGGTCATCACCTCGCCGCGCAAGGCCGCCACCGCCCTGCAGAACCTCGTGCGCGAGATGGAGCAGCGCTACGGCCAGATGTCGCTCGCGCGCACGCGCTCGCTGCCCGAGCTCAACAAGGTGCGCGCGGGCCGGGGCGAGGCGCCGCTGCCCTACGTGCTGTGCATCATCGACGAGCTCGCCGACCTCATGATGGTCGCGCCCGCCGACGTCGAGGACTCGATCATCCGGATCGCCCAGAAGGCGCGCGCCGTGGGCATCCACATGGTGCTCGCCACCCAGTCGCCCCGCGTCGACGTCATCACGGGCATGATCAAGGCCAACGTGCCGAGCCGCATCGCCTTCGCGGTCTCCTCGCAGACCGACTCGCGCGTGATCCTCGACCAGAACGGCGCCGAGGCGCTGCTGGGCCAGGGCGACATGCTCTTCTCGCCCGTCGGCTCCTCGCGCCTGCAGCGCATCCAGGGCGCCTACATCGACGAGGAGGAGATCCTCGGGCTCACGGAGAGCTGGCGGCGCCAGGGCGAGCCGGAGTTCGCGGAGGAGCTGCTGGAGGAGGTCGCCGAGGAGGCGGCCACCGAGGGCGGCGCCGACGTCGACTTCGATCCGGACGACGATCCCCTGCTCGAGGACGCCATCCGCCTTGTGGCGGAGATGCAGACCGCGTCGACGTCCATGCTCCAGCGCCGCATGCGGCTCGGCTACACCCGGGCGGGGCGGCTCATCGACATGCTCGAGCGCCGCGGCGTCATCTCGGGCTACGAGGGCTCCAAGCCGCGGCAGGTGCTGATCGGCGAGGGCGACGTGCCGCGCGTGCTCGCGACGCTCGCGGAGGCCGGCCGCCTCGGGGACGGGCCTCGGACGGCGCTCGAGGAGTCGCCGGCCGACCCGCCCGACGCCTCGTAGGCTTTCCGCCCATGCCGGACATCGGCGCCACGCTCCGGGAGACGCGCATGGGTCGGCGCCTCGACATCACCGAGGTCGAAGCCGCCACGAAGATCCGCGCGAAGTACCTGCGGGCGCTCGAGAACGAGGAGTGGGACCTGCTGCCGGGGCCGACCTTCGTGCGCACCTTCCTGCGCACCTACGGCGACTACCTCGAGCTCGACTCGCGGATGCTCGTCGAGGAGTACAAGCAGCGCTTCGAGCGCCCCACGCCGCAGGACCTGCTGCCCTTCGGCTCGGGCAGCGGCAGCGGCAGCGGGCGCCGGCGCCCGCCCCGGGGCGGGCGCGGGATCCCGCCGTTCGCGCTGGTGGGAGTCGTCGTGCTGCTGCTCGTCGGAGCGCTGTTCGCCCTGGGCAAGCTCGGCGGCTCGGGCGACGGCGGTGGCGCGAGCTCCACGGCGACCGCGACGCCGACCCCGCGCGCGACGCCGTCGGGCCGCTCGGCGCAGGCGCGCAAGCGAGCGCGCGCCCGGGCCCGCCGCCGGGCCGCGGCGGCCCGGATCGTGCGCCTGAAGATCATCCCGACGGGCCCGGTCAACGTCTGCCTGGTGAGCGCGACGGGGCGCCGGCTGATCGACTCGCAGACGCTCGCCGCCGGCGACACCACGCGCACGTTTGAGTCCAAGCGGCTGCGGGTGACCTTCGGCAACAGCTCCGTGCGCATGCGGGTCGGCTCGCGCACCGTGCGCGTGCCGCCCTCGAGCTCGCCCATCGGCTACGACCTGCGGGCCGGGAAGGCGCCCCGGCGCCTGAGCGCCGCCAGCCAGCCGAGCTGCTCGTGAGCGCTCGGGCGGCGGTCATCGTCACGGGGACCGAGGTCCTCTCCGGGCTCGTCCCGGACGCCAACGGCCCGTGGCTGTCCGAGCGGTTGCGCGAGGCGGGCGTGGACTGCGCGCAGATCACCATCGTGGGCGACCGGCCGGGCGACATGCGCGACGCGCTGCGCTTCCAGGCGTCGCTCGGGGTGGACCTGATCGTGACCAGCGGCGGCCTCGGGCCGACGGCCGACGACCTCACCGCGGAGGTCGTGGCGGAGTTCTGCGGTCGGCCGCTCGAGTTCGACGCGGCCCTGGCCGAGCGGGTCCGGGCGATCGTCGAGCGCCTGAGCGCGCGCTGGCGCGACGTGGACCCGGCGGCCATGGAGGCCGGCTGGCGCAAGCAGGCGCGCGTGCCGCGGGACGCGACGGTGCTCGAGCCCGTCGGCACGGCTCCCGGGCTCGTGGTGGCGCCCGAGGGGTCCGAGGGCGGCCCGACGGTGCTCGTGCTGCCCGGGCCGCCGGGCGAGCTGCAGCCCATGTGGGCCGACGCCCTCGCCGGCGGCGCCCTGGACGCGGCGCTCGCGGGCCGCGTGCAGCTGCGCAGCGAGATGCTGCGGCTGTTCGGCATCCCCGAGGCGGAGATCAGCCGGACGCTCGAGGCGATCGAGCGCGAGGACGGGGTCGCGCTCGAGGGGCTCGAGATCACGACCTGCCTGCGGCGGGGCGAGATCGAGGTGGCCACGACCTTCGAGCCGGCGGCGGCCGACGCCTACGACGCGCTGCGCGCCGGCGTGCGGGCCCGGCACGGGGACACGCTGTTCTCCGAGGACGGCTCGACGATCGACGACCAGGTCGCGGCTCTGCTCGCCGGCGGCGGCTGGACGATCGCGACCGCGGAGTCGTGCACGGGCGGCCTGCTGGCGGCGCGGCTGACGGCCCGGGCGGGCTCCTCGGCGTACGTGCTCGGCGGGCTCGTGGTCTACGCCAACGGGGCGAAGGCCGCCCTGGCGGGCGTACCGGAGGACGTCATCGACTCGGCCGGCGCGGTCTCACCCGAGGTCGCGGCGGCGCTGGCCGACGGGGCCCGCGCGACCCTCGGGGCGTCCGCCGGGGTCGGGATCACCGGCGTGGCGGGTCCGGGCGGCGGCACGGCGGCCAAGCCGGTCGGGATGGTCTGCGTCTCCGTCTCGCTGGCCGACGGGCGCCGCGCGGACCGGACGCTGCAGCTCGCGGGCGGGCGAGCGGCGATCCGCGACCGCACCACGGTGCACTGCATGCACCTGGTGCGCGAGCTGCTCAACGGCGAGTGACCGGCTGAACGGCGAGTGACCGCAGTTCCGGTCGCCCGGCGTCCGCTTCTGCGGTCGCCGGGCTTTCGGCACACGGCCGGCACACTTCCGTGACGCTCGCGCCTTGTTGCGTCACCCGCGCCCCGCCAGGATTCCGTCCGATCCCCCACGTAGCTTGCAGCACCAAAGCCTGCAGAGGAGCCCGTTGAGATGAGCACGACCGACCAGGCCGCCAAGGCCCGAGAGAGCGCCCTGTCCGGGGCGCTGACCCAGATCGAGCGCCAGTTCGGCAAGGGCTCGGTCATGCGCATGGGCGACGAGGGCGCGAAGGTCAAGGTCGACGCCATCCCCACCGGCGCCCTGTCGCTCGATCTCGCCCTGGGCATCGGCGGCATGCCGCGCGGCCGCGTGGTCGAGGTCTTCGGCCCGGAGTCCTCCGGCAAGACGACGCTCGTCTACCACATGATCGCCGAGGCCCAGCGGATGGGCGGCGTCTGCGCGTTCATCGACGCCGAGCACGCCATGGACCCGCTGTACGCGCAGCGCATCGGCGTCGACATCGACGAGCTGCTCGTGTCCCAGCCCGACTACGGCGAGCAGGCGCTCGAGATCGCCGACATGCTCATCCGCTCGGGAGCGGTCGACCTCGTGGCGATCGACTCCGTGGCCGCGTTGACGCCGCGGTCCGAGCTCGAGGGCCAGATGGGCGACCAGTCCGTCGGCCTGCAGGCCCGCATGATGTCGCAGGCGCTGCGCAAGCTCACGGGCAACCTGAACCGGACGAGCACGCTGTGCCTGTTCACGAACCAGATCCGCGAGAAGGTCGGGGTCATGTTCGGCTCGCCGGAGACCCAGCCGGGCGGCCGCGCGATGAAGTTCTACGCCTCCCAGCGCCTCGACATCCGCCGCATCGAGACGCTCAAGGACGGCACGGAGGCCGTGGGCAACCGCGTCCGGGTCAAGGTCGTCAAGAACAAGGTGGCGGCGCCGTTCCGCCAGGCCGAGTTCGACATCGAGTACGGCAAGGGCATCTCCACGTCGGGGTGCATCCTCGACCTCGGCATCGAGCACAACGTCGTGACGAAGTCCGGGTCGTTCTTCTCCTACGGGGACGAGCGGCTCGGCCAGGGGCGCAACAACGCCAAGGCCTTCCTGGACGAGCACCCCGACCGGGCCCGCGAGATCGAGGACAAGGTCTACGAGGCGCTCGGCCTGTCGCGCGAGCCGGCGGCCGACCTCCCGGTCGACGCCGACGCCGACGCCGCCGCGATCCCCGGGGCCGCCGACGTTCCCGGGGCCACCGGCGTCCCCGACGCCCTCGGGGCGGCCGCGTAGGCCCGGCCGGCTCCGCTCGTAGCCCGTCGGCTGCCGCCAATGCCCGGCGAACGCCTCACGCTCGACCCCGCGGTCCGGTTGCAACACGCCCGCGACGTCGCGTGGGCGGCGCTGAACCGCCGCGAGCACACCGTCGCCGAGATGCGCCGGGTGCTCGAGCGGCGCCGGATCGAGCCGACGGAGGTCCAGGTTGTCGTCGGCGAGCTCGTCGAGGGCGGCTGGCTCGACGACGCCGACTACGCCCGGCGCTTCACGGAGGACCGGCGCCACCTCGACGGCTGGGGATCCGAGCGGATCGAGCGCCGGCTGCTGGCCCTCGGTGTCGATCGCGAGCACGTGGACGCCGCGGTCGGGGCTCGGCCGGACGGCGACGAGCTCGAGGCCGCGCTCGAGCTCCTGCGGCGGCGCTTTCCCGATCCACCGACCGATCCGCGCGAGCGCAACCGGGCGCTCGGCGCGCTCGCGCGCAAGGGTTTCGAGCTCGAGCTCGCCTACGACGCGCTCCGTCGGCATGCGGGGGCGGACGAGGACTGACGGCGCTTGGCCAGCCGTTGCGCCGGGGCCCGGCCGGTACTACGATTCCCCCATCGACAGACCGGTCCGCACGACCGCCTGAAACACCAGCAAACCCCGCCTTTCCACCCTGAACCGCTTCATGACCCACGCAGTGACGGCATCGCCGCTCCGGCGGCCCCAACCACCTCCGACCCCGACCGAGCCGCACCCCGCCGCCAGCTGACGCGGCGGCCGCTTCAAGCCGTCCTCCCGCTGCTCCAGGCCCGTCGCGCGCGTCGGCCTGTCGATCCATATCCGAAGCGCGCGGCCGGACGCCGCATGAGTCCCGTCGCGCGACAGCGTTTGACCGACCGGCCGCGAGGCCGGCCGAGAGGGAGGATCGACCATGAGCATCGCAGTGGCGGCAGTCGTCCTGGTGGCCGCCGTGGTGGTCGCCGGAGCCGTGATCGGCGCGGTGGTCCTCCTCGCTCGCCGGCTCCCCTCGCCGAGTCCCACCACGGTGGCGACCGGTGCTCCCAGCCGGCGCGTGCCCACGGCGGTGCCCGTCGCCGCCGGGGCTCCCGCGGTCGCCCTCACGGCGGACGTCGGCACCGCAGCGGAGCCCGGGGCCGCGAACGGCCGCACGGAGCTCGTCCGCCGCGAGGAGCGGCTCATGGCGGGGGAGGACAAGCTCGACGTGCGCGCCGACGAGCTCGTGGAGCGCGAGCGGCTGCTCGGCGAGCGCGAGGCGGGGGTCACGGCCCTGCGCCAGGAGCGCATCCGGGCGCTCGAGGGGGTGTCGGGGATGAGCGCCGCCCAGGCGCGCAGCGCGCTGCTCGCCGACCTCGAGGACACGCTGCGCCACGATTCGGCGCGGCTCGTCCGCCAGATCGAGCAGGAGACCAAGCGCGACGCCGACCGGCGCGTGCGCAACATCCTGTCCGTGGTCATGCAGCGCATGGCGGCAAGCCACGCCACGGAGTCGACGGTCTCGGTCGTCCAGCTCTCCGGGGACGACATGAAGGGGCGCATCATCGGCCGCGAGGGCCGCAACATCCGCGCCCTCGAGCACCTCACGGGCGTCGACTTCATCATCGACGACACGCCGAACGCCGTCATCCTCTCCGGCTTCGACGGCGTGCGGCGCGAGGTCGCGCGGATGACCCTCGAGAAGCTGCTCGAGGACGGCCGCATCCATCCCGCGCGGATCGAGGAGACGTTCTACCAGGCTCGGTCCGAGCTCGACGAGCACATCGTCAAGGCGGGCGAGCAGGCGGCCTTCGACGCCAACGTCGGGACGCTGGACGCCGACCTCGTGCGGACCCTCGGCCGGCTGCGCTACCGCACGAGCTACGGCCAGAATGTCCTCGCGCACTCCGTCGAGTGCGCCCACCTGGCCTCGATGATGGCCGAGGAGCTCGGGGCGTCGGCCAAGACCGCGCGCCGGGCGGCGCTGCTGCACGACATCGGCAAGGCGGTCTCGCACGAGGTCGAGGGCCCGCACGCGCTGGTCGGGGGCGACATGGCCCGCAAGCACGGTGAGGCCGAGGCGGTCGCCCACGCCATGGAGGCCCACCACAACGAGGTCGAGCCCCAGACCGTCGAGGCGGTCATCGTCCAGGCCGCCGACGCGCTCTCGGGCGCCCGGCCCGGTGCCCGCGGCGAGTCGCTCGAGGCCTACGTCAAGCGGCTGCGCGCGCTCGAGCTGCTCGCCACCCGCCATCCAGGCGTGGACAAGGTCTACGCCATGCAGGCCGGGCGCGAGATCCGCGTCATGGTCGAGCCCGGCGCCCTCGACGACGACGGCGCCACGCTGCTCTCGCACGAGATCGCTCGCCAGATCGAGCGCGAGCTCGACTACCCGGGCCAGATCAAGGTGACCGTCATCCGCGAGTCGCGCTCGACGGACTACGCCCGCTGAGGGGTGCGCGGGACGCCGCGCGGGTTGCGGACGGGCTCCCGAGCGGGCTCGGGGGCGGTTAGCCTTCGCCTCGTGAGGACGTTCCACGTCACGACCTTCGGGTGCCAGATGAACGAGCACGACTCCGAGCGCATGAAGGGGATGCTCGAGTCCATCGGCTACACGGAGTCCGCGGCGCGCGCGGACGCCGACCTCATCCTCTTCAACACCTGCTCCATCCGCGAGAAGGCCGACGAGCGCTTCGTCGCCCACCTCGGTGAGGCGGCCGCCCTCAAGCGACGCGATCCGGGGCGGGTGATCGGCGTCGGCGGCTGCTGGGCCCAGTCCGTCAAGGACGAGGTCTTCCGCCGCTTCCCCTTCGTCGACGTCGCCTTCGGCCCGGGCCAGGTGCACAAGCTCGCCGAGTTCCTCACGAGCGACTCGCTCACCGCCCAGGGCTACTTCGAGTTCGAGGGCTTCACGGGCCACCTGCCGCCCAAGCGCGCCCGGGACGTCCAGGGCTGGGTGCAGATCTCCGCCGGCTGCAACATGGTGTGCTCGTACTGCATCGTCCCCTCGACCCGGGGCCGCGAGGCCTCCCGGCCGCTCGAGGAGCTCGTCGAGGAGGTCGCCGGCATGGTCGGCGACGGCGTCCGCGAGGTCACCCTGCTCGGCCAGAACGTCAACGCCTACGGCCGCGGGCTGCGGCCGCGGCGGCGGACCTTCGCGGAGCTGCTGCGGGCGCTGGACGGCGTCGACGGCCTCGACCGGCTGCGCTACACGAGTCCGCACCCGTCCGACATGACCGAGGACGTCGTGCGCTGCCACGCCGAGCTCGGCTCGCTCTGCGAGCACGTCCACCTGCCGCTGCAGTCCGGGTCCTCGCGCGTGCTCAAGCGGATGCGGCGGACCTACGGACGGGAGCGCTTCCTCGACCGCGTCGCGCTGCTGCGCCGGCACGTGCCCGACATCGCCATCACCACGGACATCATCGCCGGCTTCCCGGGGGAGACGGAGGCCGACTTCGGCGAGACGCTCGCGGTCTGCGAGGCGGTCGGCTTCGACGGCGCCTTCACCTTCGTCTACTCGCCCCGGCGCGGCACCGAGGCGGCCGGCTTCCGGGACGACTTCGTCGACGCCGACGTGGTGGCCGATCGCATGGCGCGCCTCGTCGAGGTCGTCCAGCGGCGGGCGCGTGAGCGGGCCCAGCGCTTCGTCGGCCGGACGCTCGACGTCCTGGTCGAGGGCACGTCGCGGCGGGACGCGTCGCAGCTGCGGGGCCGCACCCGGCACAACAAGGTCGTGAACTTCACCGGCCTCGGCGAGCCGGGCGAGCTCGTGCCCGTCCAGATCACGGCTGCCACCTCGCAGACGCTGACGGGCGAGGCGCCGCTGCTGGCCCGGCTGGGCTGAGGGGTGGCCGACGGTCCCGCCGGCGAGGGCCCCCGGGCGGCAGCCGGCCTCGATCGCACCATCCCCGCGCTGCCCACGCGCGAGGTGCGCGCCGCGGTGGCGCACTTCCGCGAGCGCTTCGGCTTCGACGCCGTTCACGAGACGGACGACTTCGCGGTCGTCAGCCGCGACGCCGCGGTGCTGCACCTGTGGGGCGCGACGGACGACGCCTGGCGGTCGCGAGCGACCCTCGAGCCGCCGATCCGGTCGGGAGCGGAGTCGTTCCTAGCCGGCACCGCCAGCTGCCGCATCGAGGTCGCCGACGTCGACGCCCTCTACGCGGAGCTGTCGGCCGCGGGCGTGCTGCACCACGTTTCACGCGCCGGCGTCGAGGCGACGGACTTCGGGACCCGGGAGTTCCACACGCTCGACCGCGACGGGAACCTCGTGAGCTTCTTCCGCCGGCGCACGTAGCGTCCGTCCGGCCTTCATGCGAACATGTGTTCGTGCGCTGGCATGAGCAGATCGCCGAGAGGGACCGGGAGGGCCGGCTGCCGGGCCTGGGCGCCGGGGCGGTGGTGCGGACCTTCGACGCGCCGGAGGCG
The DNA here is from genome assembly GCA_038258425.1 of Solirubrobacterales bacterium. Lineage (GTDB taxonomy): Bacteria > Actinomycetota > Thermoleophilia > Solirubrobacterales > Solirubrobacteraceae > DATLGB01. The sequence goes on along the minus strand of JBBSPV010000018.1, from coordinate 33,135 downwards.
CTCGACACGCGCTTCCACGAGATCCACGCCAAGAGCGTCCTCAACCGGGTGCCGGGCGGCGGCAAGCTCCCGTTCGCCTGGACGGTGAACACCTACAGGGGATGCAGCCATGCCTGCCGGTACTGCTTCGCCCGGCCGACGCACGAGTATCTCGACTTCGACGCGGGGCGGGACTTCGAGCGCGAGATCGTCGTCAAGGTCAACGCGCCAGAGGTGCTGCGCGCGGAGCTGCGGCGGCCGGCGTGGCGGGGCGAGCACGTCGCGCTGGGGACGAACACCGATCCGTACCAGTGGGTGGAGAAGCGCTACGGGCTCACGCGGGCCGTGCTCGAGGTCCTGCTCGAGGCGCGCAACCCGTGCTCCGTGCTGACCAAGTCGCCGCTGCTGCTGCGCGACCTCGGTCTGTTCCGGGAGCTCGTCGCGGTCGCCGGCTTCTCGGCCTGCCTGTCGATCCCGACGCTCGACGAACGGGCCTGGCGGGCGACGGAGCCGCACACGCCGCACCCGCGCAAGCGGCTCGAGGCGGTGGCGGAGCTCAACCGCCAGGGGGTCCCGACCGGCGTCCTCGTCGCGCCGCTGATGCCGGGCATCAACGACGCGCCGGAGCAGGTCGAGGCCGTGGTGGCGGCCTGCGACGCGGCCGGGGCCACCCGCGTCGGCGGCCAGGCGCTGTTCCTGCGCGGCGCTACCCGCGACGTGTTCATGGGCTGGCTGCGCCAGCAGCGGCCGGACCTCGTGGAGCGCTACGAGCGCCTGTACGGCGGGCGGGCGCGGCTGGTGCCGGCCGAGCGGGCGCGGGTGGAGGGACCGCTCGCGCGGCGGGTGGCAGCGCGGCGCGTGCCCGACCTCGCCGAGCGCTTCCAGCGCGGGGCGACGGCGGCGCCCGGCCGGGGTGCGAGCGGCAGGCGAGACGGCGCTCCACCACCCCTCGCGCGGCAGGATGTCGTGCAAGGACACCTGTTCTGAAGGCGAGAGGTGTGAGGCCGGGCACGCAAGCATGAACTCGGTGCAACTCGGCTACACGTGTGGTGTCGGCTTCTCCGACATGGGTCGACTCACCGCCTTGGGGCTCCTCAGACGACAGCAGATGGAACGCGTGCGGCCGGTCGGCGCCCGGGTGCTGACGCTGTCGGCCGTCCAGGCGGCCAAGCGCGCGCGCCTGCAGCTGCTCGGGATCGTCCCGCTGCTGGTGGTCATCCTCGTGGTCAACCACAACCGCCAGGACTGGTTCTCCGCCGAGGCCCAGGCCCCGGTGCGCTACGGCGTCGCCGTCGCCGTCCTGCTGCTCGGCTACCTCATCTCCCGCGACTTCGGCCGCTCGGCCCTGCCGTGGCTGTTCAAGCGCCTGGACCTCGCGACGGCCGGCGTCGTCGGCTTCATCATCCGCCTCACCCTGCTGCTGGCCACGGGCGTCGGCGTCTTCGTCGTGCTCGGGCTCGACACCCGCACCCTGGCGGTCAGCGGTGCCGTGTTCGCCGTCGTCTTCGGCCTCGCCGCCCAGCAGACGCTCGGCAACGTCATCGCCGGCGGGGTCATCATCGCCTCGCAGCCGTTCCGCGTCGGCGATCGCGTGCGCATGCAGGCGGGCGGGCTCGCCGGCCAGCTCGAGGGCACCGTGACGGCGCAGGGCCTGCTGTATACGACCTTCGCCCAGGGCGAGGACTCGATCATGGTGCCCAACAACATCGTGCTCTCGGCGGCCGTGGTGCCGCTGCGCGAGCCGTCGGGGGTCGACCTGCGCGCCCGGCTGCGGCCGGACGTCAAGCCGACCGACGTGCAGTCGATGATCGACGCGTACGTCCACACCGAGGTGCGGGGCGAGACGCGCGTGAGCCTCGAGGAGGTCGACAGCGACGAGGTCGTGGTCCGGATCACCGCCACGCCGGAACACGAGTCCGACGGCGCCCGGCTCGCGGACGAGGTGCTGGCGGCCATCGGCTCGCTCGCCCAGGAGGGCCAGACGGACGAGCGCCTGGTCGCCCGTCGCGACGGCACCCACAGCGGCCCGTCCTAGGGATCGGCTTCAGCGCTTGTGCCGCTGCGCGGTGCCCAGGCGCTCGCCGATCGAGCGGGCGCCCAGGGCGCGCTGGACGGCGTACACCGGCCGGGGGGCGAGGCCGGCGAGGGCGGCACCGACCCGGATGGGTGCGGCGGCGACGTCGATCTCGGCCCGCTCGCCCTCGATCGCCCGCAGCACCGCCCGGGCCACGTGCTCGGGTCGTCGGGTGCCGGCGTAGAAGGGCAGCTGCACGCCGGCGTCGTCGAGCATGCCGGCCCCGACGATGAAGCCGGGGAACACCGTGGAGACGCCGACGCCGGTGCCGATCAGGTCCTCGCGCAGCCCGAGGGCGAAGCCCCGCAGGCCGAACTTCGTGGCGGAGTAGACGCCCGACCCCGGTGAGGCGGCCTTTCCGGACAGCGAGGAGACGAAGACGAGGTGGCCCGTGCCCCGTGCGACCATCGGCTCGGCCACGGCGCGAGCGAGGAGCATCGGGGCGCGGAGGTTGACGTCGAGCGCCCGGCCGAGCTGCTCCGGGGTGTACTCGAGCACCGGCCCGCTCGCCGGCAGGCCGGCGTTGGCGACGAGGACGTCGACCTCCCCGAGCTGCTCGACGAGACCGGCCACGCCGTCGGGCGTCCCGAGATCGGCCACGATCGCCTTCGCGGCGAGCTCGGTCGCGAGCGGCTCGAGCACGTCGACGCGGCGGCCGGTGAGCACGAGGCGCGCCCCGCGGCCGCGCAGGGCCCGGGCGATGGCCTGCCCGAGTCCGCCCGTGGCGCCGGTGACGAGGACCCGGCGGCCGTGGACGTTCACGCGGAGCGGGCGGCGACGACGGGCACGCTGGGAGACTACGGCCGTGCCCGCGCTGCCGGTCGTCGCCCTCTTCGGCCCCACGGGCGTCGGCAAGACGGCGGTCGCCCTCGCCCTCGGCGACGCGCTGCGCGCGGACGGAGAGGATCCCGTCGCCGTGTCCGCCGACGCGCTGCAGCTCTACGCCGGCCTCGAAACGCTCACGGGCGCCGCGAGCGCCGCGGAGCGCGCGCGGCTCGAGCACCGGCTCGTCGGGATCCTCGACGTGACCGAGACCTGCAGCGCCGGCCGCTACGCCACACTCGCCCACGCCGAGATCGACGCCCTGATCGCGGCCGGCCGCCGCCCGCTCGTGCTCGGCGGCACCGGCCTCTACCTGCGGGCCGCGCTCGCCGAGCTCGACCTGCGCCCGCCGCCCGACTCGGCCGGGCGCGCCCGCCGTGAGCGCGATCTCGCCGAGCGCGGGCCCGAGGCGCTCCATGCCGAGCTCGCCGAGCGCGCTCCCGAGGTCGCCGGCGCCGTCGCGCCGGGGGACCGTCACCGCCTCGTCCGGGCGCTCGAGCTGCTCGACGCGGGACACGCCGCCCCGCAGCGGCCCGGCGCGAGCCAGCTGTGGACCGCCGAGACCCGGCACCCCACGCTGCTCGTCGCCCTCGTCATGGACCGCGCGGCGCTGGACGCCCGCATCGACGCGCGCGTCGAGGCCATGGTCGCGGCCGGTGCCGCCGCCGAGGTGCGAGCCGCAGAGGCGCGCGGCGCGTCCCCGGCGGTCCGCAAGGCGCTCGGCTACCGCGAGCTGCTCGCGGGCGACGTCGCCGGGATGCAGTGGGCCACGCGCCGCTACGCGCGCCGCCAGCTCACCTGGCTGCGCAAGTTGCCCGGCGTGCTGACCCTCGACGTCACCGGGAAGCCTGCGCACGACGTCGCGCAGCGGATCCGGGCGGCGCTGCCATGATCCGCCCCGCGATGCGCGTGGAGAAGTGGCAGGCCCTCGGCAACGACTACCTGATCGTGGAGCGCGACAGGCTGGACTTCGCGCTCACCCCGGCGCGGGTGCGCCGGCTCTGCGACCCGCACTTCGGCCCGGGCGCCGACGGGGTGCTCGAGCTGTCACCCCCGGCGCTGCCGGGCTTCGTCGCCCGCCTGCGCATCTTCAACCCGGACGGCTCGGAGGCCGAGCTCTCCGGCAACGGCGCCCGTGAGGCGATCCTCTACCTGCGCCGGCACGGGTGGACGAGCTCGGACACGTTCTCCATCGAGACCGCGGCGGGCGAGATCCGCCCGACCATCACGGGCACCGACACCTGCCGGGTGGACATGGGCCGCGCCGTGCTCACCGGCACGGGGGAGGTGGGCGGCCGGCGCTTCCAGGCGCTCACCGTCGGCAATCCCCAGTGCACGCTCCGCGTGGCCGGCCGCGCCGAGCTCGAGGCGCTCGACCTGCCCGCCCTCGGGCCGCCGATCGAGCACGACCCGCGCTTCGCGCCGGCCCGCACGAACGTCTCGTTCTGGACGGAGCTCGCGCCGGGCCGCATCCGCGCCCGGATCTTCGAGCGGGGCGTGGGGGAGACGCTGTCCTCCGGGACGGGGGCCAGCGGCGCCGCCGTGGCCCACGTCATGCGCGGCGGCGACTCGCCCGTCACCGTCGAGCTCGACGGCGGCGAGCTCGAGGTCGACGTCGGCGAGGACCTCCACGTCGACCTCACGGGCTGGGCCGTGCCGGTCTACGCCGCGGAGCTCAGCGCGGAGCTCATCGAGGCCCTGCGCGGCTTGTAGCGTGCCGCCGATGCGTCGCGCCACCGCCCATGGCCTGGCCACCTACGCCGGCGACCGGATCCTCGACGTCTGGTACCCGCGGCCCGCCCTCGGCGAGGACCCGGCGGCCGTGGGGGGGCTCGCCGACCGGGAGCCGGATGTCGTCCGCGGCGTCCACCAGCGCGCCCTGACCGCCACCGTCGACCTCGACGTGGCGCCGGCCGACGTCCCGGACGTCTATCTGCGCCTGCACCTGCTCTCCCACACGCTCCTCGCCCCGCACGAGGTCAACCTCGACGGCGTCTTCGGGGTGCTCCCCAACACCGCCTGGACCGCGCTGGGCCCCGTCGAGCCGGCCGCCCTCGAGACGGCGCGCCTGCGGGCGCCCGCGCCCCTGCTCGTGCACGGGCTGGACAAGTTCCCGCGCCTGACGGACTACGTCGTCCCGTCCGGCGTGCGCATCGCCGACGCCTCGCGGATCCGCCTCGGGGCCCACCTGGCCGCCGGCACGACGGTCATGCACGAGGGCTTCGTGAACTACAACGCCGGCACCCTCGGCGCGTCGATGGTCGAGGGGCGCATCAGCGCCGGGGTCGTCGTCGGCGACGGCAGCGACGTCGGCGGCGGCGCCTCGATCATGGGCACGCTCTCCGGCGGCGGCCAGGCGACGATCCGGGTCGGGGAGGGCTGTCTCATCGGGGCCAACGCCGGCCTCGGCATCTCGCTCGGCGACCGCTGCGTCGTCGAGGCGGGCTGCTACGTGACCGCCGGCGCGCGGCTGACGCTCCCGGACGGCGACGTGGTCAAGGCGCTCGAGCTCTCCGGCCGCGACGACCTGCTCTTCCGGCGCCATTCCGTCAGCGGGGCGCTGGAGGCGGTGCCCCGCCACGGCTCGTGGGGCGGGCTCAACGCCGCGCTGCACGCCAACGACTGACGCCCTGCCTCACCCCGAGGCGGCCACTGCGGCGATGACACCCGCCGCGCGCTCGCAGGCCTCGAGCGGCGGCACGAGCGCGAGCCGGGCGAAGCCCTCGCCGGCCGCGCCGAGGAAGCCGCCCGGCGTGAGGATGACGCCCGCCTCGAGCAGCCGCTCGCAGAGATTGCCGGGATCGGCGAGCCAGAGGAACATCGTCGCGTCCCCGCCGACGTGCTCGAGCCCCGCCGCGGCCAGGGCGGGCAGCAGCACGTCGCGCTTGGCCCGGTAGATCTCCCGCATGCGCTCGACGTGCGCCTCGTCGTTCCACGCCGCCACGGCCGCGCGCTGCACGAACTCCTGCGGCGCCGTGCCGGTGTTCGGCCGGAAGCGGCGCAGGGCGGCGATCGCCGCCGGATCCCCGGCCACCCAGCCGGAGCGGTAGCCCGGCATGGCGGAGCGCTTGGACAGCGTGTTGAGGACGACGACGTTGGTCGGGTCGGCCACCTGCAGCGCGGAGGCCGGCGGCGTGGGCCCGAACCAGAGCTCGGAGTAGGCCTCGTCGGAGGCGAAGAGGAAGTCGTGCTCGCGCGCGAGCGCCGCCGCGCGCTCGTAGAGCTCCAGCGGCGCGACGGCGGCGGTCGGGTTGTTCGGATAGTTGAGCCACAGCAGCCCGACGCGCGACCAGGTCTCGGGCGCGACGGCGTCGAGGTCCGGGAGGAAGCCGTGCTCGGCCAGCAGCGGCAGCTCGAGCACCTCGGCGCCGGCGAACACTGCCCCGCGCGCGGGCACCGGGTAGCCCGGAGTCGGCACGGCGACGAGCTCGCCGCCGACGATCGAGGCCATGGAGAAGATCGCCTCCTTGGAGCCCAGGGTGGGCAGCACGGCGGTCTCCGGGTCCACCGTGACCCCGTGGCGGCGCGCGCACCACGCCGCGACGGCCGTGCGCAGCTCGGGCAGGCCGTCGGCGACCGGGTAGGGCGAGATGGCCTCCACCGACGCGCCGAGCGCCTCGCGGATGAAGGCCGGCGTGATCTCGCGCGGTTCGCCCATGCCGAAGTCGAGCACCTCGACGCCGGCGGCGGTCAGCCGCTCGCGCGCCTCGCGCAGCCGCACGAACGGGTAGGCGCGCAGGTTCTCGAGGGTCGGCGAGAGCCTCATGCCCAGGCCGCGAGCGTCTCGTAGCAGCGCACGAGGCTGGCCACCTCGACGGACTCCTCCCGGGTGTGGGCCTGTGCCGGCGAGCCCGGCCCGAGGTTGACCGCGGGGATGCCGACCGCCGTGAGCTCGGCGACCGGGGTCCAGGCCTGCTTGGGCGCGACGGCGAGCCCGCCCGCCGCGATCAGCCGCTGCACGCGCGGGTGCGAGACGGCGACGGCGCCGCTCGGCGCGTTGCCGACGACCTCGAGCGCCCCGTGCCCGCCGCACAGCTCGCGCAGCCGCGCCTCGCCCTCCGTGGGCGTGCGGCCCGGCGCGTAGCGGAAGTTCAGCCAGCACTCGACGTGGTCGGGGACGACGTTGCCCGCGACACCGCCCGCGATCCTGGTCACGGAGGCGACCTCGACGAACTCCAGGCCGTCGAAGGTCACGGGGTGGGGGCCGTGGCCGGCGAGCGCGGTGATGCCCGCCGCGGCTCGCTCGATCGCGTTGTCGGCCAGCCACGGCCGTGCGGAGTGCCCGGCGACGCCGGAGAACGTCCAGCGCGCGTTGACGTTGCCGAGGCAGCCGGCGTGCACGGCGCAGTCCGTCGGCTCGAGCGCGATCGCCACCTCGCAATCGAGCTTGGCCGGCTCGCGGGCCAGCAGCGGCGTCAGGGCCGTGTCGGCGAAGGGGAGCTCCTCGCGGGGAAAGAACAGCGCCTTGACCGGCACGCCGGCGAGCACGAGCTCGACCATGACGGCGAGGCCGCCCTTCATGTCCGAGGCGCCGAGGCCGTACACCCGGTCGGCGTCGCGGCGCCCGGGCCGGTTGCCCTGCTCCGGGACGGTGTCGAGGTGCCCGGCGAGCAGCACCTGCGGGCGCTCGCAGCCCGTGGGGCGGGCGAGCAGGCAGCCGTCGCCGAGGTCCTCGCACGCCGCGCCCCCGGCCGCCAGGACGCCGCGCAGATGCTCGTAGAGCGCCGTCTCGTGCCCGGACGGGGAGGCGACGTCGACGAGCTCGAGCGTGCGGGCGGCGAGGCGGTCGGCCGGCATCCGCCGGAGGCTATCTTCCGCGGGGGTGCGCTACTGCGGCGTCGACGTCTCCGCCCGCCCGGGCAATCAGCAGCTCGTCACGCTGCACGAGCGGCGCGGCTCGGCGGGCCGGGAGCTCGTGGCGACGTTCTACACGCCGGGCAGCGTGGAGCAGGTGACGCGCACGATCCAGGGCTTCGGCGGCTCGGCGGTCGTCGGCGTCGACGCGCCCTCCGGCCATCGCCTCGATCTGCTCGTCGCCGGAGCGCCCCTGCGCGACACCCTCGACGTGCCCGAGGGCCGCTACGAGCGCATGCGGGTGTGCGACACGCTGCTGTTCCGCCGCGGCCTGCCGCTGTACCCCGTGCCGAGCGCGACCCAGACGCCGACGAGCTGGGAGGCGTGGATCTACGTCGGGTTCGAGCTCTTCGACGCGCTGGACGGGCTCGGGCGCTTCGTCCCGCCCAACGCCGCCGAGCGCTACCAGGGCGCCGTCGGCGCGTTCACGGCGAGCTCCGGAAGGGTCTTCGAGACCTATCCGGACGCGATCTTCTGCGCCCTGCTCGGGCACCGGCCATCGCCGAAGCGGACCCCGTGGGGCCTGCAGCAGCGCATCACCGCGCTCCGCGAGCTCGGGGTGGTCGACGAGGACGGCGGGCTCTGGCACCGCACGCTCGACGAGCTCGACGCGTGCGCGGCCGCCTACGCGGCCTACGCGCTCGCCATCGGCCGCGCCCTCTGGGTCGGCGACCCGGACGAGGGCGTCATCGTCCTGCCGGCCACCGAGCTCCTCGGCCGCTACGAGAAGCTCCCGCCGCCCATGCGCGCCTCGCTCGTCCGCTGACCGGCACCTGCGCTCCCTAACATGGAGCGACATGTCGTCCAGCCGCAACGGTCGCCCGGAGGGCGCGCGGTACGCGCCCTCGCCGAGCGCGCCTCGGGCCCGCCAGCGCGCCTACCTCGCCGGCGTCGCCCCCGAGGGCGACGACCTCGCCGAGCTCGAGGAGCTCCTGCGGACGGCCGGCGTGGCCACCGTCGGCCAGCTCGTCCAGCACCGCGACAAGCCGCACCCGAATCTCTACCTGGGCCCAGGCAAGGTCGACGAGCTCAAGGCCCTGATGCGGGCCGCGGACGCCAATCTGCTGGTCTGCGACGACGAGCTCACCCCGCGCCAGCAGCGCAACCTCGAAGGCCAGCTCGAGCAGCCCGTGCTCGACCGCACCTCGGTGATCCTCGACATCTTCGCCGCGCACGCCCAGACCGCGGACGGCAAGCTCCAGGTCGAGCTCGCCCAGCTCGAGTACAACATGGCCCGCATGCGCGGCCTGTGGACGCACCTCGAGCGCCTCGGCGCCGGCCGCGGCGTCGGCGGCATCGGCACGCGCGGACCCGGCGAGTCGCAGATCGAGACCGACCGCCGGCTCGCGCGCGACCGCATCTCGGCCCTGCGCCGCCGGCTCGAGGAGGTCAAGGCGACCCGCGGCGTGATGCGCGCCGAGCGCGAGCGCGCGCACCTGCCGCGCGTCGCGCTCGCCGGCTACACGAACGCCGGCAAGTCGACGCTGCTCAACGCGCTCACCGGTGCCGAGGTCTCCGTGCGCGATCGGCTCTTCAACACCCTGGACCCGACGACGCGCACGACCCGCATCGAGGGCCGCACGTACCTCGTCACGGACACCGTCGGCTTCATCCGCAAGCTCCCGCACGGGCTCGTGGACGCCTTCGCCGCGACGCTCGAGGAGACCATCCGCGCCGACCTCGTGCTCCACGTGCTCGACGCCAGTGCCTCCGAGGACGAGCAGGTCGAGATGCAGCGGGCCGTCGAGGACGTCATGGAGGAGCTCGGGGCCGGCGACCGCGTGCAGCTGCTCGTCCTGAACAAGGCCGACGCGCTTGACGACGAGCGGCGCCGGGCGCTGGCCTTCCGGCATCCCGACGGCCTGCTCGTGTCCGCGCTCACCGGCGAGGGCCTCGACGAGCTCGGCGAGCGGATCGCGCAGGCGTTCGACCGCCTCCTCGTGGACGTGGAGCTGCTCGTCCCCTACGCGGACGGCGCCACGCTGTCCGAGCTGCACGAGCTCAACGGCGAGCTGGAGCGTGACGACACCCCGGACGGCACCCGCGTCGCGATCCGGCTGCCTCGCCCCGTCGCCGCGCGCTTCGATCGCTTCGCCGTCGCCCGCGACGGCGCGTGAGATCACAGCACGCGCGGCTGCGGTTCGTGCGCCTGCATCCCGACGCCGTGCTGCCCAGCCGGCCGCGGGGCGGTGACGCGGGCTACGACCTGCACGGACTGGAGCCCGTGCGGCTGGATCCTGGGGAGCGGAGCCGGGTGCGCACGGGCGTCGCGGTCGGTCTGCCCGACGGTCACGCCGGTCTCGTCGTCCCGCGCTCCGGGCTCGCCGACCGCCACGGGATCACCCTCGTCAACGCGCCCGGGCTGATCGACCCGGGTTACCGCGGGGAGCTCGAGCTGCTGCTGCGCAACACCGACCGCCGCGAGCCGTTCGTGGCGCCGGCCGGCGCTCGCCTGGCCCAACTGCTCGTCACGCCGTTCGCCGCCCCGGAGGTCGAGGAGGTGGCCGCGCTGGAGGTGACCGAGCGCGGGACGGGCGGGTTCGGCTCCACGGGCGCCTGAGCCTGCGTCCGACGCGGAGCGGCGGCGCTCGCCCGGAGGCGAGCGCCGCGGCCGTTCAGCGCGGCTCGACGCGGAACCCGTACGTCGTGGAGCCGTTGACGAAGGCCCCGTCCACCGGCAGCGAGACCCAGCCGAAGGGCAGCACGGTCCCTGTCTGGCCGAGGAAGCCGTCGAGCTCGGTGAACGCCTGCCGGCAGCTCGGCGACAGCGGGCTCAGGCGGCTGATCCGGTAGTTGCCCGGAGACAGCTGCAGCAGGCCGGCCTGCGTGGGGTAGCGCACGCTGTAGAACCCGGAGCAGGTGAGGTTGGTGACCGGTCGCTTGGGCTTCTTCTTGCCCTGGTAGGTCACGGCGAAGGACGCCGAGCCGCGGGTGAACAGCCCCTTGCCCGTGCCGCGCCGGCGCACGGACCAGCCCCCGGGCAGCTTGCCGTCGTAGTCGCTGAGAAAGACGCCGAACAGGCTCGTCGCGGTGCCGCAGCTGAGCCGGTTGACGCGCACCTGATAGTTGCCCCTGGGCAGCGCCAGGGAGCCGATGCTGTCGTTGTGCAGCACGCGGAAGGTCGAGGGACAGGTCGTGCTGGCCTGCGCGGCGGGTGACGCTGCGGCCGCGGCGACGGCGAGACCGCCCATGGTCACAAGCAAAAGACGGGCACGTCGGGCGAACATCGGACCTCCTCCTAGAGCAACATGGCGTAGCCACCTGGCGGCGGAGAGCATCGCACACCCCTCCCTGGCGGGCCAGAGGTGGGTCGTCCGACCGGGTCCCCTCCGGCTTGCGGGGAGGGCGCCCGTCGCCCGCTATGGCGTGAGCGCGCAGGGTGAGATGACCGCTTCTTTCACCGAGGTCGGGTGCCGGGTGCCGGATGCGCACACGGCCCCGGACGGCACCCCGCCCGGCCCCGAGGCGACGGCGGCGATCGCCGAGCGCTTCGGGATCCGGTTCTGGGGCGCCTAGAGCAGCCCCTCCGTGCGCAGGAAGTCGCGGGCGACCAGGGCGGGCCGGCCGCCGGCGGCCTGCGCGCTCGCGTTCATCGTCTGCATCGCCTCCGTGGTCAGCCGGGCGCTGACGGCGTTCAGCGTCTTCGCGAAGGCCGGTCCCTGCCGGCGCAGGACGTCGCGCGAGACGACGGGCGCGACGTGCTGGAACCCGAACAGCGCCTTGGGGTCCTCGAGCAGGCGGTAGCGGCCCGTGGCGAGCTGCCCGTCGGTCGTGAACACGTCCCCGGCCTGGATGTCGCCGGCGGCGAGCCGCCCGTAGACCTCGCCGATCTCGAGCGGCCGGAAGCGCAGCCGGCGCAGCCCGTAGACCGTCTTGAGGCCCTTGTAGCCCGCGAAGCGCGTGCGGAACTCCGGGGCGGCGCCGAGCGTGACCCGCCCGCCGAGGCGCCGGAGGTCGGGCAGCGTGCGCAGGTCGCCGTTGCGCTTGGCGAAGGCCTCCGTCACCGCGATGGCGTCGCGGTCCTCGAACGGCGTGGGCGCCAGCAGCTCGAGCCCGCGCCGGCGCTCGAAGGCCCGCGCGCGGGCGTACGTGGCCCGCGCCGTGGACGGCGACCGCTGCTCGTCGGCGACGACGGACAGGATCGTGCCCGTGTACTCGGGGTAGGCGTCGATGCTGCCCGAGCTCAGGGCCCGGTCCGTGAGCTCGGTGGAGCCGATGTCGGCCTTGACGGTGACCGTCCAGCCCTTGGCCCGCAGCGCCTGGGCGTAGAGCTCGCCGAGGATGAACTGCTCCGTGAAGTTCTTCGTGCCGAGCGTGACCGGCGGCCGTCCGGCTCCGGGCGAGTCGGCGCCCGACGACGGCGCAGGGCGGGGCTCGCCGCCACCGCAGCCGACGACCAGCACGGCGACGGCCACCGTCGCCAGGTGGGTCCGCAGAACCCGCATACCGAGGCGGAGCCTATGCCCTGGGCGCCTGCGGCGCTCAAGCCCGCTCGGACATCTGCCGAGGTAGCCCACCATGCGCTTCAACCGCCCGGAGGCCCCGATGACCCCCCCTGCCCATCCGCGCCGGGGGCTGCGCGACCACCTGAGCTATGCGAACGTCATGGCCACCGTCGCGGTGTTCGTCGCCCTCGGCGGCGGGGCCTACGCGGCGAGCGCGTTGCCGCGCCACAGCGTCGGCAAGCGGGAGCTGGGGCCCCGGGCGGTGACGAACGGCAAGCTCGGCCGGCGCGCCGTCACGACCTCCAAGCTCGCCCGGCACGCGGTCACGACCTCCAAGCTCGGCGGCCGCTCGGTCACCCGGTCCAAGGTCGCCAGGTCCGCCGTGGGCACCCGCCAGCTGCGACGCGGCGCGGTCACGCTCGACCGGCTCTCGCCGGGGACCCGCCTGCAGGTCCTGCGCACCCCGGCCCTGGGTCCCCAGGGACCCAAGGGCGAGCCGGGCCCACGAGGCCCGGCGGGGGCGGGCGGGCCCGGCGCCCGGCGCGTGCGCTTCGACGCGGCGGCGACACTCACTCCGGCGCTCGCCACCGTGCTCGACACGCCCGACCTGCGGCTGCGGGCCACGTGCACGGCCGCAGGGGGGCGATGTGAGGCTCGACCTGCGGGCCACCGCCCCGCAGGCCACGAGGCTGGAGTCGACGTTCACGATCGACTCCGGCGCCGACCTCGCCAACCCACCGCAGCCGGGCAGCCCGGAGATCGTCTCCGGCAACAACGCCGCCGACCTCACGGCCGGGACCGAGGCCGATCTCGACGGTCCCGGCACGCCGGGTGGGGCCGGCTACGCCCGGGTCAACGCCCGCGCCCTCGCGGTCGGCCCCTCGACCACCACGACGCTCGACTTGGTGGAGATCGTCGACGCCGGCAGCGGGCGCTGCTCCATCAACGGGACGGCCGTGCCCGCCGGCTGAGCCCGCCGCTCAGGCGCCCGCGGCGCGGCGAGCGGCCCGGTGGGCGGCGTCCTCGAGCGCGTCGTCGAGCCCCGCCAGCGATTCCGGCGCCACGCCCAGCGCGGTGGCGATCAGCCAGTCCGCCAGCCACGCGTTCTTCGGCAGCAGCGGCCCGTGCAGATAGGTGCCGAGGACGTGGCCGGCGCGGACGCCCTCGAGGCCGTCGGCGCCGTTGTTGCCGTGGCCGGCGAGGACCCGGCCGAGCGGCCGGGCCGCGGGCCCGAGGTGCGTGCGCCCGCCGTGGTTCTCGAAGCCGGCGAGCACGCGCGGCGCCCCGAGCCCCGGTAGCTCGACCTCGATGGCCACGTTGCCGATCAGGCGCGGCCCGTCGGCGCGGACCGTGCGCGAGTCCACGAGGCCGACGCCGGGCAGCGTCTCGCCCGGGCGCAGCTCGTAGGCGTGGCCGAGCAGCTGGTGGCCGCCGCAGACGCCGAAGATCACGGCGCCGCGCCCGGCTGCGGCGTGCAGGGCGTCGCGCTTGACCGTTGCGAGGTCCTGCGCGCACAGCGCCTGGTCGCGGTCCTGGCCGCCGCCGAGGTAGAAGAGGTCGTGGGCGTCCCCATCCAGCGGCTCGCCGAGGTCACACCCGGCGAGCTCGAACCCGAGGCCCCGCCACTCGCATCGCCGCTGGAGGACCAGGAGGTTCCCGCGGTCGGCGTAGATGTTCATGAGGTCCGGATACAGCGCGCAGACGCGCAGGGCGCTAGCCACGGAGCAGCACCACCGCGGAGCCGACGTGGTCGTCGGTCGCCGCCACGCGCCGGCCCGGGACGGGGATGAGCCCGGCGGCGCGCCCCTCGTCCGCCAGCCCGGCCGCATCGAGGCGCGCGAGCTCGATCACGTCTGGGGTCACGGTGCGGGTGCCGTCGGGGGCGTGCGCGACGCGAAGGCGCTCGATGCGGGCCACGGCGGGGGAGAGGCGCACCGCGGTCGGCTGGGAGACGTAGCGCCAGCCGTCGCGCTCGGCCACGTCGGGGTCGGGCAGCGGCCCGCCGTCGGGCTCGAAGGTGACGAGCTCGTCGGCCAGGGCGACGGCGAGCAGGCCGCCGGTGCGCAGCAGCCTCCGCACGCCGCGCAGGAAGGCCGGGCGGTCCGCGAGCAGCTGGACGGTCTGCATCGGCACGAGCACGAGGCCGAACGGCCCGAGCCCGGCGGGCAGCGCCTCGGCGTCGGCGACCACCGTGGCCATGTCGAGGCCGGCCGCGGCCGCCCGCTCGCACAGCGCGGCGAGGAGCTCCGCGTCGCGGTCGAGCGCCACGACGTCGTGCCCGTGCGCGGCGAGGTCGAGCGCGACCCGCCCCGTCCCGGCGCCCACGTCGAGCACCGGCCCCGCCTCCTGCTCGGCCAGCGTGCGCCACAGCGGGAGGTCCGCGGCGTAGGCGTGGCACTCGGCGTCGTGCCAGGCGACGGCGCTCATCGCCAGTAGTCCTGCGCCTCGCCGCTGCGCGCGAGCAGCTCGCGCAGCTCGAGCAGCGCCGTGTAGGTGGGCAGCACGTACAGCGGCCCGTTCCCGCCGGCCAGGGCGCGGTCGAGGCCGGTCCCGACGTCCTCGACGACCTCGAGCCGGGCCGGGTCGACGCCCGCGTACTTCAGGCGCACCGCGAGCTCCGCCGCGCGCGTGCCGGCGCAGGTCATCCGCTCCACGCGGGGCGCGAGCAGCTCCCAGTCGGCGTCCCACACCCAGGAGACGTCGCGGCCGTCGGCGATGCGGTCGTTGAGCACGCCGAGCACGTCGAGCCGGTCCCCCTCCAGCCCCACCGTGCGCAGCACCTCGTTGGCGCCCGCGGGGTTCTTGACGAGCAGCATCGAGGTCGGGCGGCCGCGCAGGTCGAGCGTCTCGGCGCGGCCGAAGGCCGGCTCCACGGCACCCAGGCCGGCGGCGATCTGGTCGAGCCCGGCGCCGAGCTCCAGGCACAGCGCCGCAGCGGCGAGGGCGTTGTAGACGTTGTAGAGGCCGGGCAGCGGGAGCTCGACGCGCGCCCGGGCGCCGTCGGCGTGCAGGGTGAAGGCGGCGGCCCGGATGCCGAGCAGCGCCACGTCGGTCGCGCGGACGGACGGCTCGGGCCGGCGGGCGTCGCCGGTGGGGCAGTGGTAGCGGCCGAGGTGGCCGAGGTAGATCGCGTCGTAAACGTAGGGGGCGCCGCAGCGGCGGCAGTGCTTGGAGTCCGCCGCGTGCTGCATCTCCGGGCGGGCGAGCGCGTCGTCGTCCACCCCGAAGTAGCGCACGCCCGCCCTTCCGCGGCCCAGGTCGGCCACGAGCGGGTCGTCCGCGTTGAGCACGAGCGACGTCCCCGCCGGCAGGGCCGCCACCGCCTCGAGCCAGCGCTCGCCGATCGTCTCCAGCTCGCCGTAGCGGTCCAGCTGGTCGCGGAAGAGGTTGGCGAGCAGCACCGCGCGCGGGCGTAGGTCATCCAGCAGCCCGCCGAGCCAGAACTCGTCGACCTCGAAGAGGCCGAGCTCGGCGTCCAGGCGACGGCCGCCCGCGCGGGCGGCGTCCGCCAGCGCGCTGGCGACCCCGCCCGCCATGTTCGCGCCGGCGCGGTTGTGGACGAGCCGGGTGCCCGAGCGCTCCAGGACGCTGGCGACCATCGCGGCGGTCGTCGTCTTGCCGTTCGTGGCGCTCAGCACCGCGCAGCCCTGCGGCAGCCGGGCCGCGAGCCGGCCGATCGCGTCGGGCGCGAGGCGGGTGAGGACCTTGCCGGGCAGCGACGTCCCGCCGCCGCGCCGCGCGAGCCGCGACAGCGTCCCGGCGGCGCGCGCCGCGGCGAGGCCGGCCGGCAGGCGGCTCACGGCGCGAGCACCCGCAGGGCGCCGGGCACGACCCGGACGGTGGACGGCAGCTCGCTCACCGGGTCGCCGTCGGCGAAGAGCGTGAACGGCCGGTCGGCCTCGAAGGTGACCTCGCGCCCGCGCAGGAAGGTCAGGGCGGGATGGTCGACGTGCGTGCCCCGGAAGACCCGCGGCAGCACGCGCAGCAGCTCGACCTTTCCGATGGCGGCGAGCAGGACGACGTCGAGCAGGCCGTCCGTCATGCTGGCCTCCGGTACGTAGCGCATGCCCCCGCCGTAGAGCCCGGAGTTCGCGACGGAGACGGAGTAGCCGGCGAACTCGTGCCGCGTACCGTCGACGGTGACCTTCCACAGGGCGGTCCGCCACGGCCCGAGCGCGCGCAGCGTCGAGTAGAGGTAGACGGCGTTGCCCAGCGGCAGGCGGGTCGCGTTGGCGATGACCTGAACGTCGGAGTCGAAGCCCGCGGAGGCGATCCCGAGCACCGTCAGGCCGTCGGCGTCGGCCACGTCGACCGAGCGCACGACGTCGTGGGCGAGGACGGCGACTGCGGCCTCGGGGCCCTCGCCGATGCCGAGCTTGCGGGCGAAGTCGTTGCCCCGGCCGCCAGGGATGACGGCCAGGACGGCGTCCGTGCCGCGCAGCTCGTGCGCGATCGCGCCCGTGACCCCGTCGCCGCCCATCGCGGCCCCGATCTCGCCGCGCTCGCGCGCCTCGTGGGCGAGCTGGCGCGCGTGGTCGAGCGAGCGCGTGCGGACGGTGCGAAACGGCAGCTCGCGGTGCCGCAGCGCCGCCTCGACGGCCGGGAGCTTGCGCTCGGCACGGCCGCCGCCGGCACGCGGGTTGACGATGAGGCAGACGTCACGCGGCATCGGACCGGGGGAGCGTAGGGCGCGCCCGTGGCTATCGTCGGGCGCCGCCATGCCCGCCCGCCCGCTCCGCCTGCTGCTCTCCGCGCTGGTCGTCGTCCTCGCCGGCTGCGGGGGCGACAAGCCGGCCTCGAAGCCGACGCCGACCCCGGCGTCCGCCGCCCAGCAGGTCGGCTGCAAGGCCGTCGCGGCCCCGAAGCCCAAGGGCCCGCAGCAGCTCGCGCGCCCGGCGCTGAAGCTCGACCGCGGCAAGCGCTACGTCGCGACCGTGAAGACGTCCTGCGGCACGTTCGCGATCACCCTGGACGTCCGGCGCGCGCCGAAGACGGCGGCGTCCTTCGTCGCCCTGGCGCGCAAGGGATTCTTCGACGGGCTGACCTTTCACCGCATCGTCCCCGGCTTCGTCATCCAGGGTGGCGACCCGGTGGGCGACGGCAGCGGCGGTCCCGGGTACTCCGTGCGCGAGGCGCCGCCCGCACGCCTCGCCTACACGCGCGGCGTCGTGGCGATGGCGAAGACCGGCGCCGAGCCCGCCGGCACGTCGGGCAGCCAGTTCTTCGTCGTCACCGGCGAGGACGCCGGGCTGCCGCCGGACTACGCCCTGCTCGGCAGGATCTCGGCCGGCGCGGACGTCGTCGACGCCATCGCCAGCGTGCAGACCGACCCCGCCACCGAGGCGCCGGTGAGCCCCGTGGTCATCGACTCGGTCACCGTCAGGGCGTCCTAGCCCCGAGCCGCGAGCGCGGCCTCGCGCAGGCCCGTCATGTAGCCGATCGCGTACAGCCGCGCGAGGTTCGAGTAGGCCGGGTCGGCGTTGGAGTCCCCCTCCAGGGTCGGGACGTGGTCGCAGCGCAGGACGCCGTCGAAGGGGATCTCGTGCCACGCCCGCATGGCCGCGAGCATGTCGGTCTGGCCTTCGTCGTGAAAGGTCTCCACGAAGCGCTCGGGCGTGCCGCGCACGTCGCGGAAGTGGCCGAAGGCGATGCGCTCCCGGTCGCCGAAGTGGCGGATCGCTCCCGGCACGTCGTCGGTCATCAGCGCGAAGTTGCCCTGGCAGAAGGTCAGCGAGTTGGCCGGCGAGTCGACGATCGCCAGCGCGCGGTCGAACGCCTCCACGGAGTTCATGATCCGGTCGAGGCCGCGCAGCGGGGCCAGGGGCGGGTCGTCGGGGTGCAGCGCGAGCCGGACGCCGGCGCGCTCGGCGACGGGCGCGACCCGGGTGATGAAGTACTCGAATGCGCTCCAGAACCGCTCGCGGTCGACCGGCCCGGCCCACGTCGGCTCGGTGGCGGAGACCGCCGCCGCGTCGAACCCCGTGACCAGCGCACCGCCGCGCCCGCGCAGGGTCACCGACGTGCGCAGCCACGGGATGACGGCCATCCAGTTGTAACAGAGCGTCGGGATCCCGAGCTCGCCCATGCTGCGCACGAGGGTGCAGAAGTGCTCGATCTCCTCCTCGCGGCCCGCGATGCCCAGGCGCGCGTGGTCCAGCGGCGGGGCGTCCTCGATGCCGACGAGCTCGAGGTCGGCGTCCTCGAAGCGTCGCTGCACGAGCGCCAGCGCCGCGCGGTCCCACGGCGCGTCCGCCCGGCGGTGTCCCATCGGGTTCGGCGTGCGGTCGAGCGTCGCGATGGCGCGCGTGACGCCGACCTGGCGCAGCGTCGTCCAGAACGGCGCCGGCTGGGGCGCAAGGAACTCGGCGAAGGGCACACCGTCGGCGGGCATGGGGCTCCTCAGAACGCGGCCAGCAGGCCGCCGTCGATGACGTGGGTCGAGCCGGTCACGAAGCCCGCGTCGTCCGAGAGCAGGAAGGCGACGAGCGCGGCGACCTCGCCCGCGGTCCCGATCCGGCCGATCGGGTGCCGGGAGCCCCACTCGCCCAGCACGGGGTCGGCGTCCCCGCCCCCGAAGTACGCCGCGTTGGCCCGCACGAGCGGCGTGTCGATCGTGCCCGGTGCGACGCAGGTGACGCGGATCCCGTCCGCCGCGTGGTCGAGCGCCATCGCCCGCGTCAGGGCGATGATCGCGCCCTTGGTCGCGGCGTAGGCGGCGACGCCGCGTTGGGTCGCGTAGCCCTGGATGGAGCCGAGGTTGACCACCGCGCCGCCGCCCGCGGCCACCATGGCCGGCAGCACGGAGCGGCAGACGAGGTAGATCGCCTTGAGATTGATGTCCATCACGGTGTCCCAGTCCTCCTCGGCCATGTCCACCACGGTGCCGTGCAGCTCGACGCCCGCGCAGTTGACGAGCCCGCGCACGCGGCCGAGCCGGGCCGCCGCCGGGCCGATGCGCTCGCAGTCGTCCGAGTGGCGCAGCTCAGCCGTCAGCGGCGTCGTGGCCGGGCCGGCGAGCGTGTCGAGCCCAGCCGCGTCGCGGTCGACCGCCAGCACGTGCCAGTCGCGCTCGGCGAGCCGCTCGGCGACCGCGCGGCCGATGCCCGACGCGGCGCCGGTCACCACGACGACGTCGGAGGCGGCCGTCACGCCGCGGCCACCTCGGCGTGCGGCCGGCACGCGCGGGCGTAGCCGCGCAGGACGTCCGTGATGCGGTCGAGCAGGAGCGCCTCCGGATCGAGGCTCAGCTCGCCCGCGCGGACCCGGCCATACTGGTCGGGCAGGTGCTGGCTGAGCAGCGGGAGCGGCACCCGGAGCTCGCTGAGGTTGGCCAGCAGCCGGGCTTGGGCCGCCGCGACCTCCGGGTCGGGCCAGAAGTAGCGGATGCGATCGCTGAAGCCGTAGCGGCGGGCGAGGCGCTGAGCGGCCTCGTCGCCCGTGGAGTAGCCCGCCCAGGCGTCGGGCCGAGCCAGCATGCGCTCCTCCACGATTGCGCCGAGCTCGGACCGCCGGGGCGCGTCGACGAGCTCGCGCTCGATGGCCTCCAGCGCGAAGAGCCCCTCGCGCAGCGCGAAGGTCAGCGCGGGGCCGACCTTGAGGATGGCGAAGTGGTCCTCCACGAGGGCCGCGAGGGCCTGCGGCGTCTGGTAGTCCGTCGAGTGGGCCTCGAAGACGAGCTGCGGCTCCTCGTCCACGACGCGGCTGAGCGCCTGCGCCCGGTCGCGCTCGTAGTCCACGACGTGTGCCTGGTCGAACTCGACGCCCGGCTGCACGACGAGCCCGACGACCCGTGGCCAGGCCTCGGCGATCCCGGCCCGCTCGAAGGCCTCCCGGTGCGCGGCGAGGGTGGCCCGCGCCGCCTCGGGGGTCGTCGGCGTCACGCCCTCGAGCGGCTCGTGGGCGCCGCCGGGCACCGGGACCTCGGTGCCGATGACGTAGAGCGGCTCGCCGGCACCCTCCGCGACGACCGCCAGCCGGGCGGCCCGCTCGGCGACGAGCGCGTCCGGCAGCGGCGTGGGGTCAGCCGCGCACGCCATGCTGCAGTCGAGGTGGAGCTTGGCGAAGCCGGCCGCGGCGTAGGCCGCGACCTGCGCGTCGGCGTGGGCCATCGCCGCCTCCGGAGCCTGCGCCTGCCAGCGGTTCGGTCCGAGGTGGTCGCCCCCGAGCACCACCCGCTCGCGAGGCAGCCCGTGCCGGTCGGCGAGCTCGAGGACCCGGTCGCGGAAATCGGCCGGAGTCATACCGGTGTAGCCGCCGAACTGGTCGACCTGGTTCGAGGTGGCCTCGACGAGGGCGAAGCTGTCCTCGCCGCCCGCCTGCCGGATCGCGGCCTCGAGCACGAGCGGGTGCGCCGAGCAGACGGAGCACACGCCGATCGGCTCACCGGCGCGGTGGCGCCGGAGCACGTCGACGAGCCGGCTCGTCACCGTCGCGGGGGTAGGCGCCGCATCCTGCGCCTGTACCCCGAGCGCCGGCAAACGATCCGCTAGCGCAGGCGCGGCGGAAGCGCGCCCTCGAGCTCGAGCAGGGCGACCTTGCGCGGCGGTCCGCCGCCGTAGCTGCCGACGCCGCCGGTGGAGGGCAGCACGCGGTGGCAGGGCACGACGATCGGGACCGGGTTGGTCGCGCAGGCGGTGCCCGCGGCCCGGGCGGCCTTCGGGTTGCCGGCCCGCGCCGCCAGCTCGCCGTAGCGGATGGTCTCGCCGCGGTGGACGCCGGCGTGCAGGGCCTCGAGCACCCGGCGCCGGAAGGGCGAGCGCACGAGCGCGAGGTCGTAGGGCAGCTCGAGCTCGCCGCCGTGGTCGTCCTCGAGCCAGGCGCTCAGCGCCTCGCCCGTCTCGGCCAGCTCCTGGGGCGCGCGCAGGACGCGAGGGCCGAGGCCGGCCGCGACGCCGGCCAGCACCTCGTCCTCCGGCTCCTCCTGAAAGCCGATGCGGACGATGCCGTGCGCGCCCGTGGCGACGGTGAGGCGGCCGATCGACGTGGTCACGCCGGTGAACAGCGCGTCCGCGAGGCCCTCGCGGACCGCCTCCGTGGCGACGGCATCGAGCAGGTGGTCGGGTAGGGGGGTCATGCGGCGCTCCTCTCACGCAGGGTCTGCAAGGCGCTCGAGACACGCCGGCGCGCGGCCGGGGCCGAGCAGCCGAGCCGCGCGGCGATCGCCTCGTACTCGAGGTCCTCCACGAAGCGCAGGCGCAGGGTCACCTGGACCGTGTCGGTGAGCCCGGCGATCACGGCCTCGAAGTCGTCGGCCACGTCCGGCTCGGCGGCGACGTGCTCCGCCGCGTCGGCGGCGAGGACCTCACGGCGGCCGCGGCGGTGGTGGTCCATCGCGACGGTCGTCGCGATGCGGTACAGCCAGGCGCGCAGGTGATCGCCGTGGCGCAGCCGCGGGTAGGCGCGCAGCGCGCGCAGCAACGTCTCCTGCACGACGTCCTCGGCGCGCACCGGGTCGGTCAGCCGCCTGGCGTGCACCAACAGCTCGTCGCCGTGGGCGTCGACGAGCGTGTGGAAGGGGGGCAGATCGGGGGCGGCCACGGTCATCGAGAGTGCAACGCGCGGCGGGCGCCGCGCGTGAGCACCCTACGCCCGGGCGCGCGGCGATCCGGAGGACCGCATACGGTGCCGGTGTGACCCGCCGGGGAGCCGCGCCACGCACGGTGCTTCGAGACCACATCCGCACGGCGCTGACCGAGCGGATCATGGATGGGACCTACGCGCCGGGGGAGCGCCTGCTCGAGATGCGGATCGCCTCGGAGTTCGGCGTCTCGCAGAGCCCGGTGCGCGAGGCGCTGCGCGATCTGGTGTCCCTGCGCCTGATCGTCTACGAGCCCTACCGGGGCACCCGTGTGCGGACCCTGGATCTCGACGAGCTGCGCGCCGTCGTGCCCGTGCGCGAGGCGCTGGAGGTGCTCGCCGTGCAGCTCGGCATCGCCGCGCTCGTCGAGGACCCGGGCGAGCTGCGAGCGCGCCTGGAGGCCATGCGGCTGGCCGCCACCCGTGGCGATCGTCACGCGTACGCCGTCAACGACGAGGGGTTCCACGCGAGCCTTGTCGCCGCCGCGGGCAATCCGGTCCTCAACGACGCCTGGGCGGTCGTCGGGGCCGCCCGACACGTGTTCGTCACGGCCAGCCGGCTCGACCTCGACCTCGGGGTCCTGGCCGAGACCCACGCCCCGATCCTCGCCGCCTGCGAGCGGGGCGATGCGGACGAAGCCGGAGCTGAGCTGCGGGTGCACCTGCGGCGCTACGGGCTGGGGGCCGAGTCTCCCGCGAGCGCCGACTCGACCGGCGGCGGCTAGGCCCCCGGCTCCGAGAGCCGGTCGCCGACGTGGATCGTGCCGGTCCGGGCCACGAGCGCGCCCACCGCGAGGCAGGCGTCGCGGTCGCGGGCGATGGTGCGCAGGACCTGCAGGTCCCGGTCGAGCCCGCCGGGCTGCGGTCGGGTGGTCATCACGCAGCGCTCGATGCGCACCCCGACGTCCAGGAGCGCCTCACCCAGGCGGACCTGGCGGCCCACGAGCCCGTCCTCGCCGTCCCCGTCGAGCAGGACGTTGGCGCGGAACCGGCGCGGGTCCCAGGCCCCGACGGTCGTCTCGGACACGAGCGAGACCCGGGCGCGGCTCGAGTCGTGGAAGGCCCCGGGCGGCCCCTCGAACGCCTCCCACTCGCTCGTGGACTCGTGCTCGTAGTCCACGACGTCCTCGTAGCGGTGCGCGACGCGGGCGTCGGTGGAGCGCAGCGCCACCCGCCGCCCGAGCCACGCGGACAGGGCGTCGTCGTGCGGCGCCGGGCTGCCGTCGGGCAGCGTGATCTCGATTTCACCGTTCCCGTGCCAGCGCGCGGACGCGAACAGCAGCTCCGGCACGCGCCGGGCCGTCAGCCCGAGCCCGGTCTCGAGGTCGTAGAGCGCGAAGCGCCGGTCGCCCTCCAGGCCCTCCGGCGTCACCGCCGCGGACGCGACCCGCTCGCCCTGGAGGGACTTCACCGGGTAGCGCCAGAGCTCGCGGACCTCCACCCGCCGGACCCTAACCCGCGCTCGTGCCCGGAACCCACCCCGCCGGATACGCCCCCGCCGGGATCGCGCCCGGGTAGTCGGGGAACCGCCGCAGCGCCACGGCCGTCGACGGGCGGCCCTCCAGCAGCGGTCGCAGGTCCCCGACGACGTGCAGGACGCGCAGGGTGGCGCCGATCTGGAGGTCGGCGGCCGTCGGCGCGGCGCCGCCCATGACGCCGTCGGCGACGTACGCGTCGGCCCGGTCGAGCAGGGCGGGCAGCCCGGCGAGGTCGGCCGCGAGCCGCTCGGCGGTGATCCCGTGGTACTTCCAGGAGGCGCGCGTGTAGCGGATGGCGAAGTCCGTGCCGGGACCGTCCAGCGGACCGGCACCGCCGAGCGTGCCCATCGCCTCGGGCCGGAAGTGCAGGGCCGCCCAGGGCAGCCGGCGGCCGAGGTCCTGCAGGTCGCCGGCACCCCAGAGCTCGGCCTCCCGCACGGCGCCGGCGATCGGCTCCGGGTAGAGCGCGGGCTCCGGGACGCGGTCCTCGAGCGCGGCGAGGATCGCCGTCGAGCCGTGGACGGCCTCGCCGTCGTCGAACGTGAGGCCGGGCACGGTGCGCGCCCCATCGCCGTACAGGCGCTCCATCTCGTCGTTGTGCCGGCCCGGCGCGAGGTCGACGCGCTCGAAGGGGAGGCCCTTGAGGCGCAGCGCCGCCTCGGCCGTCAGGCACGGGTGCGACGGCGGCAGCGCGTGCAGGACGGTCATGCCGTCTCCGCCTGCGCGGCGAGCCCGAGCTCGGCGATCGCCTGCTCGCGGAGCTTGAACTTCTGGACCTTGCCGGTGACCGTCATGGGCAGGTCCTCGACGAGCAGGACGTAGCGCGGGACCTTGTAGTGCGCGATCCGGCCGCGGCAGTGCTCGCGCAGCGCCTCAGGATCGGGCTCGGCGCCCTCGCGGGCGACGACGAAGGCCGCGAGCTCCTCCCCGTAGCGCTCGTCCGGCACGCCGACGACCTGCACGTCGGCGACCTCCGGGTGCCCGTAGAGGAACTCCTCGACCTCCCGCGGATAGACGTTCTCCCCACCGCGGATGACGAGGTCCTTGGAGCGGCCGACGATCTTGAGGTACCCCTCCTCGTCCATGGCGGCGAGATCGCCCGTGTGCATCCAGCCGGCGCCGTCGATGGCCTCCGCGGTCTTGTCCGGTTCCTCCCAGTAGCCGAGCATGACGGAGTAGGCGCGAGTGCAGAGCTCGCCCGGCTCCCCGCGCGGCACCACGTGCCCGGTCTCGGGATCGACGACCTTGACCTCGACGTGCGGGTGGACGCGCCCGACGGTCGCCACGCGGCGCTCGAGCTCGTCGTCGGCCCCCGTCTGCGTGGACACCGGCGAGGTCTCCGTCATCCCGTAGCAGATGGTCACCTCCGGCATGTGCATGCTGTCGACGACCTTGCGCATGACCTCGACCGGGCAGGGGGAGCCGGCCATGATCCCGGTACGCAGGCTGCCGAGCTCGTACGGCCGGTGGTCGAGTTCGTTCAGCTCGGCGAGGAACATCGTCGGCACGCCGTACAGCGACGTGCAGCGCTCGTCCTGCACCGCTCGCAGGGTGGCGGCCGGGTCGAAGGCGTCCGCGGGCACGACCATGCAGGCGCCGTGCGTGGTGCAGCCGAGGTTGCCCATGACCATCCCGAAGCAGTGGTAGAAGGGCACGGGGATGCAGACCCGGTCCTCGTGCGTGTAGCGGCAGCCCTCGCCGACGAAGTAGCCGTTGTTGAGGATGTTGTGGTGCGACAGCGTCGCGCCCTTGGGAAAGCCCGTGGTGCCGCTGGTGTACTGGAGGTTGATCGGGTCGTCGAACTGCAGCGCGCCGGCGCGCTCGCGCAGGGCCTCCCCGGTGACCTCGGCGGCCCCGTCGAGCAGCTCGTCCCACCCGGCGCCGTCGAGGAACACCGTGCGCTCCAGCCCCGGGCAGTCCGCGCGCACCTCGTCGACCATCGCCACGTAGTCCGCGCCCTTGAACTCGCGCGCGGCGACGAGCATCCGGCAGCCCGACTGCTGCAGCACGTAGCCGAGCTCGGAGGCGCGGTAGGCCGGATTGACGTTGACGAGGATCACTCCGGCCTTGGCCGACGCGTACTGCACGAGCACCCACTCGACGCGGTTGGGTGCCCAGACGCCCATCCGATCGCCGACCTGCAGCCCGGCCGCCATCAGGGCGCGGGCGACACGATCGACCTCGGCGTCGAACTGCGCGTAGGTCAGCCGCACGTCCTGGTGAACGACGACGAGCGCCTCACGGTCGGGATGGGCCGCGACCGTGCGCTCGAGGTTGGCGCCGATGGTCTCGCCGAGCAGCGGGGCCGCGGAGGGACCGCTCTCGTACGAGTCGCCCATCAGGCTCGGCGCTGCTCCGCTGCCTTGACGCGAGCCTGCTTCTGCTTGCGGCGCCCGCGGAAGGCGAGGGCGCCGAGCACGATCACGACGAGCACGAAGCCGTAGAAGATCGCGATCGCGGAGTCCACGCCGCCGAGCGGCAGGGCCACGAGCTTGACGAGGGCCCAGCCGAGGGCGAGCAGCGCGATGACGATGAGGATCAGGAGCAGCACGCCGGCCACGCGGCGCCACATGGGCGCGCTGCCGCCCGGCGCGACGACGCCCATGGCCCGCAGGGCGAGCAGCTGGCGGTTGGACGGCGGCGTCTGGCCGAGGCGCTCCGTCGCGACCTTGAGGTCGCCCGCGCGGCGCTCTGCGAGCGCCAGCGAGGCCTCGGCCATGCGCCGCAGCTGCAGGCGCTCCTGCGGCCGGGCGGCGGCGATCGAGGCACGGAAGTGCTCGCGCGCGGTCGTCGCGTCGTAGCGCTCGGCGGCGCGGGCGCCGAGGATGGCCTGAGCGGCCGAGCGGTGCCGCGTCTCGGCCAGCAGCTCCTCGTCGGAGCGGGTCTCCAGCCGCTGCATCGCGGCCAGCGCCGACTTGTTCTCGATGCGGACGGGACGCTGCTTGGGCGGCACGGGCGGCAGTCTACGCGGCGGCGGGCGGCCCGGCGCGGCGGAACCCGAGCGTGTCCGGGGCGGGGTCGAGCGGGCTCGTGGGCAGGCCGCTGGGCGGGAACGGGTCCTGGTCCCAGCCGGCCGGCGCCACGTCGTTGGGGCCGTCGGGGTGGAAGATCGCGGCGAGCAGCTGGATCTGCCCGCGGCCCGGCCCGAGCTCGGACTGGCCGCCGCCGTAGAGCGTCATGTCGTGCTCGGCGGCGAAGTCGTAGAAGTCGAACAGGCGCGCCAGCGACCCGAAGCGCGACGGCTTGCAGTTGCCGCCGCGGGGCAGGTGGTCGAGGCGGGTCACGTCCTGCACGGAGTGGATCGGCGCGTCCCAGGTCACCCGGTCCAGGTGCGGCTGCAGGACGGCCGCCGCGCCGGCGTCGGTGAGGTCGGGGTCCTCGAGCCAGGCGGCGGGGAACGCCTCGGCGCAGGCCCGGTAGACGTCGGCGTCGGTCACCACGTCGACCGGCGTGCCCTTGTAGGCGCCCTTGAAGTCGACGACGTCCGTCGCGCCGGTGGCGGCGAGCTGGCCGATGAGCTCCGGGCTCCACTCGGGCGCGTAGTCGAGCTTGAAGCGCACGGAGGGCCCGTAGGCGGCGATCCGATCCACGACGGCGGCCGCGCTGGGGGGGTCGCCCAGGCGCAGCGAGACGCCGAAGGTCAGCGGTCGCGGCTCACGCTCGAGCGCCGCGTGCAGCGGCTCGCCGGCCTGGCGCAGGGCGAGGTCCAGCGCGGCCGACTCGAGCGCCCAGCGGCGGTAGTCGAGGTCGGGCGCCATGGACGGCGGCGCGCCGCCGAAGAGATCGAGGCCGTCCAGGTGGGCCGAGAGGGAGTCGAGCGTCCAGTCCCCGCGCAGCGGCAGCACCGGCCCGGCTGCCTGCTGGCGGTCCTGATCGTCGGGGTCGTAGGTGACGTCCTCGCCCACGCCGGTGTGCCCGGCGCCGCGGAGGTGGAAGACGGTCGTGCGGCGCGTGAAGAACGGGGAGGGGCGGACGAGGGCCTCGAGCTCGTAGCCGTCGATCCGGACGGGGAGGGAGGCCAGCCGGTCGTAGCTGCGCATCCGCCGGAGTCTCCCAGGTGGCGCGGGTAGGCTCGGCCCGGCGTGTCGCAGACCGTGCGCTTGTTGCTCGTGCTCGAGGTCCTCGGCCTGCTCGGCTCGCCGCTGGCCGCGCGGGCCCTGAGCCGACTCCCGGGCGCCGGCGCCGGCCTCGGCCGGGTGCTGGCCCTGCTGTTGCTCGGCTGGGGGGTGTGGCTGGCGGGCAGCCTCGGCATCCCCAACGGCCCGGTGCTGCTCGGCGGCGGCGTGCTCGTCCTGGCCGCCGGCGCTGCGGCCGCGCGCCGGCGCGGCCCGCGGGCGCCGGCGCCGGACCCGTTCCGCCGCCGCCTGACGCTCGCCACGGAGCTCCTCTTCGCGGGCGCCGTCCTCGCCGCCGCGCTGCTCGTGAGCTTCAGCCCGGACGTCTGGGGCACGGAGAAGCCGATGGACATGGCGCTCACGAACGCCACGATCGTCGCCGACCACTTCCCCCCGCACGACCCGTGGCTCGCCGGGGACCAGCTCAACTACTACTACCTCGGGCACCTCATGGCGGGGCTGCTCATCCGGCTGACCGGCGTCGAGCCGAGCCAGGGGTACAACCTCGCGCTCGCCGCGACCTTCGCGCTCGTGGTCACCGCGGCCTTCGCGGTGGCCGCGGCGCTCGCCGAGACCGGCCGCCGCCAGGGCCTGCCCGTCCGGCGACCGCTGCTCGCCGGGGCGGCCGCGGTCGTGCTGCTCGCGCTCATGGGCAACCTGCGCGGGGGTTGGGAGGCGCTGCACGCCGGCCCGCTGCAGTCGTTCGACTGGTTCAGCCCGTCGCGCGTCGTGCCGGGCACGATCAACGAGTTCCCGGCGTTCTCCTTCGCCGTCGGCGACCTGCACGCCCACCTGCTCGCGGTGCCGCTGACGCTGCTCGCGCTGGCCTTCGTCGTCCAGGTGGCCATGAGCGGGCCGCCCCGCGGCGGGGGCTGGTGGACGACGGGCTGCGCGGCGCTCTCGCTCGGGATCCTCTACACGGTCAACGCGTGGTCGTGGCCGGTCACGACCGGGCTCATGCTCGCGGCCCTGGCCGGCTGGGCCGCCACGCCCGCGGGGCGGCGACGGCGCGGGCGTGCCGCCGTGTGGGGCGGCCTCGTGGTGGTGGGCGGCCTCGTGCTGGTCGCGCCCTTCGTGGTGCACTTCGACCCTAACGCCGGGGGGCTCGCCGTGGTGGCGACCGCGACCCGCGAGCCGCTCGGGCGCTTCCTCGGCCACCACGCGGTCATGGAGGGCGCGCTGCTGTGGCTGTTGCTGGTCCCGCTGGCGCTGCAGGCCCGCCGCGCGCCGCGGGTGGCCGCCGCGGCCGCCGCCGCCACCGTGGCCCTCGCGGTCGTCCTCGCCGGGGCACGGCTCGGCGGCGCGGCGCTGCTGACCGGCGTGGCCGTGGCGGCGCTCGCTCTGGCCCTCGCCCGCGACCGTCCGCCGGCCGAGCGCCTGGTCTGGCTCCTCGTCGCCACGGGCGTCGCCTGCCTCGCCGTCCCCGAGGTCGTCTCCGTGCGCGACGAGTTCGCCGGCACGCCGTTCGTGCGGATGAACACCGTGTTCAAGCTCGGCTACCAGGCCTGGCTGCTGCTCGCGATCGCCGGCGGCGTCGTGGTGGCCGCGGCCCCGCGGTGGCTGCCGCAGCGCGTGCCCCGCGCCGGCTGGCTCGGGGTCGCCGGCGTCCTGGTGGTGGTCGGGCTCGCCTATCCGGTCGGCGCGGCGGTCGGCCGGACGGACGGCTTCGCCCGGTCGCCGACGCTCGAGGGGCGCGGCTGGCTCGCCGGCTCGGCGCCCGGCGACCTCTACGCGATCGACTGGCTGCGCGGGCACGTGCCGGGCGACGCGGTGCTCGCCGAGGCGGTCGGCGACGACTACTCCGTCGCGGGCAACGGCCGCATGTCCACCTATACGGGCCGCCCGGCCGTCCTCGGCTGGCAGGGCCATGAGCTGCAGTGGAGCCACGACGTCGGCACGCGCCGCCAGGACCTCGCGGTCCTCTACCGCACCCGGGACCCTGGGCGGGCGCGGCGGGTCGTGCGGCGCTACGGGATCGACTACGTCGTGGTCGGGCCGCTGGAGCGCGCGACCTACGGCCGCATCGGGGCCGTCCGGGGCCTCGGCCGGCGGGTCTTCACCCGCGCGGGCACGTCGGTGTACGCCGTCTGAGGCTGGATCCACTGGCGCGGTGCGACGGCCAGGACGCCGGCGCACCGCGGGAGCGACGAGGCGCCTCAGCGCCGGACGTAGAGGTACTCGTCCAGGCCGCCGGTCGGGCTCCAGGGCCGGCGGTCGGCGACGTAGCGCCACCACCCCCGCGCCGAGGTCGCCGCGGACCAGTCGCGCACCCACCAGACCCGGAAGGCGAAGCGCCGGCCCCGGTAGCCCGCCAGCCGCGCACCGAGGGCCGACTGGGCCTCCTGCGTCATGATCAGCACGTCCGTGTCGGGGGTGTAGCCCGGCCGGGTCATGTCGATGTAGCCGACGTCGTCGTCGCGGAAGTACCAGGCGTACGGGAAGGTCGCCCCGTCGTGGGTGTCCACGGTGATCGTCGTGCCCGGCCCCATGGCGCGCACCCGCCGCACGACGTCCTTGACCTGCCGCGGCGACTGGGTGGAGACCAGCAGCTCGCGGGGGTTCGCGCCGAGCTGGGCGTTGGCCTGCCAGGAGGCGTACGCCGTGTGCGTGAGGCCGAGCGCCAGCACGACGCCGAGGGCGACGCGCGCCCCGCGCGTGCGCGAGGCGTCCCACAGCGCCTGGACCCCGATCCCCGCGAGCAGGATCAGCGGCAGCAGCGGGTGCAGCACGAGCCAGGCGAAGCGCTCGGAGGCCCACATGTAGAGCCCGAGGGAGCCGGCAAAGGCCCAGACGAGGAACAGCCGCATGACCGTCGGGCGCCGGAAGGCGGCGACGATCCCGACGCCGCCGAGCAGGAGCACCGGCCACTCGTCCCCGAAGAGGATGGCCGGGTACAGCCAGGGCGACTCGCCGCCGCGGGCGACGGGCTGCTGCTGCAGCCAGTAGCGGATCCCGTCCGTGAAGCCGCCGAGGAAGCCGCTGTAGTACCCGTCGGCGTTCGGGGCGTGGAAGCCCCAGTCGGTGAACAGCCGGCCGAAGAACACGGCCCACACGACGAGGAAGGCGGCGGCGCCCACCGCCCACGGTCGCCAGCCGACGCCCCGCACCGCGGCCCACACGCCGCTGCGAGGCCACAGCGCCGCGGGGATGAAGAACGCCCCAGCGACGGCCATGGCGATGAACGCCGTCTCCTTGCACGTGAACATCAGCGCCACGAGCGCGAAGATCACCGGCGGGCCGGCGCGCGATGGGCGCTCCAGGAAGCGCCACACCGCGACGATCAGGCCGAGCGCGAGCGTCGCGAAGTAGATGTCCTCGCGGGCGAAGCGCGAGAAGTACAGAAAGCTTGGCCCGACGCAGAGCGCGACGGCGGCGGCGAGCGCGCCGCCGCGGCCGAGCTGGCGTCGCAGCAGGAGGGGCAGCGCGACGCAGACGGTGCCCATGAGCGCCGGGGCCAGCCGGGCCGTGAAGTCCGACGCGCCGAAGAGCACGTAGACGCCGGCGGTGAGGAAGAAGCGCAGCGGCCCGTGCAGCAGCGGGTCGTAGTGGTAGGAGGCGAAGTCGTGGCGGAAGGTCCACGAGAAGTAGGCGTCCTGGCTCTCGTCGTGGTGGAACGGCCGGTCCCCGAGGTCGAGCAGGCGCAGGGCGAGGGCGAGGACGATGAGCGCGCCCCAGAGCAGGAGCTCGGCCCGGGAGCGGCCGGCGGGCTGGTCGCGTGCCGCGCCGCCCGAGACCGCGGACGGGTCGCTCGTGGCGGTCATGACGTCGCGGTATCGGCCGCCGTCCGGGAGGTGACCGCGTTGCGCAGCATGGCAATGCCCCCGTAGCGGACCGCCAGCAGGACGAAGCCGACGACGGTGATCGGCACCTGCAGGACGAAGCGCAGGACGAGCAGGTAGGTCACCGCGAGCGACCCGGAGCCCCCGATGGCCTTGATCCCGACCACGGCGGCCGTGTCCTGGGTGCCGGCGTAGGCGGGGCCGGAGGGGATCATGGAGAACACGCTGGCGAGGGCTACGAGGTAGACGCCCTCGAGGAACGTCATCCGCAGGCCGGCGGCCGCCCCGACGGTCATCCACACGCAGCACTCGAGCAGCCAGATTCCGACGGTGACCGCGAGCATCCGCGCGCCGTGGGCGCCGCGCAGGCCCAGCGTCGAGGTGAGCATCGGCCGCACGAGCTCGTGCAGGCGCAGGTTGCGCCGCAGCAGCACGACCCCGGCCGTGACCGCCACCACGCCGGCGAGGGTCACGAGCGCGACGATCTCGAGGTCGCCGCCCCCGACGTTGCCGAGCAGCGCGTAGCCGACGACGAGGAACAGGGCGAGGATGACCGCGACGTCGAGCAGCCGCTCGGCCACGAGCGTCCCGATCACCGTGCGCGTCGACGTGTGGGCGCGCGGGGTCATGAGCACCACCCGCACGGCGTCGCCCGCGCGGGCGGGGAGGACGTTGTTGGCGCAGTAGCCGACGACGGTCAGCGCGTAGGAGTCCGCACGGGGCGGCCGCGCGCCTTCCGCGAGCAGGAGGGCATGCCAGCGCTCGGCGCGGACGACCGTCGCCACGGTGTAGAGCGCGACGGCGCCGAGCAGGTCGGCGAGGCGCGCCGGCGACGACGGTAGGTCGGGGGCCGGCTGGTGCACCGCCCACCAGATGACCCCGGCGAGGCAGGCCGCCGAGACCGCGAGTCCGAGGAGGGGCAGGCGGCCACGCACGCCGCTTCACGGTAGGGGAGACTGCGGTCGCGATGCCCCGGTCGGTCGAGCTGCGCGCGGGTGACGCGCCGCAGGCATGGGCGCGGCTCGGCTTCGCCCTCGACGGGCCGCACGTGCGCCTCGGGGCGGTGGCCGTGCGCTGCACCGGCGACGGTGGCGGGCTGACCGGATGGTCGGTGTCCGAGCGGGCGGGCCGGCTGGATCCCCACCCGAACGGGGCGAGCGGCGCCGACCACATCGTGCTGGTCGCCGGTGACCTGAGCGCCGCCGTCGCCGACGTGGTCGCGCTGGGCGGCGAGGAGCGCCGGCGGGCCGGTCCGCCGGCGGTCCCGGTGCCGATGGCCTTCGTCCGGCTGGGCGACACCGTCGTCGAGGTCGCCCAGGGCGACGGCCCGGCCCGGCTGTGGGGCCTCGCCGTCGTCGTCGCCGACCTCGACCGAGTCGCCGCCGACCTCGGCGCGCGGCTGGGACGGATCCGGGCGGCCGTGCAGCCCGGGCGCCACATCGCGACCGTCCGGCCGGAAGCCGGCCTGGGCACCGCGCTGGCCTTCATGACGCCCCGGGTTCGAGCCCGTCCGGCCGCCGCGGGGCTCGACAGCGGCGACGCCGATCGGTAGCGTCATCCGTTCCCATGCGCCCCGCGTCCGTCACCCCCAAGCGCCTCACGTGGCCGACGACGCCCGCCCGCGTGGCCGCGCACGCGCCGCAGAACGCCCCGAGCCCACCGGACTGAGTCGCCACATGACCCCGTCCGCGCAACTCGCGGGCGGGCGTCGGACACGGCGCTGGACCCGCGAGACGATCATCGAGAAGATCGCCGAGTGGCACGCCCGCCACGGCGGTCCGCCGAGCTCGGCGGACTGGAACCCGTCCCTGGCGCGCTGGCGTGCCCAGGAGTGGCGCGTCGAGCGCTACTACGACGGCCACTGGCCCTCGACCAACGCGGTCAAGCGGGCGTTCGGCGGGTCCTTCGACGCCGCCGTCCGCGCCGCCGGCCTCGAGCCGGCGCGGCCGGGCCCGGCGCGCGCCGCACACACGGCCCGGCCGGCCGTCGAGCCGCGCCCGCGCCCGGGGCCTG
>JBBSPV010000017.1:0-71061 GCA_038258425.1 Solirubrobacterales bacterium | reverse complement strand
GGCGTCGGCCCCCGGCGCCCCCGGGCCCCGCCCCCGGCCCCGCGCCCGCCCCGCCTACGGGGTGCTGGCGGAGTCGGCCGTGTCGGCGCCCTCGGCCCCGTCCGGCTTGTCGATCTCGACCGCGATGACCTTGAACTGCGCGTCGAGGCGGACGTCGGCCTCGGTGCCGTCCGGCTTGGTGACCTCCACCTCGTAGGCACCCTCCTCGTCGCCGGCCTCGGTCTGGGTGACCTTGGAGCCGGGGACCTTGGCCAGCGCGATGTCGCTCGCGCGCTTGAGCGCCGGCCCGGTGATCGGCTTCTCGGCGGAGGAGTCCTCCTTGCCCTTCTCGGACCCGCCGGTTCCGGCGGCGGTGGCGATGGCGGCGCCGCCGCCACCGAGGGCGGCGACGACGACGGCGCTGATGACTGCGGTCTTCTTGTTCATGGCGCACACGATGGAGGCGACCGCTGAGATGGACCTGAGGCGCTCTCAGCCGGCTCTCAGCTGCGTCTGGCTCATGATGTCCGCATGCGCGTGCTGGTGGTCGAGGACGACATCCGGATGGCCGCGGCCCTGCGCCGCGGGTTGCGGGCCGACGGCATCGTCGCCGAGGTCGCCGGCGACGGCGAGACGGCGCTCGTCCAGGCCCGCGGGACCGACTTCGACGCCGTCGTGCTCGACGTCGTCCTGCCGGGCATCGACGGGTTCGAGACCTGCCGGCGCCTGCGCGCCGGCGGCGTGTGGACGCCGGTGATCATGCTCACCGCGCGAGACGCCGTCGAGGATCGCGTGCGCGGCCTCGACGGGGGCGCCGACGACTACCTGACCAAGCCGTTCTCGCTCGCCGAGCTGCTCGCACGGCTGCGGGCGCTCGCGCGGCGGGGACCCGTCGAGCGCCCGACGGTGCTCGAGGCGGGCGACCTGCGGCTCGATCCCGCGGCGCGCCAGGTGTGGCGCGGGGACACGGAGATCGACCTGTCGGCGCGGGAGTTCGCCCTGCTGGAGACGTTCCTGCGCACGCCGGGGCGGATCTTCAGCCAGCTCGAGCTGCTGGAGGCGGCGTGGGAGCTCGGCTTCGAGCAGCGCTCCAACGTCGTCGAGGTCTACGTCCGCTACCTGCGCGAGAAGGTCGACCGGCCCTTCGGCGTGCGGGCCCTCGAGACGGTCCGCGGCCTCGGCTACCGGCTGCGCAAGGACGGCGGGCGCCCGGCGTGAGCCGGCTCCCGATCCGGCTGCGCCTGACCGCGGTGTTCGCGGTGGCCATGGCCGTCGTGCTCACGGGCGCGGGCCTGTTCGTCTATGACCACCTGCGCGAGAACCTCGACGACGAGATCACCGCCACGCTCCGCGCCCGGCTCGCCGCCCCGGATACGGCCACGGGCGATCCGGAGGAGGCCTTCACGCAGGTCCTCGGCGCGGACGGCGGGGTGCTGCGCGGCACGGGCGACGCACGGGGGCCGGCCCTGGCGGCCGGCGAGGTGCGCGACGTGCTCGGTGGCGAGGACTTCGAGGCGGACCGCAAGGTCGACGACATCGAGGGCACCGCCCG
This sequence comes from Solirubrobacterales bacterium, assembly GCA_038258425.1. GTDB lineage: Bacteria > Actinomycetota > Thermoleophilia > Solirubrobacterales > Solirubrobacteraceae > DATLGB01. Next base: position 69,530 of record JBBSPV010000017.1, on the reverse strand, counting down.
GGTCCTCGCCGAGCGCGCCGCGCGCGGCGGCGATGCGGGAGGCGTCGTCGTCGCGGGCCAGTCGCTCAACGACCGCAACGACGCCCTCCACGGCCTCGTCCGCTCGCTGCTGGCCGGCGGGCCGATCGCGGTGCTGCTCGCCTCCGCGCTCGGCTACGCGCTGGCGGCCGCCGCGCTGAAGCCCGTGGAGGCGATGCGCCGCCGGGCCGCGGCGGTCTCGCTCGGCCCGGGCGACGAGGAGCGGCTGCCGCTGCCGGAGGCCCGCGACGAGGTGCGCCGGCTGGGAGAGACGCTCAACGCGATGCTGGCGCGGCTACGGGTGGCCTTCGACCGCGAGCGGCGCTTCGTCGCCGACGCGAGCCACGAACTGCGCACGCCGATCGCCGTCGTCAAGACCGAGCTCGAGGGCATCCTCCGCGGGGGCGAGCTGCCGTCGGACGCGCGCGAGGCGCTCGAGGCGGCCCTGGCCGAGACGGAGGTCCTCGCCCAGCTGGCGGAGGACCTGCTCGTGCTCGCCCGCGCCGGCGACGGCAAGCTGCCGCTGCGCCTGGAGGCCGTCGATGCCCGCCAGGCGCTGGAGCGCACGGCCGAGCGCTTCGGCGACCGCGCCGCGCGCGCGGGGCGCGACATCGAGGTCCGCGCGCCGGCGGGGCTCGCCGTTCGCGCCGATCCGCTGCGCCTGCGCCAGGCCGTCGGCAACCTCGTCGACAACGCGCTGCGCCACGGGTCCGGCACGGTCGTCCTCGAGGCCGCCCGCGCCGACGGCGGCGTGGACCTGTGCGTCCGCGACGCCGGCGCGGGCGTCCCGGAGGACCTCGGCGACCGGGCGTTCGAGCGCTTCACGCGCGGCCCGGCCGCGCGGACGCTGGGCGGCGCCGGCCTCGGCCTCGCCATCGTGCGGGCGATCGCCGAGGCGCACGGGGGGCAGGTCGCCCTGACGCCCGGCGTGCCGCGGACCGTGCGGCTCTGGCTGCCGGACCCCAGCGCCCTCAGGGTCGCAGGCGCACGGGCAGCGTCTTGAGCTGGTTGGCGAACGGGGACTGCGCGTAGGCGGGCGCGCCGTTCAGCGCCATCTCCGGGTAGCGCGGCAGCGTCTCCTCGAGCAGCACGCGCAGCTCGAGCCGGGCGAGCGCCGTGCCGAGGCAGAAGTGCCGGCCCCCGGCGCCGAACGCCTGGTGCTCCGGGTTGCGCGTGACGTCGAAGCGGTCCGGCTCCTCGTAGTGCGACTCGTCGCGGTTCGACGACGGATACCAGAGGACGACCTTGTCGCCCTTGCGGATGTGCGCGCCGCCGAGCTCGGCGTCGCGCGTGGCCGTCCGCCGGAAGTGGCCGAAGGCCGGGAACATGCGCAGCGCCTCCTCGACCGCCGAGGGGATCAGCCCCGGGTCCTCGAGCAGCAGCCGGCGCTGGTCGGGATGCTCCATCAGGGCGCGCATGGCGGCGCTGAAGGTGGCCTTGGTCGAGTCGTTGCCGGCGGCCATGAGCAGGAAGAAGCCCATGACGATCTCGTGCTCCTCGAGCCGCTCGCCGTCGATCTCGGCGTGAACCAGCACGCTGGTCAGGTCCTCCGTCGGGTGCTCGCGCCGGGCGGCGATGAGCGCCCGGCAGCGCTCGAAGACGAGCGGGATCTCGTGCTCCATGAGCGTCTCCGGCCCGCGCGGGTTGAGGTCCGGGTCGCCGAAGGCCAGCAGCGCGTTGAGCAGCACGGCCCACGGCTCGTCGTCCTCGGGGGGGATGCCCATGAAGGACCCGATCACCCGCGAGACCACCGGCTGGGCGAGGTCGGGGACCAGGTCGCAGGTGTCCCGGCCGTCGAGGCGGTCGAGCACGCCGACCGTGATGGCCCGGATCTCGTCCTCGTGCGCGGCGATCCGCTTCGGGGTGAAGCCGCGCTGGAACAACCCCTTAAGGCGGTCGTGCTTCGGCGGGTCCATGCCGATGAACATCGACTGGATGAGCTCGATCGGCAGCACGGCGTCCGAGACGGCGGTGATGCCGTGGGCCGAGGAGTAGGTCTGCCAGTCGCGGCTGACCGTGTGGACGTCGTCGGCGGTGGTGACCGACCAGAAGCCGGGCTCGTCTGCGAACTCGGCGACGCCCTTGGTCCAGTGCACCGGGCACTCCCGGCGCATGCGGGCGAACAGCTCGTGCGGCGGCCCCTGCGCCCACTGCTCGCGGTCGGCGACGCCGATGTCGTCGAGCGCCCTCGCGTCTGTTGTCGACATGACGTCAGTAGAGCAGATCGGCGGGCGCCGCGTCGGCTACTCGAGCGCCTCGGGTGGCTTGCGCGTGACGGCCGGCGTGAGCCCGGCGTGAGCCAGCCGCCACCGCGACCGACGGCCGAAGACCTGGCCGGCCGCGGTGCGATCCTGCTGGCGGACGAGCACGAGCATCACCGCCGCCCCGATCAGGCCGAGGACCGCGGTGACGTAGAACGCGGCGGCGAACCCCGCGACGTGCGTGTCGATCAGATCCTGGAGGACGAACTGCACCGTCCGGTCGCCATTGGCCCGCTCGGCGGCGCGCTTGAGGCCGACGCGGGTGGCCTCGTAGACGAAGTTGCGGACCTCCACGTACTCCTGGCGGGTCGGGTCGATGCCCTTGCCGCTCAGGCGGCCGAACAGGTGATCCCGGTAGACGGTCAGCTCCACCGCGAGCAGCGCCGCGATCCCGATCGCGCCACCGAGCTGCTCGCTCGTGTTGATCATGCCCGCGGCCGTCCCCTGGGCGTCGTCGGGGACGGCGTTGAGGCCGGTCGGGTCGTTGACCGTCAGCACGACGCCGAGGCCGACGCCCTGCAGCAGCAGCCCGGGCACGAGCGCCCCGACCGACTCGGCGCCGGCGGCCAAGGCGAGGGCCACGCCGGAGGCGGCGAGCGCGAGGTAGCCGACGACCAGTGGCCAGCGGCCCCCGAAGCGGTCGTAGGCGCGGCCGGCCAGTGGCCCGGCCAGCACGATGGGCACCGTGGCCGGGATCAGGGCGAGCCCGGCGACCGCGGGATCCACGCCGACGACGAGCAGAAGGAGGTACGGCAGCAGGTAGCCGAGCCCGAGCTCGATCATCCCGGCGATGACCTGGCTGACGTTGGCCGCGAGGAAGTTCAGATGGCGGAAGAGCCGGACGTCGACGAGCGGGTTGGCGACGCGCCGTTCGAAGAGGACGAAGCCGACGAGCAGCGCAAGGCCCGCGACGGCGGGCGCGATGACGCCGGCGGCGTCCCAGCCCTCGGCGGGCGCCTGGCTCAGGCCGAACACGAACGTCCCGAGGGCGGCGGCGAGCAGGACGGCGCCGGGGATGTCGACGCTGCGGTCGGCGTCCGGGGCGGGCCGGAGATCCGGGACCGAGCGCACGGCGAGCACGGTGGTGGCGACGGCGAGCAGGAGGTTGAGCACGAAGACCAGGCGCCAGTCGATCGAGGTCAGCAGGCCGCCGAGCACCGGGCCGAGCGCCGCGAAGGTCGCGGAGCCGCCCGCGAGGACGCCGAGCGCCGTGCCGCGGTTGGCTACCGGGAAGACGCTCGAGACGATCGCGACGGAGGTCGGCATCATCAGCGCCGCGCCACAGCCCTGGAGCACGCGGGCGCCGATCATCCACTCCATGGTCTGGGCGGTGGCGGCGAGCGTCGTCGCCACGCCGAAGACGACTCCGCCGACGAGGAAGACCCGGCGCAGCCCGAAGAGGTCGCCGATGCGCCCGCCGAGGACCATGAACGCCGCGAGCGGGAGGACGTTGGCGGTCAGGATCCACTGCGACTCGTCGACGGACCCGTTGAGGTCGTTGACGGCGCGGGGCGTGGCCAGCGGGACCGCGGTCTGGTCGACGAGGATCATGCTGGCCGCGATCGTCATGGCCGCCAGCACCACCCACATCGACCGCGTGACGGGAGCGTCGGGCGTGCCGGTCACCGCGCGGGCAGACTAGACCTCCGGCGCCGGAAAGGCGACCCGGCGGCTGACCTGGAGCGGACCGTCAGCGGCGGCGGGCGCCCGTGCGGACGCGGTCCGCCTCGGCGTCGCCCGGGCCGAGGTCGTCCCGGTCGCCACGGCCCACGCGCTCGTCCCGCACCGGCTTGCGGCCGACCCGCGGCAGCAGCGCGACGACGATCAGGACGGCGGCCGCGACGCCCCACACGAGCTCCGTGAGCCCGTTGGCCGCGAAGATGCCGAACACGTCGTCGCCGTCGAAGATGGCGATCACCGACGCCGCGCCGAGCACGAGGCCGACGACGAGCGCCAGGGTCTTGGCCCCCCAGTGCAGCGGGGCGCCGAGCAGCAGCAGGAGGCCGGCGGCCACGAAGAGCAGGTTCGTCCACCCGTTGCCCTCGATGCCGAGCCACTTCTCGCCCGTCACCGTGCCGCTGACCGCGTTCTGGGTGAAGCTGTGGCCGCCGAGGATCAGCCCGGTGATGCCGTAGACGAGCAGCAGCAGCCCGATCAGCCCGGCCGGGCCCTTCGCGAGCGAGACGCCCTTCGTCCTGGTGTCGCCGCGGGCCATGTGGTTGCGAGATACCCCCGGTGCGTTCCGGCGAATCAGGGCGGTCCGGGGCCCGTGGCGAGCGCGCGAAGGACGCCATCGTCGTGACGAAGCTGCTGGGCGATGACGTGCTCCGGGAGCTCCGGGCGTGAGCGCGCGACGGGGGGCTGGGTCATGCCGCGCCGCGTGACCGCCATTCCGTGTGATCGGGGAGACAGGATTTGAACCTGCGACCGCCCGGCCCCCAGCCGGGTGCGCTACCAGACTGCGCCACTCCCCGTGGCCCGTGTCGCAAGAGCGGGCGACGGGAATCGAACCCGCCCTAAGAGCTTGGAAGGCTCCTGTGCAACCACAACACTTCGCCCGCTCGTGGGCGAGGGCAATGGTACCCGCTCGCCGTCAGACCGGCCGCCGCGCCTCCGTCGGCACCTCGCCCTCGACGGTCAGCGCCGACGGCGGCCACGGGCCGTACCAGTCGTCGCGGGCGCCGTCGAGCGTCACGACGGTCCCGCTCAGGGCCCGGCCGAGGTCCGAGGCGCACAGGGCGACGAGCCAGCCGTGCTCGTGCGGCTCCCCGAGGCGGCCGAGCGGGACCGACCGTGCGGTCTGGCGCTGGACGACCTCCGGGTACTTCGCGATCGCGTCCGTGCGGAAGTGGCCGGCGGCGAGCGCGATCACCGAGACGCCGTCGGCGGCCCACTCGCGCGCGAGCGCTCGCGTGTAGCCCTCGACGGCGGCGCGCGCGGCGCTCGAGTGCGTCATGCCCGCCAGGCCGTGGTGCGGGCTGAGCGTCACGTTGACCACGGTCCCCGAGCCCTGCTGCCGGAGGGCGAGCTCGAACGCCGTGCGGCTCATGAGCTCGGTCGCGCCGACGTTGAGGCGGTGCACCGCGCGCCAGCCCTTCGGCTCGATCGACTCCGCGGGGGCGAAGTACTGGCCGCCCGCGTTGTTGACCAACACGTCGAGGCGGCCGTGGGCATCGAGCGTCGCGCGCACGAGGCGCTCGGCGTCGGCCGGCTCGCGGACGTCGGCCGGAACGGCCAGCGTCCCGTCCCCGATCTCGCCGGCCGCCGCCTCCAGCACCGCCGCGCGCCGTCCGGCGATCACGACCCGGGCGCCGCAGCGCGCGAGCTCGACCGCCGCGGCCCTGCCGAGCCCGGTCCCGCCGCCGGTGACGAGCGCGACCCGGCCGTGGAGCAGGCCGTCGCGGAAGATCGCCGGGGCGGGCATGGCGCGGGACGCTACCGGCGGGATCGCGACGCGGGCGGCCGCCCACAGACCGAGGGCCGCCTCGCGAGACGACCCTCGAAGCGGGGGAGCCAGGACTCGAACCTGGGACCTCCGGTTTTGGAGACCGGCGCTACCACCAGCTGAGCTACTCCCCCAGCGACAGCGGCCGCGAGTCTAGCCCTCGCGGGGCGGACGGACGCGGCCGTCGCGGTCGAGCGCGGCCAGCTTCCGAGCCTGGGCCCTCCGCCCTCGATCTGACGCTGCGCGTCCTGGCGAGCGTCGCCGGCACGAGGACCGTCAACAGGCGGCGAGGGGCTGACCGTGCTCGCTGCAAGCCGAGGGCCACAGGCGGGTAAGTGGTCGGAACGCGACGGCTCCCCGCCTCTTGCCCGCTCGCCCGCCCCGGCCCTCGCGCCGGCCGGCCGGACTGAGCCCTACGCCCGGAACCCGGCCGCGATGAGCTGCGCGTGCCGGCGCCACACCGCGGGGTCGCGCTCCTCCCGCTCACCGAGCACCCGGCACAGGCCCGCGAAGAGCGTCGAGACCTCGGACGCGTCGGCGTCCCCGCGCGCGCTCCCCTGCGCCTTGGCGCGGTCGAGCACCGCCTGCAGCGCGACGCGCATGCGCTCACGCGCCTCGGGCAGCTCGGGCACCTCGACGGGCGCCGCCACGAGACCACCGAGCACGCGCGCGGCCTTGGCCTCCGCGGCCGCCACCATGAGGTCCTCGAAGGCTGCCCACGCGTCGTCGGAGCCGAGGGCGGCCTCGGCACGCGCGACGAACGCGTCGATCTGGGCGACGATCGCCGCGCTGACCAGGTGGTCCTTGGACGGGAAGGAACGGTAGATCGTGGCCTTGCCGACACCGGCCGCGAGGGCGACCTCGTCGACCCCCGCCTCGGGTCCGTGCTCGGCGAAGACCGCGCCCGCCGCCTCGACGACGCGGGCGCGGTTGCGCAGGGCGTCCGCGCGGGTCACGAGGCCGCCGCGGCGGAGACGGCGCCCACCGGCCGACGACCGCCCGGGCGCTGGATGCCGGCGGCGACGGCCCCCGCGGCGAGGGCGACGGCCGCGCTGACGAGGAACGCCGCGGTGTAGCCGCCCTCCGTCGGGCCGGCCGCGGTGGCCGTCCCCGCCAGGATGGCGGCCGAGACCTGGGCGCCCAGGGACGAGCCGATGGAGCGCACGAGCGTGTTGAAGCCCGTCGCCTCCCCCGTCTCCTCGCGCGGCACGGCGGCGACGATGAGGTTCGGCATCGCCGCGAACGCGAAGCCGACGCCCACCGAGAGCACGAAGGAGCCGGCCAGCAGCTCGAACTGCGTCGTGTGGACGAGGCCCATGAGCAGCAGCCCGAGCCCGCAGATCGCGCCGCCGAGGGCGAGCGGCAGCCGCGCGTCGTAGCGTCCGGCCAGCCGGCCGGAGAGCGGGCCGACGAAGAGCATGGCCACCGAGCCGGGCAGCATGAGCAGGCCGGCCCCGGTCGCCGACAGGCCGAAGCCGTAGCCCGTCGAGACCGGCGCCTCCGCGAGCTGCGGGATGAGCAGGAAGGAGCCGAACATCCCGAAGCCGACGAACAGCGTGGCGACGTTCGTCATGGCCACGGTGGGCGAGGTGAGCGTGCGGATGTTCGCGAGCGGCTCGGGTGTGCGCTGCTGCAGGACGACCCAGCCGGCGAGCACGACGGCGCCCGCCCCGAGCAGGCCGAGCGTGCGGCCGCTGCCCCAGCCCCAGTGGTTCGCGTTGGCGATCGCGTAGAGGGGCAGGCTGAGCCCGACGGCGAGCACGATCGCGCCGCGCACGTCGACGCGCCCGGCCGTGCGCACCGGGGACTCGGGGATCAGCGCGTGCGCGGCGATCGCCGCGGCGAGGGCCATCACCGTGCCGAGCCAGAAGATCAGGTGGTAGGAGGCGGCGTCGGCGATCACGCCGCCGAGCACGAGCCCGAGCCCACCGCCGATGCCGAGAATCGCCGAGATGAGCCCGATCGAGCCGGCGACGCGCTCGGGCGGGAACTCGTCCCGGATGATCCCGAAGCACAGGGGGAAGATGCCGCCGCCCACGCCCTGCAGGAGGCGGCCGGCGACGACGAGCTCGAGCGACGAGCCGAGCGCGGCGACCGCGGAGCCGGCGGCGAAGAACCCGAGCGACACGACGAGCATGCGGCGCTTGCCGAACATGTCGCCGAGGCGGCCGAAGAGCGGGGTGGCCACCGCGGCGGCGAGCAGATAGCCGGTGAGCAGCCAGGCGACGCCCGTCTCGTCCGTCCCAAGGGCGCTCTTGAGCTCCCCCAGGGCCGGGATGACCATGGTCTGGGCGAGCGAGAAGGCGAGCCCCGCGAGCGAGAGGATCGCGAGGCTGCGCATGGGGTGCGGACGGTGGTCGGCCTCGGGCACCCGTGGACCGTAGCAGCAAGCGGACCGACGAGTCCGCTTACTGCCGCGGGGTGATTCGAGCCCTACCGGCCGTCGCGGGCGAGGACGCCGAGATCGGCGTTGTCGGTGAAGTAGCCGTCCACCCCGAGGGCGATGAACTGGCGCAGCTCCCCGACGAGGTCGCCGATCCCCGCCGGGTCGGTGGACGAGCGGCGCTCCAGCGGCAGGAACGAGTTCTCGCGCCGGAACGTGAACGGGTGCACGAGCAGGCCGGCGCGGTGCGCGTCGTCCACGAGCGAGGTGGGGGCCGCGGAGGAGCCGTCGAGGTTGCGCGGCACGATCAGGTCCTTGGACGGACCGATGCCGTCGGCGTAGCCGACGATCCGCTCGAGCCCCTCGGGCGTGGCGAGGTCGCCGTAGGTCCGCGGATCGCCCTCGGCCACGAGGTCGTAGGGTTGCTTGGCGGCCGCGTTCAGCAGCTGGATCAGCGGCACCTTCAGCCGGCGGTCGAGTGCCTTGAGGTTGCCCGTCTCGAAGGACTGCACGAAGACCTTCGCGCGCCGCCGGTTGAGCCCGTTGCGCTCCAGCGCGCGCACGAGGCCCGGCTCGAGCGGCAGGCCGAGGGAGCGGAAGTACGTCGGGTGCTTCGTCTCGGGATAGAGGCCGACGGGCCGGTGCAGCTCCCGTGAGAGCCGCTTGGAGAGGTCGATGACCTCCTGAAAGGTCGGGACCTCGTGGGCGCCGTCGTAGGAGGTGTTGCCCGGCCGGAGGGCCGGGATGCGCTCCTTGGCCCGCAGGGTCTTGAGCTCGGCGAGCGTGAAGTCCTCGGTGAACCAGCCAGTCAGCGACGCGCCGTCGACGGTCTTCGTCGTCCTGCGGTCCGCGAACTCCGGGTGGTCGGCGACGTTCGTCGTGCCGCCGATCTCGGGCTCGTGACGGTCGACGAGCACGCCGTCCTTCGTGGTGACGAGGTCGGGCTCGAGGTAGTCGGCGCCCATGCGCGCCGCCAGGGCGTAGCCGGCGAGCGTGTGCTCGGGCCGATACCCGGAGGCGCCGCGGTGGGCGATGACCAGAAGCTTCATGTCTTCGTGGCCGCCTACACCTAGCGCCGCGTCAGCGCCGCGGCGGCGCCGAGGCCGACGAGGGTCACGCCGCTGACGCTGTCCAGCCACCGGCGCGTCCGCCGGCTGCGCCGCAGCCGGGCGCCGAGCGAACCGGCCGCCAGCGCCCACGCGCAGTCGAGCGTCGTCGCCACGAGGATGAAGAGCACGCCGAGCAGCGCCACCTGCGGCGCCACCGCGCGGGCCGAATCCACGAACTGCGGCAGGAAGGCGACGAAGAAGACCGCGACCTTCGGATTGAGGACGTTGACCACCACCCCCTGGCGGAAGAGCCGCGCGTTGGACGCCGCGGGCAGGTCGGCCGGCGCGTCGCCCCGTGCGCGGAGCTTCTGCACTCCGAGGACGACGAGGTAGATCGCGCCCGCGTACTTGACGACGGCGAAGGCCGCGACGGACGAGGCCACGAGCGCCGAGAGCCCGAGGACCGCCGCGGCGACGTGCGCCAGAGCGCCCGCCTCGATGCCGAGCGCGCTCACGACGCCGGCGGTGCGGCCCTGGGCCACGCCGCGGGTGACGATGTAGACGACGGCCGGGCCGGGTACGGCGACGAGGGCGACACCGGCGGCCGTGAAGAGCAGGAGGGTCGACGGCGCGGGCACGCGGGGATCGTCGCACGGGCCGGCCTGCGCGCGGCCCCCATGCGGGCGGAGGGACTCGAACCCGGCACGGCCAGGAGCTACGCGGACCGCCCCAGCCAGGTACCCGCGCCATCGAGCGGTGGCAGGTGGAACGGCGGCGCAAGTCAGCCACCCACCGTGCTTTGTCGACCACTAGACGGATGTACGGCGTCGGCGCGATCAAGCCAGCTGCCCAGCGTTGTCTGCTTTGAACCAAACCCGTACGGAGGCTCATCTGCCATGAAGAAGCTCATCGTCCTTGCCGTTTCGGCCCTTGCGGCCCTTGCCGCGGCTCTTCCAGCCGAAGCATCAGCCTCCAACTGCCGTACGCGCGACAGCGGCTACTCGCGGGTCTACGCGAAGCACGGGGGCATCAGCTGCGGTCGGGCCTACGGCGTGGTCGTCGGCTTCCTGAGCGCAGGCGAGCGTGACAACCCGACAGCCGATGGCTCCGACATGCTGTTCAGGCGCGGCTTCCGCACTTGGACGCTCGGCGCGTGGTCCTGCGACGTCAAGGTGCGCTACTACGGGGACGACACGTACTACACGCGCTGGCACTGCTCCAACGGCTACGGCGACTCGTTCCGTTGGAAGTACGGCTACTACGGGGAGCATGGTTGACCCCAGATCTGACTAGCTGTCCTTCGCTGGGAGACACCGTGAGCGCCGTCGGCGGAGTGACCTATGGCCTCTACGCGTGGCTGGCGCGCGAGCATCGCCGGTGAGGCCCCCATGCGGGCGGAGGGACTCGAACCCCCACAGCCAGAAGGCCACGGGGACCTAAACCCCGCGCGTCTACCAGTTCCGCCACGCCCGCCGGGCGACGCCGGGGCGAGTGCCCGCACCCGGCGCGCGGAGGACGTATGGTACGCCCGCAATGGCGGAGGAGCAGGAGATCCGTGAGGGCTATGTGCTCGAGCACCCGAACCGCGAGAAGGCCGGCTCCAAGACGGCCCGGGCCATCGTGGTGCTCCTGCTGCTCGTCTCCGCCGGACTGATGCTCGTGGTCGGCGTCGGCGGCTGGGACGCACTCGTCGGCGCCAAGGCGCTGCTGATCATCTACATCATCCTGTATCTCATGCTCGCCTTCTTCGTCGCGCGCTGGTCGCGCGGCGCCCTGCCGGTCACCGCGGCGCTGGCGATCATCCTGCTGATCTTCGCGGCCGTGTCCGCCCCGGCCTGGTTCGAGCGCGACAAGGCCGGCTTCGTCAGCCCCGCGCTGCCCGAGGACCTCCTCGGCCTGCTCACCGTCATCCTCGTGCCGGTCCAGGCGCTGTTGATCGCCTTCGCCATGCGCGGCTTCGCCCAGGCCTGGAACGTCGAGGTCGAGCGCCCCGCCGACGGCCGCCACCACGAGGGGCGGCCCGGCGGCGCCAGCCCCCAGCCCGCCTGACCGCGGCATATGCTCGGCACCGCGCGCGGCGGTAGCCCAATTGGCAGAGGCACCGGATTCAAGTCCCGGTCAGTGTGGGTTCGAGTCCCACCCGCCGCATGACGATGGCCGAGCCGACCGTCCTGCACCCGAGCCTGCGCCCGTCCCGGGTGCTTGCCATCGCGCTCGCGGCGATCTCCCCGACGACCTCGGTCTTCCTCGTCCACGGCGGCGGGCTCGAGACCGCGGGCACCGGCACGTGCATCGTGGCCGCCGCCATCCGCTACTGGCTCGCCTCCGGGCGGCGGCGGACGCTCGCGTGATCCCCTACCGCGACGTGTTGCGCGAGCTCGCGCGTGAGGCGCTCGCCGCCGTCGCGACCGAGCCGCGGCTGGAGCGCAAGCGGGCCCTCGCCGCCCACGCGCTGGAGGACCTGGAGCTCGCGGAGGGGCTCGCCGAGCTCGGCATGCCCGCGAGCGGCCCGCTGGCCCGGGTCGCGCAGGAGCACGCCACGACCCTTGACGCGCGGACCGAGGAGGCGGTGCTGCGGCGACTGACCGAACTCCACGTGGTCCAGGAGCGCCACGCCGCGGAGCTGCCCGTTCGCAGCCAGCCGGGCGCAGCCCCGGCCCGCGAGCCGTGGATCGAGGCGGGCGTCGGCGCGGACGCCGACGTGGAGGCGGCGATCGCCGAGGCCGAGGCGGCGGCCGCCGCGGCGCTGGAGGCCGACCCGCCGGACCCGGGCCTCGCACGGGCTGCAGCGGAGGCGCTGGAGCGTGCGCAGACGCTCGAGCGCGACCGGCTCGGCGATCGCGCGTCACGTTCCGCATGACCTTCATGCGGAAGGTGACGCGCCATGGGGTAGCCGGCTACGCCACCGAGGTGACGAGCTCGACGAGCTCGGCGGCGAGCGCCTTCGGCGCTGCGAGCACGCCCGCCTCCGACGGCGGATCGGGCTCCAGCCGCCGCACCTCGAGGCCGGCGAGCTCGCACAGCAGCACGCCCGCCGCGGTGTCCCACGGCTTGACCCCGCGCTCGAAGTACGCGTCCACCCGGCCGCCGGCCACCCAGGCCAGGTCCAGCGCCGCCGCCCCTGCGCGGCGGATGTCGCGCACCCGCGAGAGCAGCCGCGCGACGTGGGCGCCCTGCACGTCCCGGACGGCGGCGTCGTAGCCGAAGCCCGTCGCCACGAGCGCGCGGTCGAGCCGGTCGGCGCCGGTCGGCGCCACAGGCTCGCCGTTGAGCGTCGGGGGGCCGCCGCGCTGCCCCGACCACAGCTCCTCGCGCATCGGGTCGTAGACGACGCCCACCAGGCCGCCGTCGGCGTCCTGCAGCGCGATGCTGACCGCCCATTGCGGGAAGCCGTAGAGGAAGTTGATCGTCCCGTCGAGCGGGTCGACGACCCAGTGCCGGTCGCCCGTGCCCGTGTGCTCCCCGCCCTCCTCGCCCAGCACCCCGTCGTCGGGGCGCTCGGCGGCGAGCCGGCCGCGGATGAGCGTCTCGGCCGCCACGTCGGACTCCGAGACGAGGTCCGTCGGCGTGCTCTTGGCCGAGACCAGGCCGCGGTCGGCGGCGACGAAGCGCTCGCGCAGCAGGCCCCCGGCCTCCCGCGCGAGCGCCTCCGCGAGAGCGAGGTCGTCTAGGACGACTGCACCTCGGCCTGATCCCCACCGGGCACGTCGATCTCGCGCTTGAGGATCTTGCCCGTCGGGCCCTTGGGGAGCTCGTCGACGAACCAGACCTGGCGCGGGTACTTGTAGGCGGCGACCTGCTCCTTGACGTAGGCCTTGAGCTCGTCGGCCGAGACGTCCTCGCCGTCCTTGAGCGCGACGGCGGCCCCGATCTCCTCGCCGAGCTCGTCGTGCGGCACGGCGACGACGGCGGCCTCGCGGACCGCCGGGTGCTCGTAGATGACCTCCTCGATCTCGCGCGGGTAGACGTTGTAGCCGCCGCGGATGATCAGCTCCTTCTTGCGATCGACGATGAAGAAGAACCCGTCCTCGTCGACCTTGGCCATGTCGCCCGTGTGGAACCAGCCGTCGCGGATGGCCTCCTCCGTGGCGTCCGGGCGGCCCCAGTAGCCCTTCATGACGTTGTCGCCCCTGATGGCGATCTCCCCCACCTCGCCCTCGCCGACGTCGTGGCCGTCGTCGTCGACGAGCTTCATCTCGCAGCCGTCCACCGGGGTGCCGATCGACCCGGCCTTCTTCCCGACCTTGAGCTGGTTGAAGGAGGCGACCGGCGAGGTCTCCGACAGCCCGTAGCCCTCGAGCAGGTCGATCTCGAAGGTCTCCTCGAACTCGCGCAGCACCTCGCCGGGCAGCGCGGAGCCGCCCGAGCCGCAGACCCGCAGGCTCGACGTGTCGTAGCTGTCGCGGTCGTCCGCGTGCAGCAGCGCCGAGTACATCGTCGGCACGCCGAGGAAGATCGTGCACCTGTCGCGCTGGAGGATCTCGAGCGCCTTGGCGGGGTCGAAGCGCGGGATGAGCGTCAGTAGCCCGCCCGAGGCCATCGCCGCGTTCATGCCGCACGTCTGGCCGAAGGCGTGGAAGAGCGGCAGCGCCCCGAGCAGGACGTCCTCCTCGTTGACGTCGTAGAGGCCGCGCGAGACCTCCGTGTTGGACGTCATGTTGGAGTGCGTGAGCTCGGCGCCCTTCGGCGTGCCCGTCGTGCCCGACGTGTAGAGCAGGACCGCCGTGTCGGAAGGATCACGGTCGACGACCGTCGTGTCCGGCTCGGCGGCGCCCACGATCTCCTCGAACGCGCCCGGCTCGACGAGGATCAGCTCGGCCCCCTCCTGCTCGGCGCCCGCGCGGGCCGGCTCCTCGAAGCCGTGCCACGCGAACAGGATGCGCGCCCCGGGATCGCGCACGTAGAACGCGACCTCGCGGCTCTTGAGCAGCGGGTTCATCGGGACGACGACGCCGCCCGCGCGCAGGATCCCGTAGTAGATGACGGGGAAGTACGGGACGTTGGGGAGCATGAGCCCGACCCGGTCGCCGACCTCGAACCCCTTGCTCTTGAGCAGCCCGGCGATGTGCGCCGTCGCGCCGTCGAGGAACCGGTAGTCCATCACCGTGTCGTCGAGCTTGATCGCGGGGCGGTCCGGGAAGCGCTCGGCGCTTCGGGTCATGACCTCGGCCAGGTTCATTCGGGGCGTCCTCTCCTCGGGTGCGGCACGGAGTCGAGTTACCCGGCGAACCCGGAGGGGATGCGGTCCGCCCACCCGACGGCGCCCTCGAGCTGGGCGGCGAGGGCGAGCAGCCGGGCGTCCGCGTCGCGCGGGCCGAGCAGCTGGACACCGAGCGGGACGCCGCCGGCGGTGGCCGGGGCCGGAACCGCGATGGCCGGCTCGCCCGTGTGGTTGGACGCCGAGGGCAGCGGGGCGTGTGCGAGGATCGCGTCGAGCGCGCGCTGGGCGCCCATGCCCTCGAGGCGGCCGATGCGCATCGGCAGCTCGTTGATGACCGGGGTGAGCACGACGTCCGCGCGGCCGTAGATCGCCCCGAGGCGCGCGCGGTCGCCCTCGGCCGCGGCGCGGGCGCGTGCCACCACGCCGGCGGGGATGAGACCGCCCATCCGCGCGAGGCCCCGGACGCGGGCGCCGAGGCGATCGGGCCGCTCGACCTCGGCGGCCGAGTCGTGGATGCCGCGCAGGAAGCGGGCGATCACGCGCAGGCCGCTACGGCCGAAGTCCAGCGGCGCCTCGAAGGTCTCGTGGCCGAGGTCGCGCAACGCGGCGCCGACCGACTCGACGCCATCGAGCACCGCCGCGTCTGGGCCCTTGCGCGCGCCGAGGGGGACGTTGATGGCGACGGCGATGCGCAGCCGCCCGGGCGGGTCGGCCGCAGCCCAGCGGTCGTCGGCGACGGCGTGCAGGAGCGCGACGTCGGCGGTACGGCGGGCGAGGAAGCCGTAGGTCGAGAGGCCGCCCCAGTGCGGCGGCGTCGGGACCCGGCCCGCGGTCGGCTTGAGCCCGACGAGGCCGCAGCAGCAGGCCGGGATGCGGATCGAGCCCGCGCCATCGGAGGCGGTGGCCCCGGCCACGAGACCGGCGGCGACCGCGGCGCCACTGCCGCCGCTGGAGCCGCCGGGGGTGCGGTCGGGATCCCAGGGGTTGTGGGTGGCGCCGTACCAGGTGGTCTCCGTGGCCGGCATGGTCATGAGCTCGGGAACGTTCGTCTTGCCCACGAGCACCGCGCCGGCGTCGCGCAGCCGGCGGACGAGCTCGGCGTCGGCCGCCGCCGGCGTGCGCTGGGCGATCGAGCCCATGCCCGTCACCTGGCCGCGGACGTCCATGTCGTCCTTGATCGCGAGCGGGACGCCGAGCAGCGGCCGGTCATCGCCGCCGCGCCGGCGGGCGTCGGCCTGGTCGGCCGCGGTCAGCGCCGCGTCGGCCCACACGGCCCGGAAGGCCCGCAGCTCGGGGTCCAGGCGACCGATCCGCTCCAGCACGAGCTCCGTCAGCTCGCGCGAGGACAGCTCGCCCGCCCGCACCAGGTCGGCCTGCGCGGCGACGCCCGCGAAGGCGATCTCGTCGGGCTCGGGCATCTTCGGCGGGACCCTACTGCGAAGATGCCGGGGTGGGCGCGCTCGCGGAGGTGACGGCGGAGCTCTCCGCGTTCACCGGCCGGGCAGCCGGCACGGATGCGGAGCGGCGGGCGGCCGCCTGGCTGCACGCCGACCTGCGGACGCGTGGCCACGCGGCGCTCGTGCAGACCGTGTGGGTCCGTCCGCAGTGGGCGTGGTCGCTCGCGGCGCACGCCGCGCTCGGCGTGGCCACGAGCCTCGTGGCCCTCACCGAGCCCGTCGTGGCGCTCGTCCTGGCCGCCGTGGCGCTCGTCTCCTACGGCCTCGAGCTCGCGGGTGGCGGCGGCCTGCTGCTGCGGCTACTGCCGCGCCGCGCGACGCAGGTCGTCGTCGTCGAGCCGCCCGCGCCGGCGGCCGTCGCCCTGTGGGTCACCGCGGCGACCGATGTCTCCCGGCGCGGCCTCCTGCGGTGCGACGGCCGCCACCGGCGCGGCTGGGTGCTCGCCGCGCTCGCCGGCGTGACGGCGCTCGCCGCCGCGCGCGTGGACGGGGCGGACGCCGGCTGGCTCGGCGTCCTCGCCCTCCCCCCGACGCTCCTGCTCCTGCTCGCCGCGGGGCTCGCGGCCGACGTCGCGCTCTCGGCGCCGTCGGCGGGCGGGCCGGAGGCCGCCGCGGTCGCCGTCGCCCTCGCGCTGCACGACGAGCTGCTGGAAGCCGGCCCGGCCGGGCTCTCGCCGGGCCTCGTGCTCGCCGGAGCGGGCGAGCTGCCGCCGCTCGGACTCGCGGCCTGGCTGCGCGGACGGCGTCCGGACCCCGCCCGCAGCGTCCTGCTCGAGCTCGGTCCGTGCGGCGCCGGCGGGCCGGTGTGGGCGTCGCGCCAGGTCCAGCTCGTGCGCGCGTTCGCCCCGGTCGGCCGCCGGGTGCGGGCCCGGACACGCCGGCGGCGGCCCGCCGTCGCGCTGCGCACGGCCCGCGAGGCCCCCGCCGACGAGGCCGCCGCGGAGGCCGTCTACCACGCGGCGCTCGACGGGCTCGAGCGGCTCGAGCTCGCGCCGCCTCAGGCGTCGCCGGCGCGCTCGCGCGCGAAGGCCACGAACCAGTCGTAGGCCTCCGGGTCGGCGAGGCTGTCGCGGCTCGCCGCCTTCTCCGGGTCGCCGCCCATGAGCACCTTCTTGACCGGCACCTCGAGCACCTTGCCCGACAGCGTCCGGGGCACGGCGTCGACCGCGATGACCTCGTCCGGCACGTGCCGCGGCGAGCACTCGGAGCGGATCCGCCTGCGCAGCGCGTCCACCACCTCGTCGGTGAGCTCGGTGCCCTCGGCCGTGACGACGAAGAGCGGCATCCACGCGTCGCCCGTGCCATCGCGCGGCGGCACGTCGACCACCAGCGCGTCGGCGATGGCGTCCTCCGCGAGCACGGCGGCGTAGATCTCGGCGGTCCCCATGCGGATGCCGCCGCGGTTGATCGTTGAGTCCGAGCGGCCGGAGATCACCGCCCCGCCCTCGGGCGTCATGCGGATCCAGTCGCCGTGGCGCCAGACGCCCGGGTAGGTGTCGAAGTAGGACTCCCGCAGCCGCGAGCCGTCCTCGTCGCCCCACAGGAACAACGGCATGGAGGGCAGCGGCTCGGTGATCACGAGCTCGCCGACCTCGTCGACGACGGGCTCGCCGTCCTCGTCGTAGGCCTCGACCTTCGCGCCGAGCGCCCGGCACTGCAGCTCACCGCGGCGCACGGGCTTGATCGGCGTGCCGCCGACGAAGGCCGTGCACACGTCCGTGCCGCCGGACGTCGAGAACAGCCACGTGTCCTCGCCGAGCTCCTCGTAGACCCATTCGAAGCCCTCGGGCGACAGCGGCGAGCCCGTCGAGCCGACGGCCCGCAGCGCGGAGAGGTCGCGGCCCTCGGCGGGGTGCACCTCGCCCTTCATGCAGGCGTGCAGGTAGGCGGCGCTCGTCCCGAAGCACGTCATCCGGGTGCACTCGGCGAGGTCCCACAGACGGCCGAGGTCCGGGTAGCCAGGGTTGCCGTCGTAGAGCACGATCGCCGCCGGCGTCAGCAGCACCCCGGCCAGGAAGTTCCACATCATCCAGCCCGTGGTGGTGAACCAGAACACCCGGTCGCCGTCGCGCGCGTCGAGGTGCAGATGGAGCTTCTTGAGGTGCTCGAGCAGCATCCCGCCGTGCCCGTGCACGATGCCCTTGGGCAGGCCGGTGGTGCCCGAGGAGTACAGGACCCACAGCGGGTGGTCGAAGGGCAGGCGCTCGAACTCGAGCTCCTCCTCCGGCGCCTCATGAAACCAACCGTCGCCGAGCACCTCCGTGTGCTCGAGCGTCGTGATCTCCCGCTCGAGGCGCTCGACGGTCTCCGTCGTGTCGAACGTCTTGCCGCCGTAGGCGTAGGACTTCACCGCGAGCAGGACCTTCGGCTCGATCTGCTGGAAGCGGTCGATCACCGAGCGCGCCCCGAAGTCCGGCGAGCAGCTCGACCAGACGGCGCCGAGCGACGCCGTGGCGAGGAAGGCCGCGATCGTCTCCGGCAGGTTGGGCAGGTAAGCGACGACGCGGTCGCCCGCCTCGACGCCGAGCCCGCGCAGCGCGGCACGGACCCGTGCCGTGTGGGCGCGCAGCTCTCCCCACGTCCACTCCCCCGCGCCATGGGACTCCGAGTCGAACAGCAGCGCGACCTCGTCGGCGTCCCGGCCGCGGAACACGTGCTCCGGGTAGGAGAGCTCGACGCCCTCGAACCACTCCGTGCCCGGCATGGAGCGGTCCCCGAGCACCCGGATCGGCGCCGCGTCGGCCTGGACGTCGAAGAAGCGCCAGATCGATGACCAGAACGCCTCGAGGTCGTCGACGGACCACTGCCACAGCTCCTCGTAGGTCTCGTGTCCGAGCTCGAGCCAGCGCATGAAGCGCGTGACGTTGGCGGACTCGACGAGGTCCTCCGACGGTTGCCAGAGAACTGGCGCGGGATCGCTTGGCACGTCGGGCATGCTACGGCTCGTGAGCACCGGCGTCGTCTGGCTGCGCCGCGACCTGCGGCTGCACGACCACCCGCCGCTCGCCGCCGCCCTGGCGGCGCACGACGCGGTCGTGCCGTTGTTCGTGCTCGACCCCCGCCTGCGGCGCGGGCGCTTCGCCTCGGCGAACCGCACGCGCTACATGCTCGACTGCCTCGCGGCGCTCGACGCGGGCCTGTGCTCGCGCGGCGGGCGCCTCGTCGTGCGCACGGGCAGGCCGGAGGAGGTCGTCCCCGCCGTCGCCGCCGAGGCGGGCGCCGACGCCGTCTACGCCGCCGGCGACGCGTCCCCGTTCGCCCGCGCGCGCGACGCGCGGGTCGCGGCCCGGGTGGAGCTGCGCCTCGGGCCGGGCCTGTTCGCCGGCCGGCTCGGCGCGCTCGGCCCGCCGCGGGTCTTCAGTCCGTTCCGGCGCGCGTGGGAGCGCCAGCCGCGCCGGGAGCTCCTCGACGGACCGGCGACCGTACCCGTGCCGGATGCGGTGGACTCCGAACCCCTGCCCGGGCTCGAGGCGCCCGCGCTGGAGGACCGGCCGGAGCCCGGCGAGGCGGCGGCGCTCGGGCGCCTGGAGGCCTGGCTGGGCGCGGACGGCGGCGTGCACCGCTACGCGACCCGCCGGGGCGTGCTCGCCGACCCGACGTCCCGGCTGAGCCAGGACCTGCACTTCGGCACGCTCTCGCCGCTGCTCGCCGAGCGCCGCGCGGCCGCCCTCGAGGGCCGCGGGCCGGCGAAGTGGCGCGCCGAGCTGGCCTGGCGCGACTTCTACGCCTCCGTGCTCGTCCACCACCCGCACGTGGTCCGCCACGCCTTCCGCCCGGAGCTGGACGACCTCCCCTGGCGCACGGACCCCGCGGCGTTCGAGGCCTGGCAGCGCGGCCGGACGGGCTTTCCGGTCGTCGACGCCGGGATGCGCCAGCTGCTGGCCTGCGGCTGGCTGCACAACCGGGCCCGCATGATCGTGGCGTCCTTCCTGACGAAGGACCTGCACCTGGACTGGCGCCTGGGCGAGCGGCACTTCATGCGGCACCTGATCGACGGCGACGTCGCGTCCAACAACGGCGGCTGGCAGTGGACGGCGGGCACGGGCACCGACCCGCACGACTACACGCGCGTCTTCAGCCCGGCCCGCCAGCAGGAGCGCTTCGACCCCGACGGGCGCTACGTCGGGCGCTGGGTGCCCGAGCTCGCCACCGACCCCGGCGCCTATCCCGCGCCGATGGTCGACCACGCGGCGGAGCGCCGGCGCGCGATCGAGGCCTTCCGCGGCGCCCTGTCGGGGTAGGGCAGGACCGTGGGAGGCTCGCGACGTGGAGACGGACGCCTGGCGCAGGCGACGCTGCGGCGATCGGGCGGCTCCTGCCCGCCGGCCGAGCGGGGCTCCCCCACGCCGCGGCCGCGGCGGCGCGACCGCGACGAGGCCGGCTACGAGCGCTGGCTGGCCCGCCAGACCGAGCGGCTCGATCCGCTCATGGCGGTGCTGGGGCTCGTCTTCGCCCTGCTCACCGCCTTCGCCCTCGCCGACCCGGGCCTGTCGCCGGGCTGGGAGCGCACGTTCGAGGTGGCGACCTGGGTCATCTGGGCCGTGTTCGTGATCGACTTCGGCGCGCGGCTCGTCGCGGCGCCGTCGACCACCCGGTTCCTGCGCCACAACTGGCTCGCGGTGCTCATGCTCCTCGTGCCCACGCTGCGCCTGCTGCGCTTCGGCGCCCTGCTGCGCCTCGGCCGCGCCCTGCCGGCCGCCCGCGTCGTCTCGACGTCGTACCGGTCCACCGGGGTGGCCCGGCAGCTGTTGGGCTCGCGCGCCGGGTTCCTCGCCGCCGTGGCCGGCGTCGTGACGCTCGCCGCGGCCCAGCTCGCCTGGCTCGCCGAGCGTGGCCACGGCACCTTCGACGGTTTCGGCGACGCGCTTATCTGGTCAGCGACGACGGTCGTCGCCCTGCAGGGTGACCCGCTGCCGGAGACCCCCGCCGGGCGGCTGGTGATGCTCGGCGGCTTCGCGGTGGGCCTCGTCGTGGTGGCGGCGCTGGCGGGCACCGTCGGCGCGTATCTGCTCGAGGAGCGGCGCGAGCGGGCCGACGCCGAGGCGTGAGCGTGTTCTTGCGCGCACAAGTAAGGTCGTCGCCATCGTGTCCCGCCAGCGCCTCGCCCTCGCCGCCGCCATCATGGGGACGTTCGTGGCGGGGCTGGACTCGACCGTCGTCAACGTCGCCCTGCCGGCGATCCGCGACGCCCTGGGCGGCGGGCTCGCCGGTCAGCAGTGGGTCTCCAACGCGTACCTGCTCACGCTCGGCTCCCTGATCCTCATCGGCGGCTCGCTCGGCGACGTGCTCGGCGAGCGGCGGGTCTTCTCCGTCGGTGTCGCCGGCTTCGGCATCGCCTCGATCGGCTGCGCGCTCGCGCCGTCGATCGGCGTGCTCGTCGGCGCCCGCGCCCTGCAAGGCGTCTTCGGCGCGCTGCTGACCCCGAGCGCGCTGGCGGTCATCATCGCCGCCTTCCCGCCCGACCAGCGCGGCGCCGCGATCGGCTCCTGGACGGCGTGGTCGGGCATCGCCTTCGTCATCGGGCCGCTCGCGGGCGGCTTCCTCGTCGACGCCGCCTCCTGGCGCTGGATCTTCGCGATCAACGTCCCCTTCGTGCTCGCGACGCTCATCCTCGTGGCCAAGGCCGTCGAGCAGGCCGAGCGCGAGCCGGCCCGCGGCCGGATCGACTACCGGGGCGCCACGCTGTGCGCGCTCGGCCTCGCCGGGCCCGTCTACGCGCTCACCCGCCAGCCCGCGCTCGGCTGGGGCGCCCCCTCCGTCTGGGTCCCGCTCGTGGCCGGCCTCGCCCTCTTCGCCGCCTTCCTCGCCTGGGAGCGGCGCGCCCGCCACCCGATGCTCCCGCTGGAGCTCTTCTCCCGGCGCAACTTCGCGATCGGCAACGCCCAGACGCTGGCCATGTACGGCGGGCTGTCGATCAACCTCTTCACGCTCGGCCTCTTCCTCCAGCAGGTGTCGGGCTACTCGGCGCTCCAGGCCGGGCTGGCCACCATGCCGACGACGCTCGTCATGTTCGTGCTCTCCAAGCGCATGGGCGCCCTGGCGGACCGCATCGGCCCGCGGCTGCTGATGGGCATCGGGCCGCTCGTGGCCGCCACCGGGCTGCTGCTCTACCTAAGGGTGGGCCGCGACGCCCCCTACCTGACCGAGGTCCTGCCCGGCCTGCTGCTCTTCTCCCTCGGACTGTCGGCGACCGTCGCGCCGCTGACCGCCACCGTGCTCGCCGACGCCGACGAGCACAACGCCGGCATCGCGTCGGGGATCAACAACGCCATCGCGCGCATGGCGGGCCTGTTCGGGGTGGCCGCACTCGGCATCGTCACCGGCGGCACGCTCGATGTCGCGGGCTTTCACCGGGTGATGCTCGTCGGCGCGCTGGCCGTGGGCCTCGGCGGCGTGCTCGCCCTCACCGGGATCCGCAATCCGCGCCGCGAGGTCCGCTGCGCGGACTGCCCGGGCGGCGCGTACGCCGGGGCGCCGGTGACCAGCGAGCACGAGGCCGTCGCGGCGTAGGCTCCGGCCATGTCCGAGCTCGTGCTGACCGAGGACGCCGGCCGCGTCCGCCACGTCGTCCTCAACCGCCCGGAGAAGCGCAACGCCTTCAGCCGGGAGCTCATCGGGGCCCTCGGCGAGGCGCTGCGCGAGGCCGCGGGCAACCCGGACGTCCACGTGGTCCTGCTGCGCGGCGAGGGGCCGATGTTCTCCTCCGGCGTCGACCTCGTGGAGCTGCGCGACTTCTCCCGGCAGCCCGACCGGCTGCGCCCGTTCCGCAAGGCCTGGCTCGACGTGGCCAACCAGCTCGAGGAGATGCCCAAGGCCACGGTCTGTTCCATCCAGGGCGGCTGCATCGGCGGCGCGCTGGAGACGGCGCTGGCCTGCGACCTGCGGGTGATGGCCGCGGACGCCGTCGCCGGCCTGCCCGAGACGCGCATCGGCCTCGTGCCCGACGTCGGCGGGTCCTCTCGCCTGCCGGCGCTCGTCGGGCTCGGCAAGGCCAAGGAGCTCGTCATGACCGGCCGCCTGGTCGGTGGCGAGGAGGCGGAGGCCATCGGCCTCGTGCAGCGCGTCGCGCCGGCGGCGGAGCTCGAGGCGGCCACGACGCGGCTCGTCGACGAACTGCTGCTCTGCGCGCCGGTGGCGGTCGGCCTGGCCAAGCGGGTGCTCGACGCCTCGGCCCGGCCGGCGCTCTCCACCACGCTCGAGCTCGAGGTCGCGTTGCAGGAGGCGTGCGCGCGCACCGCGGACTTCGCGGAGGGCGCCCAGGCCTTCGTCGAGCGCCGCCAGCCCGAGTTCACCGGCCGCTGATCCGGCAGGCGGTCTCGAGCGATCAGGCCCCGGCCGCCATCGCGCCCTACAGCCAGGCGATCGTCGCCGGCGACCTGGTCTTCTGCTCGGGCATGGCCGGTATCGACGCCGCCACGGGCGGAATCGCGGAGGGCGTCGAGGCGCAGACCGAGCAGGCGCTCGTCAACCTCGCCGCCGTGCTCGCCGGCGCCGGCGCGTCCGTGGCCGACGTGGTCAAGACGACGATCTTCTACGCCGACGTCGAGGACTTCGGTCCAATCAACGAGGTCACGCCCGGCACATGCCCGATCCGCCGCCGGCCCTGTCCGCCCCGGCCAACGTGCGGTTGCCGTTCGGCCTGCTCGTGTCGATCGAGGCGATCGCGGTGCTGCCGGGCGTCTCGCCCTAGCTCGCCGCCGCCGACGCGAAGTCGAAGCGGGTGCCGACGCTGTTCTGGATGAACGCGTCGGGGAAGCGAGCCGCGATGGCGTGCACGGCGCGCCAGCCCGTGCAGTGCGAGGGCACGAGGTGATCGGGCGCGAGGGCGGTCAGCGCGTCGAGGGTGGGCGCGATGATCGGCTCGAACTGCGGACCGCTGAGGTGGAAGCCGCCGACCACCGCGTGCAGGCGGTCCTCGCCGGTGAGCTTGCGGGCGTAGCGCAGGACGTTGACGATCCCGGAGTGGCCGCAGCCGGTGAGCACGACCAGCCCGCGTCCACGCACGTTCGCGACCAGCGCCTGGTCGTCGAGGATCAGCGGGTCGGGCTCCCAGCCCCCGCGCCGGAAGGCCTGGTGACTCGGGAAGCCACGCTCGAAGTCGCTCGTGCGATCCACTTCGCCGGTGACCAGCAGCGAGCCGTCGAGCAGGAAGGACGGCTGCTGCTGCTCGACGATCTCGAAGCCCGCGCCCTGCAGCGCGGATCTGCTCGTGGACGGCAGCTCGACCGGTTCGCGGCCCGGCAGCGCGACGCGGCGGCGACTCCAGAAGTCGGGGTGGATGAGCACCGGCACCTGCGTCCGGCCCAGCTCGGCCACGAGGCCGTCCATGCCCGTGGTGTGGTCCCAGTGCCCGTGGCTGAGCACGATGATGTCGATCTCTCGCGGCGACAGCTCCAAGTGGCGCAAGTTCTCGACCAGCCCGTCCGGGGTGATTCCCGCGTCGAAGAGGATCCGCGTCGTCCGGCCCGCCCCCGTCATCGTCACGAGGCACGAGAAGCCGTGCTCGGCCCGGAGGACCCGACCCGTGGTCGCCAGCGCGAAGGGGGCTCGCGTGGCCGGCCCGGCGTCACCGAGCAGGATGTCGGTTACGTTGTCGACGAGCGTCGTGATGCTCAGCGCGTCGACCGGATCAAGGGCGATGGGCTCCATGCGATGAGTCGGGCGGACGAGTCCGGTCTACTTCCCGACAACGCCAGCACAAGGAGGCCCGATGCGCAAGCTCGTCGTCACGGAGAACATCACGCTCGACGGCGTGATCGACATGTCGGCCGGATGGTTCGACCCGCTCGCCGAGGACGTCGACCAGTCCGACCTCGCGGCGGCGACCCGCGAGCACCAGGCGGCCGCCGACGCGCTGCTGGTGGGCCGCAACACGTTCGAGACCTTCGGGGGTTCTGGCCGCTGCAGACGGACGACCCGACGGGCGTCGCCGACTACCTCAACGCGGTGGACAAGTACGTCGTCTCCAGCACGCTGGAGGATCCGGGCTGGGACCACTCCACGGTGCTGCGCGGGCCCGTGGTCGACGAGGTCCAAGCGCTGAAGGAGACCTCAGGCCGCGACATCGTCGCCACGGGGAGCGTCCAGCTCGTCCACGCGCTGGTCGCCGCCGGCCTCGTCGACGAGTACCGGCTCTTCGTCTTCCCGGTCGTCGTCGGGCGCGGCGCGCGGCTCTTCGAGTCCGCCGACGCCGGGCTGCGGCTGCTCGAGACCCGGCCGTTCGTGTCCGGCGCCGTCCTGCTGCGCTACGAGGTGCAGGCGTGATGCCCGACCACGCCGCGGAGATCCGCGACCTCGTCGAGCGCTGGGCGCAGGCCGTGCACACCGGCGACCTGGACCGCGTGCTGCCCGACCACGCTGAGGACATCCTGATGTTCGACGTCCCGCCGCCCCACGACGGCGTGCGGGGAATCGACGCCTACGGACACACGTGGCCGGGGTTCTTCCGATGGCAGGCCGCGGGCGCCTCGTTCGAGATCGTGGCCCTCGACGTCACCGCCGGCGAGGACCTCGCCTACGCCCACGCCCTGCTGCGCTGCGGAACGCCGCAGGAGCTCGCGGCGCACCCGGAGACCCGGCTGCGGCTGACGCTCGGCCTGCGCCGGGAGGCCGGCCGCTGGGTGGTCGCCCACGAGCACCACTCCTTCGCCGACACGAGCGGCCCGGACGGGTGAGGCCTACGCTCGCGGGCATGACGGTCGTCGTGCTCGCGGGCGGGACCGGGGGCGCCAAGCTCGCCCGCGGGATGCTCGACGTCGTGGGTCCGGACGAGCTGGTCGTCGTCGCCAACACCGGCGACGACGTCGAGCTCTACGGCGCGCACGTGTCGCCGGACCCCGACCTCGCGCTCTTCTGGCTCGCGGACCGCATCGACGCGCGCGGCTGGGGCCTCGCGGGCGACAGCTTCCACGCCATGGACCGCCTGCGGGCGCGGGGCGAGGACGTGTGGTTCGACCTCGGCGACGAGGACCTCGAGATCGGCCGGGACCGGGCCCGGCGCCTCGCCGCCGGCGAGCGGCTCACGGAGGCGCTCGAGGCGCTGCGGGTGACCCTCGGCGTCCGGGCGCGCGTGCTGCCGATGAGCGACGATCCCGTCCGCACCTGGGTCGACGGCGTCCCGTTCCAGGCGTGGATGATCCGCGCCGGCGGCAGGGCGGCGACGACGCCGGTCACCCGCGTCGAGCTGCGTGGCGCCGAGACCGCCGCCGCGACTCCGGAGGTGCTCGGGGCGATCGCGGACGCCGAGGCCGTGGTCATCGGCCCGAGCAACCCGGTGATCTCCATCGGCCCGATCCTCGCCGTGCTGGGCGTGCGCGACGCCCTGCGCGACGCCCGCGCGCCGGTGGTGGCGGTCTCCCCGCTGGTCGGCGGCGAGGCCCTCAAGGGGCCGACCCTGCCCTTCCTGGAGGCCGCGGGCGCCTCGCCCACCGCGGCCGGCGTCGCCGGGCTCTACGCCGGGCTGCTGGACGGCATGGTCGCCGACGAACCGGTCGACGGGCTGCCGGTCCTGCGCACCGACCTGCTCATGGACGGCGCCGTCGGCCGGGCGCGGCTCGCCGCCGAGGCGCTCGCGTTCGCCCAGGGCCGACGTCCGGCATGATCCGAGTCATGACCCTCGACGGCAAGACCATGTTCATCTCCGGAGCCAGCCGCGGCATCGGCCTCGCCATCGCCGTGCGGGCGGCGCAGGACGGGGCGAACGTCTGCCTCGTGGCCAAGACCGCCGAGCCGCACCCGAAGCTCGAGGGCACGGTGTACACCGCGGCGGAGCAGATCGAGGCGGCGGGCGGCCGGGCGCTGCCGATCGTCGGCGACATCCGCGACGAGGACTCCGTCGAGGGCGCCGTCGCCGAGTGCGTCGAGCGCTTCGGCGGCGTCGACCTGTGCGTCAACAACGCGAGCGCGATCAACCTCGCCGGCACGCTGGACCTCCCGCTCAAGCGCTACGACCTCATGCAGTCGATCAACACGCGCGGGACGTTCCTCGTGTCGCAGAAGTGCCTGCCGCACCTGCTGGAGGCCGGCAACCCGCACATCCTCACCCTCTCCCCCCCGCTGAACCTCGATCCGAAGTGGTTCGGCGCCCACGTCGGCTACACCATCGCGAAGTACGGCATGAGCATGTGCACGCTCGGCATGGCGGAGGAGTTCCGGGAGAGCGGCGTGGGGGTCAACTCGCTGTGGCCGCGGACGATCATCGCCACCGCGGCGGTCCAGAACCTGCTCGGCGGCGACGAGGCGATGGCGCGTGCGCGGCGGCCGGAGATCATGGCCGACGCCGCCCACGCGATCTTCACCCGCCCCGCCCGCGAGTGCACGGGCAACTTCTTCATCGACGAGGACCTCCTCGACGGCGACCTCGGCCGCTACCGCTTCGGCGACGCGGCCGAGGCGGACCTCGCCCCGGACCTCTTCGTCGAGTCCTAGTCCAGCAGCGCCAGCCGCGCCTCGAGCGCCGGGGCGACCACCCGGCGCTCGCGCAGGACCCAGGGCAGCCCGCGGGCGGCCTCGAAGGCCGCCCGCCCGGCCACGGCCGGCGCGACGGCGCCGAGCAGCCGGGCCGACCGGCGGGCGGCGGCGGCGCGGGGGCGGCGCAGCCAGGCCGTCCACAGGTCGTTGCGCACGATCACCCACGAGCGGCCGCCGCGGCCGTCCTCGGCCGGGTGGTGGTGGGCGACGACGTCGTCGACGTAGGCCAGGTCCCAGCCGCCGCGGGCCAGATCGACGGCCAGGCGCGCCTCCTCCCCGCCGAGCGCGTAGCGGGCGTCGAAGCCGCCGGCCGCGAGGAACGCCTCCGTGCGGACGATCGCCCCGCAGGCGACGAAGCCCAGCACGGGTGGGCCGGGCAGGCGCCGTCCGGCGGGCGCGGGCAGCGGCGAGGCGCGCATGACGGCCGAAGCCGGGTCGAGGCGCTCCTCGTCGTGGACGAGCACGCGGGCGGCGAGCAGCCCGAGGCGCAGGTGGGCGGCGAAGACCGCGACGGCCCGCTCGAGCGCCTCGGGCGCCCACCACGAGTCGTCGTCGACGAAGGCCGTGAGCTCGGCCCCGAGCTCGCGCGCGCCGACGGTGCGCCCCGCCGCGCCGAGGTTGTGGCCCGGCTCGAGCACCCGCACGGCGGGGAAGCGGGCCCGGACGGCGGCGGCCGTCCCGTCCCTGGAACCGTTGTCCACGACGCAGGTCGGAACGGGCGGCAGGCGCCCGAGGACGTCGAGCACCCCTGCGCGGCGGTCGCGGCTGACCATGACGATCCCGAGAGGGTGCACAGCGTCGCCCTGCCCGCTAGCGTCTCGCTCGATGCGCCAGCGGGTCACCTTCTCCCGCAACGTCACGGTCTCGCTGTCGCGGACGTGCCGCTGTTACTGCAAGTACTGCGCCTTCGCGACCCACCGGCCGCACCTGCACGAGCCCGAGGACGTCCAGCGCCAGCTCGACCACGCCGCCCGGCGCCAGGTCAAGGAGCTGCTCGTGCTCACGGGCGAGGCGCCGGACCACCATCCCGGGGTGCGCGACAGGCTCGCCGAGCTCGGCTTCGCCGACTTCACGGCCTACGTGGTGTGGGTCTGCGAACAGGGCCTCGAGCGCGGCCTGCTGCCGCACACCAACCTCGGGGTGCTCCCCCGCGAGGACCTGGCGCGCCTGCGCGAGGTGACTGCCTCCCAGGGCCTGATGCTCGAGTCGGTCAACCCGGACCTCGTGGCGCACCAGGGCTCGCCGACCAAGCACCCGGCCCGGCGGCTGGAGACCATCCGCGCGGCGGGCGAGCTGCGCATCCCGTTCACGAGCGGCGTGCTCGTCGGGATCGGGGAGTCCGAGGACGATCGCGTGGCCGCGCTCGAGGCGCTGTCCGGGATGGACCACCTGCAGGAGGTCATCCTGCAGAACTTCGTCCCCCACCAGAGCTACTACGGGCGCGAGCCGGCCGACATCGCCGACGAGGCCGCCCGCACCCTCTGGCAGACCGGGGTGGCGGACCGCCCGCACGAGGACCTGCCCGGCTGGGCCACCCCGGTCTCGCTCGCGGACCTCAAGCGCCTCATCGGCGAGGCGCGCCGCCTGCTGCCCGGCGTCGGCATCCAGGTGCCGCCGAACCTCTCCGCGTGGTGGCCCGAGCTCGTCGCCGCCGGCGCGACCGACCTCGGCGGCCTGAGCGCCAACGGCGACCACATCTCCCCCGAGCACCCGTTCCCGTCGCCCAAGCAGGTGCGCGAGCGCCTGCAGGCCGACGGCGTCGCCCTCGCCGAGCGGCTCTGCGTCTACCCCCGCTACATCGACGAGGCGTGGCTCGCCCCCCGCGTGCTCGAGGTCGTGCAGGAGCGCTACCCGACCTTCCGCCCCCGCCGCAGCGTCCCGACGCTCAACGGCTCGCTCGCGGGCATCGTCCAGCGCGCCCGCGACGGCGCGGCGCTGGCCCCGGACGAGCTCGCGGGGCTGTTCGCCGAGTCGCGCCCCGAGGCCGTCGAGGACATCCGCCAGGCCGCGGACGAGCTGCGCGCCGAGCTCGCCGGCGACGAGGTGACCTTCGTCGTGAACCGCAACGTCAACGTCTCCAACGTCTGCGTGGTCGGCTGCGCCTTCTGCGGCTTCGGCGTCGGCCGCCGTTCGCCCGACGCCTACGAGCACGACCGCGACGAGTTCGTCGCCCGCCTGCACGACGCCGTCGGCTACGGCGCGACGGAGGTCTGCATCCAGTCCGGCATCCATCCCGACTGGGGCTTCGAGGACTACCTCGGGTGGCTGCGGCTCGCCAAGGCGACCGCCCCCGGCCTGCACCTGCACGCCTTCTCGCCCATGGAGGTCGACCACATGTGCTCCACCTCCGGGCTCGCGCCGCAGGCGGTCTTCGAGCGGCTGCGCGAGGCCGGGCTCGGGTCGGTCCCGGGCACGGCGGCCGAGGTGCTCGAGGACGGCGTGCGGCAGCGGATCTCGCCGAACAAGCTGCCGGCCGCCCGCTGGGTGGAGATCATCGAGGCCGCCCACGCCGTCGGGCTGCGCTCGACGGTCACCGTGATGTTCGGGCACATCGAGCGCCCCGAGGAGCTCGCCGAGCACATGCGCGTCGTGCGCGCGCTGCAGGAGCGCACGGGCGGCTTCACGGAGTTCGTGCCGCTCTCCTTCATCCCGTACCAGACGCTGCTCGGGCGCACCCACGGCATCGAGCCGATCTCGCGCGACGAGAACCTCAAGCACACCGCGGTCTTCCGGCTCGCCCTCGGGCGCAGTGTCCGCAACCTGCAGGCGTCGTGGGTCAAGATGGGCCTCGACGCCGCCACGGAATCGCTGCGCTGGGGCGTCAACGACCTCGGCGGGACCCTCATGGAGGAGTCCATCTCGCGGATGGCCGGCTCCGAGCACGGGGTGCGGCTCGACCCCGAGCAGCTCGTCGGCGCCGCCCACGCGGCCGGGCGACCGGCCGCCGAGCGCACGACGCTCTACGACGTCCGGCGGCGGTACCCGACGGGCGGCCCATCCGGCGGGCCACGTGGCTCAGCGGGCACCCCTGACCCCCTGGCGTGAGCACGCTCGCCGTCCTGCCCGTGAAGACGTTCGGCCGGGCCAAGTCCCGGACCGGCCTCGACCCCGAGCGGCGCGAGGCGCTCGTGGAGGCGATGGTCGTCGACGTCCTGAACGCCCTCGTCGAGGTCGACGGGCTGGCCGGCGTCGTGGTGGTCACGCGCGAGCCGCGGGCCGCCGGGCCGGCGCGCGCGCTCGGCCTCCACGTCGTCGACGACGCCCACCAACGCGGCCACAACCCCGCGGCGCGGCTCGGGGTCCGCGCCGCCGTGCAGCTCGGGGCCAGCCGCGTCCTGCTCGTGCCGGGCGACTGCCCGGGGCTCGACGCGACGGAGGTCGACGCCCTGCTCGCCGGCGCCCAGCCGGGCGCGACGATCGTCGCCGACCGCCACGGCAGCGGCACCAACGCGCTGCTGCTCGACCCGCCGGACGCCCTGGACCCGTCCTTCGGCCCGGGCTCCTTCGCCCGGCACGCGGCGCTCGCCTGCGGCGCCGGGGCGACCCCGCACGTGGCCGACGTGCCCTCGCTCGCGTTCGACGTCGACACGCCCCAGGACCTCACCGCCCTGCGCCGGGCCGGCCCCCGCACGCGCGCGCTGCTCGGCGTCATCCACGCGTGATCGAGGCCGTCGCGCTCCCCGGGGTGCCCGAAGTGCGCCCGGGCGACGACCTCGCCGCGCTGCTCGCCGCGGCGGCCGCGCGCGTCGGCGGTCTCGAGCCCGAGGACGTGCTCTGCCTCGCGCACAAGGTCGTCTCCAAGGCCGAGGGCCGTGTCGTCGCGCTCGCCGAGGTGGCGCCGGGCGAGCAGGCCCGGCGCTGGGGCGCCGAGTGGGACCGGGACCCACGCGCCCTGCAGGTCGTCCTCGACGAGAGCGCGGAGGTCGTCCGCGCCGACGCCGGCCGGCTGATCTGCCGGACCCGGCACGGCTTCGTGTGCGCCAACGCGGGCGTCGACCGCTCCAACGCCGGCGGCGAGGACCTGGCCGTACTGCTGCCGCTGGACCCCGACGCGTCCGCCCGCGGGCTCCGCACCGCGCTCGGGTGCGCCGTCGTGGTCACGGACTCCTTCGGCCGGCCGTGGCGCGTCGGCCAGAGCGAGATCGCCGTCGGCTGCGCCGGGCTGGCGCCCGTGCTCGACTGGCGCGGCACGACCGACCGCGACGGCCGTGAGCTGCACGCCACGCTGATCGCCGCCGCCGACCAGGCCGCCGCGGCCGCCGATCTCGCCCGCGCCAAGGCCGGAGGCCAGCCGGCCGTGCGCCTGCGGGGGCTGGGCCATCTCATCCGCGACGCGGACGGGCCGGGCGCCGCCGCGCTCGTCCGCCCCCGGGACGAAGACCTGTTCGGCTGAGTCCCCGGCGCTGGCCGGCTAGGCGGCGCGCGGCGCGCGGGCGTCGTAGCGTTCGCGGGCGGACTCCACGCGCTCGCCGTGCGCCAGCGCCCAGTTGCCCAGTGCGCGCATCGGCGCCGCGAGGGTGACGCCGAGCGTCGTCAGCTCGTACTCGACGCGCGGCGGCACCTCGGGGTGGACGTGGCGGGTGATGAGCCCGTCGCGTTCCATGCCGCGCAGCGTCTGGGTGAGGACCTTCTCCGAGATCGTCTCGAGCTCGCCGAGGATCTCGTGGTAGCGGCGGGGGCCGTTGCCGAGGCTCAGCAGCACGCCGACCGCCCACTTCGACGACAGCACGGACAGCGAGTCGCGGATCAACCGCGCCGCCCGGGCGCGCTCGCGGCTGCGGTCGGCGGAGGTGGGCTCGGCGACGAGGCTCATCGCAGGGCCGGACGCAGGTGGGAGGGCAGCACGAGGAGGTCGTCCGTCTGCGGGATGAGCTCGAGCCGGCGGAGGTCGCGGGGCAGCCGGTCGTTCGACGGCCGAGGCCGGGGCCCCGGGTTGTCCGGCGCGGAGCGGACCTCGGCGGCCGGCGCCGATCCCTGGGAGGACACGGGGCGGGCGAGCTCGGCGCCCGTCGCCGCCACGCCGAGTGGCACGGTGATCACGAGCGTCGCCAGGGCGTTGAGCGCGAGCTGTCGGCGCACGGGCCGGTCGACGACACTGCGGCGGGCAGCGGTCTCCAGCTCGTCGCCGAGGCGGACGAGCTCCGGCGGCAGCGGGCGCTTCATGCCCCGGCGCCGCGCAATTCGGCGCCGACGGCGCGCAGCGCGCGCGAGACGCGCAGGCGAGCAGCGTTGATCGAGCAGTCCAGGCGGCCGGCGACCTCCTCGTACTCGAGCTGATCGACGATCCGCAGCTGCAGCGCCTGGCGCTGCTCGGCGGGCAGGCCGTCCATGGCGTGATTGAGCGCCGGCGCCAGCGAATCGGCGGCGATGCGCTCGTCGACGGCCTCGAAGTCCTCCGTGCCGGCCCACAGGCGCCGGTCGAGCCGGAGCTGGGCGGCCGTCTCGATCCGGTGACGCTTGTGGTGCTGGCGCAGCAGGTTGCGGCCGATGCCGAACAGCCAGGGGCCGCCCGAGCCCTCCGCGAGGTTCTTGAAGCGCCGCAGCCCGCGCCAGGCCTGGGCGAAGGTCTCCGCCGTGAGGTCCAGCGCGACGGCCTCCGAGCCCGTCTGGCGCTCGAACCACGAGCGCATCCACACCGCGTAGCGCTCGTAGAACTCCCGGAAGGCGTGCGGATCGGTCCGGGCGGCGGCCAGGAGCTCGGCGTCGGTGCGGGCGGTGGACGGCATCTCGATCTCACCCCACTATGGCCCCACCACCTAAGTCGTGTCTAGGCCGCGGCTCAGAGGGCGCCGTGGAACGCCTGCTCGAGCCGGACGCGGGTGCCACCCGTCGTCGGCCGGGCGCGATCGATGCGCATCGTCGCCGACGCGCCGTCGAGCTGCAGCGTGGCGACGACGTTGTCGAACACGGGCGGCTCGCGCAGGCGCCACCGGAGCTCGGGGTCCTGCACGCCCGCGGCGCGGGCCAGGCGCGAGGCGACGGCGCCGAAGGCGCGGCTCGAGGCAGCTCGGATGACCCGCCGCTCGCGGGCGTCGAGCGGGTTGCGGAAGGGCGAACAGACCGCCTGGTAGACCCGCGAGCGGACGCCCGCATCCCGGCGGAACGCGACCTCGGCGAGGTAGGCGTGGTGGACGTCGCCGCCCAGGGCGATGATCGTCGCGGGCGGCTCGCCCTGGCCGTCGGGCGTCCCGACATCCTGGATGACGCGTGTGAGGTGGTGCCAGGAGCGGTTGAAGGCCGCCCAGTGCTCCATGTCCACCGCCCGCCGGACCTTCTCCCCCACCCGGCCGACGGTGCGGCCCCAGGCGCCGCTCGAGACCGCCTCGTTGAAGGCCTCCAGGTGGTGCATGCCGGGGGCGAGCAGCCACGGCAGCGAGGAGCCGATCAGCAGGTGGCGGTGCTCGCCGATGGCGGCGTTCTCCTCGATGAAGGCCCATTCGTCGTCGTCGACCATGTCCCGGCGCTCCGGGTCGAGCACCCGGCCGCCGCGCGAGTCGACCATGATCAGCCGGGCCGGCCCGAGGTCGCGGCAGAAGCTCCAGCGCACGGAGTCGACCTCGCGGTCGGCCTTGAAGGCGAACTCGCGCAGCAGCCCCTCCGCGTCGTCGGCGGCCCGGACCGCCGCCCACAGGTCGTCGTCGGCCAGCGCGGTGGGCGAGAGGTTGCCGAGGTGCTGGTAGATCCAGTAGGAGACGAAGGCGCCGAGGATGCGCTCGTCCCACCAGCCGTTGGCGCGGATGTCGGCGACCCAGTCCTGGCTCGTGTTCCAGTCGTCGATGACGTCGTGGTCGTCGAAGATCATGGCGCTCGGCACGGTGGAGAGCAGCCACCGCATGGCCGGCTCGCCCCAGGAGACGGCGTAGGCGTGCGTGTACTCCTCGAAGTTCGACAGCTCCGCGCCCGGCGGCACGTCGGTGTCGCGCCGGCGGCGCAGGTACTCGAGCGTGTCCGGCTCGACCTCGTCGGCGTAGATCTGGTCGCCGAGCAGGATCAGGGCGCCCGGCCGCTGCGCCGCGGGCACCTCGGTCAGCGCCAGCGCCAGGGCGCGCAGCGCGCAGACCTCGCGCCCCTGGGGGTCCTCGTCCTTGGTCAGGCTGTACGGCGGCCGGTGCGGATAGGCGACCCGGCAGGAGCCGAAGACGACGTCCATGGGCCCGTCGGAGATCGTCCGGATCGCCGACGGCGGGAAGCCGTCGTCGCGCGGCCATACCCGCTCGCCGTCCAGGGCGACCTCGTAGGGCGTGACCGTGCCCGGCTCGAGGTCGTCGACGATCACGAGGGCGTAGTGGTGGGCGCCGACCCGGAAGGTCTGCGCCTCGTGGCCGAGGACCTCGACGGTGCACGCCGCGTCCGTCTCCACCCAGACCGTGGCGTCGGTCCTCCCGGCGTGGCGGAGCATGGGCCCGAGGACGAGGGACGGCACGGCCGCGAACCTAGCGTCTCGGGCGTGTACCGGCGACGGTTGACGCTTCTGCTGCTGATCTTGACGGCCCTGGCGGGCTGCGGGGGCGCCAGCGCCGGTGCGCCCGACGCCGAGACGACGCTGCTGCTGGACTTCCAGCCCAACGCCGTCCACGCCGGCATCTACCTGGCGCAGGAGCGCGGCTACGACGAGGCGGAGGGCATCGACCTCACGGTCCGCCGGCCCGGGGCCTCGACCGACGCGCTGAAGCTCCTGCGCTCCGGGCGCGCCGACGCGGCGATCCTCGACGTCCAGGACCTCGCGCTCGCCGCCCGCCGCGGCGCGGACGACCTCGTCGGCGTCATGGCCGTCGTCCAGCGACCGCTCGCCGCGGTGATCGCCCGCCCGGGCACGCGCTCGCCCCGGGCGCTCGAGGGCCGGCGCGTCGGGGTCACCGGCCTGCCCTCCGACGACGCCGTGCTGGACTCCGTCGTGCGCGGTGGGGGCGGGAACCCCCGCCGCGTGCGGCGCACGACGATCGGCTTCGCGGCGGTCAAGGCGCTGCTCACCGGGCGCGTGGACGCAGCGACGGCGTTCTGGAACGTCGAGGGAGTCGAGCTCGACCGCCGGCGGCCGGGCTTCGAGCAGTTCCGCGTCGACGCCTACGGGGCCCCGCGCTACCCAGAGCTCGTGCTCGTCGTGAGCCGGCCGACGCTCGAGGACCGCCGCAACGAGGTGACGGCCCTCGTCCGCGCGCTGCAGCGCGGGTACGTCGAGACGCAGGCCGATCCGGAGAGTGCCGTGCAGGCCATGCTGACCCGCGAGGACGGGCTCGACCGCGAGGGGCTTGCACGCCAGCTCGACGCGGTCGCGCCGGCCTTCACGGCCGGCGTCGGGACCTACGGCGTGCTCTCGCGCGACCGGCTGCGCGCCTGGGCGCGCTGGGACGTCCGCTTCGGGATCGTCGATCGCGAGCCCGACGTCGACCGCCTCTTCGACTTCGACGTGGTCGGCCCGGTCAACCGGGGCTGAGCCCGGCCACGAGCGCCGGGCCCTCGCGCATCATGCGCGAGCGGGGCACGACGAGGTCGAAGCCGGCCGCCTCGGCCGCCCGGCGCTGCTCCACGTGGACGTGGGAGTAGACGCCCAGACGCCGCCCAGTCCCGGCGCTCGCGGCCACCTCGACGCCGTCGAAGCCCGCCGAGCCGAGGTCGACGACCACGACGTCGGCACCGGTCTCGGCCTCGCCGGCCACCGCCGCCGGGCCGACCAGGCGCACGTCGTGGCCGGCGGAGCGCAGCAGGCCGACGACGTTGGAGCCGAGCAGCAGGTCGTCGAAGACCGCGAGGACGCGTGCCACGGCTACTGGGCGCGCAGCCGCTTGAACTCCCGGTTGACCGACTCCGGCCGGCCCCAGGTGTGGGTGACCTCCACGCGCCCCTCCCGCAGCTCGCGCAGCGCGAGCTCGCCGGGGATCTCCGACGCGTCGAGCGTCTTGAGCGCGCCGTGCACCGCCGGTGCGGCCGCCGCGTGGCCGAACTGGTGGGCCACGAGGATCCGCCAGTGCCAGTCGTGGTTGGAGTAGGGCTGCGCGTTGCAGACGACGAGCAGCGTCGCGGCGTCGAGGTAGCGCGACTCGTCCACGCGCAGGTCGAACTCGAGGTCCGTCCAGTCCGACGGCAGCGAGTCGAGGATCTCCTGGAAGTCGTCGGCGAGGCCCATCGGTGGCGGACCTTACCGGCCCGCGGGCGCGCCGACCTCCGCGAAGAAGCGGCAGATCGCCTCGCTCGCGTCGGGCCCCCGCGGATCGGCGAACGAGCCGCCGGCCGCACCGCCGGACCACGCGTGACCGAGGCCGTCGACCTCGAGCAGCGCGTGCGCCGGGCGCCCGTCGCCGTCGGTCCAGCGCGACCACGTGTACGCGAGGCCGCCGTCGACCTGCCCGCGCCCGGACGCCGACGGGTGCGCGAGGTCGGCGGCCACGGCGTGCAGGCCCGCCGCGGGCCGGACGAGCATGGACTGCTCGAGCACCTGCCGGCCGTTGATCGGCGCGACGGTGCGGTCGGCGCTGCCGTGGACGACCATCGTCGGCACGCGCCGCGCGCGGGCGCCCATCGCGCTGCGGGCGGCGCGTCCGAGCGCCTCGAGGTCCTTCCCGCCCCGGGCCATCACCGAGAAGGCGGCGGCGACGCTCGTCGCCGCCCCGAAGGCGAGCCCGGAGTGCACCGCCACGGCGGCCACGAGGTCCGGGTAGCAGGTGGCGAGGTTCACGGCCATGGCGCCGCCCGCCGACAGGCCGGCCACGTAGACCCGTCCGGGGTCGAGCGTGCAGCGCTCGTTGGGTTCCAGCAGCCGCCGGACGAGGCTCGCGAGGACCGCCGGCTCGCCGCCGTCGCGGCGCTGGTGCTGCGCTTGGAACCAGTTCCAGCAGCCCTGCGGGTTCTCCCTGCGCGACTGCCCGGGGTACGCGACGACGAAGCCGTGGCGGTCGGCCGCGGCGTCCATCCGCGTGGCGGCGGCGAACGTCGTCGGGTCCTGCGTGCAGCCGTGCAGCATGCAGATCAGCGGCGCCGGCCGGCGGGGATCGAGCCCGGCCGGGACGTGCAGGGGGACCGGGTCGGCGGTGGTGCTCACCCGTCGGCGCGTCGGCCAGTCGATGCGTGCCATGCGCTCACCATATCACGCAGTCGCTCGACATATCGATCACCGCCGGGACGCCGGCACGAAGCTCCGGTAGACGCTCAGCAGCGCGAACCGCTGCGGCTCACTGAGGTTCCGGTCGCGCAGGATCGCGGCTTCCGTGTCCTGCGGGCTCGCCTCCCCACCGTCCGCGTCGCCCGCCTCGAGCACCCCCGCGGACACGAGCAGCGGCGCCAGCGAGATGCGCAGCGCGGCGGCGACGGCGCGCAGGACGCTGAGCGACGGCTCGTGCATCCCGCGCTCCACCTGGCTGAGGTAGGCGTTGGAGACCTCTGTCAGCGCGGAGAGCTCGCGCAGCGACAGCCGCGCGGCCTGGCGCTGGGCGCGCAGGAGCGCGCCGAGGGTCTGCAGGTCGGTTCTCGGCGAGCCCGGACTCACGGCCCCACAGTGTGACGCCGCGGGCTAGCGTGGGACGCATGGCGACGCTCGAGACCACGCTCGCCGCGGAGCACGAGGCGCTGACCCGCCGCTGCGGGCTCGTGGACCGCTCCGAGCGCGGCAAGCTGCTGCTCAAAGGCCCGGAGGCCAAGGACTTCCTCCAGGGCCAGGTCTCCAACGACGTCTGCGGCCTGCGGACGGGGGACGGCTGCTACGCGGCCTTCCTCACCCCGAAGGGCAAGATGCTCGGCGACCTGCGCATCCTCGACGGCGGCGAGGCCGGGCTGTGGCTCGACACGGAGCGCTCGACGCTGCAGGAGCTGTTCAACCTCGTGCGGCGCTTCAAGCTCGGCCGCGCCGTCGAGCTCGAGAAGCGCACCGTCCAGCGCGGCCTGCTCTCCCTCGTCGGGCCCGACGCGCGGCGGCTCGCCGGCGCCGAGGACCTCCCGCAGGCCGAGCACGCGCACCGGCTCGGCGAGCTGGCGGGCGCCCGCGTGCGGCTCGTCGTCACCGCCGCCGGCGTCGACGCGATCTGCGACACCGGGGCGACGGAGGTGATCCGCGAGGCGCTGGAGGCGGCCGGCGCCGAGCCCGTCTCGGAGGCGGCGGACGAGGTCGTGCGCGTCGAGCGTGGCCGCCCGCGCTACGGCTTCGAGCTCGACGACACGGTCATCCCCCAGGAGGCGGGGCTCAACGAGCGTGCCGTGTCCTTCACCAAGGGCTGCTATGTCGGCCAGGAGACGGTGGCCCGCCTCTTCTACCGGGGCAAGCCGAACCGCCACCTGCGCGGCCTGCGGCTGACGGCGCCGGTGCCGGCCGGGACCGAGCTGCGCCTCGGCACCAAGGTCGTGGGGCGCGTCGCCTCGAGCGTCGTCTCGCCCGTCCACGGGCCGATCGCCCTGGCCCTCGTCCGCCGCGAGGCCGAGCCGGGCGCCCAGCTCGACGCGGGCGACGCGGGCGCGACGGCGACCGTGGCCGAGCTCCCCTTCTAGGGCCCGGCGCCCGCGAGGAACGCCGTCAGGCGGCCCGCGGAGGGCACCGGGTCGAGCTCGAGCGTGCGCGCTCCGTCGTTGCCGGCGAGCCAGGCCCCGACGAGCCGCACCTCGGCGAGCTCGTGCGGCGCGAGCCACGCGCCGAGCTCGCGCCTCGGCGGCCCCGCCGCCCGCAATGCCTCCGCGGTGCGCTCGGCGACCTCCAGCCGGGCCACGGCCAGGCCCGCGCGATCCACGACCCGTCCCCCGACGATCCAGAATGCGTCGC
The DNA here is from genome assembly GCA_038258425.1 of Solirubrobacterales bacterium. Taxonomy (GTDB): domain Bacteria; phylum Actinomycetota; class Thermoleophilia; order Solirubrobacterales; family Solirubrobacteraceae; genus DATLGB01. Next base: position 30,547 of record JBBSPV010000017.1, on the reverse strand, counting down.
CGCGTCCGACGGCGCTCGGGTGCGGCGCGACCACGAGCCGCGATCCGGCGTGGACCGCGCGCACGACGCCTCCGAGCCGGGCGAGCAGCGCCGCCAGGCGCTCGCGGCGCCGGCGCAGCACGGCCGCGCGCTCGAACCGCTGCCCGGCCACGGCGTGCGCGAGCTGGTCGTCGACGTGGCGCAGCAGCGCGCGGCCACCGTCGCGGGTGTCGAAGAACGGCCGCAGGGCCGCCTCGAGGCGCTCGCGGTAGAGGTTGGGGTCGAGGTCGCCGAGGCAGGGCGACAGGCAGCGGCCCATCTGCCCGTACACCGAGGGCCAGTCGCGGCGCCGCAGCGTCCGGCCGCAGTGGCGCAGGCCGAACAGCGAGTTGAGCTGCTCGACGAGCTCGACCGCCGCCGCGCGCCCCCGCACCGGGCCGATGCAGACGGCGTTGCCGGCGGCCGGCTCGCGCGCGACCTCGAGGATCGGGAACGCGATGTCCAGGCGGCAGCGCAGGTACACGCGCCCGTCCGGCTCGCGCACGCCCTTGACGTTGGCGGGCGGCTTCAGCGCCCGCAGCAGCCGGTGCTCGAGCAGCAGGGCGCCGAGATCGGATTCCGTCGGCTCGCAGTCCACGCTCTCGGCCTGCGCCGTCCAGGCCGCCCCGGAGGTGAAGTGCGAGCGCGCCCGGGTCCGGACGTCGACGGACTTCCCGACGTACAGCGGCCGGCCGTCGGCGTCGCGGAAGACGTAGACGCCGGGGCCGCGGGGCAGCGCCCGCAGATCGGGCCGGCGCTCGACGGGCCGGCGGAGGCGCGTGCCGGCTGCGGCAGGCCGCCGCGTGCGCGACGCGCGCCGCCGCGGAGCGAGCAGCGCGACGGCGTCCCCCACCGTCGGGGCGTGCGCGCAGAGCCGCTTGAAGAGCGCGCAGAAGACCTGCGCGCAGAGCTCGGCGTCGGGCAGGGCGCGATGGGTGACGCCGACCTCGATGCCCAGGGCGTCGGCCAGCGGGGCCAGTCCGCGCCGCTCCTGGAGGGGCGCGAGCCGGCGCGCCATCGCCACCGTGCACAGCACTGGCGGATCCGCCCAGTCGAGTCCCGCCCGCGCGAAGGCCTGGCGCAGCACTCCGGCGTCGAAGCGCGCGGAATGCGCGACGAGGACCCGGCCGCGCAGGCGCCGGGCGAGCTCGGGCAGCACGACCTCGGGCGACGCCGCCTGATCGACCATGGCCTGGCTGATGCCCGTGAAGCGCTGGATGCCGGCCGTCAGGGGGGCCGAGACGCCGACGAGCGACCCCCAGCGGTCGTGCAGCTCGCCGCCGCCGACGAGCACGGCGCCGATCTCCGTCAGCTCGCAGCGCTCGCGGCTGAGGCCGTTGGTCTCCGTGTCGACGGCGAGGAATTCGGCGTGCAGCAGGGAATTCTCGAGGAGCATGGGGCCGACGCGTGATACGGCACGCACCGGACGCCATGCACGGACGCTTGCGTTAGGGTCCGCCCGACGGAGGAATCGTTGAGGCTCGCACGCACCACATCGGCGCTGCTCGCGACCGGGCTGCTCGCCGCCGGATGCGGGAGCGACGGTGGCTACGCCAACGATGCGCGCCCGGCGGCGCCGCTGACCCTGACCGCCTCGATCACCGACGACACCCTGCGCATCTCGCCCGCGCGCGTCGGCGGCGGGCCGATCGAGATCATCATCGCCAACCTCACGGACAAGACCCACCGCGTCACGGTGGAGTCCGACGAGCTCGGCGCCGCCGAGGGCGGCCTGCGGCAGCGGACGGCCCCGATCAACCCGCAGGGCACCGCGAAGCTCAACCTCGTGGTCAAGCCCGGCCGCTACGACCTGAGCACGGGCGGCAAGGCGATCGCACCGGCCAAGCTGCGCGTCGGCCACGCCCGCCCGTCGTCGCAGAACCAGCTGCTGTTGCCCTAATGGAGGTCCTCACCGCGGTCGACGGGGATCGGATCCGGTCGCTGCTCGACGCGGACGAGTACTTCTGGCTCGACCTCCTCGTCGACGAGGAGGAGGGACGCCCGGACAGCCTCAACCGGGTCCGCGACCTGCTGCACCTGCACCCGGCCGCGATGGAGGACACGCGCGAGTGGTCGCAGCTGCCCAAGCTCGACGACTACGGCGATCACGTCCTGCTCGTGTTCTTCTCCGCCCGCGTGGTCGACGACCGCGCCGAGCCGGTCGAGGTCCACGTCTACATCTCCGGGGGCTGGATCTTCACCGCGCGGCGCTGCCGCACGCCGCTCGACGCCCTGCACGACCGGCTCGCGGGCTCGGACTTCGCGGCCGAGGACGAGATCGTCTACCTCGTGCTGGACGCGCTCGCCGACGGCTGGGACCCGGTGATCGTCCACATCGACCGCCGGGTGGACGAGGTCGAGGCCCAGATCCTCGACCGTCCCCGCCGCGAGCAGCTGCCCGTCGCCTACCGCCTCAAGCAGCAGGTCAACGACCTCACGCGCCACATCGTGCCCCAGCGCGCGCGCTATACGACCGCCGTGGAGTCGATCCAGCAGCTGCCGGGCATCGCCCGCGGCTCGCGCGAGTGGCTGCGCGACGTCACGGCCCACCTGGAGATCATCCAGAGCGACCTCGGCCGCCTCACGAGCGACCTCAACGACCTGACCCAGAGCTTCTTCAACGCGAACGCCAACCGCCTCAACCGGATGGCGGCGCTCATCGCCGTCGGGTCGCTGTTCTTTCTCATCTGGACGCTCGTGACCGGCTTCTTCGGGCAGAACTTCGCCTTTCTCGTCGACCACGTCGCCTCCGAGCGGGCGTTCTGGGGCTACGAGATCGGCGCCCTCGTGATCCCGAGCGTCGTCCTCGCCCTCGTCCTGTGGTGGCGGCGGCGCGACTGGTGGTGAGCTCCGGGTACGATCGGGCGGTGCTCGCCTCCGTCGACGTCGCGCCCGGGACCCTGCCCAAGACCATGGCCGCCTGGGTCATCCGGGAGGAGCGCTTCGGGGAACCCTCCGAGGCCTTCCGGCTCGAGGAGATCGAGGTCCCCGAGCCTGGCGCCTTCGAGGTCATCGTCCGGGTCATGGCCGCAGGGGTCAACTACAACAACGTGTGGGCGGCCCTCGGCGAGCCCGTGTCGGTCATGCGCTACGGCGACCATCCGGAGTTCGGGCACCACATCGGCGGCTCCGACGCCTCCGGCATCGTCTGGAAGGTCGGCCCCGGCGTCACCCGCTGGCAGCCCGGCGACGAGGTCATCGTCCACTGCAACCAGACGTCCTACGAGGATCCCGAGGTTCACGGGCTGGATCCGATGGCCGCGCCCTCGCAGCGCATCTGGGGCTACGAGACGACCTGGGGCTCGTTCGCGCAGTTCACGAAGGTCCAGGCGCAGCAGCTGATCCCCAAGCCGGCCCACCTGACCTGGGAGGCGTCGGCCTCCTACGGCCTCGTGTACTTCACGGCCTACCGGATGCTCATGACCCAGTGCGAGATGCAGGCCGGCGCCAAGGTCCTCATCTGGGGCGCCGCGGGCGGGCTCGGCGTCTTCGCCACCCAGCTGTGCGCGCTCGCCGGCGCCCAGGCGGTCGGCGTCGTCTCCTCCGACGACAAGGGCGAGCTCGTGAAGTCCCTCGGCGCGGTCGACTACGTCCACCGCGAGGAGTTCAAGGGCATGATGCGCACCGGCGGGGAGACCGCCGACGAGGAGCTCGCGCGCGTCAAGGTCGCCCGCGCCTTCTCCAAGCGCATCCAGGGCATCCTCGGCGACCAGCCCGACGTCGTCTTCGAGCACGTCGGCAAGGCCACCTTCCCGACGTCGGTGTTCTGCGCCAAGCCGTTCGGCAAGATCGTCATCTGCGCCGGTACGACGGGCTACGACCTCGACTTCGACGTGCGCTACCTGTGGATGCGCCAGAAGCAGATCATCGGCTCGCACTTCGCCAACGCGTGGGAGTGCAACAAGGCCAACGAGCTCATCGAGCAGGGCCGGGTCCGCCCCGTCCTGTGGCGGACGATGCCCTTCGAGGGCGTCGGCGACGCGCACCAGCTCATGCGCGACAACCAGCACCTCGGCAAGATCGCCATCCTGGTGGGTGCCGAGCAGGAGGGCCTGGGCGCGACCGCCGAGGGTCCCGAACCGATCTACGCGGAGGTGGGTGCCTGATGGCCGCCGGAACCGTCCTCATCCCCTGGTACGCCACGCTGTTCCGCGGCGACCGCTTCGCCGCCGAGCTCGAGGAGATCGCCCCGGTCGCCCTCCGCTACAACGCGGAGAGCTACCAGGTGCTGCGCTCGCGCGACGACCAGTACAAGTTCATGCACCTCGTGACCTTCCGGGACAAGCTCGACTGGGAGCGCTACTGGTACGGGCCGGAGTTCATCGACTGGCGGGAGGCGCACTCCTCCTGGTACCAGGTGCCGGTGCTCTACGTCTGGCACGACACGATCTCGCAGGGATTCTCCGAGGTGCTCGAGGCCGGCGCGCACTAGCCCTGCTCGAGCGGGGCCATGGTCAGCCCCGCGTCGCGCAGCTGCTCCCAGTAGAGCTCGGCCGTCTCCTGCTCCCCGCTCCACACCGTGGCCAGGCCGCTGCGGTGGATCGTCTCGGCGAGTGCGTAGCCCTTGTCCACCGAGACGCCCGGGATGTAGCGCGCGAGCACGCCCGCCACGTGGTCGAAGGTGTTGTGGTCGTCGTTGAGCACGATGACCCGCCAGGGGCCGCCGAGGCCGCTCCCGGGCCCGGAGGTCCGCGGGCGCTCGATGGTCTGGCTCACTGCCGGGACCGCCAGCGGTCCAGGCCGAGCCAGAGGTGATGGAACGGCGCCGCCTGCGTGAGCGACTCGAAGGTATCGGCGTCCACGCGCTGGGCGAGCAGATCGCGCTCGGCGGCGATGAACGCGTCCAGGTCGGTGCGGGCCGCGAGCTCGGCCTGCGCGTGCAGGGCGGCGCGGCAGCCGTCGAGCTGGTCCTGGTAGGGCTCCAGGCCCTCGCCGAAGTGCGTGAGCGCCAGGCGCTCCGGTGCCCAGCCCGCGACGAGGTCCAGCGAGCGCTCCCAGGCCTGCACGTCGACGTCGGGCGGCGGCGTCGGGGCGATCACCAGGTCGGCCGGGGCGATCCGCACGCCGGCGACGTCGCCGACGAAGGCCGTGCCGGTGGGCTCGTGCAGGTAGGAGACGTGGTGCGACGCGTGGCCCGGCGTGTACTCCACCCGGTAGTCGCCGAGCACCGTCTCGCCGCCCGAGAGCACGTGGAGGTTGGCCTCCGGCACGGGCACCACCTCGCCCCACAGGCGGTCGAAGTCATCGCCGTACAGGCGCCGGGCGCTGGAGACGAGCCGCTCGGGGTCGGCGAGGTGCGGCGCGCCGCGCTCGTGCACGTAGACCGGGAGCTCGGGCCAGCGCCGCACCAGGGCGCCGGTGACGCCCGCGTGATCGAAGTGGATGTGGGTGAGCAACAGCGCGGAGGGCTCGAAGCCGTCCCCGAGGCCCTCGATCAGCGTCTGCAGGGTCGATTCCGGGCCGGGATCGATGAGCACCCCGTCGTGCTCCCACGTCCCGATCACGCGGTCGCGGCCGAGGTGGTGGAGATCGATCACCCGCACCCCTGCGAAGATACCGGGCATGAGCGAGACGCCTTCCCCGCGCCTTCAGCGGCCGGACCGTCCCTGGATGATGCGGACCTACGCGGGGCACTCGACCGCGCTGGCGTCCAACGCGCTGTACCGCTCGAACCTCGCCAAGGGCCAGACCGGCCTGTCGATCGCCTTCGACCTGCCGACCCAGACCGGCTACGACGCCGACCACGAGCTCGCCGTGGGCGAGGTCGGCAAGGTCGGGGTGCCCGTCGCGCACCGCGGCGACATGCACACGCTGCTCGACGGCATCCCGCTGGACGCGATGAACACGTCCATGACGATCAACGCGACGGCCGCCTGGCTGCTGGCCCTCTACATCGTCACCGCCGAGGACAACGGCGTGCCGCGGGCCCAGCTGCAGGGCACGACGCAGAACGACATCGTCAAGGAGTACCTCTCCCGCGGGACCTACGCCTTCCCGCCCGGGCCCTCCATGCGGCTCATGGCCGACATGATCGCCTTCACCGTGGAGGAGGTTCCGAAGTGGAACCCGATCAACATCTGCTCCTACCACCTCCAGGAGGCCGGCGCCACGCCGGTGCAGGAGATCGCCTTCGCGATGACGACGGCCCAGGCGGTGCTCGACGCCGTCCGCGAGCGGGTGCCCGCAGCGCGCCTGGGCACGGTCTTCGGCCGCATCTCGTTCTTCGTCAACGCCGGGGTGCGCTTCGTGGAGGAGCACGCGAAGCTGCGCGCCATGGGCGTGCTGTGGGAGCAGCTCGGCCGCGAGCGCTACGGCGTCACCGACCCCAAGCTCCTGCGCTTCCGCTACGGCGTCCAGGTCAACTCGCTCGGGCTCACGGAGGCCCAGCCGGAGAACAACGTCCAGCGGATCGTCCTCGAGGCCCTCGCGGTGACGCTCGGCCGCGACGCCCGCGCCCGCGCGTTGCAGCTGCCGGCCTGGAACGAGGCGCTCGGCCTCCCCCGCCCCTGGGACCAGCAGTGGTCGCTGCGCATCCAGCAGGTGCTGGCGTACGAGACCGACCTCCTCGAGTACCCCGACATCTTCGAGGGCTCCGTGGTCATGGAGGGCCTCGTGGCCGAGCTGCTCGACGGCGCCCGCGAGGAGATGGCGCGCGTGGACGAGCACGGCGGCACCGTCGAGGCCGTCCCGTACATGAAGGCCGCGCTCGTGGAGTCCCACCGGGCGCGGATCGGGCGCATCGAGCGCGGCGAGCAGGTCGTGGTGGGCCTCAACCGGTACACGGAGACGGAGCCCTCGCCCCTGCAGGCCGAGGCCGACGAGCAGATCATGACCGTCGACCCCGGCGTCGAGCAGGCGGCCCAGGACGCGCTGGAGCGCTGGCGCGCGCGGCGCGACGCAGCGGCCGTCGAGGCCGCGCTGCAGGAGCTGCGCCGCGTGGCCCGCACGGACGAGAACGTCATGGAGGCGACGCTCGCCGCGGCCCGGGCGGGCGCGACGACGGGCGAGTGGGCCCAGGCGCTGCGCGACGCGTTCGGCTCCTACCGGGCGCCGACCGGCATCGGCGAGGCCGCCGCGGCGGCGCCGGGCGCCGACACGGCCCAGCTGCGCGACGAGGTCGCCCGCGTCGGCGAGGCGCTCGGGCGCACCCTGAAGATCCTCGTGGGCAAGCCCGGCCTCGACGGGCACTCCAACGGCGCCGAGCAGATCGCCGTGCGCGCGCGCGACGTCGGCATGGACGTCGTCTACGAGGGCATCCGCCTCACGCCGGCGCAGATCGCCCGCTCGGCGGTCGACGAGGGCGTCCACGTGGTCGGCCTGTCCATCCTCTCCGGCTCGCACCGCGAGCTCATCCCGGCCATCGTCCGGGCCATCCGGGAGGCCGGCGGCGCCGACATCCCGGTGATCGTCGGCGGGATCATCCCCGACCGCGACGTGGAGCCGCTCAAGGCGGCCGGCGTGGCGGCGGTCTACACGCCCAAGGACTTCGACCTGTCCCGGATCATGGCGGACATCGTCGCGCTCGTGGCGGAGCGCAACCAGGTTGGCTCAGCCGCCTGAGGGGCTCGTCGAGCGGCTGCGGGCGGGCGACCACGCCGCCGCCCCGGCCGTCCTGAACCTCGCCGAGCACCGCGGGCGGCGCGCCGAGACCGCGGCCCTGCTCGCGGCCCTCGGCCCGGACGCGCCCGGGCACGTCGTCGGGGTCACGGGGCCGCCCGGCGCGGGCACGTCGACGCTGCTCTCGGTGCTCGTGGCGCAGTGGCGCGGCGCGGGCCGCTCCGTCGCCGTGCTCGCCGTCGACCCGACGTCGAAGCGCTCGGGCGGCGCGCTGCTCGGCGACCGCGCGCGCATCGCCCACGACCCGGCCGACCGGTCCGTCTTCATCCGCTCCATGGCCGCCGGCGAGCGCCTCGGCGGTCTCGCCCCCGCGACGCGCGCCGCCGCCCAGGCCCTCGCGCACGCGTTCGACGTCGTGGTCATCGAGACGGTCGGCGTCGGGCAGTCGGAGACGGAGGTCGCCGAGGCCGCCGACACCGTCGCGGTCGTCGTCCAGCCCGGGTCGGGCGACGCGCTGCAGTTCCTGAAGTCCGGCGTGATGGAGATCCCCGACGTGCTGGTGGTCACCAAGGCCGATCTCGGCGCGGTCGCCACGCGCGCCCGCCGCGACCTGCACGCCGCCCTGCGGACGCTCGGCGCGACCGACGTGGACGTGCTGGCCGTCTCCGCCGTCGCGCCCGTCACCGGCGTCGCCGAGCTCGCCCGTGCGCTCGACGCGCACCGCGCCGGCCACGACGTCACGGCCCGGCGCCTCGCCGGCCGGCGGGCCGGCGCGCTGTCGGACTTCCTCGCCGAGCACGGCGAGGCGGGGCTGCGGGCGCTGGGCGGCCGGCGCGCCGCCGAGCGGCTGCTGGCCGGCCTGGAGCCCGGGCTCACCCAGGCCGAGCTCGTCAGCCGGCTGGAGGTGGGGCACGGATAGGATCGAAGGATGGAAGGCGGTCCCATCCTCCAGTCGTGGCTGCGCTGCTACCGGTGCTGGTCCTCGAACCTCGAGGTCCAGGTCCACTACGAGGGCATCCACCGCATCGACCCCGAGACGGGCGAGCGCGCCGAGGTCGTCGACGAGATCCAGGAGGCCGTCGTGCAGTGCCTGGACTGCATGCACGACCAGCCCCACCTCGGCTTCCTCGAGGGCCGGGTCCAGCCGATCGAGGATCGCTGGGAGCGGATGGTGGCCGGCACGCCGTGGGTGGCGTCCTGCGAGGTCACCGTCCCGGCCGACTCCGTCGAGTCCTGCTCGGGCCCGGAGGCCGCCGAGTCGCTGTCCTACGCGGCGTTCGGCGACCACGGCACCCGCGAGTTCTTCACCCACGTGCGCTTCCACAAGCACGACGAGGACCGCATCCTCATCTACCTGCTCGTCGAGCTCTACGCCCGCAGCTCGGAGGAGGCCACGGAGGTCCTCGAGGCGGCCGCCCAGGGCTCACTGGCGATCTCCTCGCTCGCCGAGGAGTCGCGGCCCCCGGCCTCGACCGGGTTCGACCCGCACTGACGTGGACGAGGTCGCCCCCGACGTCGGGCTGATCACGGGCTTCCCGCGCCACGCGATCAACTGCTACCTCGCCGGCGACGTCCTGATCGACGCCATGGCGCGCCGGGACGCCAAGCGCATCCTCAAGGCACTCGCCGTGCGCCACCTCGCCGCCCACGCGATCACCCACGCCCACCCGGACCACCAGGGCTCGAGCCACGCGGTCTGCGAGGCCCTCGGCCTCCCCTACTGGGTGTCCGAGGGCGACGCGGACGCCGCCGAGCGCCCGCGCCTGATCCGCGAGCGCCAGCCGCCGAACCCGCTGGCACAGGGCTTCGACCGGCTCATGACCGGGCCGGGCCACCGCGTGGACCGCCTGCTGCGCGCCGGCGACGAGGTCGGCGACTTCCGGGTCGTCGAGGCGCCGGGCCACTCCCGGGGCCAGGTCGTGTTCTTCCGGGAGGCCGACCGCGTGCTGATCTGCGGCGACGTGCTCTGCAACGTGCACACGCTCACGCGCCGTCGTGGCCTGCAGCTCCCGCTGGACCTCCTGACGCCCGACCCGGAGCGCAACCGCGCCTCCGCGAAGGCGCTCGGCGACCTCGAGCCGTCGCTCGTGCTCTTCGGCCACGGCGCCCCGCACACGGACGCCGCGGCCTTCAAGGCCTTCTGCGCCGGGCTCTAGGCCCGCGTCGCGCCGAGGCGCTCCTCGAGCGCCTCGAACTGCGTCCACAGCTCCCGCGGCAGGTCGTCGCCGAAGGTCTCGAGATGCTCGCGCGTCTGCTCGAGCTCGTCGCGCAGGGCGTCGACCTCCACCGTGCGCACCGCCTCGAAGTCCTCCGGGGCGATGTCCAGGTCGTCCAGCTTGATGCCGTCGGCGGTGGGGATGTAGCCGATCGGCGTCTCCTCGGCCTCCGCGGCGTGCTCGCAGCGGCGGAAGATCCAGGCCAGCACGCGCGAGTTCTCCCCGAACCCGGGCCACAGGAAGGAGCCTGTCTCGGGGTCCTTGCGGAACCAGTTGACGAAGAAGATGCGCGGCAGCACCGCGCCGTCGCGCTTGCCGAGCTTGAGCCAGTGGCCGAAGTAGTCGCCCATGTTGTAGCCGCAGAAGGGCAGCATCGCCATCGGGTCGAAGCGCAGCTCCCCGAGGCCGCCGTCGGCCGCGGCGGTCTTCTCCGAAGCCATGGTGGCGCCGAGGAACGTCCCGTGCTCCCAGTCGAACGCCTCGCGCACGAGTGGCACGACGGACGCGCGCCGGCCGCCGAACAGGAAGGCGTCGATCGGCACGCCCTTCGGGTCGTCCCAGTTGTCGGCGATCGACGGCGTCTGGTCGGCCGGGACCGTGAAGCGGGCGTTCGGGTGCGCGGCGGGCTCCTCGGACGCCGGTGTCCAGTCCTCGCCGTGCCAGTCGACCAGGTGCGCCGGCGGCTCCTCCGTCATGCCCTCCCACCAGACGTCGCCGTCGTCGGTGCGGGCGCCGTTGGTGAACACCGTGTCGTGCTCGATCGACGCCATCGCGTTCGGATTCGTCTCGTAGCCGGTGCCCGGCGCGACGCCGAAGAACCCGGCCTCGGGGTTGACCGCGTAGAGCCGGCCGTCCGCGCCGAACTTCATCCAGGCGATGTCGTCGCCGACCGTCTCGACCTTCCAGTCCTTCAGGGACGGGACGAGCATCGCGAGGTTCGTCTTGCCGCACGCGGACGGGAAGGCGCCCGTCAGGTACTTCACGGCACCCTCGGGGGAGGTGACCTTGAGGATGAGCATGTGCTCGGCCAGCCAGCCCTCGTCGCGCGCCATCACGGAGGCGATACGCAGGGCGAGGCACTTCTTGCCGAGCAGGGCGTTGCCGCCGTAGCCGGAGCCGTAGGACCAGATCTCGCGGCTCTCGGGGAAGTGGACGATGTACTTCGTCTCGCTGTCGGGCCACGGCACGTCCGTGTCGCCGTCCGCCAGCGGCGCCCCGACGGAATGCAGGCACGGCACGAAGTGGCCGTCGTCACCGAGCACGTCGAGGGCGCCCTTGCCCATGCGGGTCATGATCCGCATGGAGACCGCGACGTAGGCCGAGTCGGTCAGCTGCACGCCGACGTGGGAGATCGGCGAGCCGAGCGGCCCCATGGAGAACGGCACGACGTACATCGTCCGGCCCCGCATGGAGCCGTCGAAGAGCCCGCGCATGGTCTCGCGCATCTCGGCCGGGTCGGTCCAGTTGTTCGTCGGCCCCGCGTCCTCCTCCCGCTCGGAGCAGATGAACGTGCGGTCCTCGACGCGGGCGACGTCCCCCGGGTCCGACAGCGCGAGGTAGGAGTTCGGGCGCTTGGCGTCCGAGAGCCGCTGGAAGGTGCCGGCGTCGACGAGCGCCTGGCAGAGCGCGTCGTACTCCTCCGCCGAGCCGTCGCACCAGTGCACCTCGGCGGCCTGGGTCAGCTCAGCCGCCTCCTGCACCCAGTCCCTGAGCTGCGCATGGAAGGTGAGGTCGGTGGCGGCGTCGGTCACAGGGGGCTCCTTCGATGTCGGAACGGCTCATGGGTCCGGCGCGGCCGGACAGGGGGAGTGTTGCATGCCACTACCCCCTCCCGGCGCGCCGGTTGCGAACGTGTCAGCCGATACGAGAGGTCGGGGGCCGGGCTCAGACGGGCCGGCCGGGCTCGCGCCGGGGCACGAGCACGAGGCGCTTGAACTCGGCCACGAGCACGCCGTCCTGGTTGAGCACGCGGGTGTGGACCCTGACCGTCCCGCGGTCGGGCTTGGAGCGCGACTCGCGCGTCTCGAGCACCTCGGTCTCGGCGAACAGCGTGTCCCCGTGGAAGACCGGCGCCGGGTGGCTGAGGGCCTCCGTGGCGAGGTTGGCGATCGCCTTGCCGGACACGTCCGAGACGCTCATGCCGAGCGCCAGCGAGTACACGTAGGGCCCGACCACGACGTTGCGACCCTGCTGGGACTGCGCCGCGTAGACGTCGTTGATGTGCAGCGGGTGGTGGTTCATGGTGATCAGGCAGAACAGGTGGTCGTCAGCCTCGGTGACGGTCTTCGCCGGCCAGTGCCGGTACACGTCGCCGACCTCGAACTCCTCGAAGTAGCGGCCGTATGGGTGACCGCCGGTGCTCTCTCGCTCGCGCTGATCCGTGGTGAACTCGCTCATAGGGCGCGCAATCGTATTGTCCGGGCGATGCGTTCTCCCCGGGACTTCTTCAAGCCGCTGGCCCTCGACGCCCCGGAGCCCGTGCGCGAGATTCCCGTGCTCCCGTCGCGGATGATCCACTTCCTCGACTTCTCCAACGAGAAGATGGTCGCGAAGGTCCCCGACATCGCCCCGACGGTCGACGTCCTGCTCGGCAACCTCGAGGACGCCGTCCCCGTCGACCGCAAGGAGGCCGCCCGCGCCGGCCTCATCCGGGTCGGCCGGGAGACCGACCTCGGCTCGACGCAGCTGTGGGCGCGCGTCAACGCGCTCGAGTCCCCGTGGGTGCTCGACGACCTCACGCAGGTCATCGAGGGCATCGGGAACCGGCTGGACGTCATCATGATCCCCAAGGTCGAGGGCCCGTGGGACATCCACTACGCCGACCGCATCGTCGCCCAGCTCGAGGCGCGCCACGGTGTCTCGCGCCCGATCCTGCTGCACCCGATCCTCGAGACCGCCCAGGGGGTGGCGCACGTCGAGGAGATCGTGGCCGCCTCCCCGCGCATCCAGGGCGTCTCGCTCGGTCCCGCCGATCTCGCGGCGTCCCGGCGCATGAAGACGACGCGCGTCGGCGGCGGGCACCCCGGCTACGTCTCCATCGCCGACCCGGCCGCCGACGCCCCCGACGCCCCGCGCGCCACCTACCAGCAGGACCCCTGGCACTACACGATCGCCCGCATGGTGGACGCCTGCACGGCCGTCGGCGCCCTGCCCTTCTACGGGCCCTACGGCGACATCAAGGACGTCGCGGGCTGCGAGGCCCAGTTCCGGGCCGCCTACATCCTCGGCTGCGTCGGCACCTGGTCGCTGCATCCCGTCCAGATCGCCATCGCCAAGCGGGTCTTCTCCCCCGACCCGGACGAGGTCCGCTTCGCCAAGCGGATCCTCGAGGCCATCCCCGACGGCCGCGGCGTACACATGATCGACGGCAAGATGCAGGACGACGCCTCCTGGAAGCAGGCCAAGGTCATGGTCGACCTCGCCGACATGCTCGCCGAGAAGGATCCGGAGCTCGCTGAGCGCTACGGGTGATCCGACCCGCCGGCCCCGACGACGCCGCGGCCTGCTGCCGGCTCGTGCAGGCCGGCTTCGAGACCTTCCGGGCCTTCGCGCCCGCGGGCTGGGAGCCGCCGGACGAGACGACGAGCGACCGGGTCGAGCATGCGGCGACGCAGCTCGCCCGACCCGACGCCTTCGCAGTCGTGGCCCACGAGGCTCTGGCTCTTCGTCCGCGGCGGACCGCCGCGCCGACCACCTCCGGTATGGAGAGACGTGGGCGGCCCCGCGGACCCCCACGGTCCGCGTGAGCGACCACGTCCCGGTAGTAGCGGCGTGGCGCGGGTCAAGGACCACCTCGACCAGACCGAACGAGAGCGCTGCCCGGCGTCGAAGGGCGCCCACAGCCGGGAACGGACGCGTGGAAGTAGGCTGCCGCGCCGATGCCGACCTCCCCCACCGCCCGCCCCCGCCGCAGCTGCCACAGCGTGCCCGGGTCGAGCGAGCGCTTCCTCGCCAAGGCCGCCGGGCTGCAGGCCGACCAGGTCTTCCTCGACCTCGAGGACGCGGTCGCCCAGGACGGCAAGGACGCGGCCCGGGCGCAGGTCATCCGGGCCCTGCACGACCTCGAATTCGCCGCCCCGACCGTCGTGGTGCGCGTCAACGGCACGGACACGCCGCACTACTACAAGGACCTCATCGGGGTCGTCGAGCAGGCCGGCGACCGCCTCGACGCGATCATGCTGCCCAAGGTCCGGACGCCCGGCGACGTGGAGATGACCGCCAAGCTGCTCGCCCAGATCGAGCTCGCGCGCGGGTGGGAGGTCGGGCGGATCGGGATCGAGGCCCAGATCGAGGACGCCCAGGGCCTGATCGCCTGCGAGGCGATCGCCACGGCCTCGGACCGGATGCAGACGCTGATCTTCGGCCCGGGCGACTACTCCGCGGCGATCGGGATCCCCATCACGACGATCGGCGGGACGCCGGACGGCTACCCCGGCGACCACCTCAACTACCTCTACTCGCGGCTCGTGGTCGCTGCCCGGGCGGCCGGGATCCAGGCCATCGACGGCCCCTACGCGGCGGTCGAGGACCGCGACGGCCTGCGGGAACGCGCCCGGCTCGTGCGCGCCCTCGGCCTCGACGGCAAATGGACGATCCATCCGGGCCAGATCGAGGTCGTCAACGACGTATTCACCCCGACCCGGGAGGAGTGGGAGCGGGCCGAGGCGATGCTCGCCGCCTACGCCGACGCGGGCCGCGCCGGCCAGGGCGCGGCGATGTTCGACGGGGAGATGATCGACGAGGCGAACCGCAAGATGGCCGAGCGCCTGAGCGCGGCCGGACGGGCGGCGGGACTCGGCGCCTGATCGCTAGATTGGAAGCTGCAGGTCCGCGTGGGCGCGGCTCGGACAGGGTCGGCGCCGGCGCACCGTAGACATCGGAAGTCCTTCGCCCCCGGCCGGGCGGCCGGGCGGCCGGGAGCCTCAGTCCCGTACGTCCGCGATGCTCGCCGAACCCCCCTCACCTCACTCCGCACCCCATCCGCCGGCCGGCCGGTCGCCGCGGCGCGGGCGCCACCTCGCCGCACGGATACCGCTGCTCGACGCCGTGCCCGGGCTCGGCGACCGGCTCGCGGACGATCGCCTGGGCGTGGCGCGCCGGATCCAGACGCGCGTGCTGGCGATCCGGCGGGGGACCTGGGACGCGCAGGCCGACGCGTCGCCGCCCGGCCTCTACGGCTTCGTCATCGCCACGGGAACGATCCTGCGCCTCGTCTCCGCCGAGCACCGCGTGGGCGGCGAGCTGCTCGGGCCCGGGGACGTCGTGCAGCCGTGGCGCGACGCGCGCAACACGACCTGGCGGGCCGTCGAGGACGTGACGGTCGCCTTGCTGGACCTGCGCCTGCTCGTCGAGGCGGCGGCGCTGCCCGAGCTCAGCGCCGAGCTGCTCTCCGCATCCGCGCAGCGCACCCAGATGGCCGGCCGCCAGCTCGTGATCGCCCAGTGGGCGTCCATGGACGAGCGGCTCGTCGCGGTCGTGGGCCTCCTCGCCGAGCGCTGGGGCGTGGTGACGCCGGCGGGGATCGTGCTCCCGGACTTCCTCACCCACTCCGTGCTGGCCCCGCTGGTCGCCGCCCGGCGACCGAGCGTCACGACGGCGCTGCGCCGCCTCGCCGAGAGTGGACGCATCACCCGCCGCCCCGATGGCCGCTGGCTGATCGTCGACGCCGGTCTCCCCGGCGGCTGACCCGTGCGCCCGCGGGCGCCGTAGATTCCCTCGATGCCCGAGCTGCCCGAGGCCGAACGCGCACGCCAGCAGATCGAGCGGGCGCTCGGCCGCGAGATCACCGCGGTCGACGACGCCGACACCTACGTCTGCCGCCCCCACGCTCCGGGCGAGATCGCCGCCGCGCTCGAGGGCCGGCGGCTCACCAGCGCGCACCGGCGCGGGAAGTTCCTCTGGGTCGAGACGGACGGGGACGGCCCCGACCTCGGCCTGCACCTCGGCATGGCGGGGCGGATCGTCGTCGACGGCGAGCCGGCGCCGCGAGAACATCCCACCCACCCCCGCTTCACCCTCGAGTTCGCCGACGGCACGCGGCTCATCCTCCAGGACAAGCGGCGTCTCAGCCGTGCGCTGATCGAGCCGGACTTCTCCCACGTCGGCCCGGACGCCGGCGAGGTCGGCCTGGCCGAGTTCAAGCGCCGGGTCGGCAAGGGCACGGCGCCGCTGAAGGCACGGCTGCTGAACCAGGGCGTGATCGCCGGCGTCGGCAACCTGCTCGCCGACGAGGTGCTGTGGCGCGCGAAGCTCGCCCCTCGGCGGCCGGCCGGTGAGCTCACCGACACGGAGCTGCGGCGCCTGCACCGGCATCTGCGCGCCGCCATCGCCGACGCCATCCGCCTCGGCGGCGTCCACAAGGGCGAGATCATCCCCCACCGCGGGGCCGGCGAGCGGTGCCCGCGGGACGGGGCGCCGATGCGCAAGGACCAGGTGGGCGGCAGGACGACCTGGTCCTGCCCCACCTGTCAGCCCGGCTGAGCGACGCCGCGTGCGCGTCTAGTGCGCCCGCGCGCGGCGGGTGCGGTCGCGCTCCTCCTGCTTGGCCACGACGGTCTCGATGAGCTTGAGCGTCTGGGGCGGCCCCGTGGCGCGGGCGACGCCGGACTGGAAGGCCTCGCGCCACTGGCGCAGCCGCCCGTGCTCGACGAGCTCGTTGAAGTGCGAGCGCGGGATGGACAGCCGAACCTTCGCGTCCGAGGCGATGTCCTTGGTGATCTTGGGGCCGGGCAGTTCCACGCGGTAGAGCTGGACGTCGCCGCGCCCGCGCAGCTCGAGCTCCATCACGAGCTTGAGGTTCGCGAGGGCGGGAACCTGCGCCTGCACGTCCGTGACGGCCTTCGCGACCAGGGCCCTGGTGTCTGAGGAGGTCATCCGCCGGCTCAGATCTTGTGGCGTTGCAGGAGCTTCTTGCCGATCACCATGCGCTGGATCTCCGATGTGCCCTCGCCGATGAGCAGCAACGGCGCGTCGCGGTAGAGCCGCTCGATCTCGTACTCCTTCGAGTAGCCGTAGCCGCCGTGGATGCGGAAGCAGTCCTCCACGCACTCCTTGCCGGTCTCGGACGCGAGGAGCTTGGCCATGCCGGCCTCGAGATCGGAGCGCTCGCCGGCGTCCTTGAGGCGCGCGGCCTTGAGCGTGACCAGCCGGGCGGCCTCGACCTTCGTGGCC
The DNA here is from genome assembly GCA_038258425.1 of Solirubrobacterales bacterium. Taxonomy (GTDB): domain Bacteria; phylum Actinomycetota; class Thermoleophilia; order Solirubrobacterales; family Solirubrobacteraceae; genus DATLGB01. The sequence continues at coordinate 13,586 of JBBSPV010000017.1, read as the reverse complement.
ATGTCGGCGAGCTTGAACTGGATCGCCTGGTGCTCGGCGATGGGCTTGCCGAACGCCTTGCGCTCCTGGCTGTAGCGAAGGGCCAGCTCAAGGGCGCGCTGGGCGATCCCGACGCCGCGGGCCGCGACGTTGACGCGACCGACCTCGAGCGCGTCCATCATCTGCCCGAAGCCCCGGTTGAGCCCGTCGGCCTCGCCGCCGAGGACCATGTCGGCCGGGCAGCGGTATCCGTCGAAGACCAGCTCGGTGGACTCGACGCCCTTGTAGCCCATCTTCTTGAGCTTCGGCGGGACGTCGAGGCCCGCGAAGGCGCCCGTGTTGTGCCCCGCGCCGGGCTCCTTCTCGCAGATGAAGCACGTCATCCCGCGATGGGCCGGCTGGGCGTCGGGATCGGTCTTGACGAGCGTGAAGACGACGCCGGACATCAGGCCGTTGGTGACCCACATCTTCTGGCCGTTGATCTCGAAGGCGTCGCCGTCGACGCGCTTGGCGGCCGTCTTGATCGCCTGTACGTCGGACCCGAGCTCGGGCTCGGACAGCGAGAAGGCGGCCCGGATCTCCCCGGTGGCCATGCGCGGGAGCAGGTGCTGCTTCTGCGCCTCGGTCCCGAACTTCATGAGCAGGTAGGAGCCGATGAAGTGCGTGTTCACGACGCCCGAGATCGAGATCCAGCCCCGCGAGAGCTCCTCGACGATCATCGCGTAGGTCGTGAGGTCCAGCCCCATCCCGCCGTACTCCTCCGGGATCGTCACCCCGAAGAGCCCGAGCTCCTTCATCTGGTCGACGATCGGCGCCGGGAACTCGTCCGCCGCGTCGTAGTGCGCGGCCTGTGGGAGGATCTGCTCGTCGACGAACTGGCGGACCATCTCGATGATCGCGCGCTGCTCGTCGGTCTTCTCGGTGTACGGCGTCAGAACGGCCATGCGGGGAAGGATGCTCGCTTTCTCGGGACTCGACCCTGAAAGGGTACCGGCGCGCCGGCCCGGCTCAGCCCAGCAGGCGCGTTTGGTAGCCCGCGCCGTCCAGGTCGCGCAGCACGGTCTCGGCGTGCTCGGGCCCGCGCGTTTCGAGCACCAGCTCGACCACGGTCTCGCGGACGTTGAGGTCGACTCCGTCGCGGACGTGGGAGAGGTCGACGACGTTGCCACCCGAGCGCGCGACCCGGTCCAGCAGCCCGGCCAGGGCGCCCGGGCTGTCCGCCACGCGGGTGAGCAGCACGAGCCGGCGCCCCACGGCCGTCTCGTGCCGGCGGGCGACGCTGGCCAACACGCCCGCGTCGACGTTGCCGCCGGAGAGCACGACGACCGTGGCGCCGGACGCGGCGGGCAGGACGTGGCCGCCGAGGACGGCCGCGACGCCCGCGGCGCCCGCGCCCTCCACGACGAGCTTCGCCCGCTCCAGGCAGAGGTACATCGCCTCGGCGATCGCCTCCTCGGACACCTCGACCCGGTCGTCGAGCAGCTCCTCGAGCAGCGGGCCGGTCAGCTCGCCGGGGTGCTTGATGGCGATCCCGTCGGCGAGCGTCCGGCGGCTCTCCGCGGCCCGCACGCCGACGATGCGGACCTGCGGCCGGGCCGCCTTGACGGCGAGCGCGACGCCCGAGGCCAGCCCGCCCCCGCCGACGGGGATGACCACCGTCGCGAGCCCGGGGACGTCCTCGAGCAGCTCCAGGCCCAGCGTGCCCTGGCCGGCCACGACCTCCGGGTCGTCGAAGGGATGGACGATCGCCATGCCGTGGGCCGCCGCGTGCTCGCGCGCGACGCCCAGGCAGGCGTCCACGCTCTCGCCGGCGCGGTGGACCGTCGCGCCCTGGGCCGCCATCGCCTCGCATTTGCCGACGGGCGCGTCCGCCGGCACGAAGACCTCGCACGGGACGCGGCAGGCCGCCGCGGCGGCGGCCACGCCCTGGCCGTGGTTGCCGGCCGAGGCGCAGACCACGCCGCGCTCGCGGTCCGGGCCGAGCGCCGCGAGCTTGGCGGCCGCCCCGCGCACCTTGAACGAGCCCGTCCGCTGGAGGTTCTCCGCCTTGAGCAGCACCTGGCCGCCGGTGCGCTCCGACAGCGCCCGCGAGCTGACCACGGGCGTCCGGCGGGCGATCGCGCCGACCGCCTCGCGCACCCGCTCGACATCGCGGGCGGTGACCTGCATCAGTCCGGCACCGCCAGCACCGCGTCGATTTCGACCCGGGCGCCCCGCGGCAGCGCGACGACGCCGTACGCGACGCGGGCCGGGAGCGCGTCCGCGTCGAAGTACGCGGCGTAGACGTCGTTGACCTCGCCGAAGTCGCCCATGTCGGCGAGGTAGACCGTGCACTTCACCGCGTCGGCGGCCAGGGAGCAGCCTGCGGCCTGCGCGATCGCCGACAGGTTCTTCAGGCACTGGTGCGCCTGCTGGGCCGCCGTCTCCCCCACGAGCTCCCCGCTCTCGGGGTGCAGCGGGATCTGACCGGAGACGAAGACGAGCCCGTCGGCCCGGACGGCGTGCACGTAGGGACCGACGGCGTCGGGCGCCCCGGACGCACTGATGGCTTCGCGGTGGTGGGACATGCGAGGTATCGTCGCACGGACGGGGAAGCGGTTTCGCTCTCCGGTCCTCGCAAGCTCAGACCTTCGATCGATGTCACATGAACGCCCTCGCGAGCGAGACTTCCCCGTACCTCCTGCAGCACGCGGAGAACCCTGTCGACTGGCTGCCGTGGGGCGACGAGGCGTTCCGCCGCGCCCGCGACGAGGACAAGGCGCTGCTCGTCTCCATCGGCTACTCCGCCTGCCACTGGTGCCACGTCATGGCCCACGAGTCCTTCGAGGACCCGGCGACGGCGCAGGTCATGAACGAGCTGTTCGTCTGCGTGAAGGTCGACCGCGAGGAGCGCCCGGACGTCGACGCGATCTACATGGACGCCGTCCAGGCCATGACGGGTCAGGGCGGCTGGCCGCTGAACGCGTTCCTCACGCCGGACGGCGTGCCGTTCTTCGCGGGCACGTACTTCCCGCCCCAGCCGCGCCAGGGCATGCCCGCCTGGCAGCAGGTGCTCGGCGGCGTCGAGCGGGCGTGGCGCACCCAGCGCGAGCAGATCGCGGAGCAGTCCGGCCCGCTGCTGCAGCGGCTGCAGGGCGCGGCGGCGATCGACGGGCGCGCGGGCGAGCTGCCCGAGGGCGTCCTGGACGCGGCCCTGGGCGGTCTGCGTAGCGCCTACGACGCCGACCGCGGCGGCTTCGGCGGCGCGCCGAAGTTCCCCGCCGCCTCGGCGCTGGAGTTCCTGCTCGGCCAGGGGGAGCGCCCGATGGCGCTGCACACTCTGCGCGCGATGGCGGGCGGGGGCATCTACGACCAGGTCGGCGGCGGCTTCGCCCGCTACTCGGTCGACGCCCGCTGGCTCGTCCCGCACTTCGAGAAGATGCTCTACGACAACGCGCTGCTCGCCCGCGCCTACCTGCACGGCTGGCAGGTGTCCGGCGACCCGCTGCTGCGGCGCGTGTGCGAGGAGACGCTGGACTGGATGCTGCGCGACCTGCGCCAGCCCGAGGGCGGCTTCGCCTCGGCCCTCGACGCGGACTCCGAGGGGGTCGAGGGCCGCTTCTACGTCTGGTCGCTCGACGAGGTCCGCGCGGTCGCGGGCGACGCCGCCGTCGCGTACTTCGGCGTCACGGAGGCCGGGAACTGGGAAGGCTCGAACATCCTCGTGCGGGCGGCGCCCGATCCGCCGGAGCTCGCGGACTGGAAGACCGCGCTGCGGACGACCCGCGAGGCGCGGGTCTGGCCCGGACTCGACGACAAGCGCGTGGCGTCGTGGAACGCGCTGGCCGTCTCGGCGCTCGCCGACGCGGGAGCCGCACTCGGGCGCCCGGACTACCTCGACGCGGCGCGGACGTGCGCCGGCTTCCTGTTGGACACCATGCGCGACGGCGACGGCCGGCTGCTGCGCACGTTCAACCGCGGTCAGGCGCGGCTGCCGGCCTACCTCGAGGACCACGCCTACCTGCTCGAGGCGCTGCTGACGCTGTACGAGGCGACGTTCGAACCGCGCTGGTTCGCGGCGGCGCGGGCGCTCGCGGACGAGACGATCGAGCGCTTCGCCGACCCGGAGCGCGGTGGCTTCTTCTCCACCGCCCACGACCACGAGCAGCTCGTCGCCCGCCGCAAGGAGATCGAGGACACGCCGATCCCGTCCGGCCAGTCCGCCCTGGCGCTGGGGCTGTTGCGGCTGGCGGCGCTCACGGGCGCCGGCGACTACGCGGAGCAGGCGCTGACCGTCATGCGCCCCCTCGGCGAGGCGGTGCAGCGCTACCCCGTCGCCTTCGGGCACCTGCTGCAAGCCATGGCCTTCGCGCTGCAGCCCGTGCGCGAGGTCGCACTCGTCGGAGAGCCCGAGGACGTCGCGCCGCTCGCGGCCGCGGTGCGCGCGAGCCACCGGCCGCGGCTCGTGCTGGCCGGCGGCGACGGCACCGACCCGGCCGGCGTGCCCCTGTTGGAGGGCCGCACGCTCGTCGACGGCCGCGCCGCCGCCTACGTCTGCGAGTCCTTCACCTGCCGCGCCCCGGTCACCGACCCGGCCGCCCTCGAGCCGCTGCTCGAGGCGTGATCCCTAGAGGATCGACAGGTAGCGGTCGAGCTCCCACGGCGTGACCTGCACGCGGTAGTCCTCCCATTCGGAGCGCTTGATCTCGACGTAGCGGTTGAACACGTGCTCGCCGAGGGCGCGCAGGCACAGCTCGGACTCCGAGGTCAGCTCGATCGCCTCGCCGAGTGTCTCCGGCAGCTGCTCGATGCCCAGCCGGCGCCGCTCGTCCGGGCTCAGGTGGTAGAGGTTCTTCTCCATCGGCTCGGGGAGCTCGTAGCCCTTCTCGATGCCGTCCAGGCCGGCGTGCAGGAGCACGGCGAAGGTCAGGTACGGGTTGCACGCCGGGTCGGGGCAGCGCAGCTCCATCCGCGTGGTCGGCTCCTTGCCCGGGTGGTGCTGGGGCACGCGCACGAGCGCCGAGCGGTTGCGCCGGCTCCAGGCGGAGTACACCGGCGCCTCGTAGCCCGGCACGAGCCGCTTGTAGGAGTTCACCCACTGGGCGAAGATCGAGCAGATCTCGCGCGCGTGGCGCAGCTGGCCGGCGATGAAGGCCTTGCCCACGTCGGAGAGGTGCCACGGGTCCTGTTCGTCGTAGAACGCGTTGCGCTCGCCGCGGAACAGGCTCATGTGCGTGTGCATGCCCGAGCCGTTCTCGCCGAACAGCGGCTTGGGCATGAACGTCGCGTGCCAGCCGTACTTCAGCGCGTACTCCTTGACCGTGATGCGATAGGTCATGCAGTCGTCGGCCATCTTCAGCGCGTCCGCGTAGCGGATGTCGATCTCGTGCTGGGACGGGCCGACCTCGTGGTGGGAGTACTCCACGTGGATGCCGAGCTGCTCGAGCGCGAGCACGGTGTCGCGGCGGACGTCGGAGCCGGCGTCGAGCGTCGTGAGGTCGAAGTAGCCTCCCTCGTCGAGCACCTCGGTCGACTTCGCGTCGCGGAAGTAGAAGTACTCGAGCTCGGGGCCGACGAAGAAGTGGTCGAACCCCATGTCCTTCATGCGTCCCTCGGCGCGCCGCAGCACGTGGCGCGGATCGCCCTCGTAGGGCTGGCCCTCGGGCGTGCGGATGTCGGCGAACATCCGGGCGACGCCGCCGGCGGCGTCCGCGGCGCGCCACGGGACCATCGCGAACGTGCTCGCGTCGGGCACCGCGATCATGTCCGACTCCTCGATCGGGTTGAAGCCGGTGACGGAGGACCCGTCGAAGCCCATCCCGCCCTGGAAGGCGTCCGTGAGCTCGGCGGCGTTGATCGAGAAGGACTTCAGCCGGCCGAGGATGTCGGTGAACCAGAGTCTGATGAAGCGGATCTCGTGATCCTCGACGTAGGCGAGGACCTCGTCGGTGGTCTGGGGCGGGTCGGCGTCTGCGGGGCTCAAGGTCGCCGGAGCGTACCGGCGGTCGCCGCCCCCGGGGTTGTCCCCGCGGACAGCGTGACCGGCGGGCGACTGCGCCCTGGGGACAGACGCGCCGGCCGGCGGGACAGACGCGTCAGCCGGCGGGGCCGCGCGTCAGCCGAGGTAGCGCAGGCCCCACTTGCGCAGCTCGCGCATGGCGGGGCCCAGCGCGCGCCCCATGCCGGTGAGCTCGTACTCCACGCGGATGGGCGACTCGACGTGCACGTGGCGCTCGACGATCCCGCGGGCCTCGAGCTCCTTCATGCGCTCGGAGAGCAGCCGGTCGGAGAGGTCCGGGACGGCCTGGCGGACGTCGGAGAAGCGCATCGGCCGGCGGCGCTGGAGCATCACGTGGATGATCGCGCCGGTCCAGCGCTTGCCGACGAGCTCGACCGCCTCGTGCAGGGCCGGATCGCACTCGCCGGGCGGCGTGCGCGTCGCTACGGCGGTCCGCGCACGAGGTCCATCTTGAAGGGTGAGCCGCCGGGTCATCGTGCCTCGAGTCCTTCAGTCCGCGAAGGAGGTTACGAAAGGTGAGCTTAGCGCGCGCGGGCGGTCAGCGCACCGGATCACGGGTGTCCCGGTGCGCCGCGGGGTCGAGCCCCTGGCGACGCGCCGGACCTAGAGCGCCGCGGCGTTCGCCGGGGCGACGGCGATGAGGATGAGGAGCAGGCCGAGCGTGCACGCCCACGCGGCGATCCGGTCCGGCCGGGGGCCGATCCGGTCGTCGAGCGTCGGCGCGGGGCGGGGCCGGCGAGCGCTGCGGGTCACTCGGTCCGGGCCGCGACGGGCGGTCTCCGGGTGGCCGGTCACCGTGATCGTGCGGCGCTCGGAGGTCACCGGCGGCACCGAGGCGGCGGGCACGAGGTCGGCCCAGCCGGCCAGGTCGGCGGGCGCGGACGGCGCCGGCGTATCGGCGGGCTCGAGCTCGGCGGTCGGTGCGTGCTCGCCGGCCGACGCCGGGGCGGGCCGGTCCAGGCACTCCTCGCGCGAGGGACGGTCGAGCCGCTCGAAGCGGCGCCGGCGCGGCGCGCTCGTGAACAGGTCGTCCCCACCCCAGTCGACGACGGAGCGGCGCGACTCACCGGCGAGCTCATGCTCGTGGTCGTAGAACGCGACGATGACGTCAGGGTGGCTCATGGATCGGACGTCTCCTTGAGTTCAGCGGCTCGCACATACCCGTCCGGTGGACGGCCGGAACGGTCGTTCCGCCGCTGCACGGCTGCCACCGACGGGCGGAACGAGAGCCGAGGGTAGCGGCGGGCGTCCCGGGCCGGGGCGGGCGGCCGTCAGGGAACCTCAGCGGCGCCGTCCCTGCGCGAAGCTCTGCACGGGCGGCGCGACGGCGCCGAAGTCGCGCACGTCGCGCGCCGGCCGTCCACCGCCGGCGGCCGCGACGGCGGGCAGCCACGGCTCGGCGGGCGCAGCGTCGGCCAGCTCGTCCGGGCTGCCGCCCTCCCGCGGCCCGGGCAACAGGGCCACGACGTCGGCGACGGCCTCGCCCGCCCGGCCGAGGTCCAGTGGGCGCAGGCGGTCGATCACGACGTTGATCGCCCCCGCCGCCTTCGGGTGCTTCTCCAGGCGCCCCTCGGCGAACACCAGCGGCTCGCCCCGGACCACCAGCCGGTCGCGATCGTAGGTTTCGGCCGGCACCACGAGGTTGATCGTCCCGTGCTCGTCCTCGAGCAGCATGAAGACGATCCCGTTGGCCGTCGCGGGCCGCTGGCGGGCGACGACGAGGCCGCCGAGCCGGACCCGCGTCCCGTGGCGCAGCCGCCGGAGGTCGGCCGAGTCGACGACGTCGGCCGGCAGCTGCTCGCGCGCCAGCGCCATCGGGTGCGCCCCGGCGGTCATGCCGGTCGTGGCGTAGTCGGCCACCATCCGCTCCCACGCCTCCAGCGGCGCCAGTGGCGGGGCGTCGGGCAGCTCGAGCGCCAGCGCGAGCTGGGCGCCGCCCATGGCGCCCTTCGCCGGCGTGGCGACCCCGAGGCGCCACAGCGCCGTGCGCCGCGCCTGCTCGGTGCGGGCGCCGATCAGCCCGTCGCACGCGCCGGACCAGGCGAGCACCGACAGCGCCGCCCGGTTCGCCCCGGAGCGGGAGGCGAGCTCCCCGAGCGAGCGGAACGGGCCGCCGGCCTCGCGCTCGGCCACGAGCGACTGGACCTCCGCCGTCCGCGCGCCGGTCAGATACCCCAGGCCGATGCGGATCCGCGGCCGCTGCGCCGCGGCGCCCGACTCCTCCACATGGCAGAGCACGCGCGAGGCGTTGACGTCGGGCGCGAGCACCTCGATCCCCGTCCGCTGCGCCTCGTGGATCAGCGTGTCGGATGGGTAGAAGCCCATGGGCTGCTCGTTGAGCAGCGCCGCGGTGAACTCCGGCTTGTAGTGCACGCGCAGCCAGGTCGACTGGTAGGCCAGCAGCCCGAAGGCGGCGCCGTGCGCCTTGGGGAAGCCGAAGCCCGAGAAGCCGGCGATCATCGTGAAGACCCGCTCGGCCGTCTCGCGGTCGGCGCCATGGGTCCGCTCGGCGCCCTCGACGAAGCGGGCGTGATGGGCCTGCATCGCCGCCGCGGAGCGCTTGCGGCTCATCGCGCGCCGCAGCCCCTCCGCCTCCCCGGGCGAGAAGCCGGCGAAGGCCTGCGCGACCTCGATCACCTGGTCCTGGAAGATGATCGTGCCGAGCGTGTCGCGCAGCACCGGCTCGAGCGACGGGTGGTCGTAGGGGACCTCGAAGGCCGGGTCCGCCCGCAGCTTCTGCTTGCGGTCGATGTACGGGTTGACCGCCCCGCCGACGATCGGCCCCGGCCGCACGATCGCCACCTGGATCGTGAGGTCGTCGAGCGACTCGGGCCGCGTCCGCAGCAGGGACTGCATCTGCGCGCGCGACTCGATCTGGAAGACCCCCATGGTGTCCGCGGCCTGGATCGCGTCGTAGGTCGCCGCGTCGTCGAAGGGGATGCGCGAGAGGTCGATCCGCTCCGTGCGGGTGCGCGCGATCTCCTCCACGCAGCGCTCGACGGCCGACAGCATTCCGAGGCCGAGCAGGTCGATCTTCAGAAAGCCCGCGTCCGCGCAGGAGTCCTTGTCCCAGTGGCACATCTGCCGACCCGTCATGGCGGCCGGGACGAGCGGCACGCAATCCACGAGCGGCCGGGTGGAGACGATCATCCCGCCCGGATGCTGGGAGAGGTGGCGCGGCAGCCCGTAGGCCTCCTGCGCCAACCGCGCCAACCAGCCCCAGCGACCCTGCAGGGCGCCCGACGCGCCCGCCGCCTGCGCGCCCGCGCCCGTCGCCCCCTCGGGCGCCCACCCCTTGTCCCCGTGGTTGAACGCGGTACGCCCGGCCCGCGCCTCCCGTGCGTTCGTGTCGCCGTAGGCGTCGGGCCTGCCCGCCGGCGAAGCCGGCTGGGTATGGAAGCCGGCCCCACCGTCGACCGCCGGGTCCGGGCCGCCGGCCCGGTTGCGCGCGATCCCGACCGCGGCCAGCGCGAGCGCGCCGGCCTCCGGCGTCCATGGGGGTGGACCGGGCGGCGAGGGACCGCCGTCGTCGACCGGGACGCCGCCCGCGGCCGCCGCGGCCGCCCGCGCGGTCCCCGTCCCCTCCGCCGCCTCGGCGGCGGCGCCGAGGGCGAGCTCCACGTCCTCCTCGACCGCCTGCGCCCACGGCTCGGCCACGCGCGCGACCCGCTCGATCTCCCCAGGCGGCAGCCCGAGCGCCTTGCCGATCTCGCGGATCGCGCCGCGGGACCGGTAGGTCGGGAAGGCCGCCACGAGCGCCGCCCGATCGCGCCCGTAGCGGTCGTGGACGCGCGGGATCAGCACCTCCCGGATGTCGCGCGGGAAGTCGAGGTCGATGTCGGGCAGCGCCGTGAGGTCCTCGTTGAGGAAGCGCCCGAGGAAGAGGTCGTTCTCGATCGGGTCGATGTGCGAGAGGCCCGTGAGGTAGCAGACGATGGACGACACGGACGACCCCCGCCCGCGGCCCGGCGGCAGCAGCGCCCGCGCCGTCGACGGGCCCCGGACCTCGACCGCCACCTCGCGCGCGAGCTCGAGCAGGTCCCGGTGCAGGATGAAGAAGCCCGACAGCCCGAGCGAGCGGATGACCCGCAGCTCCTCTTCCAGGCGCGCGTAGGCGTCGCCCCGGCGCGCGTGCCGGGCCGGGTAGCGCGTGTCCATCGCCGCCCAGCACAGCTCGGCCAGCCGGCGGTCGGCGTCCTCGTCGTCGGCGCCGGGATAGCGGTAGCCGAGGTCGGATGAGAGGTCGAAGGTCAGCCGCTCGGCTAGGCGCACGCTCTCGCGCACGGCGTCCGGGTGGTCGGGGAAGCGCGCCGCCATCGCCTTCGGCGAGGCGAGGACGTGGGTGTGGTTGCCGCGGCGCACCGGCTCGGAGGCGTCGAGCGTCGCGTGCTCGCGGATCGCCACGAAGGCGTCCTGCAGCGCCGCCCGCTCCCGGGCGTGGGCGTGGACGTTGCCCGTCGCCACGCACGGCACCCGGAGCCGCTGCGCGAGCGAGGCCAGCCCGCGGTTGAGCGCCCGGTCGTGGCGCTGGAAGGGGCGCTGGAGTTCGACCCGCAGGCGCTCGGGCCCGAAGGCGGCGAGCAGCCGGCGCAGCGTCGGCTCGTCCCGCACGCCCTGGCGCGCGCAGCCGCTGAGGCAGACGAGGCCCTCGGCGTGCTGGAGGACCGCCTCCAGCGGCACGGAGGCCGGCAGGATGACCCGCCCGCCGTCGGGCGCCCGGGTGTGCGCGTGCGCCCGGGTGAGCAGGTGGCAGAGGTTGCGCCATCCGTGGTGATCGGCGACGAGCAGCGTCAGGTGACGCGAGCCGGTGCCGTGCCGGTCACCGACGGCGTCCGTGACGTCGACCTCCGCGCCGTGGATGGCCCGCAGGCCGAGCGCGCGGGCCGCCTGCGCGTGCTCCATGGAACCGAAGACACCGTTGTGGTCGGTGAGCGCGAGCGCCTCGTAGCCCAGCTGCGACGCCGCCGCGGCCAGCTCCTCCGGCAGCGACGCGCCGTCGAGGAACGAGTAGGCGGAGTGGCAGTGCAGCTCGACGTACATGACGAACACATGTTCGCATGGACGACGGACGGACCGACCCGCCCTCGGCCGGCCCGCTAGCTGCGCTCGAGCCGCTCGCGCAGCGCCGGCAGGTCGAGCTCCGGCCGCGTCGGGAACTGCGGATCGAGCTCGCGCAGGGTCTCGAGCACGAGCCGTCCGACCGCCCACATCCGGTACCACTTGCGGTCGGCCGGGACGACGTACCAGGGCGCCCACGGAGTGTTGCAGCGTTCCAGCGCCTCCTCGTATGCGGTCCGGTAACCGTCCCAGCGCTCGCGGTCCTCGATGTCCGTGGGGTCGAACTTCCAGCGCTTGTCCGGACGATCGAGGCGGCGCAGCTGGCGCTCGAGCTGGTAGTCGAACGAGATGTGCAAGAAGACCTTCACGATGGTCACGCCGTCGTCGGCGAGCTCGTGCTCGAAGGCGTTGATCTCCTCGTAGCGCCCGCGCCACTCCTCCTCGGGGACCAGCTCGCGGACGCGTGCGGCGAGCACGTCCTCGTAGTGCGACCGGTCGAAGACGCCGATCAGCCCCGGCTCGGGCACCTGGCGGCGGATGCGCCAGAGGAAGTGATGGCGCAGCTCCTGCTTCGTCGGGGCCTCGAAGCCGACCGCGTGGACCCACTTCGGGTTCAGGCCCCCGAGGCCGCGCTTGATGGCGCCGTCCTTGCCCGAGGTGTCCATCCCCTGCAGGATCAGCAGCAGGCGCCGCCTGGAGTCCTTCACCTTGGCCTCGGCCCACAACCGCTCCTGGAGGTCGGCGAGCTCGCTGCCCAGCTCCTCACGCTTGCCGCGCGCCTCCGTCTTGTTCTTGGGTCCAGACGGCTTGCCGTGGGTGTCGATCCGAGACAGATCCACGGGACCGGGCGGCAGCCCGAGCCGGTCCCGTAGCGAGATCTCACCCATGGCCAGGCGGCGTACCCTCAGGCCCGCTGGGCGAACCAGCTGCCCGAGCCGAGGTCGCGGAAGACGACGAGGCTGCGGCCGTCGGCCGTGACGACCTCCCAGTAGCGCCGGCGCAGCGGCTCGTCCGTCCACCAGCGGTCCTCGACGAGCCAGGACTCCCGCACGGCCTCGACCTGCCGGTCCTCGACGGCGGCCGGCCGCCCGCTCGGGCCCTCGCGGACGTGGACGGCCGCGGGGGCGTTCAGGCGCTTGGGACCGCTCACCTCAGGTCTCCCACGGGGCGAGCACGAGCCGGCGCTCGGGCACGCGCGAGTCGGGATCGACCTCGAGCACGCGCAGCGCCGCGTCCGGTCCCGCGGCCGCGCGGGCCTGCCGGATCGCCTCCCGCAGCCGGGCCGAGCGGGCCGTCGCGGGCTCGGCCAGCAGGGCGCCCTGGGCACCGGCGGGCGGGCCGAAGCCCTCCGCCCGCAGGCGCAGGACCTCGGCCGGCGCCGGCAGGCCGGCGAGCTTTGGCGCCAGGACGAGCCGCATGCGCCGCGGGTCCGCCAGCGGCTCGCGGAAGGTCTGGCGCTCGCGCCAGGTCCCGCCCTCGACGAGCGCGGCGGCCAGCACCGCGCTGCGCAGGGCGCGGCCGCGCCGCTCGCGGCGGGCGAGCAGGCGGTCGATCAGCAGGCCGAGGCCCTGCTCGAGCTGGGGACCGGACGCCGCCTCGGGCAGCTCGAGCGCCTCCTCCAGCTGCTCCACGGGCACGCGCGGACGCAGCGGGCCGTCGCGCCCGCAGGCGAGCTCGTGCGCGCGCAGGCCGGCGGCGCCGAAGCGGTCGGCCACCGCGGAGCGCGGCAGGGCGGCGAGGTCGCCGAGCGTGCGCACGCCGAGGCGCTCCAGCGGCTCCGGCAGCGCCGCGAGCAGCGTGTCCGCCCCGTCCAGGCAGCCCTCGGCGAGGTCGGTGAGCAGCGCCACCGGCAGGGGCGCGAGCGAGCGACGGACGCCCTTGGGCTCGATCACCTCCGTCCGGCGCGGGCGCGCGCGGGACGCGGCCGCCAGCGCCGCGAAGCGCGTCGGCGCGGCGCCGACGCGGGCGGGACGGCCGGCCGCGCGACGAGCCTGGGCGACGACGCCGCCGAGGTCGCCGTGGAGATGGCGCAGCGCGTGGGCCTCGAAGAACGCGAGGCCGGGCCGGCCGCCCTCCCCCGCGGCGCCGATCGCCTCCAGGGCGCCGAGCAGGCGGTCGTGCGCGTCGGCGACCCCGGCCGGGTCGGGCGGGACGAGCTGCAGCGCCGGACAGCGGGCGAGCGCCTCTCCGAGCCGCATCCCGGTGCGCACGCCGTAGGCCTCGGCCGCCGCGGAGGCCTCGCCCACCACCGGCTCGCGTCCAGCCTCCGGCGCCAGCGCCAGCGGAGCCAGCTGGGTCAGGTCTCGGCCTGCGGCCTCGCCACCGGCACCCGGCTGCGCCGGCGCCTCCCGCCCCGCGGCCACGGCGAGCGCGAAACGGGGCAGCTGCAGCGCGACGATCATCGAACGCATGTTCGCACGCCGCCCGGCGGAGTGACGTGCGGCTGCCGGGGTCGGGGTGGCGGGGTGGCGTGGCGGAGTGGCGGGGTGGCGGGGTGGCGGGGTGGCGGGGTGGCGGGGTGGCGGGGTGGCGGGGTGGCGGGGTGGCGGGG